>PLXE01000036.1 GCA_003151335.1 Acidobacteriaceae bacterium
AAGTACCTCCGGTGTGCGCCCTTACGTTGCAACCGGGGCAGTGCTTTTACTGTGGCGGCGGCGGCGGCATGAGCCAGTTCTTCGCCAAGCCGTCGTACCAGAGCGGTCTGCCGGGCACCGGACGTCAGCAGCCTGACGTCTCGCTCACGGCCGATCCGTACACTGGCGTTACCATCATCTACTCGTACAGTCACCCCGGCACCTTCTCGGTCAGCGTCATCGGCGGAACCAGCGCCTCCTGCCCGATGTTTTCCGGGGTTTGGGCCATCGTCAATCAGAAGAGTGTGCAACACACCGGTCATTCGGCTGGTCTGGCTGCGCCATACATGTACACCTTGCCGCATGGCGCCGTGCTCGACATCGTCCAGGCTTCGCAATACTCGCCGACCAACCTGGCCGGCAACATCTTCACAGGTGGGCCTCCGATGTACGAGTCTCCGGTGGCGATTGTCGGCCCGGATGTGCCGCAGCAATTCACCAGCGCCTTCTACGAAGGCACCTCGACGCGTTGGTACGGGCTTGGATTCGGGCTGGATAGCACCCTGGCCACGGGTCCCGGCTGGGACAACGTTACCGGAGTGGGTACTCCTAACGGCGCCAGCTTCATCAACGCGATTGTGCACTAACGTCAGCTCTGAGGTTCGTGATTAACTCTTGAGCTTACTTGCAACACTGAGTGGGACGGCGCCAGCCGTCCCACGTTTCTTGAATTCCGTTCCTTGGAAGCCGAAAGCAATCCATGTTGCATTCAGGGCGTGATCATTTCCGACTTGGCACAGGTTTCTCCCACCGACGACTTCCTCGATGACAAACAACACGGGCCATAATCGGCGCATCGAAAGCGGCTGCCCCTGGGTTCATGGGCCGGAGGCTCGAACGGAACAAAAGCTATTCCCAGAGTTAGAGCGCGCCAAGGCGTTTCTGAAGAGGCTGTGATTAGCTGTCCGTCGGTCCCGACGGGTCCTCGGTATTAGCCGCCACTGTTCTTTGGTCCTTCCAGTTCTCTTGCACAAACTGGACCAGCGTTTACGGAGTGATCACACCCTCAACACGATTCACATGGCTGCGGCTCACGACCGGCAGCAAGCCGGGATTCTTGGCCAGCCGGTCCAGCACGCGTTCGAGCGGATGGTCAGGGTGAACGTGGGCGTAGTTATCCGTGACGATCGTTGTGATGGGAGCTTCAGCGGCGCCGGGGTGGAGCGCGCTCTCGATCTACGAATCTCGGCAGTAACGGCGAGCCAAAGGCAACCCGCTGATGGACGCGAATTTAGGCGCTCCCTATAATGAACAGATAGCTTGCGCGTCGATTGCAATCCAGTTACCGGCTGGCGGGAGATATAGGGAGTGCCGCTCGATCTGAAATCCACGCTGAATCTGCCCAGGACCGACTTTTCCATGAAGGCGAACCTGCCCCGCAACGAGCCTCTGATGCTCGACCGGTGGGAGAAAATGCGGATTTACGACCGCATCCGCGAGGCGCACAAAGGGCAGCCCATCTATGTGATGCACGACGGCCCACCCTATGCCAACGGCCCTATCCACCTGGGTACGGCACTCAACAAGACGCTGAAAGACTTCGTGGTGAAGTCGCGCAGCATGAGCGGTTTCGATGCGCCCTATGTGCCCGGGTGGGACTGCCATGGACTTCCAATCGAGATCAAAGTTGACGACTTGCTGGGTCGCAAGAAGCTCGACATGGATCCGCTGGCGGTGCGCGGGGAGTGCCGAAAGTACGCGCAGAAGTATCTCGATCTGCAACGCCAACAGTTCAAGCGAATTGGCGTCTTCGGCCGTTGGGAGAGGCCGTACTCGACGATGGACCCGAGCTACGAGAGCGTCGTGATGGAGACGTTCTACTCGTGCTACGAGCAGGGACTGGTTTACAAGGGCCTGAAGTCGGTGTACTGGTGCGTGCATGACAAGACCGCGCTGGCCGAGGCGGAAGTGGAATACGAGATGCACACCAGCCCCAGCATCTGGGTGCGCTATCCGCTGACCAGCGATCCCGCGAAGGTTGATGCCGCGCTGGCCGGCAAGACGAACGTCGCGACCATCATCTGGACGACCACCCCGTGGACGCTTCCTGCCTCGATGGCGGTAACCTTCGCCCCCGATGCGGAATATGTCGCGCTCGACACTGGCGAATGGATTTACATCGTCGCCAGAGAGCTGGCGCAGCAGACCATTGAAAAGTGCGGCCTTGGCGAGGCGAAGGAAATCGCCTCTTTTCCTGGCACGAAACTGGAGTACGCCACCTTCGCTCATCCCTTCCTGGAGCGCAGCGTCCTCGGCGTGCTGGGCGACTACGTCACCATGGACACCGGAACCGGCGCGGTGCATACCGCCCCTGCTCATGGCGCGGACGACTTCGTCACCGGCGTCAAGTACGGCCTTGATTTGCACTGCGACGTGGACGAGGGAGGCATCCTGCGCAGCGGGCTGCCGGAATATAAGAACCAGCAGATCTTCAAGGCCAATCCGTTAATCGTGGAGTTGCTGAAGAGCCGGGGCGTACTGCTGGGATTCGAAAAGATCGAACACTCCTATCCCCATTGCTGGCGCTGTCACAATCCCATTATCTTTCGCGCCACCGAGCAGTGGTTCATCTCGATGGAAGGCAAGCTATCACCCGAACAAGTGCAAAACCGGGACTTGTCGGGGACCCCGGAATCCAGAGGCACGCTGCGCAGCCGTGCGCTGGAAGAAATCAAGAAAGTGAAGTGGGACCCGGCGTGGGGCGAAGAGCGCATCTCCAACATGGTTGCCACTCGCCCGGACTGGTGTATTTCGCGCCAGCGCATTTGGGGCGTACCCATCGCGGTGTTTCAATGCGAAGCTTGCCAGGACTTTCTCAACGATGCTGCGGTGAATCGCGCGGTCGTCGCGTTGTTTGCTCGCGAGGGCGCTGACTCCTGGTACAAATACTCCGCGGACGAGATCCTTCCCGCCGGAATCAAGTGCGCCAAGTGCGGAGCCACGAAGTTTCGCAAGGAGATGGACATTATCGACGTGTGGTTCGAATCCGGTTCGAGCCAGGCGGCGGTGCTGGGCCGCGAGCCCGGACTTCCCTGGCCAGCCGATTTGTATCTGGAGGGCGGCGATCAGCATCGCGGATGGTTCCACTCTTCCCTGCTGTGCGCCGTTGCGGCCAAGGGGGGAGCGCCCTACCGCCGGGTTGCCACCGCGGGCTGGACGCTCGACCCGCAGGGACGCGCCCAGTCGAAGTCGCTGGGCAATACCGTCGATCCAGTGGAGATCGCGGACAAGCTTGGCGCTGAGATCGTTCGGTTGTGGGTGGCGTCGGTGGACTTTCGCGAGGATGTCATGGCTTCCGACGAGTTGATGCAGCGTATCTCCGAAAGCTATCGCAAGATTCGCAATACATTCCGGTACATCCTCAGCAACCTGCAAGATTTCGCTCCTGCGCAAGATGCAGTCGGCTTCGGCGAGATGCATCCGCTCGACCAGTACATCCTGCTGCGCGCCGCCGAAGTCACCAAGGATGTGCGTGAGCACTACGACAACTTTGTCTTCCACCGGCTCTATCACCGGCTCAAAGATTTTTGCATCGTGGATCTGAGCGCGATCTACTTCGACGTACTCAAGGACCGCCTGTACACCTCGGCGCCGAAATCGCGGGCCCGCCGTTCAGCCCAGACCGCGCTGTGGCGGCTGGGCGAAGCGTTGGTGCGACTACTGGCGCCGGTCATGAGTTTCACTGCGGAAGAGGTCTGGGGATTTTTGCCGACGGTCGACGGCCGTCCGGAGAGTGTTCACGTGACGCTGTTTCCGCAACCCGAGGAACTGACGGGCAAGATACCTTCCGGCTTCGATGCCGGCGCGGTGGAAAGCGATTGGGACACTCTGCTGACAGTTCGCAATGAAGCTCTGAAGGCGCTGGAGACCGCCCGCGCCGAGAAAAAAATTGGCGGCAGCCTGGAAGCGCAGCTTCATGTGGCCGCTCCTGAGCAGCTTTTTCCGGTGCTGGAACGTCATCGCGATCAGTTGCGCTATCTGTTTATCGTTTCGGATGTGGTGTTGGAGAAGTCTCCAGCCAGCAACGGCGACACGGGCTTGATGATTACGGTCAATCGGGCTCCGGGAGGGAAGTGCGAACGTTGCTGGAACTATTCGACCCATGTGGGAGAAGATAAAATCTATCCGACCGTGTGCGAGCGCTGCAGCGCCGTGCTGGCAGAGATTGAGGCGACCGCGCACGCACGGTGATGACGGAGCCGAACCACGACTGCGGTAAGACGATTTGAAAGGGCACAGCTTTAGCTGTGCCGTAATGTGTTTAATTTTTGAATAGAGGGACTTTAGTCCCGGAACCGAATGGCATCGGAAAACGGGTTCCCTCAGCGGCTGAAGCCGATTTGTAAAAGGAGCGATCAAGGCACGGCTGAAGCCGTGCCCCTTCAAAGCGAAGGATCAACAATGGTCGAACGTTTCGGTGCTCCTTCCCGCGGTGTAGTAGCGTCTAAGAACTAGGAAAATGCATTCAAGTTACGCTATGCGCAAGTACTTCTTCCTCATCGCCGCCGCCGTATTACTGCTGGACCGCCTCGCCAAATGGGCCGTGGCCAGCAATATTCCGCTGCATGACAGCGTCACCGTCATCCCCGGCTGTTTTCATCTCACCCATGTGGAGAACACTGGGGCGGCGTTTGGCCTGTTTGCTGAGTCCACAGCGCAGTGGAAGATTGGCGCGCTGGTCAGCTTCTCGGTCATCGCGCTGATGGTGGTTTCGGCGCTGCTGTGGAAGCATAGCCACTCCTTGAGCACAACTACCATCGGCCTATCGCTCATTTTGGGGGGCGCCACGGGAAACCTGTGGGACCGCATGCTGAACGGGCACGTCGTGGACTTTTTTGACTTCTACGTTGGCAGCTATCACTGGCCGGCATTCAACGTGGCCGACAGCGCGATTGTGATTGGCGCGATCCTGCTGGTTTCGGAGATCGTCTTTGCCAAGTCAGGGAATGAAGCGGTGAAAAGCAGTTCGTAGAGCAGTTGTCAGTGACCACAAGAATTTCTGCGCTGCATCTCGTCACAGCGGCGAATGTCACGAAGAGACTACATGGGCGGTATGCCGCGCTGCACAGTGATTCCGTGCGACGTGCGATGTCGTTGAAAATGCAAGATAGTGGTTAGATCATGCTTCTCGTAACTGAGAACTGACAACTGGCAACTGCCTTTACGGTGTCCCGTACACCCGCTTGTACACCGCGGCGTTGCGCACGATGGCCTGCACATACTCGCGGGTTTCGGTGAAGGGGATGGACTCGACAAACTCCTCCACGTCGCGGAAGTTGCTCGAGGCGCGCCAATCCTCGACGCGATCGGCCCCAGCGTTATAAGCAGCCAGCGCGTACTCAGTTTGGCCGCCGAAGTGGTCAATCATTTGCCGGAAGTAGCGGGTCCCCAGTTCGATGTTCGTGGTCGGATCGAGCAGCGAGTCAGTCTTGTAGTGCTGCAATCCCGCTTTCTTGGCCTCGCCCTTCCCTGTCTTCGGCAATAGTTGCATCAGTCCGTAAGCATTGGCATGGGAAATGGCGCCGGGATTGAACTCCGATTCCTGCCGGATCAGCGACGCCACCAAATAAGGGTCGAGGCCGTTCTCTTCCGAGTAGCGCCGCAGTGCGTCCCAGTAGGGGCGCGGGAACAGTCCGTGCCAATAAGGCGCGGGCAGCCCGTCCACATCCATCGCAAAATAGCCCGCGATGGCGCGCTTTAAAGCCTGTAGGGCACGGTAGTAGTCGCCGCCGCTGGAATAGATGCGCGCAATTTCCAGCATCTCCCACGATGGGCCGCTCGAGCTGCCGGCTTGCAGTTCCCTCACCGCCAGGTCAGTCACGCCGGCATTTTCCAGGAGCCGGGCGCGCATGTAGTGAAGATCGTCCTCGGGCGGGTCGGTGACTTTTGACTCGGCATCGTACGCCGGCGCCGAACCGATGTGCTGCAGTGACGCCACAGCTAGCGCGGGAGCCGCCGGCAAAGCCGCGAGCCGCTTGCGGGCCAGCACGCCGTAGTAATAGTTGCGATAACGCTCCGCAAGCTTCTGGTAATACGCGCGGGCAGCGCCATACTGACCCTCGTCTTCCGCCATGCGTCCGTGCCAATACATGGCATTGGGAACTTCATTGGTGCCGGGATAGAACTCGATCTGCTCGTCAAAGTATTTCTTGGCTTGCTCCTTGCGGTTCTGGCGATAGGTGAGCCAGGCGCACTTCCAATGCGCGTACGCCGCTTTCGTTCCGGACGGGAAGCGATCATGAAGCTCACGATAATAATCAATGGCGCGGTCGTAATCCTTGCGCAGCAGATACATGTTTCCCGCGGTAAATAAGGCCGATTCCAGCCACGGCGACTTGGGAGTGGTGCTTCGCATGTGCTGCAGAATGGTGGTCAGGGCGGCGTCATCATTGGCATTGCGGGCAATCTCGACCTGCTGATACCACTTCTCTGCGCTGGCTTCGCTGCCATCGTCGGGAATGCGATCGAGTGCGGCGCGGGCATCGCGGGTATTGCCATCGTGCATGTACGCGTTGGCGAGCTGAATCAGCGTGGCTGGTTGCTCTCCCCTGGGAGCGAGGTCCGCCAGAGTACGATACTCGTCGGCCGCGGCGGGATAGCGACGCGCCTTGTACAGCGCCTCAGCGCGCCTCAGGTGCTCAGCGTAGGTGACCGGGGGAAGCGTTGCCGCTTCGGGGACCTTCCTTAAATCGGCAGCAGCGTTGTCGGCGGTGTAATTGGTCGCATAGTTGTAGTAAACGCGCCGCAAGACCTCGGCCCCAGCGCGGCCTTGGCCATTCTGCACGTAGGCTTTGCCGAGGAAATATTCGGTTTCCGCGCTGGCAGGCGCGCGGTGCGCCTCTAGCAGCCGGATGGCTTCGCTCGACCGCTTGGTTGCGAGCAGCGCCCTGGCGTACGAAATCAAGGCATCATGCGCATAAAGCGAGTCCGGAAAGCGAGTGCCGAAGTCGCGCAGGTACGCAAATGACTCCTCCGGGCTATTGCTGGCCACGAACGAATTGCCGATGAAAAACGCTGTGTAATCCTTCAATTCGCCGATCTGCGGCTGCGCCCTTTGCATGGCGGCGATGGCCGCAGGATAATGCCCGTCGAGGTAGTGCGCGTATCCGATGGCGAACCAGGCCAGCGCACCGGCCTCGGTTCCGGCGTGGGCGTGCGCGTAGGTTTCGACCCCGGCATAGGCGGGGGGTGTGCGAAATTCCACGAGCTGCCGCGCCATTGGACGCAAATCGCTGGAGGCCACGAAGCTCCGCTTCAGGCTGTGGGCGCGTGCAGCGGTCACTTTCTTGCGAGGCGCGTGGTGATGAGCAGACGCCGATTTCTTGCTGGCCGACTTCGTGGATTTATGCGCACTGGTACTGGACGAAGACTTTTTCTTGTGGGCGGAAGAAGTCTCTTGCGCAAGCACCCCATGGCCCAGCAAGGCCAGTACGACGGCCAGAAAAACGAAATGGAAGCGGCTGTGGGGATTCACCGGATTCAGTGTAGCGCGATTCCTTCCAAGCCGAACCGAAACAAATTGTTTACAAAATCGGTTCCCGCCTATGACATCTATCGGGCTCGCCCGTCCGTACAATGGAGGTATTTCCACCAGAAACGTGATTCAACGCAGCAGGCAGCCACAGCTCGATAAATGAAATTTTGTTTCCTCGGCTTTCGCGAATCATCGACCGTATAGGTACAATGGCTTTCGGGATTTTTGTGCAGGGCGTAACCCACCCCAAGTCGCGCAAAAGTGGCGCGCCTCGGGGACCCCGGACTAAAATCCTGAATCTACGCAAACATGGGAACCATCCAACCAAAGGTAGAAGCGGCTAGCGATGAAATTACGCTAGTGCACGCGGCCAAGGCCGGCGACATCAGCGCTTTCGAAGAGCTGGTGAAGCGGTACGACCGCAACGTGTTCCGGATCGCACAACACATCACGCAAAACCGCGAGGACGCGGAAGACGTGGTGCAGGACGCTTTCCTGAAGGCGTACCAGAACCTGGCGAACTTCCAGGAGCAGTCGAAGTTCTACACCTGGCTGGTACGGATCGCGGTGAACGAAGCGCTTATGCGCTTGCGCCGCCGGCGTCCCGAGCGGATGGTTTCGCTCGATGAGGATATTAAGACCGAAGAAGATTCCATGCCGCGCGAAGTCGCGGACTGGTCTCCGAATCCGGAACAGCTTTACAACCAGGGTGAACTGAAAGAGATCCTGGGCAAGACGATACAAGGGTTGCCGCCGAGCTTTCGGACGGTGTTTGTCTTGCGCGACGTTGAGGGGCTCTCCACCGAAGAGACGGCGGATGCCTTGGATTTGAGTATTCCCGGAGTCAAGTCTCGCCTGCTTCGGGCTCGGCTGCAGCTGCGTGAACGGTTGAACAAGTACTTCAAAAATCGTACTGGTGGAGATGGCAAACCGTGACCTGCTCTGATTTTCTGAAAGAGCTCGCCGATTACCTTGACGACTCGATGGACGCTCAAACACGAGCCGAATTGGAAGACCATCTTCAGTGGTGCCACAATTGTTATGTGGTCTGCAATACAACCAAGATGACCATCGAGATCTACCGCGACTCCCACCTGTACGAACTTCCGGATGATCTTCGCACCCGGCTACGCACGGCCATCGTCTCCAAGTGCGAAGGCCACAAGAAGCAAGTCAGCGATCCTCGAGGACAGAGCGACGCTCCGACGGCCAAGTAGCCGTAAACCGATTCCAGCCTTATACAGCATCAAACTTATCTCAGGCTCTCGACTTGCCGATATCGAGTGTGTACCTCGGCTTCGCAGGAGCGCTTTAGACAAGGCACGTTAGTAATCGCGACGTTGCCCTAAAACGGGAACACCGGCTTCATTCATCGAACCTTTTTCGCAGCCTTCGAATCTAAAGATCTAGAAGCGGGTTATTTTGCTCAAGAGGCTTTACCCGGCTTCGCCGCGCAACCTGGGGCGCTCTCCTTGGCTGGGGCGAGAGGAGGCATATGAGTCTATTCGATTTCGTCTTCGGTTGTTCGCACCAACGTTGCAGCTTTCCCATCACGGTAAAAGGAAAACTTCGCCGCAGCGCAGCGGCCGCAGTTACCGGCACCTATGTCGTCTGCCTGGATTGTGGCAAGGAGTTTCCTTACGACTGGACGAAAATGAAGATGGTCCGCTCCGAGCCGGACAGTTCGGCAGCTCCCAACCCAATCACCGTCGCATCGGGCAGCAAGGCCGCGTAGTTGCCGGTGCGAGCCATCCGCTTCGTACTTAAGGGAACAATTCGTTGGAAAATTAGAAGGGCGCTCATTCGAACGCCCTTTTGTTATCGTTGTCGGCGCTCATACCTTCCGCGGAATAAGCTCGTTGTGGCCTGGTCGCCAATTTACTTCTTTGCGATTGCCTGCTTATCCAGTTTGCCGCAGTTCCAAACGTCGCCAAGCGGTTTCATGCCGTATTGCACCGCTATGGGATCCCCGCCAGACAGGCCGGCAAACTCTGCATCGGTGAGTGAGAAAATCACGCGATGGAGATCGCCAGTTGCGTAGCGGCTGACCGTAAACAGCTTGGAGCCGATGTGCAGCACCAACATATTGTCGCGTACCGGGAAGAGTTCATCGCTGATGATCTCGATCTCCACGCCCGGAGTTCCCCGCAGTTGCGATAAAGCGGTCCTATGTAATCCAACCACGAGTCCGGAGTGGATGATCACCTGTGGTCCAGCCGGTTCTTCGGACCGTTGCTGCACCTGTTCCATCAAGTCGGATGCGTCCTGCACGGGTCCGTTGTTTACGGGGTCCGTGGATAGCCGGATGTTGGCCACGTAGATCGCGCCCGAGTTCGTCTGGTCGAAGATCAAGCGTATGCCGTGTACACCCCTCTTTACGATGCCCCAGTTGGGGAAGTCGGCAAGCGGAATGCGGACGGTCTGAAGGATGGGATGCGCTCCGCCGTACGTCGACCCCACTGGCCCTTGCAAGTAGGACTGATGGCCAGATTGGCCCACGAAATTCGGATCAATGTAGGTGCTTAGTCTTAGCGGCCCGCTGCCCAAGTTCATTGTTTGCATCAGGCGGATGGAAAAATTGGTAGGCATATCGGTGTTGAGAGAACTGTTCTGCCTGGAAACACGGATCTCCAGCGTGGTGTAGCTCGAGATGTCGATACCACCCGTACCGGTCCAATTGGTTTGGAAGTAGGTATTCGTCCCTCCCGTAGTCCAGCTAATCCGGCCGGCACGCAGGCTGCCGTCATGGTTGGGCACACTTCCGTGGGTGATGGTGATCCCCGAGGCCAAGTTTGGAAATCCATAACTACTGGTACCCGTTTGTCCGGTGAAATCTTCGAACACCTTGATGGTGACCGGAGGCGTGAAGCCTCGGTCCACACGTGTCGGGTAAGGCTGCACTATGCCCGATTCGTCAGTCACCGTGGCCGGAACACCCCACCACGGGTTGAAGTTGCGATTGAAGTCCGGTTGAGCGGAATTGCCCACGTTGCCCCGGAAGAACGCCATCAACGTTGACATGGCCATGAGGCGTTGCCTTAGCGAACCCGGTGACATCCAATAGATCGCTGTATTGCCCGTACCGGTGCAGATTGAAGAGTAATACGGCGGGTTAAAGTTGGTTGCGTCGCTGACTTGCCATTGGGTATTAAAGAAATTGTGATTTGCGCCCCAAACAACGAAGCTGGATTTCTGCAGCGGGGGCGATTCAAATGGCGGCAAGATGTCCCGGTCATAGGGATCAATGCCCTGGAGGTCGGATACGTCGCCGTCGCACATCCCCATAATGACATTCCATGGAACGCCTTTGGAATTGTTGCCAAGGAAGTCAACAGGGGCGATTTCGAAGATCCCCTTGAATGTAATCGGGTCCTCGATCATGGAAGGCCAGATACTGCCGACGGCAATGTAATCGTTGTAGGCTGCCCGCACGCCATCGCCCCCACGGGAATGGCCCATCATGCCGGTGTTGCTGAAATCGAGATGGCCTTGCAGTTCGGCGCCGACTCCAGAAGGTGTCCCCCCATGTCGGTTCCACTGGCTTAAGTTTTGAAGATTACGCAGCACCAGAATGCCCCGTGCCTTGATCAGACCGCCGTCGCCTCCCAGTCCGGGACCGCCGGTAATGCCCCGATTGGCGTCGATGGACACCACAATATAGCCATAGCTCGCGAGGCGATTTGCCAGGTAATCATAGCCACGGTAGCTGGGCGATTCGATGTAGTTGGTCGGACACGTACCGGTACCGGTGTAGGTCACGTCGTCGTCGATGCGCGGACCCCCCTGCATTCCCGGGGGGTCCGGCGGCACATGATAGGGACGTCCGCAAGTGCCATGATTACCGTGCAGGAAAATTACTACTGGGTAGACGCCGCTGAGGGTTTGCGGGCGGTAAACCTTCGCCCGGACATCAACCTTGCAATCGTAGCCGGACACGGGCTGGCAGCCGGGCAGCACAAGGTTGTCAACCTGGGCCCCAAGATCGTATTCACCGGAAGCGGTTGGAAGCGGGCCAACGGGAGTGGCATCAGGTGCAACCTGTTGGGCTGCGGTATACAAACTGCCGAGCAAGCAAAGCAGAAAAACATAGGGAAGGATGCGGAACTTCATAGGGTCTCCTTAGCGGAAAGTTGTGTAACGAAGAAATGCGTCCCCTCCAAGGGAACGGTAGCGTTAAATCTGCAAGTGGGAGGTCGCGGCATTCGACCCACATTCGGACGAGGTCATAACCGGGTAATGTGGGCTGCCGGGAATTGAAGCTGCGCTCGCCGAGTTTCTCCGTGACATTACGAGGAGATGCGCGATCAACTCCCCGGCGAAAGTGTACTCCGATGGCTGGCGGTTGCGCTATTCCCTTTTGAAGAAACCCTGCAGGTGCAGTTGCAATGCGGGAATTGACGTCCGAGCGATCGCGTGGCGCGTCTGGTGGTAGGAGCAGCTCGGTGTAGCGGTTGAACACAAGATGCCCTGCATAAGCCGCGGACCAGATCCACTCCAAGTGAACAACTAAACTGCAACAGGGGCGGAGAGACTGCGTAAAATGGGTTCATGACGACTAATGCGAGCACGCCTATCTTCCAGCCGCCGAGCGCGATGGAACGCGCCTTCAATCGGTTGTTCGGATTTCTGGTGGGCCTCGGCTTTGGACTGAAACACAATTACCTGCTTCAGGTCCGAGGACGAAAAAGCGGCCGGCTGTACTCTACTCCGATTGACCTATTGGAGACCGGCGGCAAACGGTTTCTGGTGGCGCCTCGCGGCCGGACGCAATGGGTCCGCAACGCGGAAGCAGCCGGGGAGATTACGCTCAAGAAAGGAAGTTCACGACAGATCTATCGATTGCGGCCGGTTACCGATCCAGAGAAGCCCCAACTGCTGAAAGCTTATCTCGACAGCTTCAAGACCACCGTGCAGCGTTACTTTCCAGTGCCTGCCGGTTCAGCCGCTGAGCGTTTTGCAGGCCTTGCCGCAAATTACCCGGTATTTGAGTTGACACAAAAATAGCGTTTGCGGCAACAAAACCATCCTCAAGGGAATCCGGCTCGAACAGCACCTGAAAAGCAAAACCGGCGGCACCCGGCCGCCGGTCGAGCAAGACCTGAAGAAGCTACCATTGACCCGTGCTGGCGATGAAGTCATCGTCGCGCCGTTGCAGGGTGGGACGATCGTCCCCGTCCTGGCCGGGTTTGCCTTTGTCGCTGTCTGCGGTTTGAGTCCGCCGCAGCGAAGGCTTGCTGTTGTCCTTTTCTTCGATGCCCTTCTTGCGATTCTGCAAGGCCGCCAACCGGGCCTTCACGTCGTTGAACTCGGACGTGTTGACGATGTATTCCGGACGCGCGGGCAGAACTGCGCGGATCTCTTCCTGGGTCTTGAGAATTCGATCGGGAGTTGGCGGATGAGAAGCGAAGGCTTTGGCCAGCGTACCCGGCTTCTTCTTTTCTTGCGCTTTGACCTTCTCGAAGAAAGAGACGAACGCCTGCGGGTCATAGCCGGCCTTGTACATGTACTGCACTCCAAGGTAATCAGCTTCCGCTTCGAAGCCGCGCGAGAACTTCATAAAGGTCAGCGGCAGCGCCAGGCTCAAGGCCATATTCGCGGCTTCATATACTCCCCAGCTCCCCACGAAAATCAGCGGAATCGAAGCCATGCTGGCGTAGTTGGCGCGGGTCATCTCGCGGGTCGCATGGCGGGCCGCTACGTGCGCAATTTCGTGCGCCATCACGCCGGCCAGTTCGGCCTCATCGTCGGCAGCGAGGATCAGGCCGCTATTGACATAGAAGAAACCGCCTGGCAAGGCCATCGCGTTGATGTCGTCGGAGTCGAGAACCTTGATGGTAAACGGCACCTTGGCGTCGGAGTTGCGAACCAGGTTCTGGCCAATGCGGTTCACGTACTCAACCACGACTGGATCCTGAATCATCCGGGCGCTCGACTCGATCATCATGGCGTACTGCTTGCCCATCTTGATCTCAGTGTCGTACCCGTACCAGTCCCCGATACCCTTGCCGGAGCCGACCTTGCGATTGCCAATGTCATCGACGTCGTTCTTGCCCTTGTCGTGAGTGGCTTTCGGCGCGTCTTGGGTCGAGGCTGGAGTTGATGTGCCGTCGGCTGCAGCAGCCGGGTTAGGGCTGGTCTCTGCCGCGGGTTGAGTTTGCTCTTGTGGGTTGCTGGGTGCCTGCGCGGATGGCGCCTGAGTTGGCGTGGTGTTCTGCGCGAACGAGGGGACCGCGAGGAGGACGCTCAGCAGCATTGCGGTTGCAGCGGCGTGAGGGCGTGACTTCATGGGAAAACTCCAGTGCCGAACGCTGAGCCACCTTGCCGGGGTGGTACTTGCGCTCATTATAGACTTGGAGCCACTCTGTAGCGTATTTGGATTCCCAGAAACTTAAAATTTTTTGCGCCGGCGCAGGACCGCAGGACTCGAACCGCTGAAACCGGGGTAGAATAAGCGGTTCGTCCCCTAAGGAGGCGCCTCGCAAATGGCTACGTCAGCAGATCGAGCAAGGCGCGGAATTCCAGTGCAGCACTTCATCGAGGGCCTGCGTAAACTCAAGGAGGACGACTTCACCGGAGTCAGCGGCACACTGCAATATCTGCGCGAGAATTCGGTCGATCCTGAATCGCTGGACCCGTATCTGTTCTGGAATGCCCAACACTATACCCGCAACCTGATTGACAAGACCGATCTTTATGAGCTGCTGGCCATCTGCTGGGAAGTCGGGATGGGCAGCTCCATTCACAATCACCAGGGACAGAATTGCTGGATGGCCGCGCCCATCGGCCGGCTTGCGGTGCAGAACTTCCGCCTTCTCTCCGAAGACCTCGCCGTCCATCGTTGCAGTATCGTTCCCACCAATGTCGTCGAAATCACGCCAGCGAATCCGGTAGCAGTCGATCCACTGAATCCGGTGCACGATGTCCGTAATCCCCGCGAATGGGGACAGCGCGCCGTGAGCCTGCACATTTACTCGCGCCCGATCAATTCCTGCATTGTGTATTCGGTGGAGCAAGGCAGTTGCGGCGAGATTGGGCTGAACTACACGTCAATGTACGGCAAGCTGGTTTGAAGGCAGCACTCAGCTGAATGCTGAGTCCTTTTCTCCCACGTTTGGGGAATGCGGATTCCTCCGCTCACATTGAATTCCCTAGGTGTCACGCATCTGTTGTTCTTATAATTAACCTGGGCGTTTGCCCGGACTCTTACATTCTTTCCTATAGCGAGGCGTAATGACAGTCATCAAGCAGGACGACCTTATCCAGAGTGTTGCCGACGGTCTGCAATACATTTCCTACTACCACCCGGTCGATTTCATTCAAAACCTGGCGCGTGCGTATGAAAAAGAACAGTCGCCCGCCGCTCGGGACGCGATGGCGCAGATCCTGATCAATTCGCGCATGTGCGCCGAAGGCCACCGGCCGATTTGCCAGGACACAGGCATCGTAACCGTCTTCCTCAAGGTTGGGATGAAGGTGCAGTGGGACGCGACCATGAGCGTGGAGGACATGGTCAACGAGGGCGTGCGCCGCGCGTATCTCCACCCCGACAACAAACTGCGCGCCAGCGTGCTGGCCGATCCGGCCGGCGAACGCAAGAACACCAAGGACAACACTCCGGCGGTCGTGAACATGACGCTCGTTCCCGGCGACAAGGTTGACGTCATCGTCGCCGCAAAGGGCGGCGGCTCGGAAGCCAAGTCGAAGTTCGTCATGCTGAATCCCTCCGACTCCATCGTCGAGTGGGTGCTGAAGACGGTCCCCACGATGGGCTCGGGCTGGTGTCCTCCGGGAATTATTGGCATCGGCATCGGCGGCACGGCAGAAAAGGCCATGCTGCTGGCAAAGGAAGCTCTGATGGAGCCGATCGACATTCAGGAGCTGATTGCCCGCGGGCCGAAGAATCGCGCCGAGGAGTTGCGGCTCGAGCTCTATAGAAAGATCAATGCGCTGGGCATCGGCGCGCAAGGGCTGGGTGGGCTGACTACGGTGCTTGATGTGAAGGTGAAGGACTATCCCACGCACGCCGCTAATCTGCCGATAGCGATGATCCCGAACTGTGCAGCCACGCGTCATGCTCACTTTGTGCTCGACGGCTCGGGTGCAGTCGCGCTGAAGCCACCGTCGCTGAAGGACTGGCCGGAACTGACCTACAATCCGGCGGGCGCGCGCCGCGTCAACCTCGACACCGTCACGCGCGAAGAAGTGGCGACATGGAAGACCGGCGAGGTGATTCTGCTTAGCGGCAAGCTGCTCACCGGCCGCGATGCTGCGCACAAGCGCATGACCGACATGCTCAAGCGCGGCGAACAGCTTCCGGTTGACTTCACCAACCGCTTCATCTACTACGTTGGACCGGTCGATCCGGTGAGAGATGAGGTTGTCGGTCCTGCCGGTCCCACCACGGCTACGCGCATGGACAAGTTTACGCGCCAGATGCTGAAGGAGACTGGCCTGCTCGGTATGGTGGGCAAGTCGGAACGCGGACCGGAAGGCATCTCCGCCATTCGCGATTACAAAGCGGTGTTCCTCATGGCCGTCGGCGGCGCTGCTTACCTGGTCTCGAAGGCCATCAAGAAGTCGCGCGTGCTGGGCTTTGCCGATCTCGGCATGGAAGCCATCTACGAATTCGAGGTGCAGGACATGCCGGTCACGGTTGCCGTGGATGTGAACGGCAACTCCGTACACGAGTCCGGCCCGAAGGAGTGGCAGGCAAAGATCGCGGAGATGGTGGAAATCGGGTAACGGACGTGCGAATGCATGATGTACCGACATCAGGCTCGCGTGTCGCGTTGCTGAAGGTTTCGCGTTCTGAAGGATCACGGTTTCAGCCGTGACGCGGAAATTTCCTTATCTGCCGACAGCGGCACGGCTGAAAGCCGTGCCCTTTCAAAGCCTCGGCGTGTTCACTGGTGAATCGGCGCGACGTTTCTCCTCCTGCTAACATCTTCCCTATTGAGGACGAACTCATGTCATCCGCGACCCGAGCCACTACCCGCACCGAGAAAGACTCTCTCGGCCTGAAAGAAATTCCTGCCGATGTGTACTACGGCATTCAAACCGCGCGCGCGGTGGAGAATTTTCCCATCAGCGGGTTGCGCGCCCACTCTTCCCTCATCCGCGCCATCGCGATGGTAAAGGAGGCTGCCGCGCTCGCCAATCGCCAACTCGGCCTGGTGGACGAGAAGACCGCCAACGCCATCATCGAAGCCGCCAAAGAAGTTCAGCAGGGCAGGTGGGACCAGGAATTCGTGGTTGACGTTTTCCAGGCAGGCGCGGGCGTCAGCTTCCACATGAATGCCAACGAGGTCATCGCCAACCGCGCCTCCGAGTTGCTGGGCGGCAAGCTGGGCGAGTACAAGCACGTCCATCCCAACGATCACGTCAACTACGGGCAATCGACCAACGACGTCTTCCCCACCGCGATGCGCCTCGCGGCGCTGCTCGAGCTGGAAAAGCTGTATGCCGTACTTGATGGCTTGATTGCCGCGCTCGATGAAAAAGGCAACGAGTTCCACCACGTTCTGAAGTCGGGCCGTACCCACATGATGGACGCGGTGCCCATGCGGCTGGGCCAGGAGTTTCACGCCTACGCAGGCGCGATCAAGCGCGCGAAGAACTCAATCGAGCAACAGTCGGAGCTATTGCGCGAGGTTGGACTCGGAGGCTCGGCGGTCGGCACCGGCATCAACACGCATCCCGATTACCGTGAGAAGGCGATCGCCAACCTGGCGCACATCTCTGGACAAAAGCTGCATGTGGTGGACGACATGCGCTATGCCATGCAGTCGAACCTGGCGATGTCGTCGGTCAGCTCGGCGCTGCGCAATCTGGCGCTGGAGGTCATCCGCATCTCCAACGACCTGCGTCTGCTCTCGTCGGGTCCGAACACGGGCTTGGCGGAAATCAACCTGCCCGCGCTGCAGCCGGGCTCGTCGATCATGCCGGGCAAGATCAATCCCGTGATGGCGGAGCTGGCGGCGATGGTTTCGTTTCAGGTTGTCGGCTACGACACGACGGTAGCGCTCGCGGTGCAGGCCGGGCAGCTCGAACTCAACGTCATGATGCCGGCCATGGCCTACAGCGTGCTCACCTCGATCGCCATCATGAGCAACATGCTGCGGCAGCTCACCGAGTTCTGCATCAAGGGCATCACGGTCAACGAGAAGCGCACTGACTACTACGTGCAGAGCACGGTGTCGCTGGCCACGGCGCTGAATCCGTACATCGGTTACGCCAAAGCCGCGGAGATTGCCAAGGAGTCGGTGAAAACGGGCAAGTCGATCATCGAGATTGCGCGCGAGCGCGGCGAACTGACCGCCGCCCAGATCAAGGAGATCCTTGATCCCGCGCGCATGACCGAGCCGGTGCGCCCGCTGGACGCGGCGAAAGAGCGGGAGAAGATCAAGGCGAAGTAGGAAACTCGATGAGCAGCATCGTCAACTGTCCCGCCCTAGCCAAAATCAGGCTAGAACGGGGCACCCAGGCGCTTAGTACGCCCAACGCAATAGCGTTGCTCCCGAAGTGAATCCCGCTCCTACCGCCGCCAATAAAACCAGGTCACCCTTCTTTAGCTTGCCTTCGTCAATGGCGGTCTGCATGGCCAGCGGAATGGTTCCTGCCGTGGTATTGCCGTAGCGGTCAATGTTGATGATGACTTTTTCGGTCGGCATCTTGAGCCGGTCGGCGGTCGCCGTGATGATGCGCATATTTGCCTGGTGGGCGATGAAGCAATCCACGTCCTGTCCGGTAAGACCATTCTTGCGCAAAACGCGGTCCGTCATCTCCGACATCTTCTTCACCGCATACTTGAAGACTTGCTGCCCATCTTGATGAATATAATGCATTTTGTGATCTACGGTTTCGTGCGAAGCGGGGTTCAGGCTTCCCCCTCCCGGCATGTACAGGTACTGGCCTCCCATGCCTTCGATCTGGGCCTCGTAGTCGATAATTCCATCCTCACCCTCGTCCGCCGGTTCCAGCAACACCGCGCCCGCTCCGTCGCCGAAGATGATGCACACTGCGCGGTCGGTGAAGTCGGTCATCGAGGAGTTAACGTCGGCGCCGATCACCAGCACCTTCTTGGCCCGGCCAGACTCGATGAACTGAGCGCCAGCGTTCAACGCATACACGAAGCCCGAGCATCCTGCCGAAACGTCGAAGCCCCAGGTGCGTGCGATGCCAAGTTTGTGTTGCACCAGGCACGCCGTCGAGGGATACATCATGTCCGGGGTGACTGTGCCGACGACGATCACATCCACTTGCTGAAGATCGAAGGGGTGCGACGCGACAAGCTTCTTGACCGCCTCGACCGCCAAATCACTGGCTGCTACGCCTTTGTCCACCAAGTGTCGTTCGCGGATTCCGGTGCGTTCCAGGATCCACTGGTCGGTCGTGTCCACCATTTTTTCCAGGTCCTTGTTGGTGAGAACGCGAGGCGGGACGTAGGTGCCGAGCGCAGTAATTTTGGCGCGACTAGTAGTTGGCAATAGAGTTCTCCGAAACAAATGAATGCGCAATCATTTTGAACGATGCGTGAGGGAAAGTCTATGGAGCCGCTCTTCGCCTTTCGCCCCTCGCTTTTCGTCCATTTCATTATTAAGAATCCACCAACAGGAGAAGCCAGTGGCGAAAGGCGAATCACGAAGAGCGCAGAAACAAGCCAGGCGCCAGTTGACCGCTGCACCCGCACTAGCCTGCTACCGTTGCTTCCTTCCGGACCTGGCGGGATTCACAAGATTGCGTTGCGCGGGACCAGCGCCCGACCATTCAATATAACATTCCGTCGTCGCGGCGTGCTGGACCCGGCCAGTGCGCGAGTTCAACCTCAACTGCTCTAGGGGCCGCGGAAAACAATGCTAAAATAGAGAAATCGCATGCAGCCAAAAACCGATTCTGTAGCCCTGCTGGACGTTGCTGACACAGTTGTCCGCGCAGAAGCGGCGCGCCTGCACGAGCCCGGATTTAATGCCAGTCCCATGGCTGCTCCCAAGAAAATTGGATTTGTGAGCCTGGGCTGCCCCAAGAACCTGGTGGACAGCGAGGTGATGATGGGTCTGCTTTCCCAAGGGGGAGCGCAGATCACTTCCCACGCCGAAGATGCCGACATTATCGTCGTGAATACCTGCTCTTTCATCGACTCGGCCAAGCAGGAATCGGTCGATACCATTCTGGAGATGGCGCAGCACAAGACCGCAGGGCGAGCGCAGAAATTGATCGTCGCGGGCTGCCTGGTGGAACGCTATCGCAACGAAATCCAGAAAAACATTCCCGAGGTTGACGCCGTGGTGGGCACTGGCGAGTTACAGAAGATTCTTAGCGCCGCAGGGATTGCGCCGCCATCGCCGGCCGGATCTCCATTCGTCATTCTGAAATCGCGTTCCGAAGGCGATGCCCGCGAGGCGGCTGGCCGCTTCTCGAAGGAAGAATGGGACGGCGCAATTGCCGATCTGCCGAACTACTTGTACGACGAAAACACGCCCCGCCTGCTCGCGACTCCGAACTATTCGGCCTACATCAAGATCGCCGAGGGCTGCGATCATCCCTGCTCGTTTTGCATCATCCCGCAGTTGCGCGGCAAGTTCCGTTCGCGGCGATTCGAATCGGTGATCGCCGAGGCACAGCGGCTTGCCGAACAAGGTGTGCGCGAGATCACGCTGATCGGGCAGGATACAACCTGCTACGGAGAAGATCTGGGTCTGAAAGATGGGCTGGCGCTGCTGCTGGAACGGCTGGCGCAAATGGAGAAATTGCGCTGGGTGCGCTTCCTGTACGCCTATCCCAACAAGATCACGGGCAAGCTGCTGCAAACGATTGCAGCGCATGAAAAGATTTGCTCCTATATCGATGTTCCATTGCAACACGCTGCACCTGGGGTTTTGAAGCGCATGAAACGGGGCGCCGGCGCAGACATCTTCTTGCGCTCCATCGAGAAGATGCGGCGCGAGATTCCGTCCCTCACGCTGCGTACCTCGTTCATTGTGGGCTTCCCCGGCGAGAGCGAAGACGATTTCGAACAGCTCTGTCAGTTCGTGCGCGAGGCGCAATTCGACTGGCTGGGAGTGTTCGGCTACTCCGACGAGGAAGGGGCCGGGGCTTTCGCCCTGGCAGATAAAATACCGCAGAGAGAGATCGAGAAGCGCCGTAAGAAGCTCATGTCTCTGCAGAGGCAGATCAGCCGCAAGAAAAAGCGTGCTCTCGTGGGACAGCAGTTCGATGTGCTTTTGTCGGGTCCATCGGCAGAAACGGAGTTGCTGTGGGAAGGCCGGACGGCAATGCATGCTCCCGAGATTGATGGCACCGTTTATGTGAACGATTTTGGCGAGCGCGATGACATTCGCGAAGGCGAGTTCTATCGTTGCGAAATCACCGAAACGCACGACTACGATCTAGTGGCGCGAATTGTGTAGCAGTTGCCAGTAGCCAGTCATTGCCAGTCATCAGTTGTCGGTTGTCAGGCTGGAGTCGTTAACTGACAACTGACTACTGGTGACTGACAACTGTTTTTATGAAAAAGGTTCGCAGCTTACGTTGTCCAACTTGCAGAAAGATCGTGCTGGCCAGCGATCCCGAGTATCCTTTCTGCAGCCAACACTGCCGCGCAATTGATCTTGGCAAGTGGGCGAGCGGCGCGTATGTCATCTCCACACCATTGAACGATCCGGAGACCGACGATTCCAACTACTCACGAAGCAAAAAGCCAGAGTGATCCTGAACTGACGGGCACTCCGGCGCCGCGATGGGCCACCCTGGTCGCCACCTTCTTCGGTGTTGGGCGATTGCGACCCGCCCCAGGGACGTGGGGATCGCTCGCCACCGTCCTGTTGTGGTGGCTGTTGGCCTCGCATCTGCCTCCCTTAGCTCGGATTCCGGTGATCGTACTGCTGATCGCGGGGGTGGTCGCGATTGGCATACCCGCCGCGACCCTGGAAGAGCGCGGATGCGGTAAGAAAGATCCATCGCATGTGGTAATCGATGAAGTCGCGGGGCAACTGCTCACGCTGGTGGCGTGTCCCATCGTGTGGCAAGCGCTGCTCGCTGGCTTTATACTTTTCCGAGCGTTCGATATTGTTAAACTACCTCCGGTGCGTAGCCTGGAAAGGTTGCCGGAAGGCACCGGAATTGTGGTGGACGACCTTGGCGCAGGCCTTTACGGGCTGATTGTCCTGCAGTTGCTGCTCCATTTTGGGGTTGTGCGGTGAAAGCAAACGCACGGCGCGCACTAGTTACGAACGAGATCGGCAGATGATGGAACGCAGAACGGGCACAAAGAACGTTAACGGCAAACCCCATATCGATTCCATCGATCCCATGTGCGCTCTGCCCGGAGGCGAGATTCGCATTAGCGGCAGTGGGCTTCGGCCACGGGAACTGCGTCGGCCGCAGGTGCGATTCGGCGGCGTGGATGGCTCCATCGTCATCAGTTCGGAACAGTTCATCGTGGCGCGCGTGCCCGAAGGCGCCGCTTCCGGCGAGGTGGTGGTTGCAACCAACGGTCACAAGAGCAATCCGGGAGAAGTGCGGGTCGGCGTCCCCATCGCGGACAGTCTGCACCCGGTAGCGAACCCGGCGATCGATCAAGATGGCAACATTTATGTCACGTTTTCCGGACCGCGCGGACAGAAGGTCCCGATTGCGATCTACCGCATCGACAACAATTACAACGTGAAACCGTTCGTGCACGAAATGATGAATGCCACCGGGATGGCCTTCGATCGCGTGGGCAGTCTTTATGTTTCCTCGCGTTATGACGGCACGGTGTACCGCGTGGCGCAGAACGGTACCATGACTTCTTACGCCGAAGGCATGGGCGTGGCAACGGGAATAGCTTTCGACCCCACCGGAAATCTCTACGTGGGCGATCGCAGCGGCACCATTTTCAAGATCGATCGTGACCGCCAGATATTTGTATTTGCCATGCTGGAGCCCAGCGTCTCCGCCTATCATCTCGCCTTCGGCAGCAACGGAAATCTGTACGTCACCGGGCCCACGACTTCGAGCTTCGATGCTATTCAGCAGATCGATCCGCACGGCGCCGTGAGCGTCTTCTACCGTGGACTTGGGCGTCCGCAGGGATTGGCGGTCGATGTTGACGACAACCTCTATGTCGCTGCTTCGCTGCATGGCCGCCGTGGCATCGTGCGAGTTACACCCGATCGCAAGGCATCGCTGGTCGTATCGGGGCACAACCTGGTTGGACTGGCGTTCGCGCGCGGCGCCTCTGCCGTGCTCGCCACCACCAGCGGCGTGCATCACCTGTCCTGGGACATCGCGGGGCGGGAGCTGATCCCAGAGAGCTAGCATTTGGCAGTTGGCACATAGCAATTAGCAATTAGCATTTGGCAATTAGCCCTTGGTGGTGGCGTCGGGTGAATGTGCCCCGACGAATCGAGGCCCTTTCGTTCGGTCCGGTTTGGACTGCACAAAAGACGCACGCATTTTGTGCCGCCCCTGAAGGGGCTCGCATTCCCATCGGCGATTTACTCAGGACTTACGTCCTGGGCTACATTTGTACCGCCCTGCGGGCTGGCGTAGGGGTAGCTCAAACGTTTTTTCAGCAGTCTGTTTGAACCGTGGAGGCGATAGGGTGGTGATACTTGCTCCACGACGAATCGCTAAGTGCTAAATGCTAACGGCTAATTGCTACCGGCTGAACGCTGCTAGACTGGTTCCGTGATCGCCGAAATCATCGCCATCGGCTCGGAGATGCTGACTCCGTACCGGCAAGACAGCAATTCCCTGTTCCTCACCGGACGTCTTAATGATCTCGGCATCAGCGTCGCTTTCAAAACCGTAGTCGGCGACAACAGGGACCTCCTTACAGCGGTGGCGCGGACCGCCATTGGCCGCGCCGACATCGCCATCTTCATGGGAGGCCTGGGACCGACGCAAGACGACCTGACGCGCGAGAGCGTGGCCGCCGCACTGGGAATCTCGCTGAAGCGCGACCACGCGATCGTCACCGAGCTGTACAAACGATTTGCCGAACGCCGCATTCACATGCCGGACAATAATGCGCAGCAAGCCGACGTGCTTGCAGGTGCCGAGCTGCTGCCAAACTCCAGAGGTACGGCGCCGGGCCAGTGGCTGGAAACCTGCATAGAGGAACAACGAAAGATTGTCGTGCTCCTTCCCGGACCTCCGCATGAACTGCACGAGATGTGGGAGCAGCAGTGCATGGATCGGCTGCGCGCCCTGGCTCCTTCGGCGGCCATTGTGACGCGCGTCCTCAAGGTCGCAATGATGGGCGAATCGGCCGTTGATGAGCGCACCGCGCCGATCTACAAGAAGTATCCCAAGGTCGAAACCACGCTGCTGGCTGGACAGGGCCAGGTCGAGTTTCATCTGCGAGCGACCGCCACCACCAAGCAGGAGGCGCAGGCGGAAGTGGACGGGCTTGCCGGCGAGTTGGAAGACGAACTCGAGGACGCGGTGTTCTCCTCGGCGGGCGAATCGCTGGAGGAGATCGTCGGTTACTACCTGCAGATGCGCAACGCGAAACTGGCGGTGGCCGAGTCGTGCACCGGCGGAATGATTGCCGAGCGGATCACCTCGGTGCCCGGAAGTTCGCGCTACTTTCTGGGCGGAGCGGTAGTGTACTCCAACGATCTGAAGACGCTGTTTGCAGATATTCCTCCGCTGATGATCGAAGCCCACGGCGCGGTGAGCAAGGAAGTGGCGCTGGCGCTGGCGGAAAACATCCGCGAGATTTGCAATGCCGATATCGGAGTCGGAGTCACGGGCGTCGCAGGTCCCGGCGGCGGCACAGAGGAGAAGCCGGTTGGCCTGGTATACGTCGCAGTCACCAACGGACACAAGCAGGAAGTGGTGCAGCGGCGTTTCTTTGGAGACCGCGATCGCATTCGCCGATGGGCAAGCCAGCAGGCGCTCGACCTAGTGCGGCGTATGCTGATGTAAATTTATGCGCCTCTTCGTAGCACTTGATATCGATCCGGAAGTACGCCGGCGAATCACCGAATTCCGCAATCAGATGCGGCCACTGGCGCCAGATGTTCGCTGGGTCGAGCCGGAAACATTTCACATTACATTGCAGTTCCTCGGTGAGACAAAGCGGCTCGACGAGATCCAGCGCGCCTTGCAGTCCGTGCGTGCCGCACCCATCGCGCTAAGCTTCCGCAATGCCGGCTTCTTCCCTTCTCCGAAGTCTCCACGCGTATTTTGGATAGGGATTGAAGCGGACCAGAATCTGCAGGAGCTAGTGAACTCCGTTGGCCAAGTTCTTCGACCGCTGGGATTCGAACAAGATGCTGCTCCCTTCAAGCCCCATTTGACGCTGGCGCGTTCGGGCAGCGGGCGCCCGCGTCCAGTGCCGGGCGAGCATTCTGCCACCCGCTTGCGGCAGGTATGCGCCAAACTAGAAACGCTTGGACAACTGGAGTTCGGTACAATGGCCGCGAGCGAGTTCTTTCTCTACGAAAGCAAGCTGTCCCCGGCGGGCGCGCGGTACACCAAGCTGTCGCGCTATCTGCTGGAATAGTCTCGCTGCCTGCACATAGTCTTGACGAAACTTTTGCTCATTATCGTGGTGGTCTCCTACCTGTTGGGTTCGATTCCCTTCGGCTATCTGCTGGTGCGCATTTTTCGCGGCTTCGATGTCCGCACGACCGGCAGCGGAAACATCGGCGCCACCAATGTTTCCCGCGCCGGTAAAGGCCTGGGGCTTGCGACCTTGGTCCTTGACGCGTTGAAAGGCTGCGTGGCAGTCGAGTTTGCCTTCTGGCTGGCGGGCTTGCACCGCTTTACGGCGGGTGACGTTCCGGCCAGCCTCTACGATTCTTCGCCGCAGATCATCGATAGCCGTACGATCTTCCTGCTCGCCGCGGTCGCCGCCTTTTGCGCGATCCTGGGGCACATGTTTCCGGTATGGCTCCGCTTCAAGGGCGGCAAGGGAGTGGCCACTGCCGCGGGCGCGTTTGTGGCGCTTGCGCCTAAGTGTCTGCTGCTTTCGCTTCTCGTGTTTGCCATCGTCTTCGCGCTCACGCGGTATGTTTCTTTGGGCAGCATCGTGGCGGCCGCGGCCTTCCCTTGGTTGGTTTTATGGCTCAACCCCGCGGAGCGCAACACCGCTCCTATTCTGTTGGTGATCACGGCTTCAGCCGCGCTGGTGATTGCGCGACACAAAGAGAACATCCGGCGCCTGCTGTCGGGCGCCGAAGACCGGTTCCAATGAAAGAGACCTGCTTGTGAGCGAAATCGCAGTCATCGGCGCGGGAGCATGGGGTACGGCGATATCCATTGTGCTGGGCCGCAAACAGGCGCACCGGGTGCGGCTGTGGGCGCATGAGCGTGAGGTGTGCGAGAGCGTCCGTACGCGGCACGTGAACGAATTGTTTTTGCCGGGAAACACGATACCGGAAACGGTCCACGCAACCAACAGCTTCGACGAGGCGTTGCGCGGCGCCGAGATTGTGGTAAGCGTGATGCCTTCTCATCACACTCGCCGCGTGTTTCAGGCGATGCTCCCACAACTTCGGCCAGAGATGCTGTTCGTCAGCGCGACCAAGGGAATAGAGAACGATTCCCTGCTGCGCATGACGGAAGTCATTACCCAACTGTTGAGCGGTGGATCTAGCGGCTTCGTTCCCCGGATCGGCGCGATGAGCGGGCCGACGTTTGCCAAGGAAGTAGCGAAAGGCGATCCCACGGCCATCACCATCGCCTCATCCGACAAGGAACTCGCGGTCGTCGTGCAGCGAGAATTCAGCGATCCCAACTTTCGGGTATACACCAACGACGATGTCATCGGAGTGGAACTGGGCGGAGCCTTGAAAAACATAGTCGCCATTGCCGCCGGAGTTCTCTTCGGTATGGACTTGGGATGCAACACCGTGGCTGCGCTCATCACGCGGGGACTGGCTGAGATCACGAGGCTGGTCGTCGCTTGCGGAGGCCGAGCGGAAACCATGGCCGGACTCGCCGGACTCGGCGACCTGGTGCTCACCTGCACCGGCGGACTTTCGCGAAACCGCAGCGTCGGCGTCGAGCTGGGGCGGGGTCGCAAGCTGGAAGACATCATCGCCGGGATGCACGGCATGGTCGCGGAAGGCGTGCTTACCACCAATGCTGCGGTCGGACTGGCCCAGAAAGCGGGGGTGGAAATGCCAATTACCCAGCAGATGCACGCGATTCTTCAGCAAGGGAAATCGGTACAGGACGCCATACGAGACTTGATGAGGCGACCCTCGACCAGCGAAGTGGGACTCTACCGGAATTAAAGCGCTTTCCGATTGACTCGACGAGCACCATGGGTTTTGCGCAACGACGCTGCCCGGAAACACATCTAAAACGGTTGCTTGTACGATGTCATACATGCATGTATGCACTGAATACAACATGGAACGACCTGAAAGCAATCCTCCCAAGAAGCCGCGCTCTGCCTTTTGGGCAGGGCTGATCGTCGTCAGCGTCCTGCTGGCGTGCTTCGCGGCGATGGGACAGAGTTCTGGGCAAGCGTCGTCTTCCCTTCCCTCGGCCGAACAGGTTCTGAATCGCAATCACGATGCCTTCGCGGGTTCGATTCCTCAGGCGAAAGCCACGGCGGAGACCATTGAGCTCACCATTGAAGACGCGCTGCAGCGCGGGCTAAAGTACAACCTCGGCTTGTACTTGGCTGACCGAGCCACGCAACAGTCGCGGGCTTCGCGGCTGCGCGCCCTCAGCGATATGCTGCCTGTCGTCAACGGGTCGTTTGCGGAAGAAGAGCAGAAGCTTAACCTGAAGGCATTGGGATTAAACTCCTCCATTTTTCCGGGAATTCCGGGTTCGGTAGGCCCCTTCGGCATCAGCGATCTTCGCTTCACGGGCTCGTGGAATGCCATCGATTTGCATACCATTGATAACGTCCGGGCGGCGAGTCAGAGCGTGAAGGCTGCGCAGTTCACCTACCGCGATGCGCGCGACACCGTGGTGCTTGCCGTTGGGGCCAACTACCTGCTTACCATCGCCAACGAATCGCGAGTGGAGGCCACGGAGGCGGAATTGAAAACCGCTCAGGCGCTCTACCAATTAGCGGCGGACCAGGAGACGGCGGGGCTTGCGCCCAATATCGATACCCTGCGCGCGCGGGTGCAGTTACAAGCTCAGCAGGAGGCGCTGATCGAGGCGCGGAACGAGCTGGAAAAGCAGCGCATTGCTCTGGCGCGCGTGATTGGATTGCCGATAGGGCAGAAGTTCAGCCTGGTGAATCGCGTTCCCTACCATCCTCTTCTTGAGATGGAGTTGCAGAACGCCTATGCGCGAGCCCTGCAAACCCGTCCCGATTATCAGGCGGCGTTGGCGGCATTGCGCGCCGCACAGTTGAGCCGGGAGGCGGCCTGGAAGCAGCGTTTGCCCTCCATTGGATTTGCCGGCGAATACGGGGTGCTGGGGACCACTCCCGATGCCATGTCCCCCAATTGGACGGCTGCAGCGACGCTGAAAATTCCCATATTTCAAGGCGGAAAAGTAGAAGCCGATGTGCAACAGACCGACGCCGTGCTGAAACAGCGACAGGCCCAAGTGGACGACATGCGAGGGCGCATCGAGCAGGACGTGGAAGATGCCATCCTCGACTTGAAGGCGGCAGCGCAACAGGTGGAGGTGGCGAAGCTAGGCCTTGATCTGGCGCAACAAGCGCTCGGCCAATCGCAGGATCGCTTCGCCGCAGGGGTGACGAACAATGTTGAGGTGATTCAGGCGCAGCAGCAACTGGCATCCGCTAATGACCGGTTCATAGCTAGTTTGTATGCGCACAACATTGCCAAGGTGCTGTTGGCGCGCGCCATCGGCAACGCTGAGCAAGCGGTGCAGCTATACTTGGCGGCGCCGGGCAGCACGGTTCCCGCAAACGGTACTGCTGACCCGGGCAGTGCGGGCAACACTTTCGAGACGATGCCCAATGTGGCTACTGGTTCGACTGGAATGGAGGAGACCGCCCATGCTCCCTCGCCGCAGCAGAAGGTGGGTCCGCCTCGGGGAGAAGAGATCCCTGTAATTGCGCCGCAGAGCACCGGGAACGCTGGCAATGCTCCCTCGGCAATAGTTCCTCATGAATAATTACTGACAGGTGAAGACATGAGTCCGCGCACGAACCATGGAAATGAACTGGAACGGCCCGAAGCCCTCGATCAACCCGAGGAAGAACACGTCGATCCGGAGGCGAAGCGTTACGAGGAAGACCGTCGCGGTTTCTTCCAGAAGCATTCGGCTGCCAAACCGATTGTCTTTCTGATCGCGATTGTGGCCGTGGTGTTAGCGGGTTGGTTCTGGTGGGAGAGCCGTCACTGGGAAAGCACCGATGACGCGGAGATTGACGGCCACATCTACCCTGTCAGTGCCCGAGTGGGTGGCCAGGTGACCAAGGTGAACTATGACGACGGCCAGCTCGTGCGCAAAGGCGATGTGCTGGTGCAAATCGACCCCACCGATTACAAGATTGCGCTGGCGCGTGCGCAAGCCGACTACCAAGACACGCAAGCGCAGGCGGAAGCAGCACAATTTGGGGTCCCGGTTTCCAGTGTTGGCTCGCTCAGCCAGATCCGTTCCGCCAGCGCCGATATGGACTCGGCCCAAGCCGGCGTGACCGCCGCCCAGAAACAGGCAGAGGCTGCACAAGCCCAGATACTGGAAGCGCAAGCGGATGCCCACAAGCTCAATACCGATGTTGAGCGCTATCGCCAACTGTTGGGCAAGCGCGAAATCTCGCAGCAGCAGTTCGATCAGGCTACGGCGGCAGCCATCGCCGCCAATGCTACGGTCAGCGCACGGCAGGCAGCGCTATTGGTTGCCCAGGCGCAAGTGAAACAAGCGCAATCCCGCATCGAACAAGCCACCGCCGAAGTGCGTAACGCGCGGGCCACGCCGAATGTGGTGGCCGCCACCCAGGCCAAGGCGAAGTCCGCCGATGCCTTGGCGCAACGCTCTAAAGCAGCGCTTGATCAAGCGCAACTCAATCTTTCCTACGCCACCATCGTGGCTCCCGTCGATGGCGTGGTGGGCAAGCGCTCCGTGCAGGTAGGAGCGAACGTATCCAGCGGCCAAGACCTGATGGCCATCGTTCCGCTTCGTGAAATTTGGGTCACGGCCAACTTCAAGGAAACCCAGCTCGCCCACATGAGGCCAGGACAATCCGCAAAGATCAAGGTTGATACCTACAGCGGTCGCAAATGGGATGGACAAGTTACCAGTATCGGGGGGGCAACGGGCGCAAAGTACAGCTTGTTGCCGCCGGAGAATGCCACCGGTAACTACGTCAAGGTGGTGCAGCGCATCCCCGTGCGAATCAACTTCGACGGCAACGACAAACCCGACTTCAACAAGGATGGCTTGCTACGCCCCGGCATGTCAGTCGGGCCCGACGTCAAAGTGCGCTGAACAGCGACGGATGCGTTTCGGATTCACCCTGACGACCCACTCCAGCGCAGGATCATAGCTGGCGACATCAAACAATCGTTGATCCGCCAATCGCGTTAGACGACGCCTCGCGGCGTGGAACTGGACTCGCGTCGTCGTCTTAGCACAGAGGCGATTGAAATAGGTCACGTCCGACTTGCTGCGCAAATTTCGGGTCGAACCTCACTTTTTGCTTAGAGTTACAGCAAATCGCTGTCATACTCTGAATAAGCTTCAAATCAGCGCCAAACTTTCGTCATGAACTTCAACGTTCTGCCCAGCCTCGTTGCGCTTGCAATCCTGGTCGTGGTGTTCGAGGCCATTCTGCGGCAGGGTGCAGCCGAGCGGCTACAGCTATGGCTCACGGCTTGGGTCCTCGTACTCATACATTTCATTGCCCAGTTTGTGAACGTAGGCCACGGTCTTTGGAACCAGATTGCCACCGCGGTTAGCCTGGGATCTCTGGAACTTGCAAGCATATCTTTTCTGATCTCCATGTCGCCCCGGGCGGGTACCGCTCGCCGTCAGCTCCTGCTGGGAACAATCCTCGGCGTCCCAGCATTGGCTTACACGACCGCTGCGGTTTGGGGGGTGGCGGCGCACAGCTTCTATTATGGCGTGGTGGTAGTGGCCCTCGCGGCTACCTCGCTGTTGGCTTGGAACTGGTACTACGATAAGACCTCTTATCTCTCCGGCTTGCTGTTTGGGTGCCTGGTGTTCTCCTCATTGATGGTCTGGATGGCTGCACGCAATCATACCGTCCTTGGTATCGACGTCATCTTGGCCGGCCTCAACTTCGTGGTTGCCGTTCTGTACTGGCGCCATTTCCAGCGCGCTACGGCAGGCGTGCTGACCACGGTTTTCGGCTTCATCGCCTGGGGCACGGTCTTTCCCGTCGTAATGTTTCTGCATCGCTACTCTCCAGCGACGATCGTTGAATCCGAGACCTGGAACATTCCCAAGTATTTCGTGGCCGTGGGCATGATTCTCACGCTTCTCGAGGACCAGATTCGCACCAATGAATATCTGGCTTATCACGACGCGTTGACGGGGCTACCCAACCGGCGGCTGCTCGAAGATCGCTTGGAACAAGGCCTGGCACACGCGGCACGAGGCGGCCACAAGGTGGCCGTGCTGTTGATTGACCTCGACCGCTTCAAGGAAGTGAACGACACCTTCGGGCACCGCATCGGAGATTTGGCCTTGCAGCAGGTGGTGTTGCGGCTGTCCAGCCGGATGCGCGCCTCCGACACGCTGGCTCGTTCGGGAGGCGATGAGTTTACCGTGGTCAGCAACGTGTCCGATGAACATGGCGCCGAGACTCTGATGTCGGCCCTGGAGTCGGCGCTCGCGACTCCCTTAAAGGTGGAAGGACATTCTATTCAAACCGGCCTGAGCATCGGCGTAGCGCTTTATCCCGATCATGGCCACAGTCCTGACGAATTACACGCCGCCGCTGATCGGGCTATGTACCTGGCAAAACGCGGTGCCCGCAGCAGCGCCTAAAAAGTCATCGCCTTCCCAAGGTCTCCCGCCTAGGTGGACGCCGCGTTGTCCTCGTCCAGGCGCTGGTTGTCCTTTGCCATGCGCCTGTTGTAGGCTCGAAAGCAGCCGCGCCCCTCGGAGGGCCCGATTCTTTGCTCGCCGGGATGGCGAAACTGGCAGACGCAGCGGACTTAAAATCCGCAGACCCGAAAGGGTTGTGGGGGTTCAAGTCCCCCTCCCGGCACCAACCTAAAACCAATTTTCCGCGAACATTCCTAAGTCCTGGATGAAGAAATCTGCGCGTAGACGACGGTTCTTGTGCATAGATTTCCGAGCGCCAGGCACTGACTTCAACGCACCTTCGGCTGCCATGCGCCGGAAAGATCGTCGAGGTCATACCCGGCGGAGACCTCCTGTTTGGTGGCGTAGCGGTAAAGCGCGGCGACGAAGATTCCCTGAGCGGCTGAGTTGGCGACACCCAGAAGCAGCCAATAAATTACCATTACCCCAGCGCCGGCCAACATTTCTGTTTGTCCGAGACGCGCGCCCATTACCGGCAGAAGCAATCCCGGCAAGGTGAGAAGAAGAAAGATAAGTCCGAAGCTGAAGCCGCCGGCAACCTCTTCGCCCCACGTCCGGCGAAATATCTGCTGCGATTTGTAGAGCGCCTCGAGCGGGCCCATGTCCTCAGCGGCGAGAAGGGGAACGACGAAGAAGCTGGCGAGCACCCAGACGAAGCCGGTGATGCGGGTAAGGACGCGTCCCAGAACGCTCAAGCAGCGCTCCAGCGTTTGCAGGAGCATGCCCACAGTTGCGGCGAGCAGCGCCCATTGAAGAATGCTCCACTTGCGCTTCCATGCAGTCTGCAGGCCATCATTCAAGGTGGCGTGGCCGCCGACGAGCCGGTTTGACGCGATGCTGACGAGCGCTACATTGAAGTAAATCCCGAGGCTATAGATGACGAAGTAGAACAGGAAAATAAAGGGCGCCATCGCTTTGCCCAGCAGTTTTTGCTGGGCAGCATCGTGGGGAAAGGGTCCGGGAGGCATCACTACGATCAGTCCGATGCCGAGGATGATCGCCGTGGCAGCCAGACAGAACATTGCCGATAGAACCGGCAACCACATCAGTTCCTTGTCCGACTTTAAGACCGCGAAGCTTTGCCCCAGAAGGTCCCAGCTTCGGGAAAGTGTATCCATGAGATTCTCCCAAGGAAGGTTGGGCGGGGCACCCGCGTCCGTCAGTAATAGCTACGAACAGCGGTAACTTCTTGAGTCTGCCCGATTATTGCAATCTAAGCGTTAACAGGCCGATCTCAGCAGATCGTGTTGGTGCATGTCAATGACCCTGGTCACAATGGGTGGTAGGGGCGTTTGTTACTGGGGATGGCAGTTGCAGAATTGCGGGAACTGACGGCTCTTGAATAGATCGTTGGGACTCTATGCCTGCGGGTTGAATAGCCGGATCACCCAAAATGCTAACATTGCGACCAGGGCCGACGCTGGAATGGTTAATATCCATGCCCACACGATCCGGGTTGCCACGCCCCAGCGTACAGCGGACAGCCGGTGTGTAGTTCCTACCCCGATGATCGCGCCGGTGATGGTGTGGGTTGTGCTCACCGGAATACCCGCCAACGCCGTACCGAACAGAGTGATGGCGCCAGCGGCTTCGGCGCAGAACCCGCCCACCGGCTTTAGCTTGGTGATCTTCGACCCCATGGTATGGACGATTCGCCATCCCCCGAGATAGGTTCCCAGAGCAATTGCGGCGTGGGCCGCCAGGATGATCGGCCAGTGCCAGCGTCCCCAGTTGGCGGCGAAGTCATGCGGCTTCATGACTCCAGCGGTGTAAAGTGCGCCGGCGACAATCCCCATTGTCTTCTGCGCGTCATTGCCCCCGTGCCCCAGGCTGTAAGCCGCAGCCGAGAGCAACTGCAACCTCCGAAAAAGCTTGTCCACTTGCCGTGGTGATTTTCGTTGAAAGATCCATGAGATCGCCACCATGAAACCGAAACCAAGCAGCAAGCCCATCACGGGAGCGACCACGATAAAGATCAGGGTCTTGTACCAGCCGCCGGGCACGATGACCTGGGGCGCTGCTCTCCAGCCGTGAAGGATCATGGCCCGCGCCATCGCTGCGCCCGCGTAGCCACCGATCAGCGCGTGCGACGAAGAGGTCGGCAGCCCCAGCAGCCAAGTCAACAGGTCCCAAACGATCGCACCCAACAATCCAGCCAGCACCACGTACTGGGTGACGATGTCGAGCTGGATCATGCCCTTGCCAATCATCTTGGCAACCGCTGTGCCCAGAAAGAACGCTGCCAGAAAGTTGAATGCGGCCGCCCATGCCACCGCTAGCTTGGGCGACAGCACGCGGGTGGACACCACCGTGGCAATACTGTTGGCAGCGTCGTGGAAACCGTTCAGAAAGTCGAACACCAGCGCCGTGACAACCGTAATAACGAGCAGGACGAGTCCTGTACTCACAGCACATATCCTCGGCTGAATTCTTGTTTTGCAAGCACGGTGCAGCGCCTCAGGCGTTCTTCAGGACTACCGTTTCCAGCACGTTGGCGACATCTTCAGCCTTGTCGCTGGCCTCCTCCAGAATCTCCAGCAGTTCCTTCAGCTTGATCAGGGTAATGGGGTCGTAGCCGCCATCGAACAGGCGTCCGATTGCCTCTCGGCTGACCTGGTCGGCTTCGTTCTCCAGCCGGTTGACTTCGACGCAGTGTTCGAGCAGATGGCCGTCTTTGCTGAGCAGGCCCACAGCCTTTTTCAGTTCCTGCGCTTGCTTCAGGATGATGGCGGCCAACACCTTGGCCGACGCAGAGGGCTCCTTGATCTTGTAGGTGTACAAGCGGTCCGAGGCGCTGTAAACGAAATCGAGGACGTCATCCAGCGAGGAGGCCAGCAGGTGAATATCCTCGCGGTCGAAGGGCGTAATGAAGGTTTGGTTCAGCTTGATCAGAATCCTGTGCGTCATCTCATCGCCGCGGGACTCGATCTCCTTGATTTTCTGCACAGCCGCAGGCATCTGCTCGTAATCGTAAGCATGCAACAGGTCGTTCAAGGCTTGTGCGCCCTCGACCACATTGGTCGCGATCTCCAGGAACATGTCGAAGAACTTGGTATCACGCGGTATCAGGCGCACCGGGATGCTCCACAGGCAAATGCGGATGTGGGAAGAGCCATGAGAGACGAAGAATTGCGAATTGTTACAGCTTTGTTAAAACAAAACTATCGCATGGGACGGGCAGGAGGGTCAAACGAGAGGGAAAAGAATAGGCAAGGTATCGCGTTGATTCAGGCCCAAATCGGTAAGGAAAGTCCACAATCCGGGGATAGAAACCTGATAATGCGGGAGTTGCCGGTTTCTGGGCCTCTGGCAGGTACGATCTTACTTCTTGACTGTTTCCTTTTCCAGCTTCTCGATCTCTCGGGTCAGCTGTTCGGCTTGATCGTGAAGCCGGTGCAGGCCTTCAGCCAGCGAGGGGACATTCTTCTCGCTAGTCGCCACGGCGGGCGCACGCGCAGGAGCAACTGCCGCCGGCGTTGGTGCTGCCGTCAGATCGGCCAAAGCCTGGTCGAAGGTATCCCGGTAGATCAGCCGGTCGCCCATCGCCAGCACCACTTTCTTGAGCTGGGGCATACGGGCTTCGGTTGCCTGAATGTAGATCGACTCGAGGTAGAGGAAGCCGCCAGTGACGGGCAGGGCGATAATGCTCCCACGCAATACGCGCGAGCCCTGCTGGTTCCACAGCGTGAGATCCTTGGAGATGTTCTGGTCCTGGTCGATACGCGATTCAATCTGCATGGGGCCGTACATCAATTGCTGTTTGGGCAGTCGATAAAAGATCAGCTTCCCTAATTGCTCGCCATCGCATCGAGCGGCCATCCATCCGATCAAATTGTCCTTGCCGCGTGGAGAAAAAGGCAGAATCAGCAGGTACTCGGGCCCTTTCTCCCCCGGCAAGGTGGCCACGACATAGGTGGGCGCTACCGGCTCCGGCTGTCCCGACTGGCCGAACAGGTCGCGGGCGATCTCCCAAATGTCTTCCTTGTTGTAGAACACCTGGGGATCGCGCATGTGAAAGATTCGGTATGCCTCTGCCTGCGCTTGAAAAAGAGCCTCCGGATAGCGGGCGTGCCGGCGCAGATCGGCTGGCATTTCTGACGCAGGAAGGAATAACTTCGGGAACAGCTTCTGGTAGGCCTGGATAATGGGATCACTCGGATCGAATACGTATAAAGACATCTTCCCCGTGTAGGCATCCACGGTAGCCTTCACGGCATTGCGAATGTAATTTGCGCCTTCCTCAACCCCGGTGACGGGAAGCACCGCTGAGTACGGATGGGAGAGCGAAGTTGTGTAGCCGTCCACCATCCAAACCAGCCTGCCGTCATCGGCAATCACCAGATAGGGGTCCTGGTCCCAGTGCAGGAAACCGGCCAGGTGCGCCAACCTTGCTTTCACGTTGCGATAAATCATCATGCGACTTTGCCCAGTCAGATAGCCGGTGAAAACAATGTTGGGCTCGCCTTGGGAGATCGCGGCGGCAACCTTCAGAGGAAAGGAACCAACGGGGAATCCGCCAGTGCCCTGGTAGGTCGAATACTTGTTCTGGTCGCCGGAGGGATAATCGAACTCTTCGCGGGCGGTGTGAACAAAAACTGGGTCCTGGGTCCTCTCGCCAAAGTAGATCTCCGGCCGGGAGAGCTGAAACCCAGGCGACTTGATCTCCGGCGGAGCGTTCTCGATGAGCAGCACAGGCAGGCCATCGGACGTAATTTTGTTGACCTCCGCTACCACTGCGCCAAAGCCGTGCGTATAAATGAACCGAGGATTGATCCAGCTCTCGCTGGCCTCGGCGGACAATTGGGTGACGTCAATTTCGCGCGGGGACAGCAGTACCTGCTTGATGCGCCCGTTGATGAAGTAGCGGTCAACGTCGGTCTGAGGAAAGGTGTAATAGGGGCGTAACGCTTGAATCTGCGTGATGGTTGCGCCGTACGCCCGCAGGTCCCAGAGACGAACATTAGCGAGCAGCGTTGCATCTTGCACAGGGTCCACAATGCCTTGCCCGGAAGGGGTGAACTGGCGTTCGGTGGCGTTCCGATCAAGGCCGAAGGCAGCGGTGGTCGCCTGAATGTGGCGCTCGATGTAGGGCCGTTCGATGGAGATCTCATTCGGCCGCACATAAACGGCGCGAACGATGGCGGGCAAGAGTAATTGCAAGACAAAACAGGACATCACCAGAACGACCGTCTGCTTGAATTTCGACATCCAAGCCAGCGGCAGCGCCGCTAAAGCGGAGATAATGAGGAGCCAGCGCAGAGGGAGAGTAACTTTTTCATCGACGAAATCGGCGCCCGTCATGAAGGCGTGAGAGTTGAACAGAAGCTCATAGTTGCCCAGATAGACCCAGGCAGCAAAACCCAGCAATAAAATCACCGCAATTATGCGGAAGAAAGGGGTGCGCGTAGCGCCCGGCAATCGTAAGTAGTCCCCAATATTGATAGGTCCTGCTGGCCGATCGATCAGCCGGTAGCGCACCCGTTCGAACAACTGCCATCCGCGGGCCGTGGCCCAGAACAGCAGGGCGGAAAGAATCGCCACTACAAACAGGAATCCGAGCAGGTCCGAATAGAAAGGCAGATCGAACAGGTAAAACGGCAGGGCGTGCGAAAAAACATGGTCCTGCCAGGCGTCGGGAGGCGCCGCCAGCCCGCGGGACCCGAAAAAGCGCATGACCGTCCAGAAGTCAATCGAGGCGGACGCCAACAACATCGCGATCACCGCGAGCCCGACCGGGACCAGGCGGGAGTACAGAGGGTAGTCACGTTGGCGGACGCCGGCGAAGTGCAGCCCACGCGCATGAGCAACGTACAGCGCGATGAAGGCCACCAGGGCGCCTACCCCTACGGGCGCAATGCTGTACCACAGCATGCTGACCCACGTACTAACTTGGGCGACCTCTTTCCACCAGTTGTACTCAATGATGAAATTGGCGGCCGTTGGCACCGCCCAACCGACAAATGCCAATGCCACTAATACAAGAATGAAAACGCGGATCTGTGAAGGGCGCATAAAAGCGATCTTTGAGTGTCCAGCAGTGGCGCCGCTCTGAGGTCAAGAGGACACATCTTGAGCGACACGGCATCGCTATCAATGTAGGTGGACTAAATCCTATCACGGGCCCCATTTGGAGCGAGACGTGCTACTTGGAGCGGGAGTCACGTTGATGGCTGCCAATCTGGGCGTGGCCATACCGGCGCAATTTGCACTGCCAGGATCGTCCAGAGTAGCTTCCGTGCAAACTTCGGCCTGTGACGCTCGTCACCGCCAGTTGCAGTACACCCTCATCGCATCCAGCGCGGGCTTCCAGAAACCAAGGCAACTCATTCCCAGGCCGCCTCAGCGCCCCAACCCCCGTTCGCTCACCAGGGTACGTGACCTGAGTCACTGACCCCATGTACGGGTTCGACTGATAACTAACACACGTTTGCAACCGCGGCAGGTCGCGCCCAGCGGCCCCCGTTTGTTGACGCAAGTCGAAAAAACCGAGAGTGGGTTGTGGAAGTTTCCCTCACCGCTGTCTGTAAAAACTCGGCAGCCGCCTGCTGCTTAGCCCGAAGCCCCCGGCCTCGCCGCCGGTGGTTTGGCGCCAGGTTACCGCTAGGGGTGACGCTGTTCTTATTGTCTATATCGTTGATAAGCCAGGGTGCTGCAACCGGGCCGACCAGCGACGACTGCCTGGCGTGTCACAGTGACAAGTCGCTAACCACCAAGCGCGGCGGGAGGACGGTTTCGCTGTTCGTGGACCAGAAGAAGTTCACCAGTTCCATTCACGGCTCGCTACAGTGCACCAACTGCCACGCCGACTTGGACGGCAAAGACCTGCCCCACTCCACGCCGCTGGCCAAGGTGAACTGCGGCTCCTGCCATAGCGACGAGTCCCAACTGTACGCAAAATCGTTGCACGGGCGAGCGGTAGCTCGTGGCGACTCCCTGGCGCCGCGCTGCGTGACCTGCCACGGCAATCACGACATCCTGCCGGTCAAGGACCCCCGTTCGTCGGTGGCGGCAATGAAAGTCCCCTTCCTCTGCGGGCAGTGCCACCGCGAGGGTACGCCGGTCCAGACGAGCCGCAACATCCCAGAGCATGACATCCTGGAAAACTACTCCGAGAGCATCCACGGCGAGGCCTTGCTGAAGAAAGGACTGATCGTGACGGCCAACTGCGCCTCGTGCCACACGGCGCACTCGATTCTGCCGCATACCGATCCCAACTCCTCGATCGCGCGCCGCAATATCGCCGCCACCTGCACCAAGTGCCACGCCAACATCGAGTTGGTCCACCGCAAGACCATTCGCGGTGAGCTTTGGGAAAAACAAGCCAATACTGTGCCGGCCTGCATCGATTGCCACCAGCCGCACAAGGTCAGGAATGTTTTCTATTCCCAAGGTATGGCCGACGCCGATTGTATGCGCTGCCATGCCAATGCAAGCCTGAAGTCGGCGGATGGACGCCCGATGCTGGTGCGGGTCAGCGAAGTGGCGGGCTCGCGTCACCTGAAGGTGGCCTGCAGCCAGTGTCACTCGGAGGTAAACGCGTCGCGGGTGCGCCCCTGCGAGACCATCACCCACCCGGTTGATTGCACTTCCTGCCACGCCGAAGTCGGACAGCAGTACCAGCTCAGCACGCACGGCCAAATGCATGCCAAGGGCGACGCCAACGCTCCGTCCTGCAAGGATTGCCACGGCACGCACCACGTTCTGGGCAAGCACGCTCCGGAATCGCTGACCTTCCCGACCAACGTGCCCGATCTTTGTGCCAAATGCCATCGCGAAGGCCAGAAGGCTGCCCTGCTCTATACCGGGACGGAACACAGTATTATTCCCCGCTACAACGAGAGCATCCACGGCAAGGGCCTGCTGAAGAGCGGCCTCACGGTGACCGCCACCTGTACCAGTTGCCACACGGCGCATCGAGAACTGCCTGCCTCCGATCAGGCATCGACGGTGAATCCGAAGAACCTGCCCGCCACCTGCGGTAACTGCCACCATGGCATTGAAGAGCAGTTTGTTCAAAGCGTGCATTCCTCCGCGGTAACCAAGACCGATAAACCGCTGCCGGTTTGCAACGACTGCCACACCGCTCACTCCATCCGCCGCACCGACCAGGATGGATTCAAGCTCGACATCATGAACACCTGCGGGCGTTGCCACGCAGAGATTGCCAAGACTTACTTTGATACCTATCACGGCAAGGTTTCCAAACTGGGCTACACCAAGACCGCGAAGTGCTATGACTGCCACGGCGCTCACGACATCCAGAAGGTCACCGATCCGCGGTCACACCTGAGCCGCGCCAACGTGGTTGCGACCTGCCAGAAGTGCCACTCGGATGCGACCCGGCGCTTCGCCGGATATCTCACCCACGCCACTCACCACGATCCCAAGAAGTTTCCGTTCCTTTACTACACGTTCTGGGGAATGACGGCGCTGCTGATCGGCACCTTTGCCGTGAGCGGCGTCCACACCCTGCTGTGGTTCCCGCGGGCCTTGCAGATGCGGCGCGAACTGCGCGCGGAGGAAGCGCTGGAAGCGGAAGCCGAAAAGAACTCTGACAAGACCGCTTCCGAAGACAAGGATGGCGACGATGCCCGACAGTAAACCGCAACTTGCAGCCACGGCGGACCACAAGGCCAGAGCAGCCACTGGACAACGGCCGTCGCTGGTTGAGGTTGGGGCCAAAGCAGTCCCGGCAGTTGACCGGCGCGAGTTCGTCCGCTTCCCGCACCTCTACCGTGTGCTGCACGCCTGCATGATTGTTAGTTTCCTAACCCTGGCCGTTACCGGGCTTTCTTTGAAATTCTCCTATACGCCCTGGGCGGCGAGGTTCTCGCGCCTGCTGGGCGGCTTCGAAACCGCGGGATATGTCCACCGCTTTGCCGCTATCGTTATGTTCGGCACGTTCACCGCACACGTGATCGGACTGTTTAAGCAGAAGCGGCGCAACCACACGACTTGGAAAGGAATCCTGTTCGGGCCAAACACGCTGCTGCCCACCAAGCGTGACGGACAGGAGTTCGTCGCCACCATAAAGTGGTTCGTCGGCATGGGACCGCGACCCAAGTACGGGCGTTGGACCTACTGGGAAAAGTTCGATTACTTTGCCGTGTTTTGGGGGATCGTGGTCATCGGCTCCACCGGGCTGACGCTTTGGTTTCCTATCTTCTTCACCCGGTTCTTACCGGGACCGTTCATCAACGTGGCCACCATCATCCACAGTGACGAGGCCCTGCTGGCCACCGGTTTCATCTTTACCGTGCATTTTTTCAACACCCATCTCCGGCCGGAAAAGTTTCCCATGGACACCACTATTTTCACCGGCCACATGCCTTTGGCTGAATTGAAACGCGACAAACCTCGGGAGTATGCCGCACTGCTGGCCGCCGGTGAACTGGAACAGCACCTGGAAGAACCACAACCCGCCATTGTGGTCAAGACAATCCGGGTGTTTGCCTGGATTGCGCTCAGCATCGGCTTCAGCGTAGTGGTCTGGATACTGTACGCGATGCTCTTTGCATACCGATAGGGGTTTGGCGCACAGTGCCGTGAATAGGCAATAGGAGAGAACCGAAGAATAACTGTAAGCATTAAGTCGCAGTTTTGACGGGGACGAGCAGATCGCCTGCATTGGATTGGAGCACCTCATGAAGAGGCTAATGTTTTGTCTGCTTGGTTGTAGCTGCTTGGCGCTGTGGATGAGCGCCTGCTCGCAGGACAAGAAAATCGTAGCCGAGGGAGCTGCCCGCAACTGGTTAAAGCTGGTGGACGCCGGAAATTATGCTCAGAGTTGGGACGACACCGGGAACGTACTCAAAGCCACTGTGGCCAGAGAGCAGTGGCAAGAATTGTTAGCACGCAATCGGGGGCCCTTGGGCGCCCTGATCTCCAGAAAGCTGACCTCGGCAGAGTACACAAACAAGCTTCCAGGGGCTCCAGACGGTCAGTATGTCGTCCTTGAGTATGAAAGCAGCTTCGAGCACAAGAGCTCTGTACGCGAAACTGTCACTCCCGCGTTGGACAAAGATGGAAAATGGCGAGTGTGCCTGTACGTCGTCAAGTAAGTTACTCCCACCAGAACGTGTTTCCAAAAATGGTCGCGGGTCAGGCTTGTGTCAGGGCACGACTTCTAGTCGTGCCGCCACTGCGCTCCAAGATAACGGCTTCAGCCGCTGAGGACGAGGTAATACGTGCAGGAATGACTGCCCCACTCTAGCCAAAAGCAGGCTAGAACGGGGCACCCAGCGCTGGATTTGCGACGACGATGACACGGAGAAGTGAAATCCCCTCCGAACTGTTATTCAGGCCCAGACTCGGGGTCCTCTGCCTTTCCGGATAAAGTACGCCCGGGGAACAAACTCGGATTCAGCCCCTCAAGGCCGGTAACGTGGATTATCTTGTCCAGTGCAAGATCAATCACCGGATATTCAACTCCGCGGGGATAGGTGTCTCCCCTGTCAGCCGAAATTGTGGTTGTCAACATCGGCCACAATGTTGCGGCGTAACTGAGCGGCGATGCATTGGGATCATGAAAATCAGTACCCGCACAAACTAGGCCACAAAGCGCTCCATCTTCGTCTATCACCAGTCCACCACTCATTCCGGGAGCGAAGCGTGCAAACACTTCAAAATATGGAAATGTTAGCATCGCCGAATCTCGTCGCACAGGAAAGATCTGTCCAACCTCACCGATCGACGTGGTGCCGACATCTTTGAGTACTATGTGATGAATGCCGTCCACACCTTCCGTGACTTCGATTCTTCCTTCTCGGTAACCAACTGCTAATACCTTTTGCCCTGTGGCAGGAGGCAGCAGTCGCAGGAGTGGAGATCGCGACGTCACTTGCGCCTCTGGCGCCGAAGTCCCGTCGAGACCAAGTTGCAATAGCGCGATGTCGCTTGAGCAAGACCAGGCACGAAGAACATTCCAGATCCTATAAACGGGTCCTGGAAATACTTGGTACAACCGCACAGAATATCCACTGATCTCGATCCCTTTTGCCGCTTTCTGCGCTCCGAACCTCGTGATTATTGCTTCGACGACGTGCCTCGCAGTAATTGCTAAATGTTCGCATATCAAGACTGCCGTACCAATTACATGCATCTCCCAGCCTGGCAACTCAACAATGACCCGTAATGCGACCTCCTGTATGGGATCCGTCGGAAGCATGTCCTGAAAGGCAGGCGTTGGTGGCAAATTGTGGCCCATTCGAGAATCATGACACACTTTACGAAGCGAGTGGCTCAACCTAACATCCTGAGGGTGCCCCACCCGCAGGATCGCGCATCCCGATTACCGCTTCGCTAACGTGTAGGAATCTTCCCGTTCCAATAGCCACCCCCCGTGCGGGTTGACCGGATTTGGTACGCAGCCTAACATAACCGCCAAATGGAAACCGCGTCCCTGGGGATGATCGGCCAGACCGTTACTCACTATCACATCGAGAGAAAGCTCGGTGGTGGCGGCATGGGCGTGGTGTACGACGCGGTGGATACCCGCCTGGGCCGCCACGTCGCCCTGAAGTTCATTCCCGATACCCTGCTCAATGACCCCAAGGCCCTTGACCGCTTCGTACTGGAAGCTCGCGCCGCTTCGCAGCTGAATCATCCCGGCATTTGCACCATCCATGACATCGAGTACTTGGACGGCCATCCCTTCATCGTCATGGAGAAGCTGGAAGGCATGAACCTGAAGGACCGGCTGAGGGGCGAGCGGATGAAAGTGGATGAGATCCTCGACATCGGCATCCAAGTGGCAGATGCCTTAGCTGCTTGCCATGCCAAAGGGATCATTCATCGTGACATCAAGCCGGCCAACATCTTTCTGACGCAGAGCGGGCAGGCCAAGATTCTCGACTTCGGACTGGCCAAGTTGTCGCGCGGAATGGAGACCGGCGAAGGATTGTCAGAAGACCCGCTGTCGGTTGCGGGCGACGTTTTCGGCACGGCAGTTTACATGTCCCCGGAGCAGGCCCGCGGCGAAGAACTTGACCAGCGCAGTGATTTGTTCTCCCTCGGGGTCGTGATCTACCAGATGGCGACCGGTCAGAAGCCGTTTGCCGGGACCAACGCGGTAACCACGCTGGATGCGATCCTGAACCGCAAGCCAGTCTCGCCGCTGAAGCTGAATCCCGCTCTTCCCCCCGATCTGGAGGGCATCCTCGGCCGGGCGATGGAGAAGAACCGTGGCAACCGCTACCCGACCGCGCTGGCCATGAAGGGCGATCTTCAGTCGCTGAAGCGGGAAACGGAGCCGGGGTTAACCACCAGCGGACGGTTGCGCGCCGCTTTGCCATACCGTATCCAGACGAGCACATTTCAACGCTCGAACCGGACCCAGACCTATATCCTGCTAGGGGTGATCGCGTTGCTCCTGACCGTGCTGATTCCGGTGGGAGTGTGGTGGTTAAGGCATCGCCTCGGAGTTGGCACCGCCGCCAAGAACACGATTGCCGTGCTGCCCTTGCAGAACACCAACGGCGATATTAGCGTCGAGTTTCTTCGCTTCGCGCTGGCTGATGAAATCGCCAATGTGCTGACTTACACCCGTAGCCTGGATGTTCGCCCTTCCTCGAGCACGCAAAAATATGCCGCAAACAATGTCGACCCGGAGCAAGTGGGGCGGCAACTGCACGTTGCGACCGTCCTCACCGGACACTTCTTGAAGCAGGGGGACAATCTGCTGGTTACGTTGGAAGCCATTGACGTCAACCGCGACCGGCTACTTTGGCAGACCAGCCTGACGACTCCCGCCCAGGACCTGATCGCTTTGCAGGGCGAGCTGACCGCCCAAGTGCGTCAGGGATTGCTCCCGACTCTGGGGGTGACCGGTGGGCCCGCCGAAACGGGCACTCGTCCCAAGAACCCGGAAGCGTATGACCTCTATCTGCACAGCGTGGCGCTGCCCCATGATCCCGGAGCGAACAAGGACGCAATCGCGGTGCTGGAGCATGTGGTCGAGATGGATCCGAACTACGCGCCCGCCTGGGAGCAGTTGGGCCTGCGCTGCTACTACGATGCGACTTATTCCGACGGTGGCGAAGTTATGTTCCAGCGCTCCAACCAGGCCTACGAGCGTGCTTTGGCCTTAGATCCCGATCTCAGCGTTGCCGCCGGGCAGTTGATCGCCAACCGGGTCGAGAGAGGTGAGCTAGGAAAGGCCTACGAGGCAGCGCAGGCACTGGTCAAGCGCCGTCCGGAAAGCGCTCAGGCCCATTTTGCGCTGAGCTATGTTTATCGTTACGCGGGGATGCTGGAGCAGTCCACAAAAGAGTGCGATGCTGCCCTGGCGCTCGATCCCGGCAACTATACTTTCCGCTCTTGCGCCTGGGCCTTCATGGAACTGGGTGACACTTCGCGGGCCAGGGATTTTGTCCGCCTGGACGCCGGCTCGGAGTGGGCCGCTTACGTTCTGCCATCGATTCTTCTGCGCGAGGGCAAAATCGCGGAAGCAAAGGAAGCCGTCAAGCAAATGTCCACCGCTCCTCGATATCACCGCGATCTGTTGGAAGCCTGCCTGCAACTGCGGCCAGCATCAGAGCTGGACCGGATTGCGCAGGAGTTGGAAACCAACCAAGCGGCCGAAGCGGATCCTGAGATCTTGTACTACGAAGGAGCTTTGCTCGGATACTGCGGCAAGAAGCAGGCTGCGCTCGATCTGCTGCAGAGTGCCGTCGAGCGAAACTACTGCTCGTACTCCAATCTGGTTTCTGACCCGCTGCTGGCGAAGCTGCGTGCCGATCCAGCCATTGACAAGGTGTTAACGTCGGCCAGCCAGTGCCAGGAGGCAGTCCGGTCACCGAGCAATGCGCCGGGCCAATGACGAGCCTTTTCAACGGCCCATCTCAATATTCTGTGTCTGCAAGAAAGGGAGCAATGGCTTGCTCCCTTGCGAAAACGCCCAACTGTTTACGATTAAGTTCTCTGGCAAGTGGGAACCAGGCGGTTACTACTGATTTGCTTTGCACGGAGGAGTGATCAGGGTGGAGCTATCCCGCTGCCGCCCGCTCCTTCCACCTCATGCGTTCGCGCAATGCGGTGATGTGGGTCAGGTGGTGCGCCGAGTGCCACGCGTACATGGCCAGCATCTGGTCGAGCGAGAGCACTCCACGCTCAGGATGGTTCAGGGTTCGGGCAAAGTCCGCGGACTTCATCGTCTTCAAGAAATCGACCCACCGGGAATGGAGCGCTGCCAGCAGTTGCAGAGACACTTCCACCGAGGTTATGGCGTTATCGGGCAGCTCGGCCCACAAGTTCTCCTTGTAGGGCTTGATCGTGGGCCCATCTTCAGTAAGCGCAAGCTTGAAGCGGATGTAGGCGTTCAGGTGACTATCGGGTACGTGATGCACCACCTGCCGCACGCTCCAGCCTTGGGGACGATAAGGCGTGTCGAGTTGGACAGGACTCAGATCTCGCACCGCGGCGCGCATCTGTGCCGGCAGCTTGGACAGTACCTCGATGTAGTGCACACGCCGCTTGGCCATCTGGACTTCGTCGTCAGGCGGAATCCATTCGAATTTGCCAATGGGGTATCGCAGGTCGTTCATTGAAATCTCCCGTTCAAAACTCTCTATCTTACCGCGAATTGATCGCCTCCGATCTCGTCTGGCGCAGTCCTTAGTCCAATGTGCGGACCGATTCGGCAGGGCGCAATTCGAGGCTGCATGGCCCGGCCGGCCCCGGTGATTCCTGGCTTGCTACCGCGGCGGGCGGGGCTTTCCCTTTGCCGGATGCTCCCGCGACCGGTGCGCTTGCCACCGTCCCGCACGTCACCACGGCCCGCCGCACCACGCGCACTTCCGCGCTCGCCGGAAACTTCATCCCCACGTCGGCTTTCTCCAGAACGTCGGACAAGTTCTTCAGTCCATCGCTCCCCTTGATGAACTTCACTTGTTCCACCTTCGCGGGTGAAATCAGCAGGAAGAACTCAGCACTGCCCTTGCCCGATATCTGGAGAGGAGTCGTGCGCTGCCGTTGCAGTTCGCGACGAGCTTCCTCAACCTTGTGCTCGATTTCTTTGCTGACTCCCAGCGCATCCAGCCGGGCGCGCGCACTGTCGCTGGGCGGATCGCCGGCCAGCGCCCAGAGATAAGCACGAATCGCTTGCTCCCGCTTTCCCTGCTTTTCGTAAATTTCGCCCAGGTGTTCGCCGATGTTGCCACTGCCGCTGGCTTGCCATGCCGCGTTGATGTACTGCTCCGCCAGGCCCAGATCGCCGCGCTTGAACTCGATCCAGCCCTTGGTGTCCCAGATGTTGTACAAGAACTGCGCGGCTCCCAGGTCCTGAAAGCGCAGGCTGTCCAGTCTGACGTCGCGCAGTTGTGTCTGCAATGAATTGATCGCCGCATCGGCATATTTGTCAGCGCGGTCCAGTTGTACGTCCTGTTCCGCCAGGGAATACGCGATGTTGTTCCAGGTTAGCGGGCTGGGCGACACGCTGATGGCCTTCTCAAATTGCGCCATGCCCTTGTCGGCCTGGTTGGTCGCGAGGTAAGACTGCCCAAGCGAGATCAACAGCACCGGATTGTTGGGCTGAAGGGTCACAGCTTTCTCGAGCTCGGGAATGGCCTCCGCGAATTTCTTCTGCTCAACGTACAACTGGCCGAAACTGGCATGGGCCATCGGATCGAGCGGGTTGATCTCGATTTGCTTCCGGAACTGCTGAATGGCCTGGTCGTACTTCAATTCCCGCTGGTAGGCCACTCCCAAGTCGTTGTATGCGTACTGGTGATAGGCGTCGACCTCGATCTGCTTCTGGAGCGCGTCGATGGCCTGGTCGTTCTGGTTGAGTCCTAAATAGGCACGTCCCAGCTCGTCCCACGCCATCTTATGCTTGGGTTCCAACTTCACCACGCGCTGCAAAAGACTCACCGCCAGCTCGTAGTTATTGTTCTTGAGGGCCTGTTGCGCAGATTCCTCCAAATCGTCAGCCGATTCGTTGCCGCCCACTCCCGCCATTCCGGGAGACTTGTTATCCAGCGAGATCTGTTGCGCCTCATCGGCACCCACGGCCCGCCGGAAGGCGGCGTAATCTTCGCGTCGCGCCACCGGCAGTTCCGCGCTGAGCAGCTTCAGCGTGCGCACAGCGGTCAACTGCCCGGCATCGAACTTATAGCTCGAACCATACTGCGCGTAGTCGCGCTTGAGCTCGACTCCTATCGGAAGGTGTACGGTGTACTTGGGCGGGACCGTGACGCGCATCTCAACGCTTGACTCCCCGAGCGCCCCCAGCTTGATGGGCTTAGGATGCACCTGGTTGTCGTCCTCGGCGTCACCCTCCGGAGGAAGAGCGATCTGCATGAACGCCAAGCTCATTTTCGATTCCGGCGCCGACCAGTCGAAGTAGTTGTTCACGGTGGCATCCAGATCAATCTGCAGCGGATTGTCAGGGTCGCTGGGATCGCTCACTTTCAGGTTGTCGATTTCACCTCCCTGCATTCCCGTGCGTTGCAGGACCATGGTGAAGAAGTCCTTCCAGCGATTTCCCGGCATCTGGCGCAGCGCAAAACGCAAGAACAACTCCTGGTCGCCGCGCACATGAACGGCCAAGTGCGCCTTCAGTGTCCCGGTTTCGTTGATCAAGCCATTGACCTGGGTGCGATCGAAAGCTGCAAACGGCAGATCGGCGGGGGTCCATACCAGGCTGGCTATACCGTCAGGAGGGATCGCCAGGGCTTCCTTCTTGCGCAAAGGGGCGGCCAGCATGCGGAAGGGAGCGACACCATTGGTGCTGTCGAGCCAGATATCTTTTCCGTCGACCGCAACCCGCGTTATCACATGGTCGAACTGCGACGGAGAAGGAATCTCGGGGTCGAGTTCATGTTGCGACCCGATGAGCACCGAGGTCGCCTGCAATCCCTCGGCCCCCAGCAATGCAGCCAGCAGCGTGTTCTTGTCCTTGCAATCACCGTAGCCGTTGCTGAGCACCTCGCTGGCCGCGTGCGGCTGATAGCGCCCCAACCCGAAGGACAAGCTGACATAGCGAACGTTGCGCGACACATATTCGTACAACGTTTTCACCTTTGCCATGTTGTCCGTCTTGCCTTTCGCCAGTTCTGCGGCCTCGGCCTTGATGGCCTCGTTCGGCTGGCGCCGGTCGCGCTCCAGCGAGGCGTACCAGGCTCCCAGCTCTTCCCAGCTTTGAAAGGTGGTTAGCTGGACGGTAGGAATTTCTTCTTCCGACCGGTGCGGGCTCTTCTTCTTTTTTTTCTTGCCGGCCGGGCCTGCCTCCTCGTCCTTCAGGTGAGTGTAGGTCCAGCGATAGATGCGCCGGTCGCCTTCATCGGTAATCTTGGGTTCATAACCAGGCTTGCTCTTCAGCTTGATCTGCCGTGCCTTGGGAACGTTGATCTCCAATTGCTGATCGAGGATGATGCCCTTCTCGGAAAAGTCTACGCTGGTCCAGAACTGTCCCGGGGTCAGCGGATTCGTAATGGTGCGGACGAACTCGTACTCCAACACGTCTCCCGGACGCAAGGACGGAACGCTGATGTGTTTCTCGTGATAGTCGGTGTACACCGGGGCGTCGGGCAGGGTGAAGTCCTGGATGGCCGACTCCTGCGCGGTAATGACCGTTCCGTCGGGCTTGCGCACTCGCACATAGACGATTTCCAGCTTGTCGCTAAGCGCGCTGTAGCCAACCTTGAGCTGGCCCAGCCCCTGCACGCCGCTCTCGCTCACCACCCTGATTTGCGCGTCCAGTTGGTCCCGCCCGGTCCCGTCATTCTCGAAACGCATCGCTTGGTGATAGTGCTCGATGACAACCGCTTCCTGCGAATAATCCGGAGGCGTGGGCGGCTGCTCCGGCCCAGCCTGCGCCGGAGTCACCACCGTGGGCTGCTGTGGAGTCGGTTGCCCAGAAGGCAGTGGCATGGGAATGACCGGCGTTTGTGGCGCAGGCACGGCTTGCGTTGGAGTGCCCGCCGGCGCCTGCTGCGCCGCTGCGAAGACTGACGTGAGTAGGAGAAGGAAAAGAAGGCCCGCAAAAACTATTTTCATGGCTATGCAGCTAGGGTGAAGCTCCATCGTACCCGAGCCGGAAGGAGAAGCCAAACGCCAAACACGCGGTTCACGAATGCTGGTAGGGTGGACCTAGAATCGAGGCTCGACAGCAGAGCGCCCTAACCCGCCATTTACGCAATCTTCTTTTCCCGCTTGTAGAGGTCGAACGAATCAAGGAAGCGATCAAGGTCTTTCTTCTGCAGATAATACGGCGTGGAGAGCCGCAACTTCGACGGTTCGCCGCCGCGAATGCGAATCTTCCTGGTCGCCCACATCCAGTTCTCCAGGTCGGTGCGCTGGACCGGCGGAACGTTCACGGTGACGATGGCGCAACGCAGCCCGGGGTCGGGCGATGTCCACGATTCCGCACCGCGTTTCTGCATCTGCGCCAGCATGTAGTCTGCAAGCTGACGATGCCGCCGCTCGATACGCTCCATTCCTATGTCGTTCGCCATCTTGATGGACGCGCGCAGCCCGCAAAGCGCCGGCACGTTGGACGATCCGATCCGCTGGAAGCGCTCGGCCCGCAGCTTGGGCTCTTCCCAACCTTCGGTCACGATGGTGTTCCACAAGCGATCGATCACCTCATCGCGCACGTAGAGATATCCCGATCCCTTGGGCGACTGCAGCCACTTGTGCGGGCTTGAGGTGTACATGTCGCAACCGAGATCGCGGATGTTGAGCCGCATCATGCCGGTGACGTGAGCGCCGTCAACCGCAGAAAGAATGCTTTTTGACCGCGCCAGTGCGCACAGTTCCTTGGCCGGCAACACCACGCCGGTCGCGGTGGTGATGTGACTGAAGAAGACGATCCGCGTGCGCGGTGTGATAGCGTCATTAAACAGATTGAGGACTTGTGACGCGTCCTTCACCGGCTTGGGCAGCGTGACTTTCTTCACCACAATGCCATAGCGCTTTGCCTTCAACTGCCACGGCTGCTCGCCGCCGGGATGCTCCTGGTCGGTCATCAGCACTTCGTCGCCGGGTTTCATGTCAATGCCGTTGGCGATGTAGCTGTTGGCCTCGGTAGCATTGCGCAGCAGCGCGATCTCGTCGCGCGTGCAGCCCACGAACGCGGCCAGCGGATCGCGAAACTCATTCCATGCTGCGTAGCCCCAGATGGGATAGTCCTCAGGATCGGCCTCGTCCATCTTCTCCGTCGAGGTGTAGCCCTCGAAGACCGCCCGCAGCACCGGCGCAGGACTGGATCCAACGGTACCGTTGTTCAAGTAGATCTCGTCGCCGGGGATCAGAAACTGCTTGCGCAGTTCCGCCCAATATCCCTCGTCATCGCTGGCGAACCGTTTCGGATCCGGCAGCGACGCCGGAACATTCTGCAGTTGGGCGTACAGATCATTGCGCAAGGCAAAAGCGGCAGCGAATCCAGCGGTGGTGGTAAGGAAGCGGCGACGGTCGAGCAAGGAGCACCTCCGTTAACGCGGCATCATGTTACACCTGAGACCGCCCACCGGCGAAGAGTCACCAACCAGTACTTTGTCATCCCGAGGTCGCCGCGGCGACCGAGTGGAGGGACCTGCTTTTACTTAGAGTGGGAGAAGAACCTGGCGAATTCCTGAACCGCATTCTCCGGCAATTCCTCGCGCTTCGACTTCTGCAACAAAGCGTGTCCTGCCCCTTCGATCGCAACCAGTTTCGTGGGGGCAGGAATCAGCTTGATCGCACTCGCCAATTCTTCAATCGAGCCGAACGCATCACGCGTGCCACTGACGAACAGGATGGGGGCGCGCAAGCTGGGGAAATGCGCGGTCCGTAACTGCGCCGGCCGTCCCGGAGGATGTAGCGGATATGACAGCAGGAGCAGCCCTTCCACCAGCGTCGGTTCCGCGGCCGCCAACATGCTCGCTTGACGTCCACCGTAGGAGACGCCGCCGAGAAAAGCCCGCCCCACAAACTGCTTTCTCATGAGCTCGACCGCCCGCCACAGTCCGGCTTGATCATGCTTGGCGTCGGAGGGAGACGGCGGGCCGTGCGGACGCCGCTGGCGAAACGGCAGGTCGCAGCGCAGCGTGCTGATCCCCGACGCCGCGAACCGGTCAGCCAGCGCCACCAGCAGCGGCGCATGGCAATTGCCGCCCGCTCCGTGGGTGAGCACGATGAAGTCAGCGCCCGAATCTTTCGCGCGATGAAGAAACCCGCGCACGGGCGCTTCCCCCGGCGTGTCGTCAACGAATGCCGAGGCCACACGATTAATCACAATGAAACACTCATGGCCAGTGCCCCCCTCCTGCGTGCCTTTGACGAGCCACGTTGGGGCGAGCCCTACCGCCCCAGCTTCCTCGCCTGGCAGGCCACCACAACCTTCGTCGGGTCAATGGCGTCCGAGTCCAGTTGCATCTCGATCACCTTGCCGTCTTTGTCGATCAGGTAATTGACCCGCCGCGCGGCCTTGTACTTAGGGTCATAGAGGCCGTACGCCTTGGTCGTGTCGCCGCCCCAGTCGCTGAGCAACGGGAAGGTGACGCCAATCTTTTCCGCCCACGCCTTGTTCGAGAAGGGAGAATCCATGCTCACACCCAGCACCTGGGTATCGGCAGCTTCCAGCTTGCTCAAGTTCTGCTGGAAAGCCTGCATCTGCTTTGTTCAACCACCGGTGAAGGCGAAGATGTAGAACGCCAGGGCGACATTCTTCTTCCCTTTGAAGTCGCGCAGCGAAACCTTGTTTCCGCTCTGGTCTTGCAGGGTGAAATCCGGAGCCATGTCGCCCACCTTGATTTTGGGCGGCGGGGTCTCGCTCGGCTTGTCGGCTGCTCGACTCGCGGGCAGAAATGACGCGGTCAGCAACAGCGCCAGCAGCATTTGTTTCATGAAGATTCTCCTCTCGGTACGACGCCAACCCACCAAGAATTAGCGTCCGAGGAATTGTGCCATTAAAGAGCCTCAGTTCGCTATACAGGCTGCGGAAAATTCTTGTGAACGGAGCCTTCGGATAGCACCGGACTCTAACTCAAGCTGGAGCGGTTCTCACATCCTCGGCCTCGTAGGCGTATTGGGCTGCAAGCGGGCCGGCGCCTAGTTCTCGGCCTCGATTCGACCTGGCCCTTCCGTTTCCGTTGCGTAAATCTGGTCATGGCTATAGATTTACAACTGAATGAGCATTCATTCGGCGGCGCCGCAGTCTCGCGCCCCGCGGATCAATTGCAGGAGTGCGATAGGCGCAAGCCAAGTACACCCGCTTCTGTTTATGGGCCTTTGATGACACAGGAAGCTCAACCTCTTTTGCCTGTTACGGGCAACGCCAGCAGCGGCACAAACCGCAATGCTGAAAAATATCAGCGCATCCTCGATGCTGCGGTCGCGGTATTTGCCGACAAGGGGTTTTTTAACTCGCGAATCTCCGACATTGCCGATCGCGCCAGCGTGGCGGATGGCACCGTCTATCTCTACTTCAAGAACAAAGAAGAGATCCTGATGACGGCCATCAACACGGCCTTCGACGCCTTTATGAGCCACGCGCGCACCGAGGTCGAGAAGCTTCCCAGCCCCGCCCAGCGGTTACGGCGGCTGGCTTTTCTTCATCTGAATGCCCTGGGATCCAACCGCAATCTGGCGGTGGTATTTCAGATGGAACTGCGGCAGAGCACGCGCTTCCTGTCCGAATTCTCACACCATCACATGGTCGAATACCTCCGCTTGGTGCGCGCGGCCATCCACGAAGGCCAGGCGAGCGGGGTCTTTCGCCGCGACCTGTCAGAGAAAATCGCGGCCAACTGTTTCTTCGGAGCACTCGACGAGATGGTGACCTCCTGGGTGTTGAGTGCGCACGAGTACCGGCTCTCCAATGTGGCGGGTTCGGTGGTCGATATTTTTCTTAACGGGATGCAAGGCGGCGGGAATCACGCAGTCGCTCCGAAAGCGATCCCGTAGCCCCAGGAAGTCGGGGTCGAGGCCACCTGGTCGTAACACAGCCATAGATGTCACAGATCACAGCCTCTTGGGCCGTGGAAAAGCTAATGTTTTGGTTCTGGGAGCCTGCCGTCTCGAAAAATGGCCGCTCGCATTGGCTGGGAAGCAATGAATATTCAGACCGTCAACGAAATCTTCTTTGCGGTTGTGGAGCGCAACAGTGGCCGCGTGATGCTGACGCGCGAGTCGGGCGCTTGGAAACCCATTTCCTCCGCCCAACTTCAGGCGCAGGTATTTGCTACCGCGCGCCAATTGCAAGCGTGGGGGATTGGCAAGGGCGACCGCGTCGCCATTCTGAGCGAGAACCGCCCGGAGTGGGCCATCGCCGACTTCGCCACCTTGCTGCTGGGCGCAGTTGACGTCCCTATTTACGCGACCCAGACCGCCGAGCAGAGTTTGTACCTGCTGCAACATTCGGAGGCCAGCATCGTCTTCGTATCCACTCCCAAGCAGTACGAGAAGATCGCTTCCATCCAGCACCAGACCAAGGTTGAACGCATCGTCATCATGGATGACGCTCCCGATCTCACCGAAGGCGTCCCCATGCAGAGCTTTCTGCGGAACGCTGTCCCCGGACCGGACCCAAAAATCGAGGACTTGGGGCGGGCGGTTAAGCCTGACGACCTGGCAACGCTGATCTATACATCGGGAACCACCGGCACCCCCAAGGGCGTCATGCTGACGCACGGCAACCTCGCCGCAAACCTGAGCGTCTCGCTCGACATGTTTGACGTGGGCAAAGATGACCTTTGCGTTTCGTTTCTGCCGCTGTCGCACGTCACGGCGCGACATCTGGATTACGGCATGATGCACTGGAGTGTTCCTATCGCCTACTGCCCCAGTATTGACGACCTTCTGCGCACACTGGGCGAGGTGCATCCCACCATCTTCGTGGCCGTGCCCCGAGTGTACGAAAAAATCTACAACTCGGTTGAGCACAAGACGCAAGGCCTGAAACGCAAGCTCCTCAACTGGGCCATGTCCGTGGGAAGCGCCAACCGCGCAGCCATCCTGCGCGGCGAAACTCCGACTTCCCTCTCCTGGAAACTGGCCAACAAGCTGGTGTTTTCGAAGGTGCGCCACGCGATGGGCGGCCGTGCACGCATCTTTGTTTCCGGAGGCGCTCCGCTCGGTCGCGAGATTGCCACCTGGTTCGCCGATATCGGTATTCGCATCCACGAAGGCTATGGCCTGACCGAAACCTCACCGGTCATTGCGCTAAACAATCCGATCAATCATCGGCTGGGCACGGTTGGCCAATGCCTGCCGAACGTGGAAGTCAAAATCGCAGCCGATGGCGAACTGCTGGCACGAGGCCCGTCGGTATTCAAGGGTTACTGGAAGATGCCAGAGGAAAGCGCTGCAGCATTTGAAGATAGGTGGTTCAAGACTGGCGACGTGGCAGTCCTGGATGCGGATGGATACCTCTCCATTACCGACCGCAAGAAAGACCTGATCAAGACCTCGGGCGGAAAACTCATCGCACCTCAGCCGATCGAGAGTTCGCTCAAGGCGAACCTGTTCGTGGGTGAGGCGGCCTTGCTCGGCGACAGGCGGCGCTTCCCCGCCGTACTGATTGTTCCCAACTTCCCCATCCTGGAAGAATGGGCGCACAGTCATGGAGTGAAGTTCTCCACCCACAGGCAACTCGTGAAAGCGGTACAGGTCCAATCTCTTTATGAAGGTATCGTCGAAGAATTGAATCAGAACCTCGCCCAGTTCGAAAAGCTAAAGCGCGTGCTGGTAATTCACACCGAGCTCAGCATTGAAGACGGAACGCTCACCCCGAGCATGAAGCTCCGTCGCCGCCATCTGGAGGGGCTCTACAAGAAAGAGATTGACGCGCTCTACGCCGATGCGCAGCCGCATGCGCGCACGCCGTCCAGCAAGGCCAGCCGCTAACCCACCCAGTCATTCAATCGGTTCAACCGCAATCAGCGGCTCGCTGCGGTCCTGGCGCTCCGGCCTCTGGGCAAATGCCAAGACAGAATTCTGTGCCGTCCAGACGGGGACTCAAGTTAGAATCACTCTGCAAGAAGTGGCGCAAATGCAGAACATGAAATTGCCGGTCGCAGACCCGCACCGCCGCTCCGTTCAAACCAGGTAACACAACATATGACCTTGCTGGCCGACGGTTTACTCTGTCTAAGACGCGCGCTCGCACTGGCGCTAGCTGTTCAGCTCGTTGGATGCGGCGGGACTGCCACAGCCCCTCCGCCCGCTCAGCCTCCACCCGGCGGAAGCACGACCACTCCCATCAAGCACGTGATTATCGTCATCGGCGAAAACCGCAGTTTCGATAACCTTTTCGCGACATATCAGCCGAGCGATCCATCGCAACAGGTTTGGAACTTATTGTCGAAGCAAATCGTCACCGCGACTGGAGCTCCAGGCCCCAACTTCGCCGCCGCAGCCCAGCAGCAAGCCAGCGACACCGATTACTACCGCTTGAGTCCGCCGCAGACTGGCAGCTTTGTCACCCTGCCACAGCCCAACACAACGTTGAGTCCAATTCTTTTTCCGCCTGCGATTGACTATGGCATCGTGTCGGACCCGGGGCTCGCTCCCAGTGACCAGGGGCTGCTATACGACGGCGGGATTTTTTATCAGCCGCCCCATCAGGTTCCATTAGTCCCAGACGCGCGCTTTCCCAGCAATTTGCCAAACGGCCCGTTTCCGATCACGCAGTATGCGATGTACTCGGATACGATTGGCGATCCGGTCCATCGCTTCTACCAGATGTGGCAGCAGATCGACTGCAGCGCCGCCAACATCAGCGCTTCCAACCCGAGCGGGTGCGCCGCCGATCTGTTTCCCTGGGTGGCAATTACGGTTGGCTGGGATTTTGGAGTAGAGAATGGGCCTCCCCCTCCGCTCTTCACCGACCAGTCCACCTATCAAGGTGCGGTCTCGATGGGCTTCTACAATATGGCGGCGGGAGACGTGCCCTACTTCGCGTCTCTCGCCAACACTTACGCCATCAGCGACAACTATCACCAGTTCATGTTGGGTGGAACCGGACCGAACTCTATTTCCATCGGCACGGGTACGCCTCTCATCTATAGCGACGCCAACGGTAACCCGACCACTCCACCAGCGCTACAGATCCAAAATCCCGATCCTTATCCGGGGAGCAACAATTGGTATAAGCAAGACGGCTTCTACCTTCCGGATTCCGGCAACGAGAGCAATGCCTCCTATACCAATTGCTCCGATTCCACCCAGCCGGGCGTGTCGGCCATCATGAACTACCTGGCCGCCCTGCCTTACAAGCCATTCAACTCCGGCAACTGTGCGCCCGGAGCTTATTACCTGGTGAACAATCAGGATCCTTCCTACAACCGCGACGGCACACTGCGCGCCGACCAGAGCCATACCGTGGGCCCATCTTCGGTTCCCACCATCGGCGACGCGCTCTCTGCCGCCGGCATTTCCTGGAGATACTATGGCGAAGGATTCAGTTCCAGCGGCTTAGGCGGAGTTTACTCGCACTACTGTGACATCTGTAATCCCTTCCAGTACACGCCGTCCATCATGACCACCAATCTCCAGAACAATCTTCAGGACATCACCCAGTTCTATCAGGACGTGCAGAACGGCACATTGCCGGCGGTCTCGTTCGTGAAGCCGGACGACATCACGAACGGCCATCCGGGCACATCCTTGCCGCTGTTGTTCGAAGCCTTCTCCCGCAACCTGGTTGAAACGGTCAAGGCGCAAAGCACGTTGTGGCCACAAACAGCCATTTTTATTACGCTCGACGAATCGGGCGGAAATTACGACTCTGGTTACATTCAGCCCATTGACTTCTTCGGTGACGGCCCGCGCATTCCGCTCATTGTGGTTTCGCCGTTCGCCAAGCCCGGGTACGTGGACCACACCTACGGCGACCACGCCTCGCTGCTGAAATTCATTGAGAAGAACTGGGGACTGAAACCGTTGTCGTCGCGCAGCCGCGACAATCTCCCCAATCCTGAAAGTGCGCCCGGTGCGCCCTATTTCCCGACCAACAGCCCCGCCATCGGCGACCTGATGACGCTGTTCAACTTTTAGAGCTAAGACTCATGTCATGCGCGGCAGAGATTCGGCGAAGGGCACCAGATTGTTACTCCAGCTCGCTCCTGCGTGCTTGCATCCTTGTTTTACTGCCGCTGTTGCTCATCTCCGCTGCAGCGGGCCAACCGGCCCGGAAGAATGCCGTCGGCCAGCTGCTCATAGCATCGGACGTTCACTTCAATCCGATGGCCGATCCTTCGCTAGTCGCCGATCTCGCAGCGGCTGACCCCTCCCACTGGGAAACAATCTTGCAGCGATCGAAGGTCATGACGTTCAGTAGCTACGGGCAAGACACGAACTGGTGGCTACTGCGGTCTGCACTGGACGCGATGGTTAGGGCTGAGCCCCATCCGGCGCTGGTGATGTTCACTGGCGATCTGCTGGCGCACGACTTCCCTAAGACTTACCAGAGCATTACGCATGACAGCGAGCCCGGGCACTATCGCGCTTTCGTGATCAAGACGGTTGACTTCGTAGCGCTGGAATTCCGCAAGCGTTTCGCGGCGTCGAAGATCCTGCTGACACCCGGCAACAACGACGAATATTGCGGCGATTACAGCATTGAGGCTAATGGAGCATTCCTGCGCGACACTGCGGAAAGGGCCCTCGATCTTGCGATGGAAGGCGAGCAATTCAGCGCAACCTGGAAGTCGCTGGGAAGCTACAGCCTGGAACATCCCACGCTGCACGGTGTGCGCATCCTGTCGCTCAACACGATCTTCTGGTCCGACAAGTATCGAGCCGCCAGCTTTAGCCATGGCTGTGCGACGGTCAACTCCACTGCAGCGAGCGATCTGCTCACCTGGCTGGAATCGCGGCTGGCCGAAGCGGAACAGTCACACGAAAAAGTCTGGCTCATGTTTCACATTCCCCCCGGCGTCGACGGCTGGGCGACAACTCATCCGTATGAAGCGACGGCTGCGGCGACCAGCATCTCGACCGCGTCGTGCGCGAGTTCGGTCGTGCCCATGTGGGTCCCGGAGTGGACTGCGCGGTTCGATAGCCTGCTTGAGCGCTATCGGAGCACGGTCTTGGCGAGCTTCGCTGGTCACACCCACGTAGATGACTTCCGGGTGATCGGAGCCGGTGGCGCCAACCGGCAGTTTGTGCTGATTGATCCCGCGATTTCTCCGATCTATGAGCAGAATCCCGGGTTTCGAATAGTAGATTTCAGGAGCGACGGAACCCTGGCCGATCAGACCACCTACTTTCTGACGAATCTCAAGCAGGCAGGCGGTAAGACTCGCGGACGTTGGAGGCGGGAGTATACGTTTTCGCGGCGATGGAAAGTGCCGCAACTGGACGGCGCAAGTCTGGCCAAGATTTATGATGAGATCGCCACCCGCAACAAAGCGCGTAACCTATGGTTGCACCTCTACATGGTATCGAGTTCTGCCGCACCCATTCCTGCTAAAGATGTGAGAGGACTGTACTGTGCGATTAACGGACTCACCCAGCAGGGCTATGAATCGTGCTATTGTGCAGCGACTGTGCCGGAAAAGCCGTCTCCCTAGCGCACGCCATCTTCCAGTTCCCGATGAAACAGTCGGAAGCCGCTGGCCACCACGCTGCCGGTGCAAATCACAATCGGAGGTTCGATCCATGGCATTACCGTCATTCCGCTACCGTCTTGAGCAACAGGATCCAAAGGTAGGAAACGGGGGCGTCACGCGCGGCGCATCCGTCCGTGAGTTCCCTATTTCGACTGGCATTGCCGGTGTCTCCATGCGGCTGGCGCCAGGCACGATGCGCGAGCTGCACTGGCATGCCAATGCCGCCGAGTGGGCTTACGTCGTCAGCGGTTCCTGCCGCACAACAATCCTCCATCCAGACGGATCAGCGTATATCGACACGTTCAACGCCGGCGATGTCTGGTACTTTCCGCGAGGGTATGGCCATTCGATTCAGGGACTCGGCCCCGGTGAGTGCCACTTTATCCTGATCTTCGATAACGGCGACTTCTCAGAAGATCACACTTTCAGCATCACAGACTTCCTGGCGCAGATGCCGCGTGAAGTTGTGGCGCAAAACCTGGGTATGTCCGTGGAAGAACTGGCGCCGCTGCCCGACCACGAAGCCTACTTCGTCCGCGGTCCTGTGCCTGACGACAGCTCGCTCTCTGCGACACCGCGTAGAGTTCCGGAACTGGCGACGATGCATCGGTACCCGCTTGACGCCCAACAACCCCGGCGCGTCCCGGGAGGTGGTACGCAGCGGACTGTAACGGTGGATGAATTTCCTATTTCAACCACGATGGCAGGATCGGTAATTGAGCTGCAGCCCGGAGCCCTGCGCGAGCTGCACTGGCATCCAAACGCGGACGAGTGGCAGTACTACATCGACGGCACGGCAGAGATGGGAGTGTTTCTTGCCCAGGGAAATGCTGTCATCGAGCAGTTCGAAGCCAGCGACGTCGGCTATGCCCCCATGGGGGCGGGTCACTATATCAAGAACACCGGCGCAGAGGTCTGCCGCATCCTGATCGGCTTTAACAACCCTCATTACCGGGCGATGGACCTCAGCGAGTGGCTCGCCGGCAATCCGGCTGACGTGCTGGCAACAACGTTTGGGCTTAGTCCCGAGGTCGCCGCCAAGCTTCCGCACAAGACCGTGTTCGTTGCGCCGTCGGTCAGCAGGAAATAAGCAGCGCTCTGCGCATCGAACAATTCGCAGGAGTTTGTCGTGCAACCGTCCGCGAATGGCTTGGCCTTGGTTAAATCTGCGACCTCACTCGATCGGCTCAACCGCAATCAGCGGCTCGCGGAGGTCCTCGCGCTCCGGCCTCTGCACCAGGATGGTCGCTGACAACACCACAACGATTCCCACCACCTGCATGGGCGACACCAGTTCGCCGAGGATGAACGCGGTCAGCAAAATTGCCCACACCGGTTCGAGGCAGGCGGTCACGATAGCGCGCGTGGGATCGAGATGCTGCAATCCGGTGAAGTAGAGCGAGAACGGAACCAGCATGGAGGTGACGGAGAAGACGGCCATGAAAAGCCACTGCCCTCCCGTGTAATGCTGAGCGATGATTTTCCAGGGCGGATTTACCAATTGCCAGAAAACAGCGGCGCCCAGCAGGGAATACACCAGCACCGTCCAGCGCTGGTAAATCTGCAGCAGGTGCTGCCCAAAGACGTTGTAAAAGGCGAACGAGATCGCCGCCAGTTCCGCAGCCACAACGCCCAACGTGTCGAAGCGAATCCCGGAGATCACGAGCCAGGGAAATCCGCGCTGCGCCGCCAGTTCTCCCACCGCCAGTCCGCAGCCCAGCACAGCCAGGACCACTGCGCTGACGCGCCGCAACGTCGGCCGCTGGAGCCGGCGCGCCAACATGTACAGCAACACCCACACGGGCGCCACATATTGCAGGACGATCGCGGTGGCAACGCTCGTCTTCTGAATAGCGAAATAGTAGAAGTAGTTGGCGGCCGCAAGTCCGAGAATCCCCAACAGAAAGAACTGCAGCAGATGGCTGCTACTCTGCACCCGCAGCGACGATCTCCCCTTCAGCAGCAAGATCGGCAGGAGTATCAGTAATGCAATCGTGGTCCGGCTCTGGGCCAGGATGAGAGGGTCGATCGGGCGCAGGGCGTGGCCGCCGGCGAACAGCCTGCCGGTAAAAACTGCGCGGCCCAGCGTGGCCGAAAACCCCCAGAAAAACGTGGCCGCGGCGATGAAGAGATAGCCTCGGGCGGGGTGGGGCTTGTTAGTCAAGCTAGTGGATAGTGAATAGTCGGGTGGGTTAGCCAATCCGGGTCATAAACTTGAGGCACCGTACCACGTCCGTTGCGCTTTCTAACCACTATCCACTAACCACTATTCACTCTCATCAGTCGGCCAGCGCCGATTGGCTGTGCGATGAGCGCAATACGCGGTCCACGGTGTAAGGGGCGCGCTTGGCCGGCTCGTGGAAATGCCGCACTTGCAACTCACCCAGCAGGCCCAGGGCGATCAATTGCACGCCGGCCACGATCAGCACGGCGGCGAACACCAGCAGCGGGCCGTGTTCATCCATGACCTTGATTCCGCGAACGAACTTCTCGAACAACATCCATATTGCGATCAGGAAGCCAACCAGCGAACCTAGCGCCCCGACAGTGCCGAAAAAGTGCAGCGGTCGAGCCATGTACTTCAGCAGAAAACGGATGGTGATGAGATCGAAGAACACGCGGAAGGTCCGCGAAATACCATAATGCGACTCGCCCCGTTCCCGGTTGACATTGCGGATGGGGATCTCGCAAATGGTCGCGCCGTAAGCCGACGCCAGCGCCGGAATGAAGCGATGCAGTTCCCCATAGAGCGGGATTTCCTGCACCACTCCGCGACGATACGCTTTGAAGGTGGTGCCGAAATCGTGCAACTCAACCCCGCTCAACTTGGCCATCAGCCAGTTGGCGATCTTGGAGGGAACACGCCGCATCACGAAATTGTCAATGCGCTGCTTGCGCCATCCGCTGACGATGTCGTAGCCCTCGCGCAGCTTTTGCAGAAACAGCGGAATGTCATGCGGATCGTGCTGCAGATCGCCGTCCATGGCAATCACGTACTCGCCTTCGGAGTGATCGAAACCCGCAGCCAGCGCCGAGGTTTGCCCGAAGTTGCGGCGCAGTTTCACCACAACCACGCGGCGATCCACGGCGGCGATCTGCTGCAACATCCAGAAGGTATGATCGCGACTGCCATCGTCCACAAATACCAGCTCGAACGGCTCGCTGGCGGCTTCCATCACCACCTTCAGCCGATCATAGAGCTCGGTTACACTCTCTTCTTCGTTATGAAATGGGACGACGATCGAGTACTTGAGCACGGTTTTGTAATTATAACGTCCCGCCATCCCAAAGTGGGCTGATGTTTTGTTGGAACTATTTGCTCTCACGAATGACGTCCAGCAACAAATGCCAACAAACGCCGGATTCCTTCTGCGAACTCATCGCCCGGAGTAATAAGGCTGATCACCAGATGTCCATCCGAAGCAAAGTCGTAAAAATGGCCCGGCTGCACCAGCACCCCAGTCTCGCGCAGCAAGCCGATGGCAAGGTCCTCGTCGGGGCCCACCACCGGGACCCGCAATACGGCATACCATCCGCCCTCGACTTCCAGCCGGCGACAGAGTTCTTGCAAGGCCAGTTCAGCGTCGAGCACCGCGAGATTTCCAGTCATCCGTTGCCGCAACTGGCGCTGTATGCCGTGCCGCTCCTCCAGCATGACCGGAACAGCCCACTGCAGCGGCGCACTCATGGACAGGTAGGTATCGGCGATGACTTCGAGCCGGCTCATCGCATCCGACAGCAGCGGCTGTGGGCCGCTCGCCGCAATCCATGCGATTTTCATCTGCGGCAGGCCGGAAATTTTCGACAACCCGCTCAGAGTGAAGGTCAGCACTGTGCTATTCGACGAAAAGGTCAGCGGCGGATCTTTCCCGAGTGAGTAATCGAGGAACACTTCATCGGCAACGATGGCCATTTCGTTGGCCGCGCAAATGCGATTCAACTCTTCAGCCTCTCGCGGCTTTACGAACGAACCGGTCGGGTTGTTGGGATGCACAGCCAGAACCGCCCGGCAACGCGAAGTTGCTCGGCTCGCGCGTTCCATCGCGGCCTGCGCCGAATGAAAATCGATCTGCCATCCGTGGTCATACACCAGCTCATACGGTTCGAGCTTCACGTCATGGAGATCGGCTAGGAAATCGAAAAGCGGGTAGCTCGGGGCGGGGACCAGCACCGTGTCCCCCGGATCGCACAACAGCCGGAAAAGGAACGAATACGCCTCGCTGGTGCTGGTAGTCAGGATAAGATTGTCGGGCAAGACCTGGCTTCCGTGCGCTGCGTAATAGGTTGACACGGCCTCGCGGGCAGCCAGCAGCCCCTGCGGTGTGGGGTTGTAGGTCAGCGCCTCACCGTGCGCCAGCACCTTCAGCAGCTCATCGTCGCGATAACGCAGGCCAATGATAGTGGGATTGGAAGCCGTCAAATCAAGTACTTCCCTGCCCGCCCGCCGATGCGCCGCCAGCGCCTCGGTGTAGCGGTTGGTGGTCAGGTTCCACGACGTGCGCCGGGCAAAGAAGTTGTGCATGAGAGGAAGGATTATACAGAAGCGGGGGCGAGCCCCTCGGCTCAACCAACTATCGATAACTGTGTTCGTCCGCCGAGCGCAAGGGTAACAGGATGTGCATGGCTGCGTGGCCCATCCGGCAAATTGACAGCGCTTCCCCAGAAAATTCAGCCGGTCGTGTCGGACTCCGCTATAATCGCAGACCGCAGTTAGCTAACGGAGGATAAGCGATGAAGAAACTACTTTTCGTGGGCCTGGCGATTTTGTTGCTGATGCCGGTAGTGGCCTCAGCGCAGAACGCCTTCGATGGAACCTGGAAGATTGATCTGAAAAAAGCCGAATTCCCCAAGAAGCCTGACGTTTACCTGCTGCAGAATGGCATGTATCAATGCAAAACCTGTGTGCCACCCATCGACATTAAAGCCGATGGCCAGGACCAGAAAGTCATCGGACATCCGTATTTCGACAGCATGGCGATCAAAGTTGTGAATGATCATGAGATCGAAGAAACCGACAAGAAGAACGGAAAGACCGTCGCGACTTCAACGACGACGGTGTCGTCGGACGGCAACACCGTAATGTTCAGCTTTAGCGACAGCAGCAATACCAACGCGGACCCAGTCACCGGCAAGGGCGAGGAGATCCGGGTCGCCAAGGGCCCTGCTGGATCCCATGCCATATCGGGATCCTGGCGGACCACCAAGTTGGAGAACATGTCTGACAATGGTCTGATGTGGACCTACAAGGTCAGCGGCGACGAGTTGACCATGACCACGCAGACGGGTCAGTCCTACACGGCGAAACTGAACGGCGCACAGGCGCCAATGAAAGGCGATCCGGGCACCACCAGCGTCTCCGTAAAGATGATGGGCAAGAGCACGCTGGAGGAGACCGACTATCGCGACGGCAAAGCCATCGGTGTCGCAAAAATGGTAGTCGCCCCCGACGGCAAGACGTTGAAGCTTATGGTGGACGACAAACTGCATGGAACTAAGACTGAATTTACGGCGATGAAACAGTAATGCCCTTCCATCTGCAACCCACCCTCTGCTATGTGGAGGGTGGGTACGCCCGGACCTTGGATCTCCGCGCCTATTCCCACTCGTTGTAAGCTGTGGCCTACAACAATGCCAACTGCCGCGCCCTTGCGCTTGCACGAATGCCTCTTAATGTGAAGAATCTCTAGTCGCATCTCTGCGGAGATATTCGATCAATCTTGGAGGTCGCACCATCGTGTCGCCTGCGCCCAATGCACAACCCTCGCCAGAGCTATTTTTCGCCACCGTCAATGCCTATCATCGCACCGAAGCCCTGAAGGCCGCGATTGAGCTGGAACTATTCACAGCCATCGCTGAAGGCAATCAGGCCGCTGACACAATCGGGCGCCGCTGCCAAGCCTCCGAACGGGGCATCCGCCCGCTCTGTGACTTCCTGGTGGTCATGGGTTTCTTGACGAAGGAGTCGAACCGTTACAGCCTGACGCCAGATTCAGCCATCTTCCTCGACCACCATTCGCCTGCTTACATAGGCGGAGCGATCGGATTCCTGCTCTCACCTATGACCACCGAGCGATGGAAGGACGTCGCTGCGGCGGTGCGCAACGGCGGCGCACCTGACATCGACTCCAGCACCGTGGCTCCGGAGCACCCGGTCTGGGTCGAATTCGCGCGCACCATGGCGCCGATGATGGCGATACCGGCCGAGCTCCTCGCCAAATATCTGAATGCTAACGAAGATCATGCGTCGAAAGTCCTTGACCTCGCTGCGGGGCACGGTCTCTACGGCATCGCGCTTGCCCGGCTCAACCCGAACTGTGAGGTGTGGGCTGTGGACTGGCCCAATGTTCTGCAGGTCGCACAGGAAAATGCTGCTAGAGCCGGGCTCAAAGATCGCTACCACACCCTTGCCGGCAGCGCGTTTGATGTCGAGTGCGGCAGCGGCTACGATCTCGTGCTCATGCCGAACTTCCTGAGCCATTTTGATCTGCCGACATGCGAGAAGTTGCTGCGCAAGGTACATGCCGCGCTCAAGACAAATGGTCGTGCAGCGATTCTGGCTATGATACCTAATGAAGACCGGGTATCTCCTCCGCGGCCGGCGGGGTTTGCGTTGATCATGCTGGCCTCCACGCCCGCGGGCGATGCCTACACCTATCTTGAGTATCAACAAATGCTGTACAACGCCGGCTTCCGCTCCAGCGAGAAACAGGAACTCATGCCTGATTTTTTTACGGTGGTGGTGGGACACAAGTAGGTAAAGGGGACTTGCCCGTTATTCTCGCGCCACTCGAAAAAAGGGGACGCTAGCAAAGCTTACGAAAATGGTGTCGCCGCGGCGCGGCGACGTTTTCCAACTCTACCCGGGGCTTGCGCCCCGGGCTAAACCCATGTCACCGCTTCGCCGCTGGCTAGTGCGCTAGAGGTGATCCCCACTTTTCCTACTGGGTGATCGTCTTCACGGCGTCGCCCACCTTAAAGCCGGAACCAGACACCGGTGTACCCACTGCGGAGACCTCATCCACATCGGTCAGACGAATCACGCCCACGGGAGAAGTCATACGACGAATTACCGCACCGGTAGAAGGATCCTTGATCTCTTTCGTCACTCTCTGTACGGTGAGCTGGTCGCCCACTTTCAGCCCCGACTTTGACCCGATGTTGAGGATGACTTGGCCTCCGTCCACAGCAGCGACCAAACCCTCCACCGTAACCGTACGGGCCTCCAGCTTGGAGTTGTCAGCTACCAGTTCAGTGGTCATTTGGGTGACCGCCGCGTTCACCGCCTCGCCGATAATGGTCTGCTGGAAGTCACTGCTGCCGAAATCCACATTACCGCCACCCCAACCGTGCCAATTCCCGCCGCCGCCCAGTAGAGAGGTGCTTTCGCGGGAGGACTCGCCCTTGCCAGTGGCCACGCCCATGATCTCCGCAGTGTCGATGTTCACCAGCCGCGCGTCCACAACCACCACGGCCTTGCTCTTTTTGTGAGAGAAGCCGCCGATGCCATATCCACCCCAGCCGCCCCCACCACCGCCGACATTCGTATTCTTAGTGTCGTTTCCGAATTGGGTAATACTGCCGACGACAATGGCATCCACGCCCAGAATTTTGCCGATCTTCGCCGCCGAGTTCGAATTGGCGCGATCGCTGTTGGAGAAGTTCTGCTCGCCCAGGATCTTGTCCATGGCCTTGCGTTCGATTACCGAGTAGGTGCCGTCCTTAACCAAGTTTCGCACCAGCAGATCAGCAATACCTTTTCCGACGTCCACATTGGTGCCGAAGACGGCGGAGGAGGCGCTCTGGACCGTGGCATAGTCGAAATCGAAGATAGCGATCCGCTTTTTACGCGCGTGTAGCGCTTGGGAGTCGGCGGTCTGCGCGCTTGCTCCGCCGACCAAGAAACCCGCTGCAATAAGTACTATTAAGAAGATTCGTTTCATGACCAGTCTCCCTGCTGCTGAATGTCCTTCCTCATGCCGACACAGAATACGTCCCTTATCGACCCCGGCTGGGCATAGCTGTGTGTGGCGCAATTGGCCAAACCCTAGATTTGTGCCGGGGATCGTGCGCCGCGATTCTACCACTAAAGCGACGGTTTCCAACCGGAAATCAAGCCAGCGTTGGGGATAACTTTCCAATTCCGGACGATTGAGTGTCAATTCGGACTACAGCCGAAAAAAAATAGCTGCTGGGAAATTCTGAACGCAGCTTACCCCTCAGCTTCCGGTCCTTCGGGAAACTGCAACTACGCGTTGACCCGCTCCAGTTCGTCGGCATCCACTTCCACGGCCACACTCCGCATGATCAGTTCCAGGGTGAGCACAACCCGTAAGTTGTTCTTCTTGCGGGTCAAAACACCCACCATACCGGCGAGTGGTCCTGACTTAATGCGGGCCTTCTCGCCCACAACCAGGTAAGGGTGAGGCTCAAATCTGCGGAGGGGAAGTCCCGAACGCAACGCCTCGATCTCGAAGTCCGGTAAAGCCAGTGGCTCACGTCCGGAACCAACGATCAAGAGGACGCCGGGTACGGAGAGCACCTGGGTCGTAACGCCTCGTCCGACTCGCGCGAAGACATAGCTGGGAAAGAGGGGCTGCTCTACATTCACCCTGCAACCGTTCTTCCAGCGATGCATCTCCGTGTACAAAGGCAGGAACGACTCGATCGCTCGGAATTCGAAGTGCCTGGCTACGGCCTTTTCATGACGGGGAGTCGTGTACACGGCAAACCACTTTGGCGACTCCATAGCCGAGGAGACCAATGCCCCCGACGCAGACATACCTGCACCCAGATCTCCTGGTATGTGTTGTTCATTGACCACGTACATAGCTTCGTTGTCCTGACTTCGCGAGGTGAATCCACTTGGCCCTGCGTATCCCACTCCAAGCATGGAACCGAAAAGGCCCGCCAACCCGTAGCGCTGCCCCAAAATGCAAGTTCCACAGCGACTCCACTCCCCCAACGAGAGGCAGGGCTCCCTGTAGGAGTGCGACAGTGAGCGGCTACTTACTTCTGCTGCGATTGGTTGGTCGTTAGGTTAGGACAACCGTTCTGTTCGGGTCAAGCAAAAAAACGCTCATGTTGTTCGTCGGTTGCGAGCATGGCAACCGTCTTTGCTACATCAAGTTACGTCGTAATAGTTTGCGCGACGCCAGACCGCAAAGTGAGTGCTTACACGCACGTTAAACACCATGGTCGACATCGCACAGATTGCGTTTGTTCGCACCTGTGAAGATGGCCCCGATCGTTCCCGCTTTACGGGTGGCGATGCAGAACGTGCGTGGCGATGTCCGGCCAGAATTCCCGTGATTAAGCATTCGGACATGTGAGCGCCGAACCTAGCGGGCGAGGGACCCGCGCCTTCTCGCGGAGGGCTTTCTGGATATCGGAGGCGCTCTAGCGCCGATTCGTGCTCTCACGGCTGCGGCGCTGGGTGGCTCTTCAGACGCGGCGTTAGATGCGGAATGACAAATTCCTGGAAAATACCGGCAACGCTGCCTTCGGCAATTCTGATCAGCGCAGTCCCCACCAGCAAACTCGCACTGCGATCGCTGGCTGGATAGTACGTATAGGAGAGCCCGGCCGTGGCAAAGCTGCCGATAATTGTCGAGTAATTCGGCTGCCACCGCTTGTTGTCTCCCTTGCAGACCACCGCATTGCGGACCGCGTAGAAAAATCGCTCCTTGGTCGTGCCCGTGCCCTTGTAGAAGTAGCGTGGATCCTGTTTCAGCAACGATGGCAGAATCGCGCTGTCGATAAACGTGCCAAAAAAGACGTCGCCGTAAAGCGCGCCGAAACGCCTGCCGTAGCCTGCCGCACCCTGCCCGTATCCGCCTAACTCATCACTCGCTTGATAAATACCGGCCAGAAATCCGACGCCGACAACGCTGATGGGGTCGGTAACGGATTTCCAGGCCAGCGAGAACTTCTGCTTCGGGGCCAAAGGCGCGGGATCGGGTACATAGGTGGTGTAAAAGTTCGGGAAGATGCCAAGTACGCGTTGCTTCTCCTGCTCTTTAACCTCTTGCTGAGCAATTTCAGCTTCCGAGAGTACGACCTTCACATCCGTTGTGGTGGCGGCAACAGTAAGCACGATCGCAGGAACAATAAAAGCCTGGCCCGGGTTCACGATTCCGGAAACCAATTTGGTTTCAAACCCCGGGGCGCTAACCGTGAGCTGGAAAGGGCCTGGAGCAAGATTGTCAAAGGAAAATTGCCCATTGTCGCCCGACAACACATCCTGTTTCTGGGCTTGATCCTTAAGGGTGAGTCGCACGTTCGCGCCAACGGCGACGGCTCCAGTCCGATCGACAACGGTTCCACTGATGCTTCCCTGAGGTTGCCGGACTGACTGCGGCTCGCCACCGGGTGCTCCCGTTCCCCGGGCGCCAGGTCTGCCAGTTTCTCCTCCCTGGACGGTCGGGGCCTGCTGAGACGTCGACGGAGAATCGCCCTGCTGCGCAAATGCGGAAGCGGTCGACAAGATCAGTAGAAACCACAGGAACAAACGCAAGAAGTTCCTCCCTTTGGTATCGATTGCCAGAACCTAGATTCTAATCCCTCGGCCTTTGAGGGGTCTATGACGTCAAATGGAACGTCGCGGAGACCGCGATTGGCTAGAACATGCGGAGATGGCATGATTCCACAGGCGAAATGACAGCGAAATGCAATTGAGGCTGTTAAGGCTCATCTGAATCATGGGCGATTCCGATCGGCACCAGAATCTTCCTCGTAATCGTCGGCCAGTACTCCTTTAGCAGGTTCACCCCTGCGTAAGCAGCAATTGCCAAGCCATAGTTCCTAAAGGTGTAGCCCGCGGTTCTTTGAGCGTCCGGCATATATGTGTTTGCCAACCCTGCTGCCGCCAGGGGCGCTATGATTCCAGGCCAGTTGAACGCTTCCCCTCCGTCATCCTTGCGCACGATCACGACCCGGCGAAGAGCATACTTAACGCTTTGCTTCAAGCTTCCATCTCCCATCACGAAGTAACGTGGATCGTCGTGCAGTGTGGAGGACAGGAAGTAGGTGCCAATGAGACTTGAGCTGGCACGGTTCGCCATCGACGCTCCGTAACGTTTGCCGTAACCGTGGGCTCCTTGACCATAGCCCGCGGGGCTGTCTGCCGCTTGTCCCATGCCAGCGCTGAACCCTGACCCCAGAAACGCAGCGGGAGAAGTGCTATTGGCAATAGCCAGATGAAACTTTTCGCCCGCGGTCAACGGTAGGCGGCTGTGAGCCAGGTCAGGGAAAAACAGAGAGCGCTCGGTAATCACTTTAGGTCTCCCTACCTGCTCCTTCGTCCCCTCTGTCGGAGCCGATGTCTGCGACTGGCTGTTCGAGGAAGATGAAGGCGAATTCGCGTCCGAGGTTTGTGCGATCGCAGGCACCGGTCCCGTCAGCGAGGCGGCGATCATAACGATTGCGCCGATGGCGAACTGAATCATCGCCGCAATATGCATCCTTGAAACTCGTCCGCTGTAGCGGTTCGTCATAGTCATGCTCGCTGACATCGGCAAATTCAGCTTCAATCTTGCGGCTTTGCCTGTGCTCTCAAACCGGCTGCAAAAGTACGAACCCCGCCCACAAATGGCGGGGTCCGTTAGCATTTCAATGCGGCTCCGTCTTCTGGCCGCTTTGCCGTGACGTTGGCACAACTCAGTGTTGCATTTCGTTCATGGCGCCGCCGCTGCCGCCTTTTTGCGCCAGCATCTTCACCTTGTCAACGTGAATCGAGCCATCGGCGTTCATCGTACCCGTCACTTCAACATGATGGGCAAGGTGCGCCATCACCGAGTCCGGATTGTCGATGGCAACCACCTTCATGTCCTTATCGGTTACCAACACCGGCTTTGCGCCCTCTCCGATGCACTTCTTGGCGCACGCCGCATGTTCTGCATTCGCGCCTTTCGCGCCGCACTTGGAGTCGCTGACCCAGCCGCTCCAGCTCATGTCCTTCGCTGCCGCCAGCACGGTCATGCTGCACAGATAGAGCCCGATTACTAACAACACTTTTTTCTTCATTGTCGAATCTCCTCTTGAATTGCGGCCAGGCGGCCGAAATGTTTTAAGCGGGGAAAGTCCAGCCCATGCCAGGCTAGCTGTAGATCACTTTTCATGAACGGCAACCCCAGTGCACTCCGCTGGTACCTTCAGCCGTAATCGAGGTACGAGCCGGCAGTCCCCACAGATTTCGCTGCTGACAAGTTTATTCCACAAACCGGGTTTGCGCGAAAAAACATCGCTGCGCGGGACAGAAGGAAGTCACTACCGCCGGTCCAAGGGCGGCGGCGGCCGCAAGGCACCGGAGGGGATCGCCATTCTTGACGGGTATTTTCAGCTACCGTGGGGTGCGCTTTGCGTCAGGTTTGACCTGCGGCTCGACCAGCACGACCTCACCTGGTTTAACGTACCCCAGCTGTTCGCGCGCTTCTTTCTCGATGGCGTTGGGATCTTCCCGTTGCAGGTTATCGACCTGGTGCTGCAGTTGTTCGTTCTTCCTCTTCTCGTCCTCAATCTGCTGCTGCAGCCGGACAGCTTCCGCTCGCTTGTCCTCATAAACCTTCATGCCGTTGGCGCCAAAGATCACCTTGTAACCAATGAAAATGGCGAGCACGCCAATACACAGTGTCGCCAGCACCCGGCGCATACGGTAGAACCAGCCTCCGGCAATACGGATTGTCAGCACCATAGTCACTTTTCCAAGAGGCTCGTCGCCCCCCGGCAAGTCTCGATTGACACCACTCCTATTTTTAGTGAACTTCCTTATGACCTCGCGCGTCAAGCGAAACTCTGGCGAAAGAATAGGAGGAGTTAACTTTGCCAAATGGAGGCTGTGTTTGTTGACGCTGAGGGGCTGAGGGAGGGCGTTTGCGCTCCCGCCGTGGTACAGTCTGAACCAAAAATAATCCCGGAGGGGTGGTCGATGACGACTGCGCGCATTGTGCTGACTACGATCGGAAAGCAGCCAGACGCCGAGAAGCTCGCCTTGCAGTTGGTCGAGCGCAGATTGGCGGCCTGTGTCAACATCGTCGGGCCGATCCGCTCGGTCTACCGGTGGAAGCAAAAAATCTCGAACGAACCTGAGTACCTGTTGGTGATCAAGACCAGCGCTGAACTTGCTGCGCAGTTGCGCTCGGCCTTCAAGCAACTGCACCCTTACGAATTACCCGAATGCGTCGAACTGGCCGTGCAGGGCGGCAGCGAGGATTACCTGGCGTGGCTGGCGGGCGAGGTCAGCGGTTGATCATTGGGGCGCGTCGCTCAGTCGAAAATCATTCACCACGCTTCGGCTTTGCTCTGTCGAAAAACGTGTCAGGCGAAGTGAGTCTACCCTCCAGCAAGCTGCTGCTATTACCTGCCCGCTACTTCCTTTTTCGCCCAGATGATTGAGCTGCAGAAAACAGGCTAGCGAGGCACAGCAATAACAGAACGCCGCCAATGCTGCGGACCTTCATTCGTTCCTCGTGATTGCGGGCATGGCCTCTCGCTGCGCGAGATCGGTCGAGTCGTTCGTTCGGGCGTTGCTAATTTGCCGTTCGTAGTGCGCCAGAACACGGGAGACTCCATCGTCAATCGACTCAGTCCCGGAGACCACCACATCCGCAAAGACGATACTGGGACGAACGTAGCGCTGGGCCATGGGAGCGACAATCGCGGCATATTGCTCCACGACGGCCTCCGGCGTGCGACCGCGTTCGCGCACATCGCGCGCCTGGCGCCGCATCAGGCAGACTTCGTCATTCATGTCAACGAAAACCTTGGTGCCCAGTAACTCGCGCAGACTTGGCCAGTGCAAAGTAAACAGTCCCTCGACAATGACCACGTGCGATGGCCGCAGCATCTCGGTTCTCCGGGTTCGGGTATGGCTGGCGAAGTCATACACCGGCAGATGCACAGTTTCGTTATTACGCAAGCGAGCAACTTGCTCGACGATGAGTCCGTGGTCGAGCGCCTCGGGCGCGTCGAAATTCTGCCGCGCTCGTTCCTCCAGCGGCAGATGCGAAAGGTCCCGATAGTAGCGGTCAAGCGCCAGTACGCTGGCCTGCAGTGCAGCGGCAAGCTGCGTCGCGAGGTAGGTTTTTCCCGCGCCCGAAGGACCGGCAACGCCAATGAGATACATTTCCGCGGCATGTGTAATTTAGTTTAGCGCAGAGGTTCCCACGCTTTGTGACGATAGCGTTAAACGGAACTCGCGCGGATCTCCAGATAGCCAGCGATCCTAGGCAACACCGCCCGCAACAACGCCAGGAACTTGCTAGCCAGGCGCTCACCAGTTTCCAACACTTCCTCTTCTGTGATCTTTTCGCCGGTCATGCCGGCGGCCATGTTGCTGACGCACGAGACCGCCAGCACCTCCATGCCCATGTACCGCGCGGCAATCACCTCAGAGACGGTGGACATGCCGACCAGGTCGGCGCCGATGGTACGCAGAAAGCGAATCTCCGCCGGGGTTTCAAAGTTGGGACCAGTCACGGCGGCGTACACACCCTCGAAGACGCCTCCGCCCAATTGCTCGGATTCCTCGCGCACGAACTGCCGGAATTGCGCATTGTAGGCGTCCGTCATGTCGGGATGACGCAAGCCAAGACGCTCGTCGTTCGGACCAACGAGGGGATTTTGACCCTGGAGATTGATATGGTCGCTCAGTACCACAAGCGCGCCGCGGCTATATTCTTCGTTGATTCCGCCTGCAGCGTTGGTCAGCACCATGGCGCGCACTCCCATGCGTCCTAAGGCGCGAACGGGGACGACAACCTGGCTGGGCGAATAGCCTTCGTAGAGATGCGCACGGCCTTGCAGCACGGCCAAGGGAATGCTCTCTAGCGTCCCAAGGGCCAGCACACCTGCATGACCCTCGGTCGTGCTCTTCGGAAAATGTGGAATGTCTTTGTAGGCAATGCGGAGCGGGTCGGTTAGCCCAGCGGCAAGGGCCCCGAGTCCCGATCCCAGCACCAGGCCGATACGCGGACGCAGGCTGGCGCGCTCAAGAATGAACTGTGAAGCCTGTTCAGCGCGGAGGAACTCGTCGGTAGCAGAGCCCAGCATAATTTTTCGATCATCCTGCCAGTTCCCAATTGTCATCCTGAGGGGCTGTGACTTTCTTGAATTTCCGCGTTTTTGGCCTGTAAGTTGTCTGTTTTCAGTGTCGGATTTTGTGAAAAACCAAAAAAGTCACAAGCTCTGAGCGCAGCACAAGTTCGCTGTGGCGGACTCGTGCGGAGTCGAAGGACCCCTATATTGGCTCACGCATCGCACCAGATACTCGCCTGGCGGAGATGCCCGACCCGCGCGGCTCCGGCAGCGCAAGTTGAGTCTACCTGCCGATCTCTTCCAGATACTTCTCGGCTTCCAGGGCAGCCATGCATCCCGTTCCCGCAGCGGTGACGGCCTGCCGATAATGGCGGTCGGCCACATCACCGCTGATGAATACACCCGGCGCCCTAGAACAGACATACCCATCGGGAATAAGATACCCGTCGCCATCGCGAGCCAGTTGCTCCCCCACGAATTGTGCATTCGGTGTATGCCCGATGCCCAGAAACATCGCACTCACCGGAAGGTCCCACTGTTCGCCAGTCTTCAGGTTGCGCAGCCGGAGTCCGGTGACTTCCTTCTTGCTGACATCGAACACGTCGTCCACCACGGTGTCGGTGAGAAACTCGATCTGCTGATGCTTGCGCGCGCGCTCCAGCATGATCTTGGAGGCCCGGAAGCCGCCGCGGCGATGAATGACGGTGACCTTGGTCGCAAAGCGAGTCAGAAACAAAGCCTCTTCCATGGCCGAGTCGCCGCCCCCAATGACGGCAATTTCCTTGCCCGAGAAGAAGAAACCGTCGCAGGTAGCGCACGAGGTAACACCGTGCCCAATGAGTGCCTGCTCGTTAGGGAGGCCCAGCCAGCGGGCCGAAGCCCCGCTGGCAATGATGAGCGTACGGGTCAACAACGTCTCGCGGCCCAGGTTCACCTCGATCGGCTTCTTGCCGCCGTCAGGCTTTTTCTGACTGAGATCGACGGCTACCACATGCCCAGCAAGAAACTCAGTGCCAAAACGCAGGGCCTGCTTGCGCATGTTCTCGATGAGCTCCGGGCCCTGGACGCCATCCGGAAATCCCGGAAAATTCTCCACCAGCGTGGTGATGGCGAGCTGCCCGCCGGGCTCATGCCCATCAACGACGAGCGGGCTGAGATTAGCTCGGGCAGCATAAATTGCGGCGGTCAGTCCCGAACATCCGGAACCGATGATGATTACGTTACGCACCTTGTCAGGCATAGGACTCGACTTAGATTCCACGCCGCGCCAGAAGATGCAACCGCAGCCGTCGTGACGCGCACCCGGAGAAATAACCGCTTGCTACTCAAACGCTAGAATGAACAGAACGCACCATCCGGATTCTAACAAGTGCCTGCGGTTTGGGGAACGTTTAGAATCAGGGCATGGCAAAGTTGACCCTGGTGTATGGACTGCGTCTTCTACCCTCAGAAGAAGTCGCCGAAGTAGGCGAGGGTGCGGTAACGCTGAAGAATGGGCACGAGGCGCACGTGACGCTGCATATTATCGAGGGCTCGAAAGAGGAGATCGAGCGCCAGTTACGCACGAGCGTGGAGGCGTTTTTCGATCTTTACCCCGAGATCTGAGAGTGTTGTCGTGAACGGCGCCGCCTCGTAAACAATGAAACGTTCCCCGGCGCTTGCCGTCACACCTTGAGACTGGCGACGAAGGCCACCGACTAGCAACACGAGACCCTATGGCGTTCAAGCTTCCAGAGTCCCGCGAAGTCAAGGCCCGGCTGCGAAGGGTCCTGCGCCCCAAGGGCAAGTTGGGACGGACCACGTTGTGGTTCGGCGGATTGGCCCTGGTTCTCGAACTGCTGCGCCTGATCTTCCGTTCGCCCAACGGGACAATGCTCAGCGGCTGGGCCACGTTCCTCGTCTTTATCTTCGCTGTTTGCGCCCTGCTGATGGGCCTGCGCTGGGTGCGCCGGCAGCTCATGTGGCGCCTGCGTAATCGCTTAATCGTCACCTATGTCTTTATCGGCGTCATTCCCATCGTGTTGTTGGTGATGATGGGACTTCTGGCCGGCTACCTGTTCGCGGGGCAATTTGCGACCTACGTCGCCATGTCGGACCTGCAATCGGAGTTATGGCATCTGGAATCCGCCAACCGCTCTCTGGCCATGCAATTCCGCAGTTTGGCGCGCTCCGGGAAGTTGAATGAGCAACTGGCCGCCGAGATCTCCAGCGCTTCGGATGAGAACTTCCGTAATCGCGTGGTGAGCGTCTGGGACGAAGATAAGCCGTTCGTGCTGTCGGGGGGGCGGCCGGCTCCAGGAATCGAACTGATCCACACATCGGCGGCAATCCAGGGAGACTTCGCGGGTTTTGTGCTGGACGGCAAGCGGTTGCACCTACGCGTGGTCAAGCACGTGGAGGCCGGCGCCCATCACCTGACCGTGGTCTCCAATGTGCCTGTCACACCCCACCTTCTTCGGATGGCCACGTCGCAGCTAGGATCGGTAACTGTGCTTCCCCCGGACGAGGACACGAAGCCGGAACCGGATACTGCATCGAGTACCTCCACTGGTACCTCTAAATCCTCGCCAGCACCCGACAAAAATAACAATAAACTGGTCTTCGGCACGGGAAAGTCACTCGAGACGGTGAGCCTGTCGGGCGAAAACGCCAGCTCAAGGGTGGAGGCTGGACGCGTGCCGCCTCCTACCAACCGCTTCGACGTGCACATTCCATTTGCCACTCGCTTCAGCGCCATCGACTGGCACACCGGTAAATCCATGACTGGGTTGATCCTGGTGGATACCCGGCCCTCCATGCTGTATGCCACCTTGTTCAATGCCCTGGGAGATAAAGCTGAGATCTTCCTCGATGGCCTGGTGGGCATCGCGATCTTTTTTGGACTTATCGAGCTGATAGCGCTGTTCATCGGCATGAGGCTCTCCCGCAGCATCACCAAATCCGTTGCCGATCTCTATGTTGCAACCCAGCACGTGAATCGCGGCGACCTGGCCTATCGCATTAAGGTGCGAACCCAGGACCAGATGGCCGCGCTGGAGCAATCGTTCAACTCCATGACCCAATCGCTGTCGAACCTGATGCGCGAGCAAAAGGAGAAGCAGCGGCTGGAGGGTGAACTGGCCATTGCACACGAGGTGCAAAACTTGCTCTTCCCCGCCGATTTGTCCGGCCTGGCCACGCTGGAGGTACACGGAGTATGCCGTCCGGCGAGAACGGTAAGCGGCGACTATTACGATTTCATTCCGATGCGCGAAGACAGGCTGGTGCTGGCGGTTGGCGATATCAGCGGCAAAGGTATTTCGGCGGCGCTGCTGATGGCGACGGTGCACGCCTTTGTGCGCGCCTATTCGCTGGAACCGGAGCGAACCCTGGCAGCCATGGCGCTGGACGCCGGTCCCCCAAGGAACAGCATTCTGCCTATGTATTATCGCGGCGATGGCAGCGGCGATTCCGAACTCGCTCCGGGATTGTTGATGGCCACGCTGAATTATCAGCTCTATCGCAGCACGCCACCAGAGAAGTACGCCACCATGTTCCTGGGCTGCTACGATGCGGCTTCCCGCTCGCTTACCTATTCCAACGCAGGACACCTGCCTCCCCTGGTCCTGAGCAACAGTGGGCAGGTCAGGCGTCTGGCGACCTCCGGTACCGTCGTAGGTCTATTCGACGGGATGAGCTACGAGGAAAGCACGATTGGCATGGAGCCGGGAGATATGTTCGTGGCTTACAGCGACGGTGTAACCGAGCCTGAGAACGAGTTTGGCGAATTCGGCGAGGAGCGTCTGATTGAGCTGATCCAGCGGCATCGCGATCTGCCGCTGGCGCGCATCAGCGAGATCGTGACCGGCGCCGTTACCGACTGGATCGCTGGCGGTGAACAACCGGACGATGTCACCCTGGTACTCGCCCGGGCACGCTAGGACAGTTCCACAGGCACTGTCGCTTGGAGATTGGTCGTCACTGTAAGATTACTGCTTATGTCCGCAGCCAGTGAGCGTCCGCTCGCCCATCCTGTACCGAAGCAACTACTGCATCTCGCGCTTTTTCTTGGTGGTAGTGGAGAGAAATTAATTCCGTCTGCGATTCTGTGGACGGCAGGAATGATTGCAATTCGCCGCGAACGAAACAGCGAGTCTATGCCGGGCAGTTACTGGCGAGGGATGCTGATCATCTCGTGGGCCATAATTTCCCATCCCTCTCACGGGGCTGGCCTCGCTGGTTCATCCAATATTCATTTAGAGATACATGATCTTCAGTTTGCCAGCGGCGGTTATGCTGGCAAGCCGTGGGATGGTCGCGCTCCCCAAGCGGCGTCTCGGTTTCTGGTTGGTGATTGCGTTATGCGCAGCTTCAATTCCAACGATCCTCATCCGATTTCATAAGCCACGCGAAGACTGGCGCGCCGCTACGAATGTAATTCTCTCCTCCGCGCGGCCGGGGGACGCCGTAGTCATCTATCCGTTCTATGCGGTCCCGGGCTTCGAATACTACCTCCAGCTCAACCCACGCGCCCCGGCTTTGCATCCGTTCACGCAACCGTACTACGGCCCAGGAGACTAACGATCAAACCCTGCTGCAAGCACTCAGTTCCGACTCTCGTGGATTCCGTCGCGTATGGGTCATGGTGAGGCGTGAAGGTCCGGCTAGGGACAATCTGCAAGACGATTCTCCCGCGGTTGCCGCCAAGTTGCAGTCAGTGTTCGGATCGCCGGCGATATGGCAATTCAAGGACATTACCGTTCTGGAGTTCGGCCGCTAGCACTCCAGGAAGGTCGCGTTTGTTCCCTCTCTACTGCACTCTCAGCGGGACGAGGAGACTGCCCAGGCGCCCAGTCTGGTTGTCTCGGATGACAAAGTGGATGGTCAGGTCTCCGGCCGGTACCTCAATCGAGCGCTTCAGTTGAAATCCGAGTTCTTTGATTGGTGCGACGGCTTCGGGTGGAAATTGTCCACCAGCACTCTCATTCAGCTTGCCCACGGTTGTGTCCTTGGCGTCTTTGGCCATCGCAATAAGGCCGAGATCGACGGTGCGACTCGCTTCATTGAGCACGCCAGCATCGCCAGACAGCGAAATGACCATGTTGACTTTCTTCTTGCCGGCGCTATCCTCGTTGCCCGTGAACTTGAGGCTGAAGACAAGGCCGCTGTAGGCCAGTGGTGATTGCAACGCCAAGGTCACATCCTCCTGCGCGCGAGACTTCAGCGTGCCCTCGGCCGGAAAGTATCCGGCAGCGGAGTTGACCAGAGACCCTGGCTTGTTCACCGTAACCTGCAAGCGATGGAATTCGGGAGTGGCGTTCGCCTCTCTCGCCAACTCCAGGACGTACCCCGCGACATTGCCATTACTGGTCTGGAGAATCTCCGGGAAGGGATCGTTGCCGCCGTAAAAAGCCTTCCCACCCGTCAACTGTGCCAAGGTTCTCATCCTGGTCTGAGTAAATGCATCGCTGCCGGCGGTCGAGCTGCCTTGTGCTTCCACCGGGTAAACCGCCGCCCCACCTTCGAACAGATCGCGCATGCTGCGCCGCCAGATGGGCATAAGGCGTTTGACCTGATTGCCGGAGAGTGCATCCTGTATGCCAGGGGTCTGTGCACCGTTTACGGAAGCGCCGGGATTCGACGTTTTGGGCGAGACGAACTGGAAGTTCTTGGGGTCAATATCGAAAGGGACTGCGTTCGTCACCCAAACCAGCGCTTTGCGCCCGGGCAGGCCGTAAACTGCGTGACCCACATCCTGAAACATCACCAGTGGCATGTCGATGTTGGAGAGGAGAAGTTGGCCTTGCGGCGTCGCATTGGAGCGATCTCCCTTGCTGAAGGCCGTAAGCCGTGCAGCCTCGGCGATGACCTCGGCGTCGTTCACACCGGAAGGCGGAGTCCCGCCTTTCATGCCACCCAACCCTGCCTTAATCAGCGCTGCCAACAAAACGTTCGAGCTGGTCTGGTAATCGTGATAGACGTGGAGCCCTTTAGGGCTGAGGATGGCGAGGGCGACATCTCGCTTGGCCTGCGCAGCGCGGCCCAGGAATTTCAGGATCATCTCCCGCATGTCGCGCTCCTCAATGTAGCGGGTGTGGATGGTGTCGAGCACTACGAAGATGGCGCCCGACTCGGTGATATCGGGAGCATTCGTGAATTGGCCGATCGCCGGCTGTGGCGGCGCGCTCGGCATTGGTGCCGGAGCGACGAAGGTCTCGATGGTCTGCGGTTTTCCTGCGTCCTGCACAGTAAAATCGGTTTTCTTTAGTTCGCGGACCGGCGTTCCATCACCGCTGGTGACGCTGACTGTCAGGCGCACGTTGTCCTGCGCGATTACCGGAAGCACTGACAACGCACAAATCGTCAAGAAAAACAGAATTGCACGAATTTTCATGAGAACAAATCCCCTGAATGCTCGTAGAGGAGCGGCACGTGTCCTTCGAAAGAAAAGGAATGCCCGCAGAAGCACGAGCGATCTCCCGGTTGCAAGGCCGGCGATGATTGCGCGTGCAGTGTACGCCAGCGTTAGTGACGGAACAATGACAAAGCTCACACGCAGAGGGTATAGCGGAGCTTAAACGGGAATCGGTTTCGCGCCGCCCTCTCAGCCGCACTTAGCTGAAAGGGACAACCGATGCATGGCTAAAGTGGCCTTACACCTCGGCTGGCGTGGGCAGAAAGCGGTAGCCCACGCCGCGTACGGTGAGCAGGTGCTGGGGATGCGACGGGTCTTTCTCGATGTACTTACGCAAGCGCACAACAAAATTGTCGATGGCGCGCGTGTCGGTATCTTCGTGCAATCCCCACACCTCTTCGAGAATGGACTTGCGCGAAACATTCTTGCCGCTGTTGCGAATCAGATGCCGCAACAGTTCGGCTTCCATGAGGGTCAGGCGAAACACCTTGCCATGGGCCCGCAGTTCCAGGGTGCCAAAATCGACCTCCTTGCTGGCGAAGGTATACACGTCAAACTCGCGCAAGGAATCGGCCCCTCCCGGCTCGGCCACTCGCCCTTCAGCCGGAGGGTCGGTGAGTAGGGTGCGGCCCCAGTCGCGGCGGCGCAACAGGCTGCGAATGCGAGCCAGCAGAATGGCGAGATCGAACGGCTTGGGCAGGTAGTCGTCGGCACCGGAGGCAAAGCCTTTCAACACGTCCTCCGGGCGACCGCGTGCGGTCAGCATCAATAGAGGGATGTACTGGTTGGCCTTGCGCAGTTCGGTGGCAACGGCGAAGCCGTCTTTGCCCGGAAGCATGACGTCCAGCACCAGCAGATCGAACTCGGTGTGCTTCTTCAGCAGCAGATCCAAGGCACTTTCGCCGTCGCCCACGACCCTGGTGGGATAGCCTTCGGCTTCCAGGTTGAACTTCAAACCTCGCGCCAGATGCTCTTCGTCTTCGACCAGCAGTATTTCGCTCACTGCAAGTTCCTCGGCAATTGGATGGTTACAGTTGTGCCCCGGCCGGTTCCTTCGCTTTCCGCGAAGGCCTTGCCGCCGTGGCGGTGCGCGATGGCGCGCACGATAAATAGGCCTAAGCCACTGCCCTTTACCTGCGGCGTGACTGGAGTAAGCACGCGATAAAAGCGCTTGAAGACGCGTTTCAGTTCGCCTCGAGATATTCCAATGCCATTATCCTTTACTCGAATCTGCACATGCCGCAGATCGGGGGTGAGCACTTCAACCCGAATAACCGGGTCCTTCTGCGAATATTTAATCGCATTGTCGAGCACGTTGGACAGGGCCGTGGCCAGTTCTTCGCGATCGCCCATGACCGAAAGCCGCTCGGCAGGCCGGCCGTCGGCGGCCCAGTCCATCGCCTGGGAAGACAAATGATGGCGCGAGCGCGCCAGATCTAATGTGTCCTGCACCAGCGGACCAATTTCAACTTCGTTGCGGGAAAGCAGAGCATTCTTCTGCACCACCCGGGCCGCGCGCAGCACTTGCTCGACCGTGCCGATCAGGCGGTAGGTATCGTCGAGCATAACCTGATAGAACTCGCGGCGCTGCTCTTCGTCGATATTGCGCTTCTGCAAAGTCTCCAAGTACAGGCGGATGGAGGTGATCGGCGTCTTCAACTCATGGGTGACCGCATTCAGAAAGCTGTCCTGCTGTTCATTACGGCGGATCTCGCGGACCAGGAAAATGGTGTTGAGGATGACCCCGGCAATAATAAAGCCAAAGAAAATCACGCCCAGAATGAGAGGCACGATCTGGCGCCAGTTGAGAATGATCCAACTGGTGCTGAGCACCGCTGTCGCCGCCGCCAGACAAACGCCGAGCGTAATAAAGAACGCGATAGTGGTTTTGCGGCTGGTGATGCGCATGGGGTGACGAGAAGAGGATAGCACCGCTGAAATCAGGATGGGCTGCCGTTACCAGCCACCAGGGGTTAGCTATTGAGCAAGGAGCCGATCAGCGCCTCGCTGGGCGTTTTCCAGGTTGCGGGTCATGCTCTGGGCTTGCCGAATGGCCGACAGGGCTGCGGTGTTGTCGCCGCTTTGTTCCAAGGCCCGTGCGAGCAGCAGATATCCCCAATCCGAAGGTTGCAGCCTCATGCCCTGGGAATATGCCTGAATCGCCGAGCCAAGATTTCCGGATTTTTGCTCGACTAGCCCTAAGCCGATCCAGGCCTTCGCGAACTGGGGATCCGAGGCCACTGCGGCTTCAAAACTCTCCCGCGCGTGAGGTAAATCGCCCAGTTCGCGATAAGCGTAGCCCATATTGTCGAACGCCTTTGCGCGCACTACGGCGTTCAATACCACCGAGTCCTGGGTGGCTCTAATCACCTTGTTGTACTGCGCGATGGCTTGCCCGAAATTCCGGTGTCGCTGCTCGTAACCACCGATATTGAGGTTACTGTCAGGATCGTCTGGGTTGATGGCCACCGCCCGGTAAAAATGCGGCATCGCTGCTTCGGGCTGTCCGTCTGCCAACAGCGCCCCACCCAGATGGTCCTCGGCCACGTAGTTGTTCCTGGTAACCGCGACCGCATGCGACCACAGCTTGACGTTATCGTCCCAATAGGAGATCTGACGGCGAGTCATAATCGCCAGGGCCAGCAGCGCGACAACACTGACGGCGGCCAAGTTTGGGCTGGAAATGTGCCGCCGTCTCGCCCATTCCGCTATGCCCCAACAGACCATGATGAACAGGCCGATAAACGACAAATAGGCATAGCGATCGGCCATCGCCTGGATACCCACTTGCATAAGCCCGATCATTGGCACCAAGATTCCGAGAAACCAAAGCCATCCGACCAACAGATAACGCCGACGGTGGTGCGCGATGACCAGAGCGGTGACGGCCATCAGGAAGCTGGAAGCCGCGATTACCCTCCAGAGTGCCAGCGAATCGCCGCTGGGATACGGATAGTAGAGCGCCAAGCCTAAAGGCCAGAACGTATTCGCTATATGTCGTACGTAGGAAAGGATGGCATTCTGCAACCGCATGGAGAATGGGTGAAAGTAGATTCCACTGAGAGTGCCACCCGTACGCGCTGCTCGCACCGTAATGACCGCGCTAGCCACGCAGATTGCGAAAAGCGGCAGCTTTTCCAGTATCAGCCAGGAAAAACTCTTTGCCGGAATCATCGGCAGATTCCCCGACGACGCCTCCGTGCGGTCAGCAAACATCCTCTGCAATGGCCAGTAATCCCATAGCAACAACACAAAGGGAAATGTGATTATCTGCGGTTTAGCCATTAAGCCGAGCGCGAATAATGCCGCGACCGCGGCGTAGCGTGCCACGCGAGGCTCGCGCGCATACCAGCGGTAGGCGCCCAACGCCAGCAGGAAAAACAGGGTGCTCAGCAGGTTCTTGCGTTCCGAGATCCAAGCCACGGATTCGACGTTGATGGGATGCAACGCAAACAGCGCGGCCACCAACAAGCTAGGGCCGGGGGAGCCGGTTGCCCGCAACAATACCCAGAACAGCAGCAGCGTATTCAGGACATGCAGTGCGACACTGGTCTCATGATGGCCACCGGGATCCAGTTGAAACATCTGGTAATCCAGGGCGTGAGAAATCCACGTTAGCGGATGCCAATTGACAAACTCGTAGGTAGTAAACGCCCACTTGACGGTGTCCCAGTTCAATCCAGACTGGACATGAGCATTCTCGGTTACATAAACGTCGTCGTCGTAGTTGACGAACGGGTGATGGCTGACCGGATAGTAGAGAGCGATCGTCGCGATAACAAGGACAAGCGCCAAAATCCAGGATGGGGACTTGTACCAAACAAGTACGCCGGGTTTAGGAGGAGATTGAAGTCCCTTGCGATTCCCCTGCTTCGCTTGCGACCGAGCTGAACTCACCCCTGCTCCGCCTCCGAGGCCCACATGGATCATAGAGAATAGCAATACTCTATCACCAGTTCACGGGCCGGTCTTCGTCCTTGCGGGGTTTTCAATGAGCTTTTCTGCGCCGCAAGTAATCCCGCTCTTCGCGAATGCTAGAATTGAAGGTTTCATACCTCATCTGGAAGGATTGCCCTCATGTCCGAAGCCGTTGCAAAGCTCGCCGCCTCCGCACCCGCCCCCTTGGTTTCGCTTACCGAAGACGAAGTACTGTTCCGCGACACGGTCCGCCAATTCGCGGACGAAAGCGTCCGGCCCTACGTCAAGGAGATGGACGAGAAGGGTGTCTTCGAGCACAAGCTCATCGAACAATTCTTTCAGTTGGGTTTGATGGGCATTGAAATTCCCGAGCAATACGGCGGAGGGGGCGGTACTTTCTTCGAAGCGATCCTCGCGGTGGAGGAACTTTCCCGCGTCGATCCGTCCGCCGGAGTTGTCGTGGATGTGCAGAATACGCTGGTCAACAACGCTCTCCTGCGCTGGGCCACGGAAGAGCAGAAGCAGCGCTATTTGCCTCGCCTGTGCAGCGACGCTGTTGGCGCCTATGCGTTGAGCGAAGCCGGTTCCGGTTCGGATGCCTTCGCGCTGCAAACCAAGGCGGAGTTGAAGGGCGACGAGTATGTCCTCAACGGCCAGAAGCTGTGGATCACCAACGGCAAGGAGGCGGGAATCTTCGTCGTGTTCGCCACCATCGATCCTGCCGCCGGCTACAAGGGCATCACCGCCTTCATCGTCGAGAAATACTCCCCGGGATTCACCGTCGGCAAGAAGGAAGACAAACTCGGCATCCGGGCGTCCAGCACCTGCGAGTTGATCATGGAAGATTGCCGCGTGCCCAAGAGCAACGTGCTGGGCGAAGTCGGCAAGGGCTACAAGATCGCCATCGAGACGCTGAACGAAGGCCGCATCGGCATCGGCGCGCAGATGCTCGGGCTGGCCCGTGGCGCTTGGGAATTCGCTGTCAAGTACGCGCAGGAGCGCAAGCAGTTCGGCCGCGCCATCGCCGAGTTCCAGGGTATTCAGTTCCAGATCGCGCAGATGGCCACCGAGATCGAGGCGGCCCGCATGTTGCTCTACAACTGCGCCCGCATGAAGGACGCCGGCATGAACTTCGTGAAAGAAGCAGCCATGACCAAGCTCTACACCTCGCAGGTTGCCGAGCGCGTGGCCTCGCTGTGCATCGAGATCTACGGCGGCTACGGCTTCACCAAGGACTACCCGGTGGAGAAGTTCTTCCGCGATTCGAAGATCGGCAAGATCTACGAAGGCACGTCGAACATGCAGCTCCTGACCATCGCCAAGCTGGTGATGGGCAAGTAAGGCCGGCGGCATTCGACCCAGAGTTCCTGCTGTCATCATCCTGAGCGGAGGTTCGTCCGCCATGGCGGGCGAACCGGAGTCGAAGGACCCCTATTTCCGCAGAGTCTCAACGAACTGTCGCCCACTGCGACGCAGCTTGTTGGACGCTTTCCTATCGCAATCCCGCCTGCCCCAGCATCTCCAGGAACTGCTTCTGCGTACGCATGTCGATGGACTGCGCCACCAGCTTTCCCTCGCGATCGTAAACGAAGCTTTTCGGGATGCCCTCCACTTGAAACAGCTCGTTAACCTTGCGTCCGGGATCGAGCATGACCGGATAGCTGATGTTCCGCTCCGCGATAAAGGGCTTTACCTTGTCGGCCTCTTCATCGGAAATTGCCAGGATCACGAAACCTCGATCTTTGAATCGCTGATAGAGCGTATTGAGATCGGGCATCTCCTTGCGGCAAGGCGGGCACCACGTGGCCCAGAAGTTCACCAGCACCACTTTTCCCTTCAACTCCCTCAGGGACCAGGTCTTCCCTTGCAGATCGGTGAGCGTGAAATCCGCCTCCTGGCAGCGCTGGTCATCGGCTTCCAGCTTCGCCATGGCGGCTTTGAACTGAGGCACGTCTAACGACGCCTGTACATGTTCGTACCGCACCAACTGCGCAAGCTCGCCATAGGCATCGGCCGAAATTGTTGGCTTATCTTCCGGCGGCGCGTGCTGCAACGCCCCCGCCAGCGTTGTGGCTACTTCCTGCAACGTGTCGTGCCCGAAATCACCTTCCGTGACGCGACTCGCCAGGTAATTTGCCAGCCGAAGCTTGTTCTCGCTCGCCGGCAAAGCGCGAATCTCCAGCGCAATGTCCTTGGTGGTGCGCGCCCGGACGTCGTCGGGCAGGCCGCGCAGAGTTTTAATCTGATCGTAGATTGGCTTCTCCTGCGCACTCCAGACGACCTCTTGCTTCTGCGCCCAAACAAGAACCGGACTCATGACAAACATCTGGACCACCACAACACACAGCGAAGCCCAAAGCAGGGTCCTTCGGACAACGCTCATGCGGCAACCCCGAAAAACAGCACTCATCGGCTCACCACCTCCGCAGTAATCTTACCTCTTTGCCGCCATTGGTCAGATGAGGGCGCACGCAGAAAAAGGACGGCGCTGTTCACGCCGTCCTTTGCGAGCGCCGCTGACTTCGAAGCTAAACGCTGACCAGTTCTTCTTGCCGTTGCGCTGCTGGTTCCCGTTCCGCCACCGGCTTGATGCGCGATGACCCCAGCTTGGGCAGCTTGACATCCCAGATGAGTCCCAGCGCTTCCAGCGTCTTTATGCCGTACCAGTTCACATCAACCTCGTACCACGCCAGGCCATGGCGCGCCGACTGCGGATGCGCGTGGTGATTGTTGTGCCAGCCTTCGCCGAAGCTGAGATAGGCCACCCACCACAGGTTGCGCGAGTCGTCATCGGTGGCGAAGCGCTTGGAACCCCACATGTGCGTTGCCGAGTTCACAAACCAGGTGGAGTGCAGCAGCACCACGGTACGTAGGAAGATTGCCCAGAACATCACTCCCCAACCGCCAATGACCAGCAGAAGTATGCCTAGCGTGGTCAGAGGGAGCCAGTGGTACTTGCTGATCCAGAGATGAAACTTATCTTTGCGAAGGTCGGGGACATACGCCAGAAGATCGCTGTTGTTGTTGTGAAAGGTCTGCCCGGTGAGAATCCAACCCATGTGCGCCCAAAAGCCGCCATCGCGCGGGGAGTGCGGATCGCCCGGCTTGTCGGTGAGCTGATGATGGACGCGATGCGTGGCCACCCAGAAGATCGGCCCGCCCTCCAGCGTTAGCGTGGCGCAAACGGTAAGAACGTATTCCAGCCACTTCGGACACTTGTATCCGCGATGCGTCAACAGCCGGTGATAGCCCATGCCGATACCGAGGCTTCCCGCAACCCAATACACAATCACAGCGACAATCAGCGCCTTCCAACTGAACATGAATAAGGCCACGATTGCGCCGATGTGAAACGCGAGCATGAAGCCCGTGGTCAGCCAATTGATATGTTTCTTTTCTTGCTCTCCGGTCATGTTTCCCCTAAGTTGCTGCTTGTCGATTCCGAGATGGGTTAGTGCAGAAGTCCAACTCCAGACTAACAACCTAAGAGAGTTCTGTTTGTAATACTTTTGTCACATCGGATTGTGACGTGGCAATGGAAGGCAGGATCGCGAAGTTTCTTCGGGCGCGCAGCGACATTTGGCACCCTCAATAGAGTCAGGAAAGCGCCCGAAACAATTCGCCGGATTCTCCGGCCCTGGCAGCGTCCTATTTGTTGCTGCTTTTCGCTGCCGGCTGCGGCAATGCCATGCCGTGCAGCAATACCTCGCGCGCCTTCTCCGCGACCGTGCCATCGTAGCCTTCGAGGATCAGAAGATCGTTGCCCCGGATTTCCAGCGTCACTTTGCCCCCGTTGGTGTCGAATGTAATTGCAGGCTGGGCGCCAGTTACACTCATTCCGCTCTCCGATGCCGGCTGCTGCAAAACCGCCTTTTTGTAACGCTTGGGGAGATAATCGGCGTACATTTTGGCAAAATCCCGCGCTGCTTCGGGCGAGTCCCATCGCGAAAAGTACAGCATCGCGATCTGCCCCTTGGGCGTTGACCTGGCGCGGGCTGCAAAGTAGTAGCCGCCACGCCAATGCGGATAGTAGTTCGGGGGAGCCCCACCATACTGCTTAGCCAGCAGATAGATGTCGAACTCGCCCATCCCGCCAAAATCGAAGCGCTCATAGTCTGGCGCGACCAGTTTGTCGAGATCGGGAATCGCAAGTGCCGGCACATTCTGCTTCTTCAGATAAGTCTCCGGCTGCATGATCTGGCGGGTGTCAATGGGCGGATTCTCCAGCATGCCCAGGTACGCCGCCTCCTTGCCGTTTTTTGCCAGCACGGCGCGCACAAACTCCATTCCAAACGTGTAGGGCATCAGCAACGATTCCCGCAGGAACATGGGAGCCGCGCCGAACACTGGTGAGTCCTTGTTGTCGGCCATGCTGCCGCGCATGACATCGACGATCTCCGGAGCGCTCAGAATGTTCTTGCCAATCGGGGCCAGCGTGTAATCGACTAGCACCACCATGGCCTGGCCTTCGGTGACGCACTGGCGCGCGGCCTGGGCTTCCTCCGCAACTTGTTCCTGCTGGTCCGGCTGTGGAGAGTTGTCTTTGGCGCCGGCCAACTCCCATTTCTCGAGATTGATCTTCTGGTCTTGCAGGGCATGGGTAAGCTCGTGCGCCAGCACCGGCTTCTGAATGTCTGGCTGCACCCAGTCGAGGAGGTTGACGCTCTTCGACTTGGGATCGTAGTAGGCCGCCACCTGCTCGCCCAGCAGGCGCAAAAACTCCGTGTGCAGGTCGTAGCCCGGCGGAAGCAGTCCGAATTTCTCCAGCACCAGCCGCGATTGCTCCAGCCGCTGCGCATCCTTATCGTCCTTCATGCGCTTGTCAACGTAGCGCTCCACCGACTCCCGGGTGATGAGGTTGCGTTTGACTTTGTGTTGGATCGGCAGGCCGGTGTCGTGGCTGGCGAAGTCCAGGATTTCATCCACCGAGCGGAAGAGTTCCTTGGCCTGTGCCTTGGTGATGGGAGTCTGTGGCTCAGGGTGCTGGGCGGACGCCGGCGCGCTTCCCTGCTGCTGGTTCTGGACGGAAACGCCAGCTCCGGGAACCTGCGTCGCGCCGGATGGATTGGGTGGCTGCGAGGGAGTTTGAGTTGCTGGCTGCGAAGACGTCGCACTCTGGTTTGGCGATTGCGCTGGCGGGTTCGACTGCGACTGGCTGGGCGTGGCCTGGGCCCACGACAAGCCGAACAGCAGCAGCACAAGAAAGATTGCGGAGAAAGGCGAGGTCAGCAGTCGGAATGACTTAGTGCGCGGTAACCGGTTCTTGGGCATGGCAGAAGCTTTAAGCATACAGGGACATTGGAGTCCCGAGTAGCACGATCAAACCGCAAACGCTATGATCGAACCTCCGCCAGTTCTTCATGAGGAAGGTGCAATGATTCGAATTCGCCGCCATTTGCTGGCCTATGTCGCAATACTCCTGTTCTGCAGCTCGTTGCTGGCGCAATCTGCAGAAGCAGTTCCGCAAGGACCCACACAAACCACTCCGCCAGCTACGGCAGAACGCAGCCAGCAGCAGCGTGACGCCTATCGTAAGGCCATGGAAGATGCCGACCAGAAGATCGCTGCTGAGGTAAGGGCCCACTCCGAGTTGATGAAGAACCTGGAGTATCTAACTACGCAAATTGGCCCACGCCTGACTGGATCGCCGCAGATGCAGGCGGCGAGTCAATGGACCCTCAAGCGCTTCCAGGATTATCACGTTGACGCGCATCTGGAGACGGCAGAGATTGCGCATGGCTGGACACGCGGCGCGGAAACCGCCGAGATCACCAGTCCCATCCAGCGCCGGATCGGCATTCATGCCCTGGGTTGGAGCAAAGCAACCGACGGCGAGATCACTGGCAACGTGATGGCGCTGAACATCACAAAACTCGCAGACCTTGGGCCTTACAAAGGCAAACTGAAAGGCGCTATCGTCCTCCTGCGGCCACCCGTCGACCTGTCGAAGCTGGATCCGAGTCCCGAAAACGCGTACGACGCAGTCATTCCCCCCGCGCGCGGTGTGCCGGAACCCAATGGCGGCTGGCGCGGCCGCCTGCAACTGATGAGGCAGGTCGCCGCCGAACAACCAGCGCTGATCCTGACGGACAGCGGTAAGCCCGACAGCTTGTTCAACATGGGCGGCGTATTTACCCGATACTCTGCCAGCGACGTGCCGATGGCTTTCCTCACGCACGAAGATTACGACCTCCTCTATCGCTTGCTTCAGGCTGGAGCGGTGACCATGAAGGCCAACCTGCAGGAAGCTTTTAGCGACAAGCCGGCGCCAGCTTCTATTACTGTCGCCGAGATCAAGGGCAGCGAGCATCCCGAGGAACGGGTCCTTGTCGGCGGACATCTGGATTCCTGGGACCTCGGCCAGGGCGCGCTCGATAACGGCACCGGCGCCATGGCCACGCTTGAGGCGGCGCGGGCGTTGCAAGCGTTGGGCTGGAAGCCGAAGCGCACCATCACCTTCATCCTCTTTACTGGGGAGGAACAGGGAGGGTTAGGCGCTGACACTTTCCTGAAGAACCATGCCGCAGAAATTCCTGCGATTGATGCCGTGCTCATCCACGACACCGGTACGGGCAAGGTCTTCAGCATCTCGCTGGAAAATCTTTGGGAAACGGCGGGGCTGATGCGCGAAATCTACCTGCCGCTACAGGAGGTGTTCGATCTTCAGCCTCTCTCGACGCGCTACTTCGGCTCGTCGGACCACGTGCCCTTCTTGAACAAAGGTGTGCCCGCGTACTTTTGCGTGCAGCTACCCGCGCAATACCGCGAAGCCCATCACAGCCAGACTGACACCTTCGACAAAGTGCTTCCCGACCAAATCAACCAGGGCGCAGCGCTTCTGGCGGCGTGGGCGTGGAATGTCTCCGAAATGCCGCAAGCGCTGCCGCATCATGCCGAGCCAGCCTCGCCAATGGATTGAACGGCGGATCACCACAGAGGCACAGAGACACAACAATGTTTTGCTAGTTGCTATTTGCTTCTACTGCAAATGCCGCATCCGGAACGGAATCTGCACTACGGCTTCGAGGGCAACGGGCTCGCCGTTCTTGGTGCCGGGACGGAAGCGCCAGTGCGACAGCGCGCGCATTGCGTTCGCATCCAGGCGAGAATCCAGGCTGTCGAGCACTTTGATACCGTCCACGGTCCCATCGGCGCGGATCACGGCATACAGCGTGACCGTGCCTTCCACGTGGTCGCGCAGCACCTCAGGCGGATAGGCGGGATCAACCTTGGTAGTGGCCACCGGCGCCGTGAGCCTACCATCGCCGGTGCTTTCTTTCAGCTCGGCAAAGCGAATGATCCAACTTCCGGTTGCCGAGGTCAGGTTGGGCATATTCATGATCAGGGAATAATAGGGCTTTGCGCGGAATACCCGCTTCTCGATACTGGCGTCGGGGTTGTCTGACAATATGGGAGATGGGGCTGGAGGCCGCCGGTCATGGTAGCTGGGTAGCGACGGCTTCATAGCAGCGGCGATTATGCGCTTGCGAGCTTCCATGTCGGGATTCGAAGCAGGCGGCTTGGCAGGGATTCCGGCGACGGCAGACGTAACGGCTCCCGGCGGAGGAGCTCCGACTGTAATGCCCGGAGGCAGACCGTTTCCGGCGCCCCGGCCCGTTCCGCCCCTCCCACTATTGCCGGTGCCGACCACGTTGGGCGTGCCCGGTGCGTCCGGCTTGCCGCCGGGCGAGGCGTGAAATTCTCCGCTGCGATTGCCGCTGGGCACCGTGATGGGCCCGCGCACATCAGCCGGACTCAGACCCAACGCGATCAACTGTCCCTGTCCCTGCGACGCGGGAAGGTCCTGCACGTTGGGAGATGGTGGAACGTTCGCCGCTCCGCTATCACCGACGCCGCTGGCCCGCTGTGCCGACACTGGCAGCTTGGGAGCCTCGACCTGCGGCTGCAGTTGCGCCATGTTCAGCTCTCCCTTTTGCAGCTTCAACTGGTCGGGAGACAACGGAGGCTCGACCACGGAAGGCTGTGGCAGGGTGGGAAGTTGCAGCTTCGATTTGAGTTGCGAAACGTCAGCGGTCGGCGCTACGACTTGCGGGTCAAACTGTGGGACCTTCAACTGCGAAACCGGACGCGCCGAGGCGGCTATCGGTTGCGCGGCGGGTACGGGTGTCCAGGCGACGATGTTGGGCAGCGCTACGTCATGATTCAGTTTGACCTTGGGCGGCGTGACGATGGTCTGGTGATTGTTGTCCGCTTCCGGCGGGACGGAGAGGATCTCCTGCTTGGCCAGCTTGGGCGCGCCTTGGCGCGGCTTCATGGGCGCCTCGCTGGCGGTGTTGATGGGCGGCAGATACTCGCTTACCGGGTAGTACTCGACCTTGGTATTCTCAAACGGCGATTGCAGCTTGGGCGGGCGATTGAAAAACGGCAGCGTGCAGACCAGATAGACCACGATGATGAATGCGATGTGGCCGGCGTACGACTCGGCGAAGCGATAGGCATCGATGCCGGTGCGGATGAAGTATCCCGGCCGCAGGGTGACAGGCTGTGCGGTGGTCTCCACCGGCGGCGGCTGGCGGCGCAGGAAAACGTCGCCGAGGTTGCGGAAGAAGACGCGATGCCACGGCTCCAGTTCGCACAAGAGTGCCAGTGGCCTGATGTCCCCGTCGGGCGGCGAGGTTACGCTCTCCGGGGTGGCAGGACCGCTCGCTGAAGGATCGCGCTGGGGCCCGGTTGCGGTACTGTGCGACATCATCCTCGACCGTGGAGCAAGTACTCGGATTATAGCGGAAAACTGCGCCTGTGGCGGGGGTGATCAGCGATGCGAAGTTGCTCTTTCGCCAACCCGCGGCGGCGTGCAATGATGGATGACCACGGGAGCGAACATGATCCGTAGATATCTGGTGTTGGCGGCGTTGGTCGCGTCGCTTGTGACCTTGGCCCTGGCACCGCAGTCGGCAACGGCAGCATCGCCGGGCCAACAAACCGCGAAGCCCGCTTCCCCAGCGGACGATCCCTCCGGGATCTATTCTTTCTTGCGCGAGGGCGAGTTCGTGCAGTTTGCGGTAGAAGGTGGCAAGGTCTCCGGTTACGTTTCGCGATTCGGGGACTCCGACAGCGACAAGGGCCAGTTCATCGACCAGTTCTTCGACAAGGCCGCCCTAGTGGGCGACCGTTTGTCGTTCAATACCAAGACGGTGCACGGAGTCTGGTACGAGTTCATCGGCGTGATCACCATAACGCCGGGCAAGCAGCCCGGTCAGGAAGACTACCGCGTAATCAAGGGCACACTGACGCAACATGCAACCGATGCCGGCAATCACGACAAAGCAACTCGGCGACAGGTGGAGTTCAAATCGTTCCCGCAGGACCTGAGCAAGCCGTAAAGCAGCTATCAGCTATCAGCCATCAGCACACCCATACGTGATTGTCATCCTGAGAGTTTGTGATTTTTTGAATTTCCGCGTTTTTTTGGCATGTAAGTTGTCTGTTTTCAGCATCGGATTTTGTGAAAAACCAAAAAATTCACAAGCTCTGAGCGAGTCCAAGGGTCCCTATCGCTACCACGAAACTTGGCTCAGCTATAGGGGTACTTCGACTCGCCCGCCGCGGCGGGCTCGCTCAGCATGACACCTCCAAATCAAACGATGTCCTCTGTGTCTCTGTGGTGAGTGTCTTCTTTCGCTAGACACCCTCCACTGTGCCGCTCTTCACGCTGCGGAATGCGGCGTCTAAGACCAACTGGTTGCGCAATCCCTCTTCGCCGGGGATGTCGAACTCGCGCCCCTCTTCGACGGCCGCAGCAAACGCATCCGCCTGCTCGGCGTACGCTTGCGCGTTCGAGACTTCCCTTCTCTCGATCACGTCGAATCCTCTGCGCAACTCCACCGTCGGGGGATGATCCACGTTCAGTGTGTTCAGCGACGAAAGCACCCCAGTTTCTCCGGCCACTTCCAGATACGTTTGATACGGAGTGCGGGCCGATACTGAGACCGTCCCGAGCATTCCAGTTTCGAATTGCAGTAGCGCAGTCGCCGAGGCTTCCACAACCCAATGCGAGTCGTGGTGGGCCAGCGCTGAAACCGAACGCACCTCCTGGCCAACAATGAAACGCAGCGCATCTATGCAATGCACCCCTAAGTCGGCCAGTGGCCCTCCGGTGGCCAGACGAGCATCGTTGATCCAACTGCGCGCGCTGCTCAGCATGGGAGCAAAGAAGTCGGCACGCGCCGCCACCGGCCGTCCGATTGAACCAGCGGCCACATGATCCCGGAACAATTTCACGCTCTCCTCAAAGCGCATCACATGCGCCACGCCGAGCATCACTTTTGCGGAACGCGCGGCCTCTACCATCTCTCGCGCCTGCTGCGGATTTATGGCCATCGGTTTCTCGCAGAGCACCGGCTTGCCATGCCGGACCGCCTCTAGCACGTCGTCGTGATGCAGTCCATCTGGACTGCAGACGAATACTGCATCGACCTGCGGACAGGCACAGAGTTCGGCCGTGGAAGCGAAAGCGTGTTCGATTTCAAATTGCCGCGCAGATTCCTTTGCCTGCTGCAGATCGCGACGCGACAACGCCGTGACCCGGCAGCGTTTCGCCTTGGCGAATCCCGGCATTAGGCGTTTCACCGCGTGCAGACCAAACCCGACAATGCCAAATCGAACCATTCGCTTGTCCTTTTGCATCGCGTAGTGATTTGTAAAATTTCTTACGCGGATAAACTACGCGCCACGACGGCCTTCTAATTGGAATGTCCACAAGTCTAAGCGTAAGGATTAGATATTGCATCGTGCGCAACCCTCGGGACAATAACAGAAATGTAATTCGACGCTATTCTGGCTATGCGGTAAATTGATAACTCTGTGGCAATGCTTTCCACAGGCGTACAAGCTCCCGCAGGGGATAGCGAGCCTCCCCGGGAGTGCATTGTGCTGTTCCGCAGCTAACCGGCGGCATTCACGACTGGTGACCAGGCAGGAAACGCTTGCCCTCTTCGCACTCCGCAATCAAGTCATTCTTTCTCGAGGGACCCGCAGGGCGGCTGGAGGCCCTGCTGAACGTAGGCTCGCCCACGGCAACCCACGCCGCATTGGTGTGCCATCCGCATCCGCTGGGTGGCGGAACGATGCACAACAAGGTGGTGTTTCACGCCATGAAAGCTTTGCACTCGTTCGGCTTCCCCGTGTTGCGTTTCAACTTTCGCGGCACTGGCCTGAGCGCAGGCCGGCATGACGAGGGACGCGGTGAAGTTGCCGACGTGCAAGCCGCGCTGGCTTGGCTGAAGGATAAGTTTTCGCTGCCCATCATCTTCGCCGGATTCTCCTTTGGCGCGGCCACGGGGCTGCGAGCTGCGTGTCCCGATCCTGACGTTAGCGCACTGATTTCGCTTGGCACGCCGGTCGAGGCCGATGGACGCCTCTATTCGTTCACGTTCTTGCGGGAGTGCACAAAACCGAAGCTCTTCGTCAGCGGCGATCACGATCAGTACGCCCCGCACGATGCGCTGGAGAAAGTCGTGGCGCAAGCCGCCGAGCCGAAAGAGTTGGTATTCATTCCCGGAGACCACTTCTTCGCAGGCCATCTCGCTGAAATGCGGATGACCGTTGAGAGTTGGCTTGGTGAAGTGCTGGGGAGCAGCAGTTAGCAATGAGCAATTAGTTGTGAGTGTTCGCACTCTGAAACCGCTCTAATTTTTCGATAGAGGGGCTGCTGCGAGATCGCGCACAAACTCCACGAGCGAGCGGACCGCAATTCCTGACGGCCCTTTGGCGATCCAGGGCTTGTTCTCCTCCATCCACGCGACCCCCGCAATGTCGAGATGCAGCCACGGCGTGTCACCGACAAATTCCTTTAGGAACATGGCCGCCGTAACGGCCCCACCCCAACGGCCGCCGCTGTTGACGATGTCCGCGATGTTGGACTTGATCATGTCGCGGTACTCTTCGTCCACCGGCAGCCGCCACATCTTCTCGCCCGATTTCTGTAGCGATTTGCTGAAGCGCTCGTAGAAGTCTTCGTCGTTGGCGAAAATGCCGGCATTGACCATGCCCAGCGCCACCACGCACGCGCCGGTTAGCGTAGCGGCGTCGATGAGGTGAGTGCAGCCTAGTTGGCGCGCGTAGTGCAAGCCGTCGGCCAATACCAAGCGCCCTTCGGCGTCGGTGTTGATGATCTCGATTGATTTTCCGGACATGGCGATCTGCACGTCGCCCGGCTTCTGCGCCTTGCCCGAAGGCATGTTCTCACTGGCGCAGACGATTCCAATCACGCGCAGGTTCGGCTTGAGCTGCGCAATGGCGCGCATCGCTCCGATCATGGCTGCGCCGCCGGCCATGTCGTATTTCATCTTCTCCATGCCGTCCGCCGGCTTGATGGAAATGCCGCCGCTGTCAAAGGTGATTCCCTTTCCAACCAGACCGAGGACCGGCTTCTCCGGGGCGCCCGCGGGTTCATGGCGCATAACGATCAGTCGCGGCTCCTCGTCGGAACCCTGCGACACGCTCCAGAACGCGCCCATCTTCAGCTCTTTGATTTTGTCGCCGCCGTAAATCTCGCACTTCAGCCCGGTCTCGTCGCACATCTTCTTGGCGCGCTCAGCGAGGATGGTGGGCGTCATGCGATTACTCGGCTCATTGACCAGATCGCGAGTAAAATTCTGCGCCTCGCCAATAATGCCTCCCTGCTCCATCGCGGACTGCAGCGCCTTCTGGTTCGCTGCTGCCGGAGCGACGATGACCATCTCGTCGATCTTCTGCTCCTTGCGATCGCTCTTGTAGTAGTCGGGGTCGAAGTTACCGACGAAGGCGCCTTCGACGATCGACTTCACGGCATCTCCCATGCCACCCCGCTGGAAAGCCAGCGTGCTCTGCGACGCTGGGTCGGCTTGTCCCATCCACGAACTTGGCGCGACGAAGGCGAAGCTCTTCAGATCCTTGGCCTTCAGGTTGCGCACGGCTGCCCCAGCCAGCTTGCGCAGCTCATACGAGGAAAAGTTCTTCGCCTTGCCGCCGCCGATCAGCATCAGGCGCTTCGCCTTCAGGCCAGACGGTTTGTGCAGCAAGGCGATCTCCAGCATCTTGCCAGTGACCTCGCCCGCCGCAATGAGGTCGGCCGCCGCCTCGAGCACAGCCTTGTCATCGCTCTGGATCTGCGGCTTGTGTTTGTCAGATTTGTCGCCGTTGTTGTTTTCGGCGGCGACATCGAGCACCGGGACGACGAGGCATTCGGTTTCCAATTGCGAAGGTGGTGTGGTATGGAGAGTTGTTTTCATGATAAGTAGTCCGTTCTAATTCTTTCGGCTCCTGGCGACCGCCTCACGCGCTTCTTTGTCGGCCGTCTTACGGCGTTCGGTCTCGCGCTTGTCCCAATGCTGTTTGCCTTTCGCCAGTGCCAACTCCACTTTCACCCTGCCATTGCGGAAATACAGCCGCGTCGGGATCAGCGTCAGTCCCTTCTGCTGCGTCTTGCCGATGAGTTTATGCAACTCATTTTTGTGCACCAGCAACTTTCGGGTGCGCAGGGGTTCATGGTTGAAGATGTTGCCATGTTCATAGGGCCCGATGTGCGCGTTGATCAGCCACAGTTCGCCGTCCTTCACCAGCCCGTAGGCGTCCTTGAGGTTAGCTCGCCCAGCGCGCACCGATTTCACTTCGGTCCCGCGCAAAGCGATGCCGGCTTCGAACTTCTCCAGCAGAAAGTAGTTGTGCGACGCAGCACGGTTGACCGAGGCGTCGCGCTCTCCGCTGGCCGTAGGATCGCGCCGCGGCTGCTTTTCCTTTTCGGGACGACCTGTGGGGGACGACTGACGGGCCATAAATATCCACGCGCCACGCCAGCGCCGGGCTTCGCTTGCCCCGAACCGCGCATCACAGCAAATCGGAGAACGCGGTGACATTGCGTTGGGCGGGATTGACCGTAACCATCTTGCACGTCGCGCGAATCTCCGATGCTAACACAGGATTAAAACAGCGACATGCATACTACGTGGGAGGTGTGTGAGATGCTATAATCGCGCCGATTGTGTTAACTCGAATTGCCGCGCGGCAGTGATGTATTTGTACGCGAGCCATGCTCACGTTTAGCGTGGGTTCAAGTCTTACGTTCCGGAACCTGGCAATCCTTAGTTACACAAGGGCTGAGTTCCGGCGCAACTTCCCTGGGACCTTAAGGAACTTGATGAAACGGTTTACCCGCGTCCTGGCGGTGCTACTGATTGGCGCCGTTCTGCCCGCACTCGCCTCCAACGACAAGGCCGCTAAAGCCCTCTATCAAAAGGGCAAAGCCGCCGAAGTTCGGCAGGATTACATTGCGGCCTACAATTTTTATCATCAGGCCTACCAGCTCAAGCCCGCGGACCTGACCTATCGTGCCGCCTTCGAGTATGTACGCTTCCTGGCCTCGGCGTCTTATGTTCATCAAGGCGAGATTCTGGTCAAGGCCGGGAAACTGCAGGAGGGGCTGACCGATTTCGAGCAGGCGCTCGCCATCGATCCGTCCAGCTTCATAGCGCAACAGCAAGCCAACAAGACACGCCTGCTTATCCACAAGACCCTGAACCCTGCTTCTCCTGCGCCTACGACCGAATCAGGACTGACCAAGCGCATGGAGGAAGCCATCGGCCCGGTTGAGTTAGCTCCCATTTCACAGACGCCTATCACCCTAAAGCTGACCGAAGACGCCAAGACGGTTTACGAGACCATCGGCAAATTGGCGGGTGTGAACGTATTGTTCGATCCTGATTACACTTCGAAACGCATTCGCGTGGATCTGAACGGGGTCACCCTGGAAGAAGCGCTGGAGATCACGGCGCTGGAATCGAAGACGTTCTGGCGGCCGGTCACTCCGAATACTATTTTCGTTGCCGCCGACACGCCCGCCAAGCGTAAGGAGCTGGAACAGAGCGTCATCCGCACTTTTTATCTGACGAATCTCTCGCAGCCCAATGAATTGCAGGACCTGGTTAATATTCTGCGAACTTTGCTTGATACGCAGCGGCTGCAACAGTTCCCTTCGCAGCAGGCAATCGTTGTGCGGGGAACGCCCGATCAGATTGCGATGGCCGAGAAGCTGATCAATGATCTCGACAAAGGGCGGCCCGAGGTAGTGGTGGAAGTTGCGATCATGCAAGTCACCCGCAACAAGTTGCACGATCTCGGTATTCATCCGCCCGCCAGTGTCACCGTGCAGTTGCAGGACAACAACACGACCACCAGTAGCACTACCGTGACCGGGAATGCCGGCACTGGCGGCACGGGCACTACCACTACCGGCAATACGGGCGGCATCAACCTCAATAGTTTGGCCCACCTTAACGCCACAAATTTTCAGGTCACGATCCCGTCCGCCACGGCGAATTTCCTGATGAGCGACAGCAGCAGCAAGCTCATCCAACAGCCACAAATCCGCGCCGCGGATGGCCAGAAGGCTTCGCTGAAGATCGGCGAGCGTGTGCCCGTGGCCACCGGTTCGTTCCAGCCCGGCATCGGCGGCGTCGGCATCAACCCCCTGGTCAACACTCAGTTCAACTACATAGACGTTGGCGTGAATGTCGACATTACACCCCACGTGCACGGGCTCGACGAGGTGACCCTGAAAGTCGCCATGGATATCTCGGCGATTGACAGGTACCAGGACATCGGCGGCATTTCGCAGCCAGTGATCGGGCAACGCAAGATCGAACAGGAAATTCGCCTCCGGGAAGGCGAAGTTAACATCATGGGCGGTATCCTTGAAAACACTCAGACCAAGTCGCTGTCGGGAATTCCAGGACTGGCGTCCATTCCGCTCTTCAAATATCTGTTCGCGGAGGAGACCAAACAGGATAACGACAACGAAATCATTTTCATCTTGATTCCGCATATTGTGCGCGCCCAGGACCTGAACGATAGCAACGTCAAGGCGATTGACGTCGGCACCGCCAACACCATATCCCTGCATCACGGCATGAATCAGGCGCCCGACCAGCGACCGCGCAGCACGCAACCCCCGGCCCCGGCGGGCAACCCCCAGGGGGCACAAGGCAATCCACCGCAGCCGCAAGCCGGCTCTGCGCCAGCCACCGGCGCGCAGCCTTCCATTGCATCCGCCCCTGCGGGCAGTGCAATCGTGAGCTTTGACCCGGCCATGCTGGATCAGGCAGTAGGTTCTACCTTTACCGTGAATGTGAACCTGAGCGGCGCGCAGAATGTGTATTCGGTCCCGGTACAGATTCTCTACAACCCGCGGGCTTTGCAGGTGCTGAACGTCTCTAATGGAACGCTGCTGGCGCAGGACGGGCAGACAGTCGCGCTGGTCAGCCGCGATGACAGCATGGCCGGCATTCTACAGCTCACCGCCTCGCGTCCCCCGGGGAGCGCCGGCGTTAGCGGCGACGGAGGGGTGTTTACGATCACCTTCCAGGCGAAAGCTCCGGGACAGGCAACCTTGAGCGTCAACCGGGCGGGAGTGAAGAACGCGGCCATGCAAAACGTTCCCGCCAGCGGCTCTCAGGCCATTGTGACCGTTCATTAGCGGCAGCGTCTAACTGGTGGCAGCCCCAGGTACGGTCATCGCCGCGAGCCTGCGTACGCCAATGCCAACAGAGCCGGTTGACTGCGAAATCAGTCCCGGAAAGGACTAAACTAAGAGCGGTGCCCCTTAATCTTTCCAGTTGCGGTTTGGCTGCTGAGAGAAGCAGCGTGCGTGAGTCTGGGCCATTTCATCCGCAGTTCCCCGCCCCTCGTGCGGCCCGCAGGAACGGTTTCACCCTGGTGGAGTTGATCGTGGCGATGACCATCCTGATGGTCCTGACTGCGGTCGCCACTCCCGTGCTGCGTGTCACTCTTCAGCGCAACAAAGAGCGCGAGTTGCGCCGCGATCTGTGGGAGATGCGCGACGCCATTGATCGCTACAAGGACGCCGCCGACCGCGGCGCGTTCCAGACCAAGCTGGACAGCCAGGGATATCCTCCCGATCTCGACACCCTGGTGAAGGGCGTGGACTCCAATGGCAAGAAGATCCGTTTCCTGCGGCACATCCCGGTGGATCCCATGACCGGCAAGGATGAATGGGGCTTGCGCTCGATGCAGGATGATCCCGATTCGGATTCCTGGGGCGGGCAGAGCGTGTTTGACGTGTACACCAAATCCGAAGGCACTGCCTTGGACGGCACCAAGTACAAGACGTGGTAACTTCTCAGGGCGCGACCATGACCCGGCGCTGGCGACAACGCGGCTTTACTTTGATCGAGTTGATGGTGGTGATCAGCATCATCGTCATCCTGCTTTCGCTTGCCATCCCAAATTATTCCTCGTCCATTCTCCACGCCAAAGAGACTGCGTTGCGCGACGATCTCTACACCATGAGGTCGCTGATCGACCAGTACACGCTCGACAAGCAAAAGGCCCCGCAATCCTTGCAGGACCTGGTGGATGCCAAGTATCTCAAGCAACTCCCCAAGGACCCCTTCACCAACTCACGCGATAGCTGGGTGCCGATCACCGACGAGAGCATCATGTCTCCCGATCAGACCGAGCCGGGGATTATCGACGTTCACAGCGGCAGCGATCAAACCTCCAGCGAAGGCACCGCGTATAACACGTGGTAACGACGAGCCATCAGCTGTCAGCTATCAGCTTTCAGAACTGGTTCCCCAGGTTCGCGCCCGTCTTTCGGAGGCTAACCTGGGCAAAGGAAGGTCCTGGCACGAACCGGCGAAGACCACGTGGTATGGCGTCTATTTCATGGCTTCGCTGAACATGAATTTCCCCAGGTACATGGGATAGGACTTGGGCGGGACGGTCTTGGCGTTGTCAATCGGGTATGGACCTTGCACCGTGGTTGGGAATCCCCAGATGTCTCCGGTGCGCATGTCAATGGCGACTTTGCCATACACATGCGAGGTCCCGTCAGGCTTGCGCAGCATCGTATAACCCGGTTCGATGTAGAAGGGATAAGCCTCACTGGCTTGTGCCTGCACCGGCACCGCGTGGACGACTGGGCGAAATGCAATCATCCCCAGTAGAACTGCAATAGCTATCAGCATTGCTTTCGTAAAGCGGTCGAGCGTCATAGTTCCTCCCAATTCAGCTTCGCAGATCCGATGTTGTTCCTGCCTCACTGTCGCGGCGGGAAGAGGAACTTCAGCATAGGCGCGACCCGTTGCGACCAGGCAACCTCGTCGTGGTGTCCGCCTTCGACCTCGGTGTAGCAAAGGTCTTCGCCGAGTTTCCATCCTTTGTTGACCAAGGCGGTCTTCAGAGCGCGGGCATCGGGCAACGCTCGCTGGCTTTCCCTGGTACCGATATCGAGCCAGATACGCAATGCCGGCTTCCTTTTGAGCTGGGCAACCGTTTTCAGGATGGCCCGATTCCGCCACCACACCGACGGAGACATCGCGGCGAGCCTGCCGAACACGCGACTGTAGCGCAGCGCGAGGTACATCGAAACCAATCCCCCCAACGACGATCCACCCAGGCCGCAGTGCTGGATGCCGGGAAGCGTCCGGTAGCGGTGATCGACGAACGGCTTCAGTTCTTTCACCAGCATCTGACCGTAGGCGTCGGCCTGTCCGCCACCGAGCCGTTTGTCCTCGATGTGGGTGTATTCGTCGATGCGACGTTCCCCCGTGTTGTAGATGCCGACGATGACCAGCGGCTCGATTGCGCCAGTCACAGTTAACTCGTCAGCCGTTTCGCCTACACGCCAATACTTGCCGTGGATGAAGGAAGTGTCCGGATCGAACAGGTTCTGACCGTCCTGCAGGTACAGCGTTGGATAGCGCCGCTCGGGTTCAGCCCCGTACATGGGAGGAAGGTAAACGATGAAGTCGCGCTTCTCCTCCATCAGTTCGGAGGGGAACTGCTGATGCAAGCGCAGACGCGATTTCAGGCTGCCAGGGGCTTGCGCGGGCGGAATCGGCTGGTTAGTTATGATCGGATCCGTGCTCATTCTGTAGAATTGTGGCTCCCTAGATTATCAAATGCAGTTCTGGTCCAACCCTATCGCAGACGGAAGAGGCTCAAACAACATGAATCGTGAATATCATCGTTGGTGGTCCCACGACCTGCAACGCGACATGGAACTGCTTGTCTTTGGCCACGCTGGCGCCAAGGTCCTGGTCTTCCCCACTTCGCAGGGACGTTACTTTGAATACGAAGACAACCAGATGGTTGCCGCGGTTGCCGACCGTCTGGACGCCGGACAACTGCAGATCTACTGTGTCGATAGCGTGGACAGCGAAAGCTGGTACAACCAGCGGGTGCATCCCTACTGGCGCCTGCAACGGCATCTGCAATACGAACGCTACATTCTGAATGACGTGCTTCCGCTGATGTGGAACAAGAACTGGACGCCGCGCACCATCGTGACCGGCTGCAGCTTCGGCGCCTATCATGCGGTTAATTTCGCCTTCCGCCATCCCGACAAGGTGACCGGCTGCGTCACCATGGCCGGATCCTTCGACATCAAGAGCTTCCTCGACGGCTGGTATAGCGAGGACGCGTACTTCAACAACCCGCCCGATTATCTGGCGAACTGCAGCGACGGCTGGCGCTATAACCATATGCGGACGGTGCTGGCCACCGGCGAGTGGGACATGTGCTGGAACAAGAATGAAGAGTTCGCGGCCATCCTGCGGGCGCGCGGCATCCGCCATGAGCTATACGTCTGGGGCGAGCAAAGCTATCACGATTGGCCGTGGTGGCGGCCCATGGCGCGGACCTACCTCGAGTAAGCGGCGGTAAGCTTTGCAGAAAGTAGTGGCATTCTTATCGGGTTTGTCATCACGAGCGGAGCCGGGTCCCCGGCGAGTGCCGGTTTTGCACTCGCTGGGGTGGAGGAGCGAGGGATCTGCTTTTGCGTGCGCGTCTGGGAAAAGCAGATTCCTCACGCCACATCACCCCAACGAGCACAAAACCGGTGCTCGTTGGGGACCCCGAAAACCCCGGCGCTCGTAATGACAATTCTGCGAGGACGATCCATTTCGCGCAATTCGCCGGGCGCGTCCGCATAACCGCTAGTCGCGTCGCTATTTCGTTCCCACTGAAGATCGAGCTTGCGGCCTGTGGCGATGGGACTCGACGGCCTCTTTAGCCAGGCGAATGAAGTCGGGCATGCGGCGGTTGGCAATTTGCGATATCTTCTGGCCGAGATCGAACGACCATCCCGCCATGGTGATGCTCATGGCCAATGGAGCGTCGCCGTAAAGCTGTTCGGCGGCGGTGAGCAGCGACGACGGAGTGAAAGGTTCATCAAAGCCACCGGGTCCAGGTTCCGGTGAAACCGTGGTGCGCAGGATGGTTCCGGGTTGATCGCCAAACGAGGCATCCAGAAATAGCACGAAGTCGCGCTGCAATATGTCGTCCACCATCTCCGGGGTGAGCTGCTGGGCGGCGATAACTTCCACGTCCGGATCGTTCCAGAAATACTGTTCCAAGACGCGCGCGGCATGGCAGCCGATGGCGTCATCTCCGCGCGTGGGATTTCCATAACCGATGATCAGGGTTCCGGGCACTTCGTCCTCTCCAGGCAGTGGCGCGATGGCCTGGCCTTGCCCTCTGACAGGAATAATCCTTTCGCGCCGCGAAGGATGTGAGACACCTCACCTTCCGCCGTGATGAGCTGTTGAGTTCATTTCTTTTTCCCCGGCAATCCAGCCGGGTTCTCGTGCGTACGTTCGCGGAAGCGCGCCTTCATGCCGGTCGCCATTGAGACTGCGTTCTCTCCAAATTTCTCGCGCATGCGGTCGGCGGCGGAGAGCGCCTGGTTCCACTTTTCATGCGTGGTCCTGCCTTGCAGGGTGAGCTGCTCACTCTCGGCTGCAAAATGCGACGCACAGACACCGAGCAGCCGGACCGCGCCGCCATTCCAGTTTGCGCGGAAGAGTTCACGGATGGTCGCCAGCACTTCCGTGTCCACCGAGCTGGGCTGCTCCAGAGTGCGGGCGCGCGTGAAGGTGCGAAAATCGGAATAGCGCAGCTTCAACTGCAATGTGCGGGCGTGCAGCTTCTGTTCCCGCAGACGGCGGCACACCATTTCCGCCAGCCGCGCCAGCGTCGCTTCCAACTCTTGCGCGTCGTTGCTATCGACCGAGTAAGTGTGCTCGTGACTGATGGAGCGGGGCCCGTCATCCTCGCCAATATCGCTGTCGAACCAGGCGCCGGCATCCAGGCCGCGGGCCTTGCCGGCGAGCGCCACACCCAGCGCGCCAAGGTTCGCCTCCAGCCAGCTCTCCTCGCGGCGCGCAAGATCGCCAATCATCTGGATGCCCTGTTCGAGCAGGCGCTTTTCCATCACCTTGCCGACGCCGGGAATCTTGCGCACCTCCAGCGGCGCCAGGAATTCCGCTTCCCCGCCCGGCACTATCCACAGCACGCCATTGGGCTTGGCCTGGTCGGAGCAGATTTTGGCCACCAGCCGCGAGCTGCCAATTCCTATGGAGCAATTCAGTTGGGTCTCCGCTTTCATGGCGCCGTGCAGCGCATGGGCGGCGCGCATGGGCGGCCCGTGCAGGCGCTCCGTGCCGGTCATGTCCACGTACGCCTCGTCGATGGAAACCATCTCCAGCTTGGGAGAAAAGCGGTCGAGCACCTGGTAAACCTTGGCGGAATAATCGCGATAGCGCTCGGGATGTCCGTCCACGAAGATGGCCTGCGGACACAATTTGGCGGCGGTGCGCAGCGGCATGGCCGAATGGACGCCGAACTTGCGCGCCTCGTAGGAGGCGGCCGACACTACGCCGCGTTCATGGCGCTGACCGCCGACCACCACCGCCTTGCCCTTCAGCGACGGGTCGAAGAGCTCTTCGACCGAGACGAAGAAGGCGTCCATGTCGACGTGAAAGATGGTGCGCTGTACGAGGGCCATGCTGTGCGCGATTTTACAACCAGCAATTAGCCGTCAGCATTTAGCAATTAGCAACGAGCAGCCAACATCTGGCACTTAGAGTGGGCGGGTATCGCATCAGGCAACGCCGTATTTCGCGATTGCGAGTCGGACTAGCTGTGGCCAAAGCTAAGTGCTAAGTGCTAAGTGCTAACGGCTAATTGCCGTTCCCGATATGAGCTTCCGGCACGTTTTTCTTCCCTGAACGGGAAACCATCGAAACCCTGATCTAAGAAGTACTTGGACGCCTATCGGGCCGGGACCGAGTTTCATTCTGGAACTGGAGCGATGGCGACTGTAGTTGCGGCTGTGCAGGGACCGGGAAATTCCCAAAAGAATCAATGCTTAAGCGCGATTGGACTTTTGGCAGCAGCCGTGCTTTATACAAATGCGTTGCACGGGAACAACGAGAATCTGGATCATGAACCGGGCCAGCCACAACCCGAGCGGCAGCGCAAGGCAAACGGAGCCTTTGGCGAACCAACTTGACCGCGTTTCGGTCCCCTGCGACGACGAAACCAGCCAGATTTCCTCCGCCGGGCAAGGACGCGAGGGGCACGATCCGGGAAATTCGTGCTCCTCGCGCGCCTTCAACGGCGACTGCGCCGCGCTGGTGCATGAGTTGGCGAACACTACCACGGCTGTGCTGATGAATGCCCAGGTGCTGGGCTGGAAGTTGCCTCCTTACAGCCATTTGAAACGTCCGTTGCGGGAAATCGAGCGCAAAGCGCAGCGTGGCAGCGAATTGATGAAGTGCCTGTTACGCCGCCTGGGGACAGAGGGAACGGACCAGGCGAACGAAGAGAGGCGATGGGTGCAGGACCGCGGGTTGGAGTTGAGCGATACGGTGACGGCCCAGGAGCCACGGGTTGACTCCGGGAGTGCGGAGAATCTGCCGCCCCGGACGAATGCCCGCCTGGCTCCTGGTTTTTTCTCAATTCCGGAAGCTGAACTCACATCACCATGTGACGGTCGTCCTAGTAGGTTTCCCAAAAAGGGATGATGGTAATGAGTACGAAAGCCCAAATCAATTCCGCGCCGCCACTTTGGGGGCGAGCTCGCCGGAGAAGGGATGTCTCACGTGCATGCCATTGAGACAGTGGCAGTTAGCGAACCGATTTGCGAAACCAATGGACTCAGCCTGTTGATCGTCGACGATGAGCGCTCGATGCGGGAGTCTTGCCGGGAAGTCGCCCGCTCGCTGGGGTTTAACAGCCGGGTGGCGGAGACCCCGGAACACGTCTATCAGGTCCTGGAAACCAGCAGTACGGATGTCGTGCTGCTTGATCTTCGTCTGCCGGGCAACAGCGGTCTGGAGGTTTTGCGCGAGATCAAGCAACGCCGTCCCGATATCCTGGTGATCGTCATGACCGGCTTTGCCACGGTTGAATCGGCAGTGCAGGCGATGAAGCTGGGCGCCTACGATTACGTCACCAAACCCTTCAACTTCGAGGAACTGCGCCTGCTGCTGGAGCGGGCGGCAGCCTATCTGAAGCTCACCGCCGAGAACCGCCTGTTGCGGGAACAGGTGAAGTCGAAGCACGGCTTCGGTTCCCTGGTGGGGCACGCGCCGGAGATGGAGAAGCTGTACCGCATTATCGCCAAGGCCGCGCACAGCACCCATCCCGTGCTGATTCTGGGCGAAAGCGGAACCGGCAAAGAACTGGTGGCGCGTTCCATTCACTACTCCGGGCCTTTCCGCGACCGCCCTTTTATTCCGGTGGATTGCGGCTCGCTGGTTCCCACCCTGATCGAGAGCGAGTTGTTCGGCTATGTGCGCGGCGCCTTTACCGGGGCGGTGCGGGCCAAAGACGGATTGCTGGCCACCGCCGAGGGCGGCACCGTCTTTCTCGACGAAGTGGGCGAGCTGCCGGTGGACCTGCAAGCCAAGCTGTTACGCGCCATCCAGGAAAAAGAAGTGCGTCCGGTAGGCGGCACCCGCGCCATACCCATCAAGGTGCGTATTCTGGCCGCCACCAACCGCGACCTGGATGTGGCGGTGCAGCAGGGGACCTTCCGCCGCGACCTCTACTTCCGTCTGAACGTGCTGACCTTGCGCATCCCTCCCCTGCGCGAACGCAAGCAGGACATTCCTTTGCTGATCGGCAACGTCCTGGAGCGCATCAACCGTGCCACCCAGATGCCGCACAGCGTGGGGGACGATGCTCTGCGGCTGATGCTTAACTACGATTGGCCGGGCAACGTGCGCGAACTGGAGAACTGCATAGAACGCGCCTGCACGACCTGCTCTCTTCCCACCATTCACATTGCCGATCTGCCGACCCAGTTGCGCAACTTCCTGGCGCAAGCCAAGCCGCCCATCCCAGCTTCCGATGGGGAGACCATCACTTCCATCGCCGAGTTGGAAAGGCAGGCCATCCTGCACGCTATCGAAATGCTGCAAGGGGACAAGCTGGAAGCCGCGCGCCGGCTGGGCATCGGCAAGACCACGCTGTATCGCAAACTGAAGGAATACGGCTCGGCGACCTGAGGTTCATCGCGATGTGCGTAAACGCGGCGCGCATTGCCCCGAACCAAGCTCCGGGCCAGGGTTGTTGGACTGATCAGCGCCGCCCCCGGCGCGCGTGGCAAACGGCGCCGGGCGAACTGCGGCAAGGGAGGGACCTATGATCCTTTTGGTGACCACATCTTCTCGCGCCCAGGAGTGCGCTGCCGCACTGCAACAGGGCACCGGACAGCCAACCCAGGTGGTCAACTCGGTGCCGCAGGCGGTCGCGCGGCTCCAGACCAAGGAATACGACGCCCTGGCGATCGATCAATCGTTGCTGGAGGCTGATTTCCGCGCCCTCGACACCCTGTTGAATCACGCCGGCACCGCCCTGCCGATTTACGTCAACCTGGCGCTGCACCATTCGGACCGGGTGGTGCGCGAGACCCAGGTTGCCCTGCGCCGGGCCGAGCGAGAAAAGCAATGGGCGATGAGCTTGGCGGAGCGGGTGTTGCGCAACCAGTTGCGCGCCCAGGTGACCGGCATCTTGCTCACCTCGGAGCTGGCGTTGCGGCAGCCGGCCATCCCCGCCGAGGTGGTGGCCAAGCTTCGCCTGGTGCAGGACATGGCGGAGAAGATGCGCTCGCAGCTGCACGTCTTCTAGGGCCTCTGTCTGTCGGAATTATTCACCACCCTTCGGCTTCGCTCAGGGCAGGCTGCGACACAGAGGGCACAGAGTTTTGTTTTTGTTCCCACTCTCCCCCGTGCTCTCCGTGCCTCCGTGGTTGAATTTCATCCCTTTACCTCTCCATCAGACATCGTCGAAAACTATTTACCACCCTTAGGCTTCGCTTGGGGCAGGCTCCGACACAGAGACACGGAGAACAAAAGAGTTTCTTTTTTACCACCGAGGATACGGGACCACGGAGTTTTCTATCGTTACTTCTTCTCCGTGCCCTCCGTGTCCTCTCTGTGGTGACAACATTCCTCTCTGTGCCTCCGTGCCTCTGTGGTTGATTTACATCTCTCCTAGCGCACCGCCATCACCAGCAATCTGCGTTCGGTCATGTCCTCGATCGAGTAGCGCAGGCCTTCGCGGCCCAGGCCTGAGTCCTTCACTCCTCCGTAGGGCATCTGGTCGACGCGGAAGCTGGGCACGTCGCCCGCTATGACGCCGCCCACTTCGAGTTCCTCAAACGCCATCTGGATGAGCCCGGCATCGCGCGTGAACACGCCCGCTTGCAGCCCGTAAGCCGAGTTGTTGACCTGGCGCAGCGCCTCGGGAAAAAACTCGTAAGGCTCGACTGTCACCACCGGCGCGAAAACTTCGGCGCAGTTGACCCGCATTTCCGGGCTGGTGCCGGTGAGCACCGTAGGCTCGACCGTGGCCCCGTGGCGCTTGCCACCGCACAGCAGTTTGGCGCCGCCTTTCACCGCCTCCTCGATCCATTCTGCAGCGCGCACCGCGTCCTGCTCGCGGATGAGGGGAGGAACATCGGTCGTCTCCTGCATGGGATCTCCCGCCTTCAATTTGCGAACACCCTGCACCAGCAACTCGGTAAACTTATGGAATACCGATTGGTGCACCAGGATGCGCTGCACGGAGATGCACGTCTGTCCCGCGTAGGAGAAGCCGCCGGCCACGCAGCGCTGCGCCGCGTGCTCCAGGTCAGCATCACTATGCACGATGACGCCGGCGTTGCCGCCGAGCTCCAGGGTGACGCGCTTCTTGCCGGCGCGCGACTTCAGTTGCCAGCCCACCGCGGCGCTGCCGGTGAAGGTGAGCAGCTTGATGCGCTCATCGGCCACCAGCAGGGCGGCGTTTTCGTTGGACAGCGGCATGACCGCGAATGCGCCCTCCGGCCATCCCGACTCCTGCACAATCTCGGCCAGCAGCAGCGACGAGATGGGTGTCTGCGGCGCCGGTTTCAAGATCAGCGGACAACCGGCGGCCATGGCCGGCGCCACTTTGTGCGCCACCAGGTTCAGGGGAAAATTAAACGGCGTGATGGCGAAGACCGGCCCCAGCGGAAAGCGCCGCACCAGTCCCCAGCGCCCGCTGGTCGATGCCAGCGTGTCCAGCGGAATGTACTCGCCGTAGATGCGTGTGCTTTCCTCGGCGGCAATCTGGAAGGTGTTGATGGCGCGCTCCACCTCGATGCGCGAGGTCTTGATGGGCTTGCCGGCTTCCTGGCAGATGGTGCGGGCAAATTCCTCGCGCCGCGTGGCGATGCCGTCGGCCACCTTGCGCAGAACGCCGGCGCGCTGCTGCGACGTCATCTTGCGCGTCACCTCGAAGGCCCGCACCGCCGACTCGATGGCCACCTCGACGTCGTCGCGCTCCGCCTCCGATACCACCGCCAGCACGCTGTGATCGTAGGGCGAGGTCACCACGACTTCGCGCCCGTGCGTGCTCCAATTGCCATTGAGAAAAAATCCGAAGCTGCGAGTGGGAGTTATGGTTTGGCTCATGTTCGATACCTCCGGCGCCCTGCAGGCCTGCTGGCAAAGATTGTAGCGCCGTTCTTGCCCTGGTTGGAGCGAAGTTCAGCCGACGGTGGATCTGCGTATTAGCCGTGAGCATTCAGCTGTCAGCCACCAGCCAAATCGTGGCAACCAATGCCTAGTGTGCGCAGTCGCCATCGTCGCAACCTTCGCCGCGCAATCCTTGCACGCCCTCGCGCGCGATTATTGGCGTCATGATCAGCGCGGCAACCGGATCGGCCCACCACCAGCCCCGCAGCGCATGCAGCAGCAATCCCGCCAGCAGGATGGCGGAGAGATAAGCGCAGAAGTCGGCCTGGCGCGAGTCGGCATGAAGTGCGCGACTGCCCATTTGCGCGGCCACGCGACGCTTGGCCCGGCCCAGCATCGGCATCACCACCACCGCGGCCAGCGCGATCAGAATGCCGGGAATGCTGCGCTCCGGCTGGGCTTTGGTCCAGAGCGCGCGAAGCGATTCTGCTGCCACGTAGGTCGCAAGCAAGAGAAAGCAGATTCCCACCAGGCGATGCGCTGTGCGTTCGATGCGCTCGCGTCGCAGCGGATCGTCTTCGGCGCGCAGACGCCACAGCAGAATTCCTGCCGAGATGGTTTCGATCACCGAGTCGAGACCGAAGCCCACCAGAGCGATGCTGCCGGCCAGCAGCCCGGCGATGAGCGCAACCGCCGCTTCGAAACCATTCCAGGCAATCGTGAAATATTCCAGGCGCCGGCCGCGCGCAACCAGGGCGGTGCGATCACGTGCTACGGGCGCGCTTGCGGGATGGATGGGCTTCATTCGTGAGAGAGTATAAGCGCGTCGTGATTCGGTTGCGTTGATCGTCAGAGAACCGCAGGTCCTTCGACTCGGTCGAAAGTCATTCACCACCCTTCGGCTTCGCTCAGGGCAGGCTCCGGCACGGAGAACACGGAGTTTTGTTTGGCTCGGGAATCGTATTTGGCTGGCTACTAGTTGCTGACTGCTGACAACTGGCAACTGGCTACTGACAACTGCCCACTAATCCAGCCTGACCAGAAACACTCCGCCCTCTCTCACGTGGGTCTTACTGGCGACTTCTTGCGCCTTCCGTTTGTCGTCGCCAGGAGGGCGCAGCCGCACCCACTCTCCCGTAGGCCCGGTGAACTGGATGACATCGGCGCCTTCATAGTGGTCCTGCAGCTTCTCTTTCAGCTTGCGGGCTTCGCGCTCGTTCTGGAATGCGCCGATCTGCACGCACCAGCGGCCGCCTTCTGCAATCGGCGCCGGCGCGGATAGGACCTCGACTTTCACTTCCGCGGTGCCCGGCCGCCAAACATCCACTGCCTTCGCCGCCGCCAGCGACAAGTCGATAATGCGGTCTTCGACGAACGGCCCGCGATCGGTGATGCGCACCACCGCCGCATGTCCCGTGGTTTGGTTGGTCACGCGCACTACCGAGTTCATCGGCAGCGTGCGATGCGCCGCGGTCATGCTGTTCTGGTCATAAACCTCGCCGTTGGCGCCGCGATGGTGATGATAGGGCGGCCCGTACCAACTGGCCAATCCGGTTTCCACGTAGATGGGTTTCGCGCCGCGCGGAACTGGCGCTGGCTTGGCGTTGCCTTCGGTGCTGGCAGGCGGCGCAGCTTCTCCGACGCTGGGCGGAGGAGGAACAGGATGAGCGCGAGCGGTCTTATGCCCGCCGCAGGCCGAGAGCAGCAGCAGCGCCGTGCCCACGAAGATGAGAGACGGGACTCGCGTGGTCAGCTCTTTTTCTGCTTCTTGCCGGCATCCATCATGTCGGCTGCCTGCTTCAGCTTTTCGCTGGCAATGCGCAACCCAGTGCTGGAGTGCTCGCGAATGGCGGGCACCAGTTCATTGTTGATGTAGGCAATGAGCGTCTGCGTTTCCTCTTCGATGCGTTTCGACGCATCGCCCAGCACATCGTCCAACCGCGCACCAGCCGTCTGGAACGGACGCCCAGTCTTTGTGCTTTTCTCCTTCACCATGGGGCCACCTTGTGAGCCGCAGAATTTGTCACGCACAGAAATTATGGGATGGATGGCGGCCATGGTCAATTGGCAAGGACGGTACCCGGGGGGCAGTTGCCAGTAGCCAGTAGCCAGTAGCCAGTTGCCAGCAGTCAGTTGCAGCGCTCAGCACTCAGCAGTCGGCACTCAGCATTCAGCACTCAGCTAAAAGTACTGTTTCGTATCAAAATCGTAGCTTTGTCATCCTGAGCGGAGGCGGCGCCGGGTTTGCGCCGCCGGAGTCGAAGGGCCCCTATCGCGAGCGGTCATTCGCCATCTGTCAGCCAACTTCCTGATGCGAAGCCTTGTTTGGCTGAATGCTGACTGCTGAATGCTACCACCCGACTGCTGTTAGAATTTCCTCATTCCCTATGCCCGTCCGCAAGCTTTCCGGTTCCGAGGTTCGGTCCATGTTCCTGCGCTATTTTGAGCAGCACGGGCACAAGATCGTGCGCTCGTCGTCGCTGGTTCCGGCCAACGATCCCACGCTGCTGTTCACCAACGCCGGCATGAACCAGTTCAAGGACGTCTTCCTCGGCATCGAGAAGCGCGACTATTCGCGGGCCACCTCGTCGCAGAAATGCGTGCGCGCCGGCGGCAAGCACAACGACCTGGAGAACGTCGGCTTCACCAATCGCCACCATACCTTCTTCGAGATGCTGGGCAATTTCAGCTTCGGCGACTATTTCAAGAAGGACGCCATAGCGTTTGCGTGGGAGCTGGTCACCTCGCCGGAGTGGTTTGGCATTCCGAAGGACAAGCTTTTCGCCACCATCTTCAAGGGCGAGAACGGCATTGCGCGCGACGACGAGGCCTACGAGCACTGGATCGCAACCGGAGTCGCGCCCGAGCGCGTCTTCGAAATGGGGATGAAGGACAACTTCTGGATGATGGGCGACACCGGCCCCTGCGGCCCATGCAGCGAAATTCATTACGACATGGGCCCGGCCGCCAGCGACGCCGGACACGCCGACTGCCAGTTTGGCTGCGAGTGCGGGCGCTACGTCGAGATCTGGAACCTGGTGTTCATGCAGTTCGACAAGCAGCCGGATGGCACGATGAGGCCGCTGCCTAAGCCGTCGATCGATACCGGCGCCGGGCTGGAGCGCGTCACAGCGGTAATGCAGGGCGTGATCTCGAACTACGATACGGATTTGTTTGTGCCCCTAATTAAGCGCGCCGCCGAGTTGACGGGAGCCTCGCTGGAGACCGAGCTAAAGAAGGAAGACGAAGAGGAGCGGCATCATCAGGCGGCGTCGCTGCGCGTGATCGCCGATCACGCGCGCGCGTCAACGTTTCTCATATCTGATGGCGTCGTGCCCTCCAATGAAGGACGCAGCTACGTGTTGCGCAAGATTATTCGGCGAGCGATTCGCCACGGGCGATTGTTGGGACAGGACAAGCCGTTCCTCTTTGAGATGGTGTTCGCCGTTCGCGATCTGATGAAGGATGCATATCCAGAGCTGCTCGAAACGGCAAGTCGCGTGTCGGAGACGATTAAGGCTGAGGAAACGCGTTTTGCTCACACGTTGGATATTGGATTACAGCGTCTTGATGATGATCTTCTGCGTCTGATTGCTTTTCGCGACGTGGTGAACGAATTACGCCGTTTTCAGCAAGTCGCCGATCCAAACAGCCAAAAGGATGCTCAATCACTGCACGGCTTTCGTGCACAAATCGAGCAACACGGAAGAGCATTGGAGCAGGAGGGATATGCACGTCCGAGCAGTGACGACTCTCCGCTGGTCTACCCCGGTCCGAAGGCTTTTAAACTTTACGACACCTTCGGACTACCCTTGGACTTCATGGTTGATGCTGCGCGTGATCAGGGCATCGGGTTCGATCAACCGGGTTTTGATCGGGCTATGGAGGAACAACGGGAACGAGCTCGGGCCTCATGGAAGGGCGGATCGAAACTGTCGGCAAGTACTCTGTATCAAATGCTGCCGCCCACACATTTCGAAGGCTATCGCAAGACGCTTTCCACCGGCTGCGAGGTGTTGGCCATTATCAAGAGGGGCAGTGGATCATTAGCGCCAGGTGGCACCGCCCGTGATTCGCATGGTCCGATGAATCTCGGTGCTGTGGAGCTCAAGCCTGGCGAGCGCGGCGAGATCGTGCTCGATCACACGCCGTTTTATGCCGAATCCGGTGGTCAGATAGGCGATATTGGCTGCCTGTATGGCGAAGATCACAACACCATCGTCGCTGAAGTTGAAGGAGTCACCTATCCCGTGCAAGGCGTGCGCGCGCATCGCGTCATCGCCAAGCAGCCCATCCGCGTGGGCGACAAAGTGGACGCGATGGTTAACGATGAAGTGCGCCGCGCCACCATGCGAAACCACACCGGCACTCATCTGCTGCACGCCGCGTTGCGCGAGGTGCTGGGCAAGCATGTGAAGCAGGCGGGCTCGCTGGTCGATCCTGCGCATCTGCGCTTCGACTTCTCGCACTTCGCCGCGCTCGACGACGCGGAGTTGCAGGACATCGAAGATCTCGCCAACCGCGAGGTGCTGCGCAACGACCGCGTCGAGGTGATCGAGGACGTGCCCATCGATGTCGCCGTCAACGAGTACCACGCGATGGCGCTGTTCGGCGAAAAGTATGGCGACCGCGTGCGCGTCATCCGCATCGGCGATTTCTCCACCGAGCTTTGCGGCGGCACACATACCTCTGCAACCGGCGAGATCGGGCTGATCAAGATATTGAAGGAAGGCAGCGTCTCCAGTGGCGTGCGGCGGCTGGAGGCAGTTACCGGCGAAGGCTCGCTGCGCCACTTCCGCAAAGATCATCAGCTCGAAAATGTCGTCTCGACGCTGGTGCGTGGCGGCGACGATCAATCGCCTGCCGACGCCCTGAAGCAAGAACTGGAGCGCCGCGAGGAAGAGCTGAAAAAGCTGCGCAAGGAACTCGACCAGGTGCGCATGAAGTCGGCTTCCACCTCAGTCCAGTCGGCGGCGGAGAACGTGCGCGAGGTCAAGGGCGTGAAGGTCCTGGCCACGCGGGCCGACAATCTGGAACGCGCGCAACTGCGAGTGCTGATCGACAACCTACGCAACAAGCTGGGCTCGGGCGTGGTCGTGCTCGGCTCGGTCAGCGACGGTAAGGTGGCGCTGATTGTGGGCGTCACCAAGGACCTGACATCGCGCGTGCAGGCGGGCAAGGTCATTGCGGAGGTTGCGAAAAAGGTCGGCGGCTCCGGCGGCGGGCGTCCTGACATGGCCGAGGCCGGCGGCAAAGATCCTGCCGCGTTGGATGCGGCGCTGGCCGAGAGTTATAACGTGGTGGAACGTTTATTGCAATAAAAGAGGCGGCAAGAAACAGCCGCCAGGAGGGCTTTGTGCGCAAGATATTGATGCTGACTCTGGTGCTAATGGTCTCTGCCGTCTGGTTGCAGGCGCAAGATGCGGCCAAGACGAGCGGCAAGACGTCCGACCTGGAGACGATCGAAGGATGCCTGCAGCACTCTGCGGGGCAATACACGCTCATCGACAGCACGAACACGATCCATCACCTTGTAGGCGGCGGCGCAAGGCTCAGCCACCATATTGGCCACCAGGTTGAAATCACCGGTAAGCCCGGGGTGCGGACCCTGGACGCCACTCCTCAGGGCGGTGCATCCGCTGCGGTGGTGCAACCGATTATTGAGGTAAAGAGCGTCAAACATATAGCGGAGACTTGCACCTCCGGCAACTGATTTGGGCGCGAAGGGCTCTGCTGAAGCGTCCGATGTCAAATTACGATTCGGACATGAATCGGCTTCCAGCCGCGCGCAGAGGGGCCTCTTTTTTCCGGACGAACAGCAGGTCCTCGACCCGCCCGCCGCGGCGGGCTCGCTCGGGATGGCAGCTTAATTATTAGTTCTTAAATGCGCTGCCAACTCCGTCCGCGGCACCTGCACCTGCTTACCGCTGGCCAGGTCCTTCACCGCGAACTGCTCTGCCGCCACTTCGTTTTCTCCGACAATCACGATGAATCGCGCCCCAACTTTCTCGGCACTCTCGAACGACTTCTTCAGCCGGAACGTCTCATCGCCGATGTCGGCGCTGATGCCCGCGCGGCGCAACTCTCGCGCCAGCTTGAGCGCATGTCTGTTCATCCCCGCGCCCAGCGCAGCGATGTACGCCTGCACCTTCCCGGCCGGCTCCTCACCCTGCGATTGCAACGCCAGAATCAGCCGGTCTTCCCCGATGGCGAAGCCGATGCCCGGCGCCTTCGGCCCATCGAGCGACTCCGAAAGGCCATCGTAGCGGCCGCCGCCCAGTACCGCGCTTTGCGCGCCCAGTCCGCCGTGGGTGAACTCGAAGGTCGTGCGCGTGTAGTAATCCAGCCCGCGTACCATGCGCTCGTTGATCGTGTAGGCGATGCCGACCGCATCCAGCATCGCACGCACCGCCGCAAAGTGCGCACGGCAAGGCTCGTCGAGATACTGGCTGATCTTGGGCAGCTTCTCGATGATCGGCTGGTCCGCTGGCACTTTGCAGTCGAGCACACGCAGCGGATTAGTCTCGGTGCGACGCTGGCAGTCGGCGCACATCTGCTGCACCACGGGCTGCAAAGCCTCGCGCAGCGCCTGGTTATAGCGCGTGCGATCTTCGGCGCAGCCCACGGAATTCAACTGCAACTGCCAATCGCGCAGGCCGACCTCGTCGAGCAGCGTGGCCAGCATCTCCAGCAATTCCGCATCGCGCAACGGCGACTCGCTGCCCGCGCTTGGCGGCCCGATGATCTCCGCGTCGATCTGATAGAACTGGCGGTAGCGGCCCTTCTGCGGACGCTCGCGCCGGAATTGCGGTCCCATGCAATACAGCTTCTGCAGCGTTCCTTTCTTGTCGAGACCGTGTTCGATGTAGGCTCGCACCACGCCCGCGGTGGCCTCCGGACGCAAGGTCAGCGACTGTGCCTTCTCGCTCTGTGCGCGCGCCTTGTCCTCCCAGGTGAACATCTCTTTGGAAACGATGTCAGTTTCTTCGCCCACGCTGCGCGAGAAGAGCTGCGTGTCCTCGAAGATCGGGGTGCGGATCTCGTGATAGTTGTAGCGCGCGAAGACGTCGCGCACCTGCGCCTCCACCCGGTTCCATAGGTCGGTGTCGGGTGGGAGAAGATCGCGAGTTCCACGGACTGCTTTGATCATGAGAATCAGTTTCAAGTTTCAAGTTTCAAGTTGCCACTGGAAGGTCTCTCGCCGCAACCGCCGCTTCCTTGGCTGTTAAATCCAGTGCTGTTTCGGCTGGACGAACCAGCGACCGGAACGGAAACTTGAAACTCGAAACTTGAAACTCGAAACTACTTCTTCCTCTCCGCCAGATAATTTTCCTTGTAGCCCAAATAATTCCGCGCGTAACGCAGGATCGTCTCCTGGTCCGCCTCGCTCAACCGCTTGCGCACCTTGCCGGGAACTCCCATCACCAGCGAGCCCGGTTCTACGATCGTTTCCTCGGGAATCACCGTGCCCGCCGCAATAATCGATCCCGCGCCTATGCGCGCTCCATTCAGGATGACCACGCCCATGCCGATCAGGCAGCGGTCTTCAACGACGCAGCCGTGCAGCGTGACCGAATGGCCCACGGTCACCCAATCGCCGACGACCACCGGCCACTGATTCAACATGCCGTGCAGCACGCTGCAATCCTGGATGTTGCTGTTGGCGCCCACCCGGATGAAGTGCACGTCGCCGCGCAGCACGGCATTCATCCAGACGCTGGCGTTCTCGCCCAGCACCACGTCGCCGATCAACTGCGCCGAGTCGTCAACGTAACACGACGGCGGCACGGTCGGGCCAATTCCTTGGTAAGAGCGGATCATTGCGTTCGTCGGTAAGTCTTTGAAAATACCATGCCAGACGCGTGAAGCGAAATGAAGACAGCGGCAGCTGACACCAGGCAGGCGGAGGTTATTGAGGGAAGAGGCTTTGCGGTTGGTTCTTGCGGGGTCGAACTCTCATTTCCTGTGCGCAAAACGGGGCCTCGCGGATGCCTTGCCCGCAAAAGTAGCACGACTTTGGCCTCAAAAGAGTAATGCCTGGGAGCTATTAAGTCCTTATATATCAGCTACCTAAAATTCACCTACGACGTTTTCGGCATGGGCAAAACCACGATCTTCGGATACAAGAGCAATAGCGCCTCTTTTGCCGTAAATGCGGCAACAATTTTAATCCCTAGGCACACCTTGATGCTGAAGAGCAGCACCGACGCCAGTTCGCACTTAAGAATCGAATCCGCAGTGGAAGAATCGGGGAATTGGATGGATGCAGTCCGCCAGAAGACGGTGCTCTGTATTGATGATGAGACCATTGGCCTGCGAGTGCGAAAGATCATGTTGGAGAACCATGGGCTCCGGGTACTCACCGCCAGCGATGGGCAGCAAGGGATAGCTCTCTTCGAGCAGAACAGTGTTGACCTGGTCGTGCTGGACTTCTACATGCCGGGCCTCAACGGGGGACAGGTAGCGGCCGAAATGCGCCGCCGCCGGCCCAAAGTCCCGATCATTTTCTTGTCGGCATACTTCTCCCTGCCGTCCGACGCGCTGGAGATTGCCGACGCCTTCATTACCAAGGGCGAACCGCCCGAAGTGCTTATCGAAAAAATTGAGCAACTCATGTGAAGGGACGAGCAATCGATTCCCGAGCTGCCAGCCGCCTGCAACCAGCCTTTACTCGCCCTTCCACTGATACGCGCCGGGCTGCGGCAGTCCCACATGCGCCAGCACGCGATTGACGAATTCGCGCGCGATCTCGTCGGTCGAGACCGGGCGGAAGTAAAACGCCGGGATCACCGGAAAGATGGTGGCGCCGGCTTCGGCGGCCAGCATCATGTTGCGCAGGTGGATCAGGTTGAACGGGGTTTCGCGCACGCACAGGATCAGCGGCCGGCGCTCCTTCAGGCAGACGTCGGCGGCGCGCTCGATGAGCTGGATCGCCATTCCATGCACGATGCGCGCCAGCGTCCCCACACTGCAAGGCAGCACGATCATGGCGTCGGTCCGATAGGAACCGCTGGCCACATTGGCCCCGATGTCCGAATTGTTCTGCTGGCAGATTTTCTGCGAAGGCCGTCCCAACAGTTTCTGGATCAACTCATTGCGGCCCGACACCTGAAGTTCTTCGGCCATCACCCGCAGGCCGCTGTCGGAGAGAATAAGATTGACGTTGGCGACGCGTTCGTCGCAGTCCAACGCATCCAGCAGGTGCTTGGCGAAGATGGAGCCACTGGCGCCGGTGATGGCGACGGTCAAGGTCTGCGGTGCTGTAGGGGTCTGCGCCAGCATCTAAGCTTCACATCGTATCACTCGGCCGTGGCGGGTTCGGCAACCGCACCGATGGGCCCGGTACAATCCTCTGGTAGGACTTGCATCTTGAGTCTCGAAACTTGAAACTGGAAACTCGATTCTTGCCTGACTACTGGCTCCTGACGACTGCCCCATGACTTCTGACGCCATCAAGAAACTGTTCGACCGGGTAAAGCGAGGCAAGCTCTCTGCCGAGGAAGCGGTGCAGCGGCTGCGACATCTTCCCTTTGAGGACCTGGGCTTCGCCAACGTGGACCATCATCGGACGTTGCGAGTGGGCATGCCCGAAGTTATCTTCGGACCGGGAAAAACTCCACAGCAGTTTGCGGAGATTTTCGCGCGACTGGCGCAACCCGGCCACAACGTGCTGGCGACGCGCGTTTCGCCGGAGCAATCTCGCGCCGTGAAGCGCAAGTTTCGCAAAGCCGAATTCCACGAGCTGGCGCGCGCCATCACGCTCACGCAGGACAAGACTGTTTACGGCAAAGGGAAGATCGTCGTGGTTTCCGCCGGGACCAGCGACGTTCCGATCGCCGAAGAAGCGGTGGTCACGGCGCAGGCGATGGGCAACGAGGTGCAGCACGTGTACGACGTGGGAGTGGCCGGCATCCATCGGCTGCTGGCCCGCCGCGAAGCGCTGACCCAGGCGCGCGTGGTGATCGTCTGCGCCGGAATGGAAGGCGCGCTGCCCAGCGTGGTCGGCGGCCTGGTCGGCGTGCCGGTGATTGCAGTGCCCACCAGCGTCGGTTATGGCGCTTCCTATGAGGGAATCGCAGCCCTGCTCGGCATGTTGAACTCCTGCGCCTCGAACGTCAGCGTGGTGAACATCGACAATGGCTTCGGCGCTGGCTACGTAGCGTCCATCATCAATCGGCTGGAGTAGTTCAGTTGCCAGTTGCCGGTAGTTGGCTAACCCACTCACCACCAACCCCTAGCCCCTAGCCCCTAAGCTTCTGCCTTCCCCCCAAACACGCGCCGAAAGATCTTGTCCACATTTCTTAGGGGCCGCTGCAAATCGAAAGCGTGTTCCAGCGTCTCGCGTTTTACCTTCGAGGTTATCTCGGGATCGCTCAGGATCAGCTCGCGAAAGTTAAGGTCTTCCTTCCACGCCTTCATCGCATTCGATTGCACCAGGCGATACGCGTCCTCGCGCAGCACCCCGGCTTCGACCAAATCAAGCAGCAACTGCCCACTGAACACCAGTCCGCCCGTGGACTCCAGGTTCCGCAACATGCGCTTGGGATAAACCAGCAGCGTGTCGATCAGCGTGGTCGTCTTGCTCAACAGGTAATCGGCCAGGATGGTCGAGTCGGGCAGGATGATGCGCTCGACCGAGGAGTGCGAGATGTCGCGCTCGTGCCACAGCGCGACGTTCTCCAGCGCCGCCTGCGCATTGGCCCGCACCACCCGCGCCAGGCCGCTGATCTGCTCGCAGGTGACCGGGTTGCGCTTGTGCGGCATGGCCGACGAGCCTTTCTGCTTCTCGCTGAAATATTCTTCCGCTTCGCGCACTTCGGTACGTTGCAAATGGCGAATCTCGGTGGCGATCTTGTCCAGCGTCGAGGCAATGACGGCGAGGGTTGCAACGTAAAACGCATGGCGATCGCGCTGAATCACCTGCGACGAAACCGCCGCCACGTTCAATCCCAGGCGCTGGCAAATCTTCTCCTCGTATTCCGGCTCCAGGTGGGCGGCGTTTCCCACCGCTCCCGAGAGTTTGCCCACGCGCATCTGCTTGGCCGCCATTTCAAAGCGCTCGATGTTGCGCTGCATCTCTGAGTACCAGTTCGCCAGCTTCAAGCCGAACGTAATCGGCTCGGCGTGAATGCCGTGGGTGCGGCCGATTGCCGGCGTGTCCTTGAACTCCCAGGCCCGGCGCTTCAGCACCTCGCGCAATTTCTTCAGATCCTCGCGGATAATGGCGGACGCCTGCTTCACCAGCAGCGCCTGCGCGGTGTCCACCACATCGTTGGAGGTTAGCCCGTAGTGCAGCCAGCGCGACTCCGGGCCCACCTTTTCCGCGACGGCGGTGGTAAAGGCAATGACGTCGTGCTTCACTTCGGCTTCGATCTGGTTGATGCGCGCCAGGTCAAAGCCGCCTTTTTCACGGATGGTCCTAGCTGCCGCCTGAGGAACGATTCCCGCCTCAGCCAGCGTTTCCGTGGCAGCGAGTTCCACCTCCAGCCACGTGCGAAACTTATTTTCATCACTCCAGATATGTCCCATCTCGGGACGGGTATAACGAGCAATCAAGCGAGCTCCTTAGCAACCTGTGCGCAATTTTGCGGAAAGGAAAACTCTTCATTGTAACTGCTGGCGCGAAATGGGCTTCGATTTTCGCGCAAAACTAAAGCTGGCGGAGGTTTTGCCGATGACTGGGGAATGAAGGACACGATTGCGCGAGACGCCCCCGCGTCGGCAGCCGGACTTCTTCCCCACGAGCGCCGCAGGGTAAACCGCATCCAGCTCCGCGCCCCTGTGCGGATCATCTACCAGGGTTTACTGGATGAGGAGTCGGCAGAAGGGATCTGCACCGACCTCAGCGAAGCCGGCCTCGGTTTCCAGACCCAGGCCAGCTTGTATGTTGGAGAAATCGTGGAGGTAGAATTCCGCGACCATGAGGCGACCCCCTTCCGCCTCCAGGTAAGACTGCTCTATAAGATGGGAAACTGCTATGGCGCTTATTTTGTAACTCCTGACTCCTGATCCAGCAAGAACTGAAAAGAACGCGCCGGGCCTATGCAGTAAGCCCTCCTGGCTTAGCTCGCCGATTTCATTAAGGACGTAGCGATTTTTCTGCTGATGCTGGTCGCCCTCTTGCTGCCGATTCGGTCATTTATTCGCCCCCGTAGATCGACAATTCACTTTTAGGGTACGCACAGTCCGTCCGGTGGTCTTGTGCACGACCTTTCCCGGCAACACCGTTACGCCCGCGCTTGAGGTAATCTGAAGTCATGCTCGATTTTCTTGGTGACCTGCAACGTACTCACATGTGCGGCGAGCTGCGCGCCTCCGACGCCGACTCCAAGGTTGTGCTCATGGGATGGGTGAACAAGCGGCGCGATCTCGGCAATCTCATCTTCCTCGACCTGCGCGATCGCAGCGGGATCACGCAGGCTGTGATCACTGCCGATGCCGGAGCCGAAGTCCACGACCGCGCGACTGCGGTACGCTCCGAGTTTGTGGTTGCAGTCATTGGTTACACCAAGCTGCGCGAGCCCAACACCGTCAACAAGAACATTCCGACCGGCGAAATCGAAGTCGTCGCCGACGAGTTGCGCATTTTGAACGACTGCAAGCCGCTGCCGTTCTCGCCCAGCGATACCGTTCTGGCCAACGAAGAGGTGCGCCTCAAGTATCGCTATATTGACCTGCGCCGGCCCGAACTGCATCGCAACATCGAATTGCGCCACCAGGTTGCCATTGCCATTCGCGACCATCTGAATGCGCAGGGCTTCTACGAAATCGAGACACCGTTCATGACGCGCTCCACGCCCGAAGGCGCGCGCGACTACCTGGTGCCCAGCCGCGTATATCCGGGCGAATTCTACGCATTGCCGCAATCGCCGCAGTTGTTCAAGCAGATCCTGATGATCTCGGGCTTCGACAAGTATTTTCAGATCGTGCGCTGCTTCCGCGACGAAGACCTGCGCGCCGACCGCCAGCCGGAGTTCACCCAGATCGATCTGGAGATCAGCTTTCCGCGACCGGAGACCGTCTTCCGCGTGGTCGAAGGCTTCTTGAAGGCGGCGTTCTCGACCATTGGCGTGGAGTTGCAGACGCCCTTTCCGCAGATGAGCTACGACCAGGCCATCCGTCTCTACGGCATTGACAAGCCGGACTTGCGTCTGCCGGCGATGGCCGACGTGCGCGCGGCATTTGCACGAGAAAATCTCGAGTCGCTTCACGTCGATCCCGAGCTTCCCGTGCTCGCGATTGTGATTCCGAGGGTTGGCGATCTTTCGCGCAAAGAGCGCGACGAACTGCGGTTACTCTATCCCGCAAGGCTAGCCCAGCAGAACATCAAAGTCCTGGATGACACCAGGCGCCTTGAAAAGTCTTTCCCGCAGTCAATCCCAAAGGTCCGCGAACTTAGCGGCGCTGGAACCGAGGACTACCTCGTCATCGTGGCTGCGGGGACTGTCAGCTTCGGCGACGGAAACGAGGGCCAGAAGCCGCCAACTGGCGGCGAGGTTGGGGGATCCTATCGCAGCGGAAGCGGAGCTGCGGGCAATGTCCCCAGCGGCCTTTCCCGGCTTTCCATGCGCGAGAGGCAGATTTTTGAAGGCGCGGGACAAGTGCGGCTCGCGCTGGCACAGAAGTTCGCTGACCGGCACCGGCTGTTCGAGAGGAAAGGAACCGGTGACGATTACAAACTTCTTTGGGTGACCGACTTCCCCATGTTCGAATGGGACGAGACGGAGCAGCGCTGGAACGCGGCGCACCATCCCTTCACGTCGCCGCACGAGCAAGACATGGACAAACTGGAGAGCGATCCCGGCGCGGTGCGCGCGCTGGCCTACGACGTGGTGCTGAACGGCACCGAGTTGGGATCGGGCTCCATTCGTATTCATCGCCAGGACATTCAGGCGAAAATCTTCAAGGCCCTGGGCATGTCTCCCGAGGAGCAGCAGGCGCGCTTCGGCTTCTTCCTGGAGGCGCTGCAATATGGCACGCCGCCGCATGGCGGAATTGCGCTCGGGCTGGATCGCATCGTGATGATCCTGGCGGGAGCGGAAAGCCTGCGCGAGGTGATTCCCTTCCCCAAGACGGCAAAAGCGGTTGACCTGATGGTGGACGCGCCCACGCCGGTAAGCGAGCGGCAGCTGAAGGAGTTGGGGATTGCGGTGGTGGGAAAGAAGGACCTGTAAAGCGTTGGTGATGTGCTCGTGCTATGGCTCGAGATGGATGGCATAGAGAAAAAAACGAAAAGTAGGTCCCTCGACTCGCGCCGCGACCGCGCCAAATGCGGGCGCGGTTAAGAACATTCGCGGCGTTCCCTCGGGATGACATATTTATGAGACGATCCGGTTAGTGACCATCCCGACCACGAGGAACCTATGTCCGAGAGAGGCGGCGTGATACGCACCGAAGTTCGCGGGCTCGATCTCTGCCTGGACGAGACCGCGTTGTGGCTGTCGAGGTCGGGCGAGTCCCTGACAGCCCCCATCCTGCTCACCCCTGCGGACGCAGAGAGGCTGGCCATGGAAATGGCCAAGGCGCAGTTGTGGGAATGGAACCAGATCGACGAACTGAAACGCAAGTCGGAGAAACGCTACAAGAATTATCTCGGATCGTGGCTGGTGATGTGCCTGGCTGCCTTCAGCGCCTATGTCGGCTTCCCCGGTTATTACCTGCCTGTATTCCTGCTGCTGATTTCGATTTTGCTGTGGTGGCGGGCCAGCTTTGTGGAGCGCAAGGACGAGCAGGCCGCCCGCGAGGAAAGAAACCAGTTCATTCCCGAGTGGAGCTACATTCGGCAGCGGCTGGAAGAATCCAGCACCACCGTGATCGGGAATTCTTCACAGCCCTCGGAATAAAACGCACGTCTCGATCGCGGAACTTCTGCCGTCCCTCCGGGACTCGGTCTTATTTCCCATGTCCAGCTAGCGCCAAAGCGCTGGGTAAAGTGGGAAGTGAAACCGAGTCCCGTAGGGACGGCAGAGGGTGCTGAAGGCCCGCACTTCCGAGCGGGACCCAAGTTCAAGTGCGCGCCGGTCGACCGGATCGAATATCCGACGCTTTTCATCGCCAATCCTTAAGCCATTCCCTGCCCATTACTTACCGATAAATGCGGCGAATCGCGTTTCGCTGTCAAGGCTTGCGCCATGTCTTCCGTCTGGCGTAGAATCTAATTGCGACTGAATTGGTCGCATATTCATCTTACCGACTGGCTATGTTGAAGCTGACCAAGAAGGCGGACTACGGACTGATTGCCATGCGGCATCTGGCGGAGCACGCCGACTTAGGAGCGTGCAGCGCCAAGGACCTGGCCGAGATGTATAGCATGCCGCAGGAAGCGCTGGCCAAGATCCTTCAGCGATTGACCAAGGCTGGCCTGCTTGTCTCGCAGTACGGCACCAATGGTGGCTACACCCTGGCTCGCAATCCGCGGCAGATTAGCGCGTTTGAGGTGATCCGGGCGATTGACGGTCCTTTGTTCATTACCTCGTGCAGCTCGGCAACCGAAGATTGCGACCAGAGTGACCGCTGCACGGTGCGCGAACCGCTGCGCAAGGTGAGCCGCAGCATCGAAGAAGTTTTGAACCGGCTAACGATTTGGGAGATGACCGAGCCGGAGCACGAATCCGCACCGGACCTGGTCACCCTGGGCTGGACGCCAAACAAGATCGAGCACATTTAGGAGATGGCACAAGCAATGAGCACGAATGTGATTTCGGGCAATGGGAACAACGACGTGAAACTGCCTATTTACATGGACAATCATGCCACGACGCGCACCGATCCGCGCGTGGTGGAAGAGATGCTGCCGTACTTCACGGAGAAATTTGGCAATGCTGCCAGCCGTAACCACGAATTCGGCTGGGTGGCCGAACAGGCCGTGGAGCAGGCGCGTGAGCGCATCGCCAAGTTGATTGGCGCGACCTCCAAGGAAATCATCTTCACGTCGGGCGCGACCGAGAGCAACAACCTTGCTATCAAGGGCGTCGCCGAGATGTACAAGGAAAAAGGCAATCACATTATCACCCAGGCCATCGAACACAAGGCTGTGCTCGACACCTGCAAGCGCCTGGAGAAGTACGGTTTTCGCGTCACTTATCTACCGGTGCAGAAGGACGGCCGCATTGATCTTGACGATCTGAAGCGGGCGATGGACGACAAGACCATCCTGGTGACGATCATGACCGCCAACAACGAGATTGGCGCGTTGCAGCCGATCCGCGAAATTGGCGCTCTTTGTCACGAGCGCGGCGTGCTGTTCCATACCGATGCGGTGCAGGCAATCGGCAAAGTCCCGTTCAATGTGATCCAGGACAACGTTGACTTGGCATCGCTCACGGCGCACAAACTCTACGGACCCAAGGGCGTTGGTGGGTTATATGTCCGCCGCAAGAACCCGCGCGTGCAACTGGTGGCGCAGATCGATGGCGGCGGGCACGAGCGTGGCATGCGCTCGGGCACGCTGAACGTTCCGGGCATCGTGGGCTTCGGCAAGGCATGCGCGCTGGCGAGCGAAGGCATGGCAGAAGAGGCGGTGAAGCTCGCCGCTTTGCGCGATCGTCTGAAGGACGCCATCATGGGCCAGCTCGACGAGGTTTACATCAACGGTTCGGTGGAGCACCGTCTGCCCGGCAACTTGAACATCAGTTTTGCTTACGTGGAAGGCGAGTCGCTGCTGATGGGCATCAACGATATTGCGGTTTCCAGCGGATCGGCGTGCACCTCGGCGACGCTGGAGCCATCTTATGTTTTGAAGGCGCTGGGCGCGGGCGATGACCTGGCTCACAGCTCGATTCGGTTTGGCCTTGGGCGTTTTAACACGCAGGCCGAAGTCGATTACGTAGCCGAGCGCGTGGTCGATACGGTGAAGCGTTTGCGTGAATTGTCGCCGTTGTATGAGATGGCGAAAGAGGGAATTGATTTGACCAAAGTGCAATGGGCGGCCGAGCCCACGCATTAGCCCAGGTAGAGCGGCGCTTCAGCGCCGCGTTGCGACACTGGAATTGTTTTGAGCCGACTTTAGCCGGCGGCAGATTTTGTTGACAGAGATTTTTCGAGTTTAGGAGATGACGCATGGCTTACAGCACCAAGGTTTTGGACCACTACTCGAACCCGCGCAACGTGGGTTCGCTCGACAAGAACAGCGCTGAGGTAGGTACTGGTTTGGTGGGCGCACCGGAATGCGGCGACGTGATGAAGCTGCAGATCAAGGTGAATCCTGCGACCAACATCATCGAGGACGCCAAGTTCAAGACGTTCGGTTGCGGGTCGGCGATAGCTTCGTCTTCCTTGGCCACCGAGTGGGTGAAGGGCAAGACCGTGGACGAAGCCCTCACGATCCGTAACACGGACATCGTGAAGGAGCTGTCGCTACCTCCGGTGAAAATCCACTGCTCGGTGCTGGCGGAGGACGCAATTCGCGCCGCCATCGGCGACTGGAAAAAGAAGAATGGACAGCACAGCCAGCCCCAGGCCCAGCCGGTCGAACAGCGGGCGTAAACTGGTTTTGAGGGCCGGGGTGCCGCATCTCTCGATCAGGCCCACCGGAACACAAGCATGAGCACGGTCAACATCGAAAATCCGGCCCAGGCGCCCGCCCCCGCTGCCAAAGGCATTCAGGTGACGGACAAGGCGCTGGCCCGCATTCGCTTGGCGATGGCGAAGGAAAACATCTCGCCGGCCGAGGGCGGACTGCGTCTGGGGGTGCAGGGTGGTGGTTGTTCGGGACTGAGTTACAACATCCGTTTCGACACGCAGCCGCGCGAACGCGATCGCGTCTTTCAGTTCGACGATGTTCGCGTCTTTGTCGATCCGAAGTCGTTCATTTACCTGCACGGCATGGTTCTCGATTACGAAGAGACCCTGATGCACCAGGGCTTCTCCTTCCAGAACCCGAATGCGAAGAAGTCTTGCGGCTGCGGTACTTCGTTTTCCTAAGAAATGGTAGCGGCGCCCGAATGCGACCGGCTGAACGATGGGATTCCGCGATTGTGGAATTCCGGGAAGCTTGGTTCGCCCCGAGAGGATTGAATGGCCCTGACTGAGCATAAGAAACCCGAGCAACCGGATAGCGGCATTCTGGTCGTTAATCAAAGCCGGCCAACCAAGGTGAATTGCTGGTCTTGCGGAGCCATGCGCGCTGCTCATTTCTGCCAGGAGTGCGGCAAAGTGCAGCCGCCCACCCCGGTGGACTATTTTACGTTCTTCGGGCTCCCCTTCAGACTTAACCTGGAGCCGGAAAAACTCGAAGGCGAGTTCTACGCCTTGAGCCGGCACCTGCATCCCGACATCAACGCCATCAATAGCGATCGCGAACAGCAGTGGAGCCTGGAAAAGAGTTCGCAGCTTAACGACGCCTACCGCACCCTGAAGGATCCCATCACGCGGACCGAGTACCTGCTGCGATTGCAGGGGGTGCAACTGGAAGAACAATCCAAGGCCGCGACCGAAGAGGCGCGCCGCACCGGCAAGATTAAAAAGCAGGTGGTCCCTCCCGATCTGCTGGAGCAGGTTTTTGAACTGAACATGCAGCTCGAAGAAATGCGGATGAACAAGAAAATGGGGGAGCCCGACCGCACCCTTGAGCGTGAGCTGCAGGACTCCAGAAAGCAGTTGCAGGACAAGTACAACGGCCTGCTGCAAGAGCTGCAGGCAGCATGGAACCAGTGGGACGGGTTGATCGATCGCGCCGAACAGGGCGGGAGCGTTCTGGAGGAAGATCGCATCGCAGTGCGCGACACGATGGTGGATGTGCTGAATCGCCGCAGCTACCTAAGCAACCTGCTACGCGACATCGATGAGGTGCTGGAGAGCTGAAAGAACAGTTGCCAGTTGTTAGTTGTCAGTTCCGATTTTTTGGTGTCACCCTGAGCGAGCGGCCGCTTTTGCCGCGAGTCGAAGGGCCCCTATGGCGGTTTTAAGTCTAGGCAGGCCATAGGGGTCCTTCGACTGCTCAGGATGACACAGCGAAAGGGGCATTACAGCTAAGAGCTAACGGCTAAAAGCTATCGACCAAGACCTGACGGCTAATTGCTACCCATGCCAAACGAACGCATAGTCGGAATCGATCTGGGCACCACCAACTCACTGGTGGCCTACATGGAAGGCGACCGTCCGGTCGTGATTCCCGGCGAGGACGGACTGAACCTGGTGCCTTCGGTCGTCGCGCTGGACGAGAACGGCCAGATCGTTGTGGGCAGCGCGGCGCGCAAGTATCTGATGGAGACGCCGGAGCGCGCCGTGTACAGCGTCAAGCGCCTCATGGGTCGTGGCGTCGAGGATGTACAGGTCGAATTGAGGCTCTTTCCTTTCCGGTTGGCTGACGACCTCGCCGCCGGAGAAGTGCTGCGCATCAAGCTTGGGGATAAGACCTTCACCCCGCCGGAGATTTCAGCTTTCATCCTGCGCCAACTGAAGCGCAACGCCGAGCGCTATTTCGCGGCGCCGGTCACCAAGGCTGTCATCACGGTCCCGGCGTACTTCAACGATGCGCAACGGCAAGCCACCAAGGATGCCGGCCGCATCGCTGGCCTGGAAGTGTTGCGCCTGGTGAACGAACCTACGGCGGCATCGCTCGCCTATGGTCTGGATAAGAAGAACGCCGAAACCGTTGCGGTTTACGACTTGGGCGGCGGCACTTTTGACATTTCGATTCTCAAGTTGCACGAGGGCATCTTCGAAGTGATCGCGACCAATGGCGACACCCACCTCGGGGGCGATGACGTCGACAACCTGCTGATCACGATTGCGCTGCACGACATCCAGGGCGATCTGGCGGTCGATGTCCGCCGCAACGCCGAGATCGTGCAGGCGATTCGCAAAGCGGTCATCGATGCGAAAATCGCTTTGTCATCGGACGAGAAGACATCTCTGGACGTCGAACTTCCCGGCGGCAAGCGCTATCAGCGCGAGATCACGCGCGCGCAATTTGAACAGCTGATCCAGCCGGTCATCGATCGCACAATTGGGCCGGTCCGCCAGGCGATGAAAGATGCCGGCCTGACCCCAAAGCAGATCAACGAAGCTGTGCTGGTAGGCGGCTCGACGCGCATCCCACGGGTCCGTCAACTTGTGCAAGAGCTTTTCGAGCGCACCCCGCACAGCGGATTGAATCCCGACGAAGTAGTTGCGCTAGGCGCGGCCATACAGGCGCACATCCTGGCAGGCGGCTCGGAAGCCACCAAGGAAATGCTGCTGCTCGATGTGACGCCGCTATCGCTCGGCATCGAATCGTTGGGCGGAGGCGTGGTCAAGATCATTCATCGCAACTCGACGATTCCGGCGTCGGCGACCGAACACTTCACCACCGGCGTGGAAGGCCAGACCAACGTTGCCGTCCACGTTGTGCAGGGCGAACGCGAACTGGCCAGTGACTGCCGCTCCCTGGCGCGCTTCGATCTGAAAGGCATTCCGCCGATGCCGGCGGGACTGCCGCGCATTGAAGTGAAATTCCTGATCGACGCCAACGGAATTCTGCACGTCTCGGCGCGTGAGTTGCGCAGCGGCAAGGAAGCTGAAATTCAGGTGCAGCCCAGCTACGGTCTTACCGACGAGCAAGTCGAGAACATGATCCTCGATTCATTCGACAATGCGGAAGAAGACTTCCGCCGGCGCCAGGTGATTGAAGCGCGCAACGAAGCCGAGACCATGCTCACGGCCTTGGAGAAGGGCCGCAAGAATCCCGCGTGGCCGCAGTTGTCGTCGCAGGAACGCAGCAACATTGGCAAGTTCGAAACAGCGCTTCGTGCGGTCGTGAAGGCCGACGATTACCAGGCCATTCGAACTGCGATCGATGTCCTGAACCAGGGAACTATGCATCTTGCCGAGCTTATGATGGAATCCGCGGTGGGCACGGCGTTGAAGGGACAAAACATGGACACCGCCGATGTAGGCGAGGGACCCGAATCGCCGCATCCCATCGCGCAAGCAGAGATTGAACGTTAGCAGCGAGCTTGAGGAATTATGCCAGACGAAAAAGCACAAGGCGGAGCAACCGCAACCGTGGAAGCTCCCGGACCGAATACCGTTCGGGTCACCTTCCTTCCCGAGAACAGGACATTTGAGTTTGAACACGGTAAGCTCCCCTATCTGGACCACGGCAAGCCCGAGTCGATCCTCGACGTGGCCATGAATTTCGGGCTGCATCTGGAGCACGCCTGCGGCGGAAACTGCGCCTGCACCACCTGTCACGTCGTGGTGAAAAAGGGTAAGGAGCTGCTCAACGAGATGGACGACGACGAAGCTGATCGTCTCGACATGGCCGCCGACCTGCAGCTCAACTCGCGCCTCGGATGTCAGACTGTGATAGAAAAGCCAGGCGAGGTGGTGGTCGAGGTTCCCTCCTGGAACCGCAACTATGTTTCGGAAGCGGCAACCCACCACGATTGATCACCGACAATTTTCATATTCGAGGGAATCTATGGCTGCTGAACTGAGATGGGATGACGCGGAAGACATCGGCCTGACATTGTCCGACAGGTTCCCCGATGTGAATCCGCTAGAACTCCGCTTTACCGATCTTCATCGCTATGTCACCGAGTTACCGACCTTCGTGGACGACGCGAAGATGTCCAACGAGGGCAAACTCGAAGCCATCCAGATGGCCTGGTTCGAGGAATATCAGGATAAAACTCGATAAAGGCAACTACATACTTTGGGAGCGGCGGTTCCTGTTCCGCAGGTTAGACTTTGTCCTGCCCGATATCGCGTAAAATCGTCGCCATGCCCACAGAGCAGGAAGCTGCCTCGCTCGCCGTATTGAAAAGCGTGCCCATTTTCTCCAGCTTGACGGAGCAGGAATTTGCCTTCCTGACCTCGCACCTTTTGCAGCGCAAATACGCTGCCGGCGAGCTGATCTTCGGCGAAGGCGACCCTTGCGCCGGCCTGTATGTCGTTCGGTCGGGGAATGTGCGCATCTTCAAGAGTTCGGCCGGTGGACGCGAGCAAGTGCTTTCCATCGACGGTCCCGGCAGCTCAATCGCGGAGCTGCCGGTCTTCGACGGCGGAAACTATCCCGCCTCCGCCCAGGCGGTCAGCGATAGCACGCTGCTTTTTTTCAGCCGTCAGGATTTCCAGGCCCTCTGCTTGCAGCATCCGCAGGTCGCGCTAAGAGTTCTGCGAGTGATTGGCGGGCGCCTGCGCCGACTGGTCGGCATCATCGAAGAACTTTCGTTCACCACGGTCCGCCACCGGCTGATCGCGCTGTTGGTGCGACTGGGCAAGGTGGAGGGCACGCGGAACGGCGATGCCATCACGCTGACGCTGCCGGGGAATAACAGCGAGCTGGCGGCGCAAATCGGCACCGTGCGCGAACTGGTGTCGCGCAATCTCAGCCGCCTGCAATCGGAAGGCCTGATTCAGGTGGACAACCGCAAGCTTGAGATTCCTTCGCTGAAGCGCCTGGAAGCGGAACTGCAGGCTTCCGGCGGTTGAGTCAGCTCGCGCTTCCATCCACAGCATCTCCACAATCTTTTGCTCCCGTGACAGAAGTCATAGCTGCTGCGCGGGGGGGCTACTAGTCTGCATATGAAGGCGGAAAGGGGCGCGATGCTCCGCTACCCGCAGGAGGAAATAGAAATGACACTAACAGCGACTAAAACCGTGGGCGAGATTGCCGCCGAGACGCCCAGTGCAACGCGCGAATTCGAAAAGCTTGGAATCGACTACTGCTGTGGCGGAAACCGCACCTTGGGCGAGGCATGCGCGGACGCCAAGATCTCGGTTGACGACGCTCTCGCGCGCCTGGAGAAAGGCCTGGCAACCACCCAGCCCGGCGACAACAAGGACTGGCAGCATCAGTTACTGGCCGATCTGATTGACCATATCAAGACCACCCATCACGTGTTTGTGCGCGATGAAAGCTCGCGCATCGAAGCGCTCACCGCCAAGGTTGTCGGCGTGCACGGCAAGAACCATCCCGAGCTTCTTCAGGTACAGCAAGTGTTCTCCGCTCTGGCGGCGGAACTGAGCGTTCACCTGATGAAGGAAGAGCAAGTCCTCTTTCCCTACATGGTGCGCATGGAAGAGAGCGCGCTGGCCGGCGAACCCGTGCCCCCGGCGATGTTCGGCACGGTAGTAAACCCCGTGCGCATGATGATGCAGGAACACGACGGGGCAGGCGATGCGGCGCGTTCGTTGCGCGCGATCACCAGAGATTACAGGGTTCCGGAAGATGCGTGCATCAGCTATCGCACGCTGTATCAGGCGCTGCAGGGCTTTGAGGCCGACCTGCACCAGCACATTCATCTGGAAAACAACATCCTCTTCCCGCGCGCCGTCGCCATGGAGGCCAAGCGATAACCAGCGGCCTGAGCCTTCTACTGCGGTGGCGTTTGCGGTGGCGGGGCCGTCGTTCCTGTCTCGCCACCCGGCGGAGGCTGGTCGGGCGTCGGGGGTTGGGCCCCGGCCCTCTGTGGAGGCAATGGGTAATATCCATGCTTGGCGAAAACCTCCAGCCCGGGTCGCCTCACGCGCACTTCAATCTCGCGGTAGTTGCTGGAGGGTTTTTGCGGGGTGTTATAGCCCAGCGTGTACTGGTTGCGAGCTTCCATGGTGATGCGCTGATAGGCGCTTTCGATGGACTCCTTGGAAAACTCGTTCAGCACGTCACCGCCGGTCGCGTTGGTGTATCGCGGAAGGATGTTGCTGTATCCGAAGCCCGGAATGCGCGCCTTTTCGATCTTGTTGTAGAGCGGCATTGCGGCTGAGTCCACGCCGATCGCATAGACCGCGATCTCATCCGTCAGCAGCACCTTCAACACCTGGGCATAGCTAGCACGGCTGCCCAATTCCTGACCGTCGCTGATGACAAAGATGATCTTGCGGTTCTGCCGGGGACGGTGGGCCAGGTTCTGGGCGGCTGTCAGGATCGCATCGTTCAGCACGTGCGACTCTTTTTCGGGAGTGACCACCAGCTTACCGCCCGGTATGGGCTTGCTATTGGTCACCGGGCCTGCCCCAAAAGGTCCGCCCACCAGCGGTGCGCTGGGCTCTTGGCCGCGCTCATCCTTGATCCGCTGCAGAGCAATCTCCATGTGCGTCGCGTTGCCGAAATCCGAACGCTGGTTGACCGTATTGCCATAGGTAAATACCGACACTTCGTCGAAGGGGCCAAACGATCCGCCCAGGGCGGCGAAGGTCTGGTTCACCTTCTTCAGCGTCAGGTCCGACATGCCCTGGTCAATGATCAGCGCGGCAGAAAGCGGGAACGGATCGCTGGTAAAGAGCTTGACCTGCTGCTTGGCGCCATCTTCGTAGATGCTGAAGTCGCTCTGCAGCAGTCCATCCACCAGCTTGCCTTCGCTATCCTTCACCGTGACTGGAACGGTGACGAAACTGACCGTGCGCTGCAGCCGGAACAACTCATCGCGGCCGCTCTCCCCGGCATTGGAAGCGCTGCCCGCAGGCACCGTCTTGACTGCCTCCGAGCCCGGAGGCGGAGCCTGCGGGTTAGTCGGCTCCGGAGGCTGCTGGCCGACGCCGCGAGTATTTGGCGGCGCTTCGGGGTTTCCACTCGAAGACGAACCCTGGTCGTCAGGTGTCGCCTGGGGTGGCAGGTTGACGCTGGGAGCAGGCGCATTGTTCTGCGGCGTGGGAGCGTCGGGTAATTTTTGCTGTTGCGAGACCGCATAGCTTGCAGCGAAACTCAGGGCCGCCACAAGCATGACGGATTGGATCCACGGGCTCAATCGGCGATTAAACATGTACTGTCTCGTCTCCCAGATTGCCGGAACTGTGGACAAGTATAACCGCACCGGGACGACTCGGCAGCCCTCATCGCTGCGGAATCGTCTGTTGGTGCACTACAATGGATGCAGTCAACAGGAAAGAGAAGCTATGTTGTTCCACCGATTTCGCCAGTTCGCCACCTTCCTAGGCCTCATCCTAGTCGCCAGCCTGGGCATCGCGGCCCAGTCGCAGAATCGGCCGTCGTCGCCGCCAGCTGAGCATCAGGAGTCGTCATCCCAGCCGTCGGCCCAAGATCAGCAGTCCCAGTCCCAAGCCCCGGCCGAGGGCGATAACCTGCAGACGTTCAAGGCGGAGGTGAACGTCGTCAACTTGTTCTTCAATGTGAAGGACAAGCATGGCATGCTGATTCCCAACCTCACCAAAACTGACTTCGAGGTACTCGAGGACGGGAAGCCGCAAACCATCAAGTATTTCTCGGCGGAATCGAACCAGCCCTTGACCTTGGGCATCATGATTGACACCAGCGCCAGTCAGACCCGGGTATTGGACATTGAGCAGACCTCCTGCGCCGAGTTCTTGCGCAGCGTTTTGCGCCCCAAGGACTTGGCTTTCGTCATCAACTTCGACGTGGATGTGAACCTCGATCAGGATTTCACCAACAATGTGCACGATCTGACGCGCGCGCTGAACAAGGTGCAGATCGGCGCCAGCATGGGCGGCGGCCCGCCGGGACTGGGCGGTGGTCCCATCCCAACCACGCCGCGGGGCACGCTGCTGTATGACGCCATCTACCTCGGCGCTAACGAGAAGTTGAGGAACGAAGTCGGACGCAAGGCCATGATCGTCTTTACCGACGGCGAAGACCAGGGGAGCCGCGAGCGCATTCAGGACGCCATCGAAGCCGCGCAGAAGGCCGACACCATCTGCTATGTGATCCTGATTGCCGATCGCGGATTCTACGGCTTCGGCGGGTACAGCGGCGACTATGACATGAAGAAGCTGGCTGAACAAACCGGCGGCCGGGTCATCGAGGTCGGCAACAAGCAGGAGAAGTTGCGCCAGGCCTTTGAGCAGATCCAGAACGAATTGCGCAGCCAGTACAACCTTGGCTACACGCCCACCAATAGCAAGCTTGACGGCAGCTATCGCAAGATCCAGCTCCGTGCCAAGGGCGGAGAGTATAAGGTGCAGGCCCGCCAAGGTTACTACGCCATGGCCAAGGACTGAACGGCAGGGGCTAGGGGCTAGTGATTGGGAGTTAGGGGTTTAGTGGATGGCTACGGTCAGCGCTGAGGCGCGGCCCCATCAGGCGCTGGGCATGCAGACGCCGAGCTCGTGTTACGTGACTTCGCCGCGGCCCTATCCGGCGCGGGTGCCGGAGCCGGAATACGGCAGCGCACTGGCGGTGCGCAAAGTGCGCCAACGCGGAGTTTTCACCTGGCAACACGAGAACGTGTTTCTCAGCGAAGTTCTGGAAGGCGAACGCGTAGGCCTGCTGCCGATCGACGAGCGCTATTACCGGGTGTACTTCGCGGCCTTTCCGCTGGCGCGTTTTGATAGCTATCGTCTACGCATCGAGCGCTTGCCCAAAGACGAGCCGGCTGCCGACTAGGGAAGCTTAAAGCGGAGGGAATGTGGAAATCTCAAAGGCGGAGATTCCCACATTCCCCCCGCCCGACGACGACTAAGAATGCTTATAAACCCAAAACACGGACCCAATAGTGTAAAGCATGTGCCCGGCTGGACACTCTTTCGCGCCATTCGGGGCTGCCTCGGTGTACTTGCTTTACACGGTGGCAAACTGATGCGAGGCCGCGAATACAGTCTCTGAAGGCCGCACTGCCCATGCAAGCGGATACTAGGCTGAGCGGCGAAGGCATGTACCAGATTTAACATTTCGTCTGCTGGAAAAGCTTGACAACTATTGGTTCCGGTCTAAAATACCGGGAAACTGAGCCGCTGCCCTCTTAGTCAGGGCGCACGTTATGAACGTTAGCCAGCCGGTCAACAGAACTCCAAACTTCCCGCAGAGTAAATCCATGGACCAGCCGTGTCGGCATCCCCGTGTCCAGATTGTCTCTCGAGATGAAGACGCGGAATACGTCGAGTGCATGGAGTGCCGCGAGGTCTTCGAATCGAGTGAACTCCGCGACATGGATATCGAGTCGAAAATCCCTCCCCAAAACGAATAGGTTAGAGCTCGAACGACGTTGCATGTGTGCGAGAGGGCAGAGGTGCGCCCAAAGCGGAGTGGCTTTCTAGGTGGGAGCCCCGCATTTATGCGGGGGAAGGAGCGCTTCAGCGCTCCGCAAAGAAGTTTCAACTTACAGCACGCGCTTTAGCGCTGGCTGGATGAAATCCCGCGGCTAAAGCCTATTTTGAGAGCGCCCGCTTTTCCGCTGGACTGAAGTCCGCCTCCCCCTGCTGAAAGCAGGGGGCTCCCACTAGAAACTTTGATAAAGTTTTTCCGAAGCCCGTGAAGGCTCCTTCCTTTCCAATGCATGAAGGCTGAAAACGCGCTACCGCAGCCGCAGCGCCGCGTCGGCGGACAATTCTGGGGCGGCGAACTCACCCGCTAGAAATCGTGGATAGGCAGCGGCTGCAATCATGGCCGCGTTGTCTGTGGAAAGCTTTCGCGACGGGAAATACACCGCCAAACCTTCTTCCGAGGCGCGCTGTTCGAACGACGCACGCAGCTCGCTGTTGGCGGCGACGCCACCCGTCACCAGCAACGTGGCGGCATCGTGTTCGCGCGCAGCCAGCAGCGTCTTACTGACCAGGTCATTCACCATCGCGTGCTGGAACGACGCGACCAGGTCCAGCGTGGACTGGTCGCAGGCGGCGAGGTAATCTTCGCGTGACGGACTTGCCAGCGCCGCCAGCGCCTGGCGACGCTGGTTGATGTCCTCGCGCATGTCGTGGGTCTCCACGTAGCGCAGAACCGCGGTCTTGATTCCACTGTAGGAAAAGTCCACACGCAACTCGTTGTCGGCGTGCCGATTCTGCGGGTTGCGGTCGTGGTGCTTGATCTGAGCAAAGGGAAACTTTATCGCCTGGGGGTTACCATGCTTGGCCAGGGAATCGATGGCCGGGCCTCCCGGATATCCCAGTTCGAGCAGTTTGGCGACTTTGTCGAAGGCCTCACCGGCAGCGTCATCGCGGGTGTGACCCACATCGCGGTAACGCCATGCGCCCGATTTTCCTTCGACCAGAAAAAGGTGAGTGTGACCGCCGCTTACCACCAGAGCGAGCACAGGAAATTCCAGCTCACGGTTGCCCTTCTGGCGCTCTTCCAACAAAACGGCGTGGATGTGCCCCTCGAGATGATTGACTGCAATCAGCGGTTTCTCAGCGGCGTAGGCAAGTGCCTTAGCGTAACTCAGACCAACCAGCAGCGATCCGGCAAGCCCGGGGCCCTTCGTGACGGCGAGCGCATCGATCGTCTGATAAGACCGGCCGGCATCGTCGAGCGCTTGGCGCACGACGGGAACGATGGCGCGCAGGTGCTCGCGAGAGGCCAGTTCGGGTACCACTCCGCCGTAGGGCCGGTGGGTGACGAACTGGGAATAGACGACATTGGAGACCAGTTCCTCCCCCGAGCGGACCACCGCAGCGGCGGTTTCGTCGCAGGAGCTCTCGATGCCGAGAATGTAAGCGTCGGGCACCAGACCATTGTAAAGCGTGGACGGGGCCCACGGCCAGCTCCTCCCGGCCCCCTCAAAGCCAGAGAGGACACCGACAAGTAGAGACTGGACCGACGTATGGCGAATTTGAGGTAAGCCATTCAGATTGTTGGTGTTACGATGTAGCGCGTGATGTATTTGGACGTCAACCCACGGGTTTCGGACAACCAACAACTTATTGGCCTCCAGCGGGTTAGGAAAATATTGCGAACCTTTGCGGCGGCCTCACGTCTAAGCGGCAGGCTGCCGAAGGTTCTCAAGTCGGCAATCGCGGGCAAAGATTTTGCTTGACGGAAGTGGCTCGGGGGACTACCTTACTGTTTTTACGTAAGCGTCATCTCGAGACAACCAGTCCAAGGCGTCCTGCCCCGAAAACGGCCACATTGGAACGCATTACCAGGCAATCAGGAATTCACATCCCGGCAAAAGCATTGTGCTGAGCTATGAGACAGGTCAGGTAAGTAGTTGGTCAACAAGGCTTTGCAGTTTGGTTTTGGGCCGGACGGAAAAGGCAAGAAATTGAGTAACCGAAGCGGCGACCGTGGCATCAAAGGTTTAGCTCCTGTCACGGGCTGTCCCAGGCAAAGGCTCTTGGCGCCCATTTTTTCATAGCCAGGGGCGGTGCTTCCATTCTGGCCGGGCTCCGGAACATTCATTCATAGAAACGAGGAGAACAAATTGATGCGGTCTGAACTAGTATTTGAGGCTGTCCACACACTGCGCAACCGCTACACGCTGTGTCAGCTTGCTTCCAAAGCAACGCGCAAGTTCCACAAACCCAACACGCGGATTCAGGACACCACGAACGACGTGTTAAACCTTATTGCCGATTCCGAACGGCAGGACGTAATTCTCGAACCGGAGACGGCTTCCGAAGCGCAGCGGCGCGCAGCATAACGCGCCGCGCCCTTCGGCGCATTCCCGCAGTTCCTCCGAGCCCGCCTTTCTGCACATTCCCCGTAGGTGAACATGACAATCTCAGAGTTAAAAGAAAAAAACATCACCGAGCTGACCAAAATTGCTCGGACCCTCGAGCTGCCCGGCGCCAGTGGCCTGCGCAAGCAGGACCTTATCTTCAAGATCCTCCAGGCGCAAAGCGAAAAGGAAGGCCATATTTTTGCCGAGGGCGTTTTGGAAATCCTGCCCGATGGCTACGGTTTTCTCCGCTCCCCCGACTACAACTACCTGCCTGGGCCGGATGACATTTACGTTTCTCCTTCGCAAATCCGTAAGTTCGACCTGAAAACCGGCGACACCATCAGCGGCCAGGTGCGGCCTCCGCATGAGGGCGAGAAATATTTCGCGCTGGTGAAGATTGAGGCCGTCAACTTCGAGTCACCCGAAGAAGCGCGCAACAAAATCCTGTTCGACAACCTCACGCCTTTGTATCCGCAGGAGCGGATCAAGCTGGAGACGGTGCGCGAAAATATCAGCGCCCGCGTCATGGACCTGCTGACGCCGGTGGGCAAAGGGCAGCGCGGCTTGATCGTGGCGCCTCCGCGCACCGGCAAGACCATGCTGTTGCAGAACCTGGCGAACTCTGTCACCACCAATCATCCGGAAATTGTGCTGATTGTGCTGTTGATCGACGAGCGCCCGGAAGAAGTGACGGACATGCAGCGCTCGGTCAAGGGCGAGGTCATCTCTTCGACCTTTGACGAGCCGGCCGCACGCCACGTTCAGGTGGCCGAGATGGTCATCGAGAAGGCCAAGCGCCTGGTCGAGCACAAACGCGATGTGGTCATCCTGCTCGATTCCATTACCCGTTTGGCGCGAGCCTACAACACGATTGTGCCGCCCTCCGGCAAAGTACTTTCCGGCGGCGTTGATTCTAACGCGTTGCAGCGTCCCAAGCGGTTCTTCGGGGCTGCCCGCAACATCGAAGAAGGCGGCTCGCTCACCATCATCGCCACCGCTCTCATCGAAACCGGTTCGCGCATGGACGACGTTATCTTCGAAGAGTTCAAGGGTACCGGCAACATGGAAATCATTCTCGACCGCAAGCTGGTCGATAAGCGCACCTTCCCGGCCATTGACATTCAGCGCTCCGGTACACGTAAGGAAGAGTTGCTGATTCCCAAGGAAGATCTGGCGCGCGTGTGGGTGCTGCGCAAGGTATTGAACCCGCTGTCGCCGGTGGAAGCCATGGAGCTGCTGATCGACAAGTTGGGCAAGACGCGCTCCAATAGTGAGTTCCTGTCCAACATGAGTGCGCTGTAGGGAACCGTCAGCTTTCAGCCGTCAGCTATCAGCTTTCAATCTTGGGCCGACAGTGGCTGAGCCGCGACCTCGTATCGACTTGCCACGGTGGAAGGTAGCACTCAAAAACCAGCCCCGAATGGGGCGAAAGAGCTTAGCCCAGCACGCAGCCGCAGGCGGAGTAGCTGGGTAAAGTGGAAAATGGATCCGAGTCCCGTAGGGACGACACGGTTCTCACACGCATTCGCCCTTAGTCATTAGGCCGACAGGCGGCTGGGCCGCTCAACAATAATTTCGATCAAGGTGACACGCGTGGAGGCCCAACGGTTTCCGCGCTTTTGTTTTAGGATGAACGCCGCGGCGACCGGAATTTCATTTCAATCTTTGTCCATCAGACGATACATGCCGATTTGGAGACGCGATGACGTTATCGATGCTATGGCGCGTGCTTTTCTGGGGCTGGTTTGCGTCGGAGATCCTCGTCGGGGTGGCGACGCGCACCAAGCGCAGCAGCGGCCCCGTGCGGGACCGGGGTTCGTTGCTGATGCTGTGGCTGGTGATTTCGGCGGCGGTAACCGCCTGTGAAGTGATCAGCCAAACCCTGCCGGCGAGCATGTTTGGCGGGGCCCACTGGTTGAAGGTAGTTGGCGCGATCGTGATAGTGGTGGGGCTTGGAGTTCGGTGGACAGCCATTATCGCCCTGGGAAAATCGTTCAGCTCGAACGTGGCGATTCGGGAGTCGCAAAAGCTCCATCGAACGGGGCTGTATCGATTCGTAAGGCACCCCTCGTACCTGGGGTTGCTGATGGTGTTTGTGGCGATCGGGTTGCACTCTCGCAGTTGGACTGCTTTTGCCGTGGTGCTGGTGCCAACCACTGCGGCAGTCCTATACCGGATTCATGTCGAGGAACTCGCTTTGAGGGAGGCGTTTGGTGACGAGTATGCGGAGTACAGCCGGACCACCGCGCGCCTGATTCCCGGGGTGTACTGACATTTGTACCCTGGCTCGCTTTGCACATCGCAATCTCTGTCAGGAGAACCGAGCATTAAGGCGCAAGTAACGTGGGAAAAACGACCGAGCCGCGTAGCGGAGGTCCAAGAACTCGCGCGCCTCCTGTTAAACCATCAAATTCGCGAAGAGGGCGCGTCGCCGGGGCGCCCGTGCCTGTAGAGCTGCACGACCCCAGCCAAGTGAACCATGCCCAGACACAATGAAATCGCCGAAAACACCAGGAATCGAACCAGGCCGGGATGCTTCAGCACGACTGGCGCTTGCGGAATGATCAACAAACCTCGCAGTAGATAGATCCCCGTTACGGCGATTAGAACTGTGCGCAGCAGCGGCAATCGCCGAATCTTACCCGCCCCCGACAGAGCATACACACCGAAAACCGCAACGATTTCGCTTACTGCAAGGCACAGGACGGCATATAGGATCGGCCTTTCCATGCTCAACTCCGCCGGACCTCCGAAATATCTGACTGCGCTCGGAGACCACCATATCGCGCTCACTTGGAAAGCGGCGAATGCCAGCGAGAAATACCCGCCAGCTAAGAGCAGATAGTTGTGCAGTGAAGCTGGTGCTGACGTTGGCGCGGATACCATGACTGCGGAGCTACTCATGACCTTTCCTCCTTCGCCGAACAGAAAAAACGGCCACTCTCGGGAAACATAGCAGCGCGAGCCATGCGCTGTCTGTGATGTAGGTTAGGTTCGCGTCCGTCCCGAACGGGTAAAGTGGTTTTCCGCCGTCCGTCATAGGGTTCAGCCACGGGCCGACAGCAGCTGATCGGCTCAACAATAATTTGGATCGAGGTGATGGGCGCGGAAGCCTGACGGTTTCCGCGCCTTTTGTTTGTGTACGAGCCAGGCGCGGCGAACCCCTTTAGTCGGTCTCCGGGTAGCCGACCATTCGGGACGTACTCGTGCTTAACCCGGATTACCCAACACGGCACAAAAAGTAGAGGCGGAGCCGAAGCCCCGCCTATCCATTGGTCAGCGACTGACGGCTGTGGATCGCCGCTACTTCTTCGGGTTTCCGGGCCCAGGCTGCGGCTGCTGCTGAGCACGCTGCTGTTGGGCATGCTGCGGCGGCTGCGATTGAGCACGCTGCTGTTGCTGGCCATGCTGCTGCGGCTGCGACTGAGCGCGCTGCTGTTGCTGGCCATGCTGCTGGGTCGCGGTGCGAGCAGGAATCACCGGAGCGATCGGTTTGCCTGCCGGAATGGGCTTCGTCGTTGCGAATACGGCCGGACGCCCTTGATTGACGGAGGCAAACTGCTGGCGGTTCTGTGCTGCCGCCTGCTGGTGCTGCACCTGCGTGGTCATGGGAGGAATGCGCTGCTCGCGCAATGCGGCGGTTTCGGCCGGCAGAGCCTGGCGAGTGACGCCTCCCGGCCCGTTGTAGCTGGCGGGGTTCGTCGTGGTGTTGTCGATGGTGCGGTTATACACGCTAACGTTGGTAATGTTCACATTGTTGACGGCACGGTTATAGTTGAAACTATCTCCGCTCCAATACCCGCCCTGATAGCCGGTGCCGAAGTAGCCGAATCCATAGTCAATGCCGCCGTAGTAGCCGACATGTTGGCCCCAGAAGCCGTAGTTGTATTGATACATGCCGCCGAAAAATCCCCAATATCCGGGCGTCCACAGGAAGCCCACTTGAGGCGGCCACACCCAGGCGCCGGGCACCCAGTAGTAGCCCTGAGGAGAGTATGTAGCTCCAATATCCAGGCGTCCACAGGTAGCCATTGCCGGGGCACAGAGGCTGCGAATATTGGGGCAGCGGTGGTGGGGGTCGTCGTGCCTGAAGCACGGGCTGGCCGTAGCTCGTATTTTGGTAGCCGGCGGAATAGTTTTGCTCTTGTGAGGCCTGCTGCACCGCTGGCGCAGCCTGCTGATCGGTCTGCTGCACCGCCTGGCCGGCAGGCTGCTGCGGATTGGTGCCGGCCGCCTGGGTCCCGTCTGTGGGGGCCAGGTTGGCCGTATCAGCGGGATTCTGCGACTGATCGGTTTGCGACGGTTGATTCTGGGCGCCGTTGTTCTGGATGTCGGTTTTACTGCATCCTGCAACTCCAAACGTCAGTGCGATGGATGCGGCTGCCAGAACCATAAGAGAAGAGATTTTGCTCGACATACTTCCTCCTTACGGAGATATCGGACAACAACCCCTACCCGATCACTCTCTCATCCCAAACTCCTTCGGGTTTGTGCAAACGCGAACACTTCCACGCAACATGCTCTTCGAGAATCTCCAGTCCATTTTGTTACGGCAACCGATGATTTGCGGCTGCGAGGGCCCAGGTCGAAAACGGAATAGTCTCAGATGTTTGCTTATGCGCGCGATAAACGCGAGGGCCCACGGTCCAACCATCGTCCCGCGCTGGGTCCGCTTTGCACATCGCAATCGCTGCCAGTAGAATCGAGATTTGATGGCAGTCGATTGAACCTCCATGTCCCTGAAGCAGTCGGAAGCGATCGTGTTGCGAACTTATCCGCTGCGCGAGGCTGACCTGCTGGTGACGCTGTTCACGCGGGCCGAGGGTAAGGTCAAGGGCGTCGCGCGCGCGGCCAAGAAGTCGAAGCGGCGCTTTGGCGGAGCGCTGGAGCCGCTGACCTGGGTGCGGGCGTATTACGAAGACCGCGAGGGACAGGAGTTGGCGCGGCTCGACTCCTGCGACATTCTGGAGTCGCCGCTGTCAGCAACGGTGGATTACCCGCGGGTTGTCGCGCTGGAGCACGTCGCGGAAACCCTGGATGAGTTGTTGCCGGAGCGGGAAGCGAACGACGCCATTTTTCGGCTGGCGGTTTCGGTGTTGCATCAGCTGCGCTCAGGTTCGATCTGGATGCCGCTGACCTACTTCCAGCTTTGGATGGTTCGGCTGGTTGGATTTTTACCGGAACTCAGCGAGTGCAGCGCTTGCGGACAGGCCCTCAATGGCAGTCGCGCGTTTTATCATGCGCTGGCTGACGGCCTGATGTGCGTGCGACACAAGCGGCTGGCGTCGTCGGAACTAACAGCCGATTCGCGGCTGCTGGCGGCGCAGATGTTTCGTGCCCCGGTGGACACATTTGCAGAGGAGCCTTGGGCGGTAGGTCAGGGTGCCGATCTGCGAAAATTTCTGGTGCAGATTCTGGAGCGCCATATCGAGAAAAAGCTGGTGACCGCCAGCATGCTGGCGAAGCTGTGAAGTTTGCATAAGATAAAAGACAAGATAAAAACAATGGTAAAGAGTTTGTGCAAGGGCTGCGCGCCTATCAGGAAAACCATTTGGCTGCCTCGCAAAATCCGCTGACTTTCCAGCAACTGGTGCTGCGCCTGCAGAATTTCTGGGCCGACCACGGTTGCGTCCTACAGCAGCCGTATGACGTCGAGGTCGGCGCCGGAACCATGGCGCCCGAGACCTTTCTTCGAGTGCTGGGTCCCAAGCCCTATCGCGTGGGTTACGTGCAGCCATCGCGCCGTCCCGCCGATGGCCGTTACGGCGAAAATCCCAATCGGCTGTTCAAGCACTTGCAGTTTCAGGTCATCCTGAAACCGCCGCCGGTCAACGTGCAGGAGCTTTATCTCGAATCGCTGGTCGCCATCGGCATCGATCTGCGCAAGCACGACATCAAGTTTGAAGAAGACAACTGGGAATCGCCAACCCTGGGCGCGTGGGGCATCGGCTGGCAGGTGATGCTCGACGGGCTGGAGATCACGCAGTTCACGTACTTCCAGCAGTGCGGTGGCATTGATCTCGATCCCATCTCTGCCGAACTGACTTACGGCCTGGAGCGCATTGCGGCGTTTCTGCAGGATGTGGACAGCATCTACGACATCACGTGGGTCGTCGGCCCCGACGATCGCGCGGTCAAGTACGGCGAGATCCGGCTACAGGACGAGTTGCAGTTCTCGGTTTACAACTTCGAACGCGCCGACGTTGAGAAGGCGTGGAAGCACCTCGGGCTTTACGAGGCCGAATGCCAGGCGCTGCTCGACGAGTACGCCGAACTTCGGGGCGCTGCAGACAAAGCTGTTGGAGAGATAATTGATTCCGGCGAAGAGCGAACAGCGAAGAGCGAAAGGCGAGTTGAGCGGCGGCGTTTCCCGGTCCTCGCTGCATTTGATCTGTGCCTGAAGTGCTCGCACTTATTTAATATTCTCGACGCTCGGGGAGCGATCAGTGTGACCGAGAGGGTTGGCGTGATCGCGCGTATCCGAGCGCTGGCGGTCGGCGTCGCCAAGGCGTACGTCGATCAGCAGAAGGCCGAGGGAGACAGCGCTCCAACGAAGGAAAACAGTTCACCCCAAACGGAGCGGCTGGCAGCGAGCCGGTCGTAGCCGAGATTGGTTAATTTGTTGAGATCGCTAATTGCTAGTTGCTGATTGCTAGTTGCTTCTTATGCCTGACTTCCTGCTCGAGATCGGTACCGAAGAAATTCCTGCGCGCATGATTGACGGGGCTCGCGAGGAAATGCGGCGTCGCTTGATTGATCTCCTCGTTCGTGAGCGCATTGCTGGCCAGGCGATTGGCTACAGCGATGATCCGGAGAGTCCTGTCCTCGCCTTCTCAACTTGCAGAAGAATTGCGGTCGTGGCAAAAGGCATTCGGGCACGACAAGCCGACATAACCGAACATGTGCTTGGACCATCGACGAAGGTTGCTTATAAAGACGGCGTCCCGACGCAGGCGGCTCTGTCGTTCGCGAAGAAGGTCGGCCAGGATATTACACAACTACAAACGGCCATAAACGAAAAGGGTGAATACCTCGGTGCGACGGTGAAGAAGAAAGGGCGTCCGGCGGCGGAGATCCTTGCCGAGTCGTTGCCCAAAGAGATCGCCGGCATCTACTGGGCCAAGAGTATGTACTGGCGCGGCAAGTCGGCAGAGCGCTTCGTGCGCCCGGTGCGCTGGCTGGTTTCGCTGCTCGACGGCGAGGTTGTGCCGCTGGAGTTTGCCGGCATTCGCGCCGGCCACGCCAGCGAAGGCCATCGCATTCTGTCGCCGGGATCGCTGTCCATCGATCGGCCCTCCGATTACTCGTCCGCGTTGGCTAAGGCTTCGGTGGTGGTCTGTACCGCCGAACGCGAGCAGCGTATCCGCAAAGCGCTTGACGCAGCCACGCGAACCATCCCCGGCGCGCGCTGGCGCGAAGACAAGTCTTTGCTCGACACGGTTGTGAACCTAACCGAGTTTCCATCCGTAGTGCTGGCCAACTTCGATCCGGAGTTTCTCGCGCTCGCCGATGAGGTTCTGGTCACGGTGATGCGCGACCACCAGAAGTATTTCGCTCTGGAGGACGCCAGCGGCAAACTGCTGCCTCATTTTCTGGCGGTTCTGAACACGGACGGTGATCCCGATGGACTGATTCGCCACGGCAACGAGCGCGTGCTGCGCGCCCGTTTCAACGATGCGCGCTTCTTCTGGGAAACCGACCAGAGGATTCCGCTGCGCCAGCGCGTGGACATGCTGAAGGCGGTGACCTTCCAGAAAGTTCTGGGCAGCTACTTCGACAAGACGATGCGGGTGCAGAAGCTGGGCAGCCTGATTTCCGAGGCGCTTCGCAGTGCTGGCTCGTCGGTCCGGCCGGGCGTCGTCTTCAAAGCGGCGCTGCTTGCCAAGGCCGACCTCACCACCGAGTTGGTGAAAGAGTTTACCGAATTGCAGGGCATCGTCGGCGGTTTGTACGCCAAAGCCCAGCAACTCGATCCTATACTTCCCGCTGCCACCGCCGAAGCCATCGGCGATGCCATCTACGATCAGTACAAGCCGGAGTCGATGGACGATAGCGTGCCGCGTTCTGTCGAGGGAGCTGTCCTTGCCATCGCGGATAAGGCCGATAGCATTGCAGGAATGTTCGCGCTTGGTCTGCAACCGACGGGCTCGAAAGATCCCTTCGCGCTGCGCCGCGCGGCGAATGGCATCGTGAAAATTATCGCCGAGCATAAGCTGCCGCTGCCAATTGCCAAGCTTTTCTCCGACGCACGAGCAGAATATGCAGACTCCGAGGCGGAACGGCGGTTTTCAAAAGAGATTGATTTCGACGAAGCCATTGCGAACTTCATGCGCGAGCGTCTGGAATTTTACCTGCGCGACGCGCGCGGCTTTGCCTACGACGTGGTCAAGGCCGTGCTCGCCGCGGGATGCGACGACATCGTGGACGCAATTGCCCGCGCCGAAGCTGTGAGTGAGGTTCGCGGTTCGGAAGATTTTGCCTCCATCTCGGTCGCGTTCAAACGCATCAAGAACATCCTCCGACAGGCGCGCGAGACCAACAAGGCGGTTGCCGAAAAACTCCACGAGTCCGTCCTCACGGAAGAGGCTGAGAAGAGATTGGCCGCGGAAATTCCAGCGATTGCGGCGCAGGTTCGCGAGTTGCGGCAGCAAGGGAATTACGGTCCCGCTCTCGCCCAGATAAGCCGCTTACGGCAGCCGGTTGACGCATTCTTCGACAAGGTCATGGTCATGGTGGACGACGAAACTGTGCGCGCCAATCGTCTGGCATTGTTGCAAACACTGTTAAACGAATTCTCCACCATCGCCGATTTCAGCGAGATCGTTACCGAGAGCAAGTCAAGTTGACCGACGAGCATCGAGAGGTAGATCGAGGAGAGTTGTCATCACGAGCGCAGCGAGGGATCTGCTGTTCCGTAGTTCGTGCAAAAAGCAGATTCCTCGCGCCCAATCACCCCGACGAGCACAAAACCGGTGCTCGTTGGGGACCCCGAAACATTGGGCGCTCGTAATGACAATTCATGAAGAAGAAATGGTTTCGCTGTACGATTAGTCGCAATATTCAATAGCAAGTAGCAAAGGACATCATCATGAGCACTCCTACCAGCGAGATTGAAACCACGCCGGCCGCTAACACCAACGCCGTCAAATACGTCTACTTCTTCGGCGACGGACACGCCGAAGGCCACGGCAAAATGAAGGACGAGCTGGGCGGCAAAGGCGCCGGACTGGCCGAGATGACCAACGCCGGCCTGCCCGTGCCTCCCGGCTTCACCATCCAGACCGAGGCCTGCCGCGAATACATGCGCAACAATTCCGTCTCGAAGGAAGTCAATCATCAGATGGATGAGGCACTACGCCGGCTGGAAGCATTGCAAGGGCAGAAGCTCGGCGCCGCTGACAATCCGCTGCTGGTGAGCGTGCGGTCGGGAGCCAAGTTCTCGATGCCCGGCATGATGGACACCATCCTCAACCTTGGCCTGAACGACAAGTCGGTCGAGGGGCTGGCCAAGCGCAGCAACAATCCACGCTTCGCTTATGACTCCTATCGGCGGCTCATTCAGATGTTCGGGTCGGTCGTGCTCGACATTCCCAAATCCGCCTTCGAGGAAGTGTTCGACGGCAAGAAGAAGCAGAAGAAGGCGAAGCTCGACACCGAACTGGACACCAAGGCGCTGCAGGAAGTCATTGCCGAATACAAGAAAGTTGTGCTGAAGCACGCCAAGCGCGAGTTTCCGCAGGACCCGCACGAGCAACTGGTGATGTCGCGCGACGCAGTGTTCCGTTCCTGGCTGAATGATCGCGCCAAGACCTATCGCCGCATCAACAACATTGACGACATGCTGGGCACCGCGGTCAATGTGCAGACCATGGTCTTCGGCAATCTGGGCGAAACCAGCGGAACGGGCGTGGGTTTCACCCGCAACCCTGCAACCGGCGCGAAGGAGTTCTACGGCGAATTCCTGATGAATGCGCAGGGCGAAGACGTGGTCTCGGGTGTTCGCACGCCGGTCCACATCTCCGAACTGGAGAAAATCCAACCTGACGTTTACAACCAGTTGCGCGAGATCACCTCGCGGCTGGAAAAGCACTATCGCGACATGCAGGACTTCGAGTTCACCATCCAGGACGGTCGCCTCTACATGCTGCAGACGCGCAACGGCAAGCGCACCGGGCGCGCGGCCGTTCGGGTCGCTATCCAGATGGTCGAGGAAGGATTGATCTCGAAGGAAGAGGCCATCTTTCGGGTCGAACCGAACCAGCTTTACGACTTCCTCGTCCCGAGCCTCGATGAAAAGGGCAAGGACATTGATGTGCTCGCCACCGGATTGCCGGCCTCGCCGGGCGCGGCGGTCGGGCAGATCGTCTTCACCGCGGACGAAGCCGTGGAGAAGTTCAACAAGGACAGCAAAGCCAAGCTAATCCTGGTGCGCAGCGAAACCACGCCCGAAGACATTGGCGGAATGGAAGTCGCGGCCGGCATTCTTACGTCTCGTGGTGGAATGACGAGTCACGCTGCCGTTGTCACCCGCGGCATGGGCAAGTGCTGCGTGGCAGGCGCCGGTGACATTGATGTCGATGAGAAGGCCGGTGAGATGCGCGTTCACGGCAAGGTGCTGAAGGAGGGCGATTGGATCTCGCTCGATGGCACAACCGGCCGCGTCATCAACGGAAAGCTCAACACGGTTCCGGCCCGGCCCGATGATCCTGAACTGCAGAAGCTCATGAGCTGGGCCGAGCCCTTCCGGCGCATGGGTGTACGCGCCAACGCGGACATTCCTCGCGACGCTCTGCAGGCGCGCGCGTTTGGCGCCGAGGGCATTGGACTGTGCCGTACCGAGCACATGTTCTTCGCCGAGGACCGCCTGCCGCACATGCGGACCATGATTTTGGCGAATAACGTCAAGGACCGCCGCAATGCATTGCGCAAGCTGCTTCCGATGCAGCGCAACGATTTTGTCGGCGTCTTTCGCGCCATGGACGGTTTCCCGGTCACCATCCGCACCATCGATCCGCCGCTGCACGAGTTCCTGCCGCGTCGCGAAGACCTGATGGTCGAAATCGCCAAGCTGGAAATCACCAAGCCAAAATCGCCAAAACTGAAGGAGCTGCGCACGTTGCTGAACCGGGTGGAGCAACTGCATGAGGTCAATCCCATGCTCGGCCATCGCGGCTGCCGCCTTGGCATCACCTATCCCGAGATCACGGAAATGCAGTCGCGCGCCATTTTCGAGGCTGCCGTCAAGGTCGCCAAGGAAGGCGTGAAGGTGAAACCGGAGGTGATGATTCCGTTGACCGGCGGATTGAAGGAGATGGCCAACCAGGCCGCCATCGTGCACCGGGTCGCGGAAGAGGTATTTGCCGAGAAGGAGTACAAGGTCGAGTACCTGGTGGGAACCATGATTGAGTTGCCGCGCGCCGCGTTGGTGGCCGACGAGATCGCCAAGGAAGCCGAGTTTTTCAGCTTCGGCACTAACGATCTCACGCAGACGACCTTCGGTTTCTCGCGCGACGACATCAACAAATTTCTGCCGACCTATCTTGCGGAGGGCATTCTGAAGCAGGACCCGTTCGCGGTGCTCGATCGCGAAGGCGTTGGGCAGTTGCTTAAGATGGCCGTCGAAAAAGGCCGCAAGACGCGCCCGACCATCAAGATCGGAATCTGCGGCGAACACGGCGGCGAACCTTCGTCCATCGAATTTTGCGCGCAGCTCGGGTTCAATTACGTCTCCTGCTCTCCATTTCGCGTGCTGACTGCCCGCCTGGCGGCGGCGCAGGCAGGCGCAAGTGCGGAGCTAAAGATCGAAGGTGGACGAACCAAGTAACTGGCGAGAGACAACGCAAGAGAAGCCCCGGGCGGCAAGTTCGCTGCGGGGCTTCTTGCGGCCTCAGCCGGCGCGTGGAAATTCCCGGCGCACAAACTCCAGCGCCTCTTCCCTGCTCTCGAGCGTCCCTTCCAACTGCGCGTCCTCAATCGCCGCCAGCATGTCGCGAAACTGCGGGCCGGGCTGGTAGCCGAGAGCGATCAGGTCTTCTCCGGTCAGCAACGGCTGCGGTCTGATCTCCTCCGGCGGAGTCTGTTGCAGCCGCTCGCGAACGAAGTTATAGAGCGACAGATCGCCGTAGCTGCTCAAGCAATCCATGCGATGCAATTCCAGATGCTCGTCGAACCTAGGCAATCGCAGGAAGTGTTTCAGAGTCGATGCCTTCATGCGCTCCGCATCGGCAAAACGCATGTGGTTGGCCACCAGGGCCGCGATCTGCCGGGTGTCTTCGTTGGAGAAATGCAGGCGACGGCAAATCTCCTCGGCCATGCGCACCCCCACCTCAACATGTCCGTCGAAGCGGATGCGATCAGGGGCCACGCGAAACGTCGGCGGCTTGCCAACGTCATGCAGCAGCGTGCCCCAGGCCAGCGTGCGCGAACACCTCGGCGGCAGTTTCTCCAGCAGCAGCAAGGTGTGAATCCACACGTCGCCCTCGGGATGGAACTGCGGCGGTTGTTCAACTCCGTGCATGCGGTCTACCTCGGGAAGTACTTCCCTCAGCAGGCCGGTGCTGTCGAGCCGCTCAAACGCCGTCCGCGCACGGCCTTCGGTGAGCATCTTGGTCAATTCGTCGCGCACACGCTCGGCACTCACCTGATGAATTTGCGGCGCGAGCCGCTGAATTGCCGCAAACGTTGCAGGATCGATGGTGTAGTGGAAGCGAGCCGCAAAGCGTACCGCTCGCAACATGCGCAACTTGTCTTCGCTGAAGCGGCGTTCCGGATCGCCGATGGCGCGAATCACGCCGGCCCGCAAGTCGTCGCGCCCACCAACAAAATCGAGCACGCGATTGCCGTCCAAGGGATCCATCAGCAATCCGTTGATGGTGAAGTCGCGACGCTGTACATCTTCCTGCGGGTCCCTGGCGTAGCTCACCTGGTCCGGATGGCGGCCATCGGAGTACGTTCCATCATTGCGAAAGGTGGCCACCTCGACGTAGTTCGGATGTTCCGACGGCAGCGCATCGCTGGGAGGCGCATCCGCCGAAGGCACCAGCACCACCCCGAACTTCGCGCCCACGGCGTAGGTTTCAGGAAAGATGCGCATCACCTGCGGGGGCGTGGCATCGGTGGCAACGTCGTAATCGGCGGCCTCAACCCCGAGCAGCATGTCGCGCACGCAGCCACCGGCGAAATAGGCCTGGAAGCCGCGCTTGCGTAGCTCGCGAACGATGTTGGTGGCATGCTGCTTCATCGATCAGTTCCTGAACGATTGTAGCGGCTGGGCGGCAGGCCGCGAGCGATCTCAAGGTAATGTTAGGGGTAACGGTACAGCGAAGCTAAGTTCAACGTGAGTTGGATGGGGATGATCCGGAGTGGCGCGGAGGTCGGCCACCAGTCTCGATTACCGGTGAGGAGGCGATTTATCACTACTGACTTGGAGGGAAGGCGACGCTAGAGAGCCGTACTCAAATGAAACCGAAGGCTTTGAGCAGATTCAGAATGCCACCTAGCAGACAGAGCACATATAGAACAATCCATACTGTTCCTATACCTCTAGCGTCCTTCAGACCCCAGATCCCCAGCCCACAGTACGCAGTACCAAGAAGCAGATTCACTCCCGACGGCGTCACCCCAAGAACCCGTAGCCATCGGGGCGCGTTGCGATCAATAAAAGCCACAGCAATGTAGATCACGACGAAGAAGCTAATCACGGCAGCATAGGCAAGAGGGATGTGCTCACGCCACCACTTTGTCCGTCTCTTCCTGATCAACTTCGCGGCTGTGAATGCGTCCGTCATTTCTTGCTTTGTTTATCGTACACGCGAGTCAAGCAAGGGTTTCAAGAAGGGCGGCTGGAACGCTGTAAGAACGAAGTTGAGACGGTAACTGGCGATACCAGCCCATTGCACCACCGATGCCAGCTCACGCCCAAAAGGTGCGATCCAGTGTCCGATACTGGATTGCCTCGGCAATGTGTCCTGGCTCGATGGTTTCGGCCCCGGTAAGGTCGGCCACGGTGCGCGCGACCTTGAGAATGCGGTCGTGGGCGCGCGCGCTGAGGCCCTGCTTCGCCATGGCCCGTTCCAGCAGGTGCTCGGCGTCGGTACCCAGCTCGCAATACTTCCGGATCTCGCGCGAGCCCATCTGGGCATTGGCGTAAATGCGTTCGCCCTCGCTACCGAAGCGCACCAGTTGCGTATCGCGGGCGCGAATGACGCGGGCGCGGATGTCGGCCGAACTCTCCGGCATAACCCCGCCCCTCAACTCGCGATAATTCACCGAAGGCACGTCAATGTGGATGTCAATGCGGTCCAGCAGCGGGCCGGAAATCTTGGACACATACCGCTGGATAATCATGGGCGTGCAGTGGCATTCGCGCGAGCGATCGTTGAAATATCCGCAGGGGCAGGGATTCATGGCCGCTACCAGCATGAAACGCGCGGGAAAGCTGAGCGACATGGCGGCGCGCGCGATGGTCACGGTGCCGTCTTCCAGCGGCTGCCGCATCACCTCCAGCACGTTGCGCGGGAACTCCGGCAGCTCATCCAGGAACAGCACTCCGTTGTGGGCCAGCGACACCTCGCCGGGACGCGGGATCATGCCACCGCCAATCAGCCCCGCATCCGAGATGGTGTGGTGTGGCGAGCGGAAGGGACGCGTCCCCACCAATCCGCTGGTCGAATCGAGGACTCCGGCCACGCTGTGAATCTTGGTGGTTTCCAGGGCCTCGTCAAATGTCAACGGCGGAAGGATGGTGGCCATGCGTTTGGCAAGCATGGTCTTGCCCGAGCCCGGCGGACCAATCATCAGCAGGTTGTGCCCACCGGCGGCGGCGATCTCGATGGCCCGTTTGGCCGTCTGCTGCCCCCGCACATCGCCGAAGTCCACCCCAAATTGCTGCGAAGTCTCCAGCAGTGCGTGGGTGTCAACCTTGATCGGCTGGAGGCCGTTGCCGGTATTCAGGAGCTGGACCACTTCGATCAGCGAGTGCACCGGGTAAACATCAACGCCATCCACCAGGGCGGCCTCGCGCGCATTGACCTCGGGAACGATAAGCCTGCGGATTTTGTTTGCCCGCGCGGTTACGGCAATGGGCAACGCTCCCCGGATGCCTCGCACTCCGCCGTCGAGCGACAACTCGCCCACAAATAGCGCGTCGTCGGGCGGCTTATTATTCAAGCCTCCATAAGCGCCGAGGATGCCCAAGGCCATGGGAAGATCGAATCCCGATCCTTCCTTGCGAATGTCGGCAGGGGCCAGATTGATGGTGGTCGTGGTGGTTGGAATGTCGTAGCCGCTGTTCTTCAGCGCCGCGCGGATGCGCTCGCGGCTTTCGCGCACCGTGGTGTCGGGCAGCCCGACCGTCATGAAGGTGTCGTGCTCGGCCTTGATGGCAGCGACATCGACCTCAACCTCGATCAGGCTGGCGTCAATGCCGTACACGGCGGCGCTAAGTGTCTTATAGAGCATGCGTGGGAACGCACGCCTACCACGTGCTTACACTTAACACATTTTGGCCCGGCGCGGTGTGACCGAACTCACGCAGCAACGTGATGGGACCTTCGGGGAAATAAAAATGGCGGAACTCTGTCCGGAAGCGCAGCGCCCAGTTGCACATCCGAAAACCGAAACGGCCCAGAATTCCGCCAACCTATTAGAGGAAATGGAGCAACGAAGAAACGCGACAACTTCGCTATGCGCTCGCCTTCCCTGTCCGCTGCTCTCGCCAGCGGGGTCGATCCAATGGAGTGATTGTTACATTGGAAATGAGCAGCGCAAATCCCACGTACGCAGTACAGTACGTACCACTTCAGTGGTAAAAGAGCCAGCACAATTGCCAGGACAAACGCGATTCCACAGTTGCCGTATCCTGATGGTTAGAGCACGTCTTTACAGGCTGCGAAAAAGCTTTGGGGCAAAATCCGGGAGGGTTGTCGCCCAAAGGGTAATAGAATCGGAGTGAGAGAGAATCATGCGTTTAGGCGATTACGTTGACGATTACTGCTCGCGTTGTAAGCGTACCACCGACCATGCCGTGGTCTCGATGGCAGCGAACGAAGCCCAGAAAGTGCGCTGCCGAACCTGCAGCTACGAACACAAGTACCGGCATAACAAGACTGGCAAGAAAGAACTGACGAAGGAAGAAGCGTTCCAGAAGGTGCTGGCCAGCGTTACCGGTCAGTTGGGCGGCTCGGCTCCCGAGCCTGCCAAGAAAAAGGGTCCGAAGTAGGCGATTGCCCGGCTGGCTAGCCGTTGCTCTTCTTGTGGCAATCCGCGCATTTCACCGGCGCTGCCCTGCCCTGACTGTTTTGTGTCTTATGGCAAGCAATGCAGAGTCCGGCGGTTGCGGCGGGGTTGTGGAAAGCGCCCTGCAACTTGGTGGTGACCGGCGGAGTGGCGGGGTTGGTATGGCAATCGGTACAAGCCTGTTGTAGCGCCTTCATGGGCTTCTCCGGCTTGGACGCGTGGTGGCAAATTTCGCATTTGCCGGCCACTTTCACGTGTGGCGTGTGATCGAACTTCACCGCACCGATGGGAGCGCCCTTTAGCAGGATGGCGGTCGTCGGAGCTGTCTGGGCGAGCGCGCTGCCAGATAGCAGGAGGAGGACAGGAAATCCAAGTAGGGTTAGCAGCCTGGTAACTTTCACGATGCCTCCACAGATGGCGGCGCCGCCGGCAAGGATCGCGGCACGCTTCAGCACTCTGCATTCTAGGCCGACACCGTCCCCGTTTCTGTGACGGCAGCGTCATGGAGGTGTGACTAAGGCGGAAACCACCCTGTTTTCACCCCACAGCAAGAAACACCTGTATGTGACGGCGGTCACAGACTGGTTAGTGCCCCCATCACTGCCCCCTTCCTCGCCGCCCGCTATCTTGAACAGTAGCGAATTCTTAAGCACAGACAGACCGCGCGCATGAGCCGGTCTGGGGGATGAAATCGACGTGAAAACAACTGAATATCCTGCTGCCGCGGCCATCAATGACGCCAACACTGCCCAGGCACGCGGTGGAACCAATACCGCGGAACCTTCGCCCGAGGACAAGGAGCTTGTTAAAGGGAAAGGGTCGAGAAGCCAAGTGACCCTCGACGGCAATGAGGCCGTCGCCTACGTGGCCTACCACGTCAGCGAGATCGCCGCCATTTACCCCATTACGCCGTCGTCGCCCATGGGCGAGTCGTCGGACGCGTGGTCCTCGATTGGCGAAAAGAACATCTGGGGCACCATCCCCAACGTCATCGAAATGCAAAGCGAAGGTGGCGCTGCCGGGGCGTTGCACGGCGCATTGCAGGCGGGCGCACTCGGCACCACGTTCACCTCATCGCAGGGTTTGCTGCTGATGATTCCCAACATGTACAAGATCGCGGGCGAGCTGACCCCGACGGTGATTCACGTTGCGGCGCGCTCCATCGCCGCGCAGGCCCTGTCCATCTTTGGCGATCACTCCGATGCCATGGCCACTCGCCAGACGGGATTCGCCCTGCTCTCGTCGAACTCGGTGCAGGAGGCGATGGACCTGGCGCTGATCGCGCATGCCACGACGCTGGAGTCGCGCATTCCCTTCCTGCATTTCTTCGATGGCTTCCGCACCTCGCATGAAGTTTCCAAGATTGAACAGCTCAGCCTTGACGATATGCGCGCCATGATCGACGACGATCTGGTTCGCGCTCACCGCGAGCGCGCCCTCTCGCCTGACCATCCGGTGCTCCGCGGATCGGCGCAGAACCCTGACGTTTATTTCCAGGGCCGCGAGTCGGTGAATCCCTATTACCTGGCCTGTCCCACCATCGTGCAGAACACGATGGACAAATTCGCCGGGCTCGTAGGTCGTCAATACCGGCTCTTCCAATACGAAGGCGCACCTGATGCCGAGCACGTCATCATCGTTATGGGCTCGGGCGCCGAAGCAGTGCAGGAGACGGTGGACTACCTCACCGCGCAAGGCCGCAAAGTTGGCGTGCTGAAAGTTCGCCTGATGCGTCCCTTCTCCGTCGAGCACTTCCTGCAAGCGTTGCCTGCGACGGTGAAGAGCATCGCGGTGCTGGACCGCACCAAGGAACCAGGCAGCATTGGTGAGCCGCTGTATCAAGACATCATCACTGCGCTGACCGAGGGTTTCACCGCGGGCAAGGCCCCGATGGCTACGTTCCCCAAGGTGATCGGCGGCCGCTATGGGTTGTCGTCGAAAGAGTTCACGCCTGCGATGGTGGCGCGGATTTTCGACGAGCTGAAGAAGCCCAATCCGCAGAACCACTTCACCATTGGCATCAACGACGATGTCACCCACACCAGCTTGACCTACGATCCGGCGTTCTCCAGCGAGGCACCGGAGACGGTCCGCGCCATGTTCTACGGGCTGGGGGCCGACGGCACCGTGGGCGCGAACAAGAACAGCATCAAGATCATTGGCGAAGAGACCGACCTGAACGTGCAGGGCTACTTCGTCTATGACTCCAAGAAGTCGGGCGCGGTCACGATTTCGCACCTGCGCTTCAGCAAACAACCGATCCACTCCACCTACCTGATCTCGCGCGCCAATTTCGTGGGCTGCCACCAGTTCAGCTTCATGGAGCGCCTGGATGTGCTCAAGGCGGCCGATCCCGGCGCGGTCTTCCTGCTCAACAGCCCGTTCGGTCCCGACGAGGTGTGGGACAACCTGCCGCGCTCGGCGCAGCAGGCGATCATCCGCAAGAAGCTGCGCTTCTACGTGATCGACGCGGTGGAAGTGGCGCGCGCCGCCGGCATGGGCGGCCGCATCAACACCGTCATGCAGACCTGCTTCTTCGCCATCAGCGGCGTGCTGCCGCGCGACGAAGCTATCGCCGCCATCAAGCACTCCATCGAGAAGACCTACGGCAAGCGCGGCGAATCCATCGTGCGCAAGAACTTTGCCGCGGTTGACTCCTCTCTGGAGCACCTGTATGAAGTCAAGGTCCCGAACGCAATCAGCTCGAAGTTCGATATGCGTCCGCCGGTTCCGGCCAACGCTCCCGACTTTGTGCGCAACGTCGAGGCGCTGATGATCACCGGAGATGGCGATGAGGTCCCGGTCAGCGCGATGCCCATCGACGGCACTTTCCCCACAGGTACCACGCAGTGGGAGAAGCGTAACATCGCGCTGGAAATTCCGGTGTGGGATGAAGAGCTGTGCATCCAGTGCGGCAAGTGCGTCATGGTTTGCCCGCACTCCGTCATTCGCGCCAAGATTTATGACGCCAGCAGCGTCAACCACGCGCCCCAGGGCTTCCAGACCGCAGTTCCCAAGTGGCGTGAGTTCTCCGAACTGAAATACACCCTGCAGGTCGCGCCGGAAGATTGCACCGGCTGCGGGCTGTGCGTCGCGGTGTGCCCGGCCAAGAGCAAGAGCGAAGCCAAGCGCAAGGCCATCAACATGGAAGCGCAGCCGCCGCTGCGCGAGAAGTACAACCAGTACTGGGAGTACTTCCAGCAGATTCCCGAGTTCTCGCGCGAGAAGCTCTCCCACGGCCAGGTGAAAGACCAGCAACTACTGCAGCCGCTGTTTGAGTTCTCGGGGGCCTGCGCCGGTTGCGGCGAAACACCCTACATTTCGCTGATGACCCGGCTGTTCGGCGATCGGGCGATGATTGCCAACGCGACCGGCTGCTCGTCCATCTACGGCGGCAACCTGCCGACAACGCCTTACAGCGTGAACTCGGAGGGTCGCGGCCCGGCCTGGTCGAACTCGCTGTTTGAAGACAATGCCGAATTTGGCATGGGCATGCGTCTCGCCATCGACAAGCAGAACCAGTATGGCAAGGATCTCGTCCAGCGCATGGCATCCACCATCGGCGAAAAGCTCGCGGTTGAGATTCTTTCCGCTGATCAGTCCAGCGAAGAAGGAATCTTTGCGCAACGCGAACGCGTGAAGGCGTTGAAGGAGAAGCTGGCGAACAGCACCAGTCCGGCGGCGCGTGACCTGCTCGCAGTTGCTGACCAGTTGGTCAAGAAGAGCGTGTGGATCGTCGGCGGCGATGGCTGGGGCTACGACATCGGTTTTGGTGGCCTCGACCATGTGCTGGCCTCGACCGCAAACGTCAACATCCTGCTGCTCGACACCGAGGTGTACTCCAATACCGGCGGGCAGATGTCGAAAGCCACGCCGCTGGGCGCGGTGGCGAAGTTTGCTGCTGGCGGCAAGCGCACTCCGAAGAAAGACATCGCCATGATGGCGATGAATTATGGCCGGGCGTACGTGGCCCATGTCGCCATGGGCGGCAACGACACCCAGACCATGAAGGCCTTCATGGAAGCGGAGGCGCACGATGGACCGTCCATCATCATCGCCTACAGCCACTGCATCGCGCACGGCTACGACATGGTGTACGGCATCGAGCAGCAGAAGGCGGCGGTGAACTCCGGACACTGGCCGTTGTTCCGCTATAACCCCGGGCTCGCCAAGGAAGGTAAGAATCCGTTTGTGCTGGATTCGCGCGCCCCCAGCATCCCGCTGGAGAAATACATCTACAACGAGACGCGCTACACCATGCTGGTCAACAGCGATCCGGACGAGGCCAAAAAGCTGTTGCAGCAGGCGCAGGAAAACGTCAACGAGCGCTGGAAGCTGTACCAACACATGGCCGCGATGGGCGTTGATAAAGCCTAAGCACGAGGAGATGAGACTGTGATCGACCTTTCGACAAACTATCTGGGATTGAAGCTGAAGAACCCGGTCGTAGTATCGGCCTCGCCGCTGACGGAGAAGCTGGAGAACTTCCCCCGCATGGAAGACGCCGGGGCCTCGGCCATCGTGATGTATTCGCTGTTCGAAGAGCAGATTGAGGCGGAAAGCGAGAACATTGACAGCGCGCTGGAGTACGGCGCCAACAGCTACGCCGAAGCCACTTCCTATCTGCCTGACATGGCGAAGTATCATGTCGGCCCCGATCGCTATCTGGAGCTGCTGCGCAAAGGCAAAGCCGCAGTGAAGATTCCGGTCATCGCCAGCCTCAACGGCAGCTCACCGGGCGGATGGGTGCGCTACTCCGAGTACATGGAGCAGGCCGGAGCCGACGCGCTGGAGCTGAACATCTTCGACATCCCCAGCGATCCGTCACTCACCGCGCCCGCGCTGGAAGACCGTTATTGCGACCTGGTGCGCGCCATTCGTAAGCAGGTGCACATCCCGATCTCGGTGAAGTTGGGGCCGTACTTCACCTCGTGCGCCAACTTTGCCAAGCGGTTGTCGGAAGCCGGCGCCGACGGCGTTGTGATCTTCAATCGCTTCTATCAGCCCGACTTCGACCTGGAGGAGATGGAGGTAGTGCCGAACCTGGTCCTGAGCAGCCCGCATGAGCTGCGTCTCCGTCTCCACTGGGCCGCCATCCTGTATCACCAGGTCGAGACCTATATCGCCATCACCGGCGGCGTGCACGACGCCAGCGACGTGCTGAAGTCCATGATGGCGGGCGCACACGTGGCCATGATGACATCGGCGCTGCTCAAGTACGGCATCGAGCACATCGGCGTGGTGCTGGCGGGCATGGAGAGCTGGATGGAAGAACACGAGTATGTCTCGGTGAAGCAGATGCGGGGCAGCATGAGCCTGGTAAACATCGAGAGTCCGGCGACGTTCTTGCGCGGAAACTACCTCAAGACGCTCGGGTCGTACAAGTGGCGTGAGCCCGGGACGGCGCTGGCGACCTTCTGAAGATGGCTTTCTTTCTCCGCATGGGCCGGCCTTCCGCAGGGAAGCCGGCCTTGGTGTTTCAAGGGCAGGCGCTCTCACCTTAGGAGGTCATGGCTACATCACTGGCGGCACGGTGATGCCCATCACGCCCAGAATTCGACTCAACTCGCGGCGAACCACGGCCGCGGTGGCCAGCAGGAACTTCTTGCGGCCCTCGTCGGCTTCCGTAAGGATATGGTGGCGATGGTAAAAGTTGTTGAACTGCTGCGCCAGCTGGAACGCGTGTTTGGCCGCAAACGCCGGTTCCGTGGTCGCGATGCATTGCTCGACCACGAATGATGTCTTTCCTGCCAGCAACCACAGCTCCCAGATTTCCGTGCCGCTCTCGTCGGCAAAGTAGCGCGCATAGTCCACTTCGTTAGCAAGCGCCCACTCTGGATCCACACCCGCCTTGCGGAAAATATTGGTCGCGCGCACCACCGCATATTGAGCGTATGGGCCGGTCTCGCCTTCGAAGGCCAACGCCTCTTTGAAGTCGAACGCGATCACCGACTGCTTGGTAAACTTCAGCATGAAGTAGCGTAGAGCGCCAATCGCGATCTGCCCGCTGATGCGAGCGCGCTCCTCATCGTCCAGCTCGGGATGCCGGCTATCCACCTCTTTCTTGGCCGCGGCGATCAGCGCATCGAGCAGGGCGTCTGCCTTGACGCCAAAACCCTTGCGGCCCGAAACCTCGATGTATGCCTTGGCGCGGTCTTCCTCACTAACCTCGTAACCCAGCTCCATGGCACAGCGCGGCGTGAGAGCGACCATCTCGTACGAGAAGTGGGTATAGTGCGCGGCCTGCTCGGTGTAACCCAGCAGCCGGAGGGCTTCGATCACGGTATTCTGCGGATCGCTCTGGCGCGAGTCGATGACGTTATAAATTGCGGCGACGTTGCCAAAGTGAGGATGGTCCGGCTCGCCGTGCTCAGCCGAAATCCAGACCTCATGATTGTTCGGATAGCGGTAGAACCTGCGGTAGCCGAAGTCCAAGCCCAGCAGACCAAACTTCCACAGATGATAGGCAATGTCCTTGCCGACGTAGCCGACGGTTCCATTCGAACGCACGATGACCTTGGCGTCTTCGTCGGGCCCGGAATTTTCCTCCGCGCCGGATGCTAGGTGCCCCATCCTTTCGCCTTCCTTTGGCAAAAGGGTGGGATCGCTTAGCTTCGACGAGGTGGGCCGCTTCATCACCCAACAGCCCTGGTTTTTGCCTTCGCTCTCGAAATAGAGGACGCCTTTCTCTTTCAACTGCTGGAAGGCCGCGTCCCAGAAGTGCAGGCGGAGAATCTCGCTTTCGCGCGGGAGGAAATCGTACTCGATGTCGAGGCGGTCCATGGTCTCGAGATGGCGGCGCAATACGGCAGACGCGATCAACTCTGCAACCCATGCTATGTCATTGCCACCTCGTTCGATGGCATGCAAAGCTTCAAGTCTAGCTTTAAGATTTTCTTTGTCTTCTTCGTACCACCGCGAGACCTGCGCGTAAAGGTCCCAGCAGTAAAAATCAAAACGCGGCGTTGACGTTATCAGTTCGACAATGTCCGATTTCGATCTCTTCTCCAGGTGAAGGAACCCCACCACGACATCGGCCACCTGCACCCCGGTGTTGTCGATGTAATTTTGAACATCGACCGCGTGCCCAGCCGCTCGCAACAGGCGGACGAAGGTGTCGCCGAGGATGGCGTTTCGCAGATGCCCGATGTGCGCAGCCTTGTTGGGATTGATGCTGGTGTGTTCGACCAGGATTTTGCCGCTGACGTTAGCAGCACCCTCATCGGCGTGATCGGAAACTCCGATCGTCTCGCCACTCACAAGAGCGTTCGCAGCGAGGTTTCGTTTCAATCGCGCATTGATGTAACCAGCGCCCGCGACTTCCAGCTTCTCGAATCCCTCGGGTAGCGGCAATGCGGCGACAATCTCCTCGGCAATCTTGCGCGAAGGTTTGCGCAGCCGCTTTGCCAGTTCAAACGCGAGCGGCAATGCGAACTCGCCCATCTCCACCTTGGGCGGCTGCTCGATGACGAGGTTGGCCAGTTCGATCTGGTAGCGCTCGCGCAGAAAGGCAAGCACATGGCTGGCCAGTTTTTTATGTCGTTCTAAATACACACTCTTCGCTCTTTATGAATAAGTCATCACGAGCGCCCGGTTGCGGCGCGAGGAATCTGCTTTTCCCATGATTACGCAAACAGCAGATCCCTTGTATCTTATCTCACGGCCTAAAGACCGATCGTAACGACAATTCCACTGGGATTTTCTCTCTCCTACCAACCTCGACAATTCCAATCCCAAGCGGGGCCCATCGCGCAGCAGCGTCATCGTTGGAATCGTGCCGACTCCGTTACAATCGGAGATGGCGCACTGCCGCGCATGAATGGAGGACGACAGATGGCACAAGTGAAAATCACGGTCCGTAGAAATGGGCCGTTCCGCGTGGAGGCGCCCGAGGGCGCGATCGAATTGGTGGACGCCGACGGCAATCCCTACGACTTGACCGGCAAGACAGCGTTTTCGCTGTGCCGCTGTGGCGGATCGGTGAACAAACCCTTCTGCGACGGGACCCATTCCAAGATTGGCTTCCAAGCCGCCGAGGCCGCCGTGAAGAAGGCCGAGGAGACCGCGCCGCAAGACCCAAAACCCGGCGCTTAGCAGTGGCGGTGGACGGCCTCACTACGCCCAAGGATGACAATCAAAAGCAGATCCCTCGGCTCGGACTGAAGCCCTCGCTCGGGATGACAACTCAAAACTAGATCGCTGATTGCTGACCGCTAACCACTATCCACTAATCCCTTGCCCCCGCTTTTCAGTGCACTGTCTTCGTCTTCCTCGACATGTAGTCCATCAGCAGATACTGGCCCAGCGTGTAGGGCGTGGTGAAGTAGGCTTTGCCGCGGCACATCTCGGTGACCTTCTGCACAAACTGGATGAGCCCGTAGTCGGAGGCAAGCATGAAAGTATTGATCAGGATTCCCGCGCGCTTGCACTTGGAAACTTCTTTCAGCGTCTCGCTCACCACCAGCGGATCGAGCCCGAAGGCGTTCTTGTAGATGCGGCCATCTTCCAGGGTAAGCGCTGACGGCTTGCCGTCGGTGATCATCACGATCTGCTTCATGTCTTTGCGCTGGCGTTGCAGGATGCGCTGCGCCATGCGCAGGCCCTCGCGCGTGTTGGTGTAATACGGGCCGACCTTGACGCGCGCCAACTGCGACAGCGGCAACTCCTCCGCTGAGTCGTGAAACAACACCAGCGACAGCGAATCGCCGGGGTACTGCGTGCGGATGAGATGCGAGAGCGCCATGGCCACTTTTTTTGCCGGCGTGAAGCGGTCCTCACCGTACAGGATCATGGAGTGCGAACAGTCGAGCAGGAGCACGGTGGCGCACGACGATTGGTACTCGCACTGATGAACCTGAAGATCGCTGTACTCGATGTTCAGCGGCAGGTGCATGCCTTCGCGCTGGATCGCGCTCGACAACGTGGCGGTGATGTCGAGGTTCAGCGTGTCGCCGAATTCGTAGGTCTTGGATGCGCCGCTGGCCTCGATGCCGGTGGCCTGGTCGCGGGTGTCGTGGCGGCCAAAGTTCGACTTGCCGAGCGAGCCCAGCAGATCGCGCAGCGCGCGGAAGCCGAGGAAGTCGAGCCCCTTGTCGGTGATCTCGAAGCGCGCCTGCCCGCCATCATTCTGGCGGGCGTCACCGACCTGTCCACCGGCGGTCGAGCTGCGCGAAGGATCATGCGGCTGATCGACGTTGATGTAGTTTTCCTGCTCCATGCGCTCGATGAGCTGCTCGATCAGATCTTCCATCTGCTCGGGACTCATGGTTTCGATCTGCTCGCGCATTTGCCGGTCGAGCATGTCGCTGTTGAGCAACGCGTCGGCGATGGCCTGGCGCAGGTCGTCGAGTGTCTGCTCCGCGTCTTTGAGGTCGTAGAAGTCCATGTACTGCTGCTGGAAACCGCTTTGCAGCAGGTAGTCGGAGAGCGCGCTGAGCAGGTCCTCCATGCTCATCTCGGAGGCGGGCTCGGGAACGTATTTTTTGTACTTGATGAATCTGGCCATCAGCCGTTAGCTCTTAGCAATTAGCCGTTAGCAATCAAGGAAGCGCTGAGTCGCTGCAGTTTCTTCTAGCCACTATCCACTAGCCACTATCCACTAGCCACTGACCCCTAATTAAACGGCCTGCGCTGGCGGCGAACCTCGCGCTCGCCGTCCTCGTCGTCGCGGACGCGTGACTTCTCGCGCGGCGGCTGCTTCTCGCCCGCGGTAAACATACGCTCCTCGCTGCGTCCAATTTTTTTGTGCGCGTACAGGCCTTCGAGAATGAACTCTGCGCCCGAGACCAGCACCTCCGACGGCTCTTTCCCGCTCAGGCCCAGGTCGCTCAACTTATCCAGCAGTCCCTGAATGCTGCGCAGTTTGTGCAGCATCTCCTGCGCGCTGGCCGAGTCGCGCATCTGGATCTCGCCGCCCAGATCGAACCACTGCACCACCTGGTTCATGTTGCTGTTGCCGTGAAAATATTTGTCATAGGTGCGAGCGACTGCGGCGCGAATGATCTCGCGCACCACGTTGTCGGCGCCCTTCAGTTCGCCTTCGTATTCCAGTTCGAGTTTGCCGGTCATCGCCGGCAGCGCGGCGTAAATGTCGCCGATGCGCGGGACCACCAGCTTCTCGCCGGAACGAATGGCGCGCCGCTCGGCATTGGAGATGACGTTTTCCGTGGCGCTGATGGGCAGCCGCTGGCTCACCCCAGAGCGCTTGTCGATGCGCTTGTCTTCGCGGGCGATGAACGCAATCTGTTCGATCACCTGGCTCACGAATTCGGGAAGCTGCAGTTGCAGGCCACTGCGCGCCGTCCATGCTTCTTGCGCGGTGATGGCAATTCCCTCTTCGATGGTCGCCGGATAATGCGTGCGAATTTCAGAGCCGATGCGGTCCTTCAGCGGCGTAATGATTTTGCCGCGCGCGGTGTAATCCTCAGGATTGGCGCTGAAGACGAGCGCCACGTCGAGCGGCATGCGCACCGGGTAGCCCTTAATCTGCACATCGCCTTCCTGCATGATGTTGAACAGGCCAACCTGGATCTTGCCGGCGAGATCAGGCAGCTCGTTGATGGCAAAGATGCCGCGATTGGCGCGCGGCAACAGGCCATAGTGGACCGTGTACTCGCTGCCCAGCTCGTAGCCGCCCTTGGCCGCCTTAATGGGATCGATGTCGCCGATCAGGTCGGCGATAGTGACGTCGGGGGTCGCCAGCTTTTCCACGTAGCGATCATCGGCGGCCAGGTAAGAAATGGGCGCGTCGTCGGGATTGTTGGCCAGCAATTCGCGGCAGCGGCGGCAAATCGGCGCGTAAGGATTGTCGTGGATTTCGCAGCCGCTCAGGTACGGCACATGCGGATCGAGCAGCCCCGCAAGCGCCCGCAGGATGCGGCTCTTCGCCTGCCCGCGCAATCCGAGCAGAATAAAATTATGCCGGGACAGTACCGCGTTCACGATCTGCGGCACCACCGTGTCGTCGTAGCCGACAATGCCGGGGAAGATGGGCCCGCTGCTGCGCAAGCGCGCGATCAGGTTGTCACGCATTTCATCCTTGACGCGGCGGTTGCGCACCCGTTGCTCGGAAAACTGCGAGTTGCTGCGAAGCTCGCCCAGGGTCTGCGGAAGTTTGCTCAAAGGCTGGATACCTCCAGGGTCACGGCCGCCATCCTCGCAAGCGGACCGAATGCTGCCGAATGTTCGTATTCTACGCCAGCGCGGATGCGGCCCGCACGCGATGGTGAGCAGCCCAAAGTGGATTGTCGCGGCAGGAAAGAGGAGCGGTCAGCATTGGGAGCAGGGCACAGAGGGTGAGGCATCGGGACGCAGTCGCCCTAGCTTTGCCACTGTGCAATCTGCACGAACTCAAGAGCCGATCGCGCCGACATGGCGCCGGGCGCGTGTTTCGGCAGAGCGCCGAGGTACATCGCCGTTTCATCGCAGGCATGAAGGCGCGGGCACTTCAGACAATCTTTGTGCATCTTGTCGGGCAGCGCTTCTTTGTCCACAACCTGGAAACCCATTTGGCCGAAGAAGTCGGGGATGCGCGTGAACAGGCAGATGCAGGTCACGCTCTGCCGTTTCGCCTCCATCAACAGCGCGTCAACCAGCACCCGGCCTGCGCCTTTGCCCTTCGCTTTGGCCGTCACCGTGATGGAGCGAATTTCGGCCAGGTGCATTCCGTACAAATGCAGCGCGCCACATCCGACGACTTCACCATCCAGCTCAACCACCACGAAGTCGCGAATGTTCTCGCAGATCTCCGCCAGCGAGCGCGGCAGCAGCGTACCGTCGGCCACGTGGACCTGAATCATTTGCTCGATGCCGATGGCGTCGGGAAGGGTTGCGCTACGTGCCTGCATGGGCGGCTCCTGCGTAGATGGATAGCTTCTCCTTGATCGCTGCTAATGCCGCCCGGACCCGCAACGGCGCGGTCCCTCCCGGCACATCGTGAATCGCCAGGACTTCCTCCAGCGCCAACGCGCGGAACAGTTCGGCATCGGCGGCGATGCCACACTGCGCGTAGTCTTGCTTCGACAGTTGCTCCAATGCGCAACTTTTCTCCAGGCCGAGGCGAACGGCTTGCCCCACCTGCTCGTGTGCCTGACGGAACGGAACTCCCCGCCGCACCAGAAGTGCCGCAAGCGCCAGAGCGTTCATGAATCCGCCACTCGCCGCCTGCTGCATCCGCTCGCCGTCGAATGAAACCACCGCCAGAAATCCAGTCGCCACGCGCAACATACTCGATACCTGACCAGCCGCGGCGAAAACCGGCTGCTGCGTCTCCTGCAGGTCTTTGTTGTAAGCCAGGGGCAGTCCTTTGACCGCAATCCACAGCTCCGTGGCGTTGGCAAATACTCTTCCGGCCTTGCCGCGAACTAGTTCCAGCGCGTCCGGATTCTTCTTCTGTGGCATGGCGCTGCTACCCGTCGAAAATTGCTCCGGCAACTTCACGAAGCCAAACTCGGTGGTCGAGAACAGCACCAACTCCTCGGCCCACCGGCTCAGATGCAACGCCACGACCGACAGCGCCTGCACAAACTCAATGGCAAAGTCACGGTCGCTGGTTGCGTCGATGCTGTTGGCAGTGGGCGAGTCAAACTGCAACTCGTTCGCCACGGCCTCGCGATCGAGCGGCAGAATTGTGCCTGCCACCGCTCCCGAACCCAGCGGACATTCGTTCATACGCTTGCGGCAATCGGCCAGCCTGTCCAGATCGCGCAGGAACATCTCAACATAGGCGAGCAGCCAATGTGCCACCAGAACGGGCTCCGCTCGCTGCAAATGCGTGTAAGCCGGCATCGCGTTCTGGCCGGCATCTTCCGCCTGCTCCACGAATTCGCCCAGAAACTCCAGCAGCGTTTGCGATATGGCGTCGATCTGCTCGCGCACATACAGCCGCAGGTCGGTCGCAATCTGCTCGTTGCGGCTGCGCCCGGTGTGCAGCTTGTAACCCACCTCACCGGCCAACTCCACCAGTCGCTTCTCGACGAAGTGGTGCACATCTTCGATCGTGGGATCGTCATCCTGGGGCCCGCCTTCGCCCTCGATCTGATCCAGAGCGGACAGCGTTGCCGCAAGCTCACGCTCACTCAGCACGCCCGCCGCTGCCAGCGCGGCCGCATGGGCCTTGCTGGCCGCCACCTCGTAGGGCAGCAGCGCGCGGTCGAATGGGAACGAGCGCTGCCACTGCTCAAAGTCAGGATTCTGCGCCTGGCCGAAACGGCCCGACCACATCTTCATTTCAAACTCTCCGCATGAACCAGCGCCCGCGAGCGCGCCGGCAGGCCCAGGATACGAATGAAACCCTCCGCATCTTTCTGCTGGTAGCCGTCCCCCATGGTGAAGCTGGCAATATCGGGCCGGTACAAGGACGTCGGCGATTTGCGGCCGGTGACTTCGATGTTGCCTTTGTAAAGCTCCAGCGTCACCTTGCCATTGACATCGCTCTGCGTGCTTTCCACAAAGGCCTGCAGCGACTCGCGCAACGGCGTAAACCACAGGCCGAAGTACACGATCTCGGCGTACTTTAGACCGATGTGTTGTTTGAAGTGCGACAGGTCGCGGTCCAGACACAGCGCCTCAAGCTCGCGATGGGCGGTGAGCAGCAGGGTGCCGCCGGGCGTCTCATAGCACCCGCGCGACTTGATTCCCACGAACCGGTTTTCCACCAGATCGACACGGCCAATCGCGTTGCGTGCGCCGATTTCGTTCAGTACTTCCACAATCGCTACTGGATCCAGGATGGCGCCATTCACCGCAAAGGGCACACCGTAGTTGAATTCGATGGTCACCTGTTCAACTCTATCGTCCGCCTCCTGCGGCGACTTCGTCCACGTCCATGTAGTCGCGAGCGGCGGGTTGTTGGGATCTTCCAGTTCGCCGCCTTCATGGCTGACGTGCAGCAAATTGCGATCGCGGCTGTGGATTTTCTCGCGACTCTGCGCCACCGAGATGCCATGCTGCTCCGCGTAGTCGAGACAGTCTTCGCGCGACTGCAGCGTCCACTCGCGCCACGGGGCAATCACCTTCAGCTCGGGCGCCAGCGCCTGGTACGCATGCTCGAAGCGCACCTGGTCGTTGCCCTTGCCGGTGCAGCCGTGCGCCACCGCGGTCGCGCCTGCCCGCACCGCGGCCGCGACCTGGTACTTCGCAATGATCGGCCGCGCCAGCGACGTGCCCAGCAGGTACTTGTGCTCATACACCGCGCCCGCCTGGATCGCGGGAAAGACGTAGTCGGTCAGGAACTCGTGACGCAGATCTTCCACGATCGCCTTGCTGGCGCCGGTCGCGTATGCTTTCTCAACCACCGCGTCCAGGTCGTCGCCCTGCCCCACGTCAGCAACGTAAGCGATGACATCGCAGTCATAGTTTTCCTTCAGCCACGGAATGATGATGGAGGTATCGAGCCCTCCGGAATACGCCAGTACGACTTTCTCACGCATAGGAACTCCTCGGCGGGAAGCGATGAACGCCGCCTTCCAGCAACAAAACCATGATGGCTTTTTGAACATGCAGGCGATTCTCCGCCTGGTCGAAGACCACCGAACGCGGCGAATCGATCACCGCCGCCGCCACTTCATCACCACGATGCGCCGGTAGGCAGTGCATAAACAGCGCATGTTTCGCGGCATCAGAGAACAGCTTCGGGTCCACCTGGAAGGGCAGAAATATCTCGCGGCGCTCGGCGGCTTCGTCTTCCTGGCCCATGCTGGCCCACACGTCGGTATAAACCGCGTCGGCCCCAGCGACCGCCTCGATGGGATCGTTGACGACCTGCACTGCGCCACCCGAGGCCGCCGCCAATTTGTGCGCTGCGCTCAAGACGGCTTCGCTCGGCTCGTATCCTTGGGGCGTTCCCACCGAGATGGTCGCTCCCAGGCTGGCTGCCGCCAGCATCAGCGAGTGCGCAACATTATTGCCATCGCCGACATAGGCGAGACGCACGTTGCGCAGGTCGCCGAAATGTTCCTGCAAGGTCAGCATGTCGGCCAGTGCCTGGCAGGGATGCTCCAGTTCGCTCAGGGCGTTGATCACCGGGATCGAAGCGTGCGTTGCCATGGTCGTGACGGTCTCGTGGGCGAACGTCCGCAGCACCACGCCATCAACCCAGCGCTCCAGGTTATGGGCCACGTCACTGAGACTCTCGCGAGCGCCCAGCCGCGACTGCGTTTGATCGACAAAAAACGACACGCCGCCGAGACTGGTGATGCCAGCCTCAAACGTCAAGCGGGTGCGCAGCGAAGGCTTCTCGAAGAACAAGACAATTTGTTTGCCAGCCAGCGTGCCGCGATAGTCCGCGGGGCGCGCTTTCATCGCCGTTGCCAGCTCCAGCACACAAGCGAGTTCTTCCGGCGCGAAATCCTGGATCGAGATCAGGTCGCGTCCGGAAACGCTGCGTTGCGTGTACGGCTGGGGACCTAGGCCCGCGGGAACTGAAGTAGCAATCATGTGGTGTCTCCCTTAGCACTTAGCACTTAGCACTTAGCAGTTAGTTGCTAAGCTGCTCGCAATGACCTCTGTGCCGCATTCAATCGGATCGCTGAAGAAGCCGGGCAACACCTCCGCGTGTTCCGCGGGCAGGATGCGAACGCGCGCCACGCCCCGCTTCAGCGCCTTGATGCAAGCCTCCAGTTTGGGCAACATGCCGCCGCTGACCGTCGCTTGCTGCACCATGGCCGCAATCGATTTCACGTCGAGCCAGCGAATGACCGCGCCTTCAGCATCCTTGACGCCGGCCACATCGGTGAGATAGATCAGCGCATCCGCGCCGCACGCCACCGCGCACGCCGACGCCATGTGATCGGCGTTGATGTTGTAGTACTCGCCGTCAACCCCGAGCGCCAGGCTCGACACCACCGGCACGATGCCGGCGTTCCACAGTCGCTCGATCCACTGCGCGTCAACCGAGCAGATTTCGCCGACATAACCGAGATCGGGTTGCTGTTTTTTGGTGGCGCGAAACATTTGCAAGTCGCCGCCGCACAGTCCTAGCGATGGCTGTCCGGCGGCGCCGATCGACGCCACCAGCCGCTTGTTCAGCTGCCCGGCCAACACCATCACGGCCACATCGCGCGTCTGCGCATCGGTGACCCGCAAGCCGTCAATGAAAGTGGTTTCGCAACCGAGTTGCTTCAGGGTGCGGCTCAGCGCCGCTCCTCCGCCGTGAACGATCACCAGCTTGTGACCTTCACGCCAGAGGCTGGGGATGGTCCTGGCAAACTTCTTGACCAGCTCTTTGTCGTCGAGAGCCGCGCCGCCAATCTTGATCACCAGTTTCACTGCAGCCCTGCTTTCTCGTCGAAACCGAACATCAGATTCATGTTCTGCACGGCCTGGCCGGCAGCGCCCTTCAACAGGTTGTCGAGGCACGACACCACGACCGCCCGCTTGCCGTCGGGCGCCAGCGAAAATCCGATGTCGCAGAAATTGGTGTTGCGCGAAAACTTGATCTGCGGCAAGCGCGCCGCGCCGAAGCCGCGCACCCAGGGCTTGCCCGCGTAGAACTCGCGCAGGCATTGCTCCAATTCTTCTGCCGGCACAACCTTCGCCAGCTTCACATAGATAGTGGAGAGAATGCCGCGCGGAATCGGCAGCAAATGCGGCGTGAACTGCAACGATCCATCGTTGAGCCCAAGCTGCTCGAGCATCTCGCCAGTGTGCCGGTGTCCAAAAACGTTGTAAGCGCTGAAGTCGCCGTCGACTTCTACGAAGTGCGTCTTCGCCGACGGCGTCTTCCCTGCCCCTGAAACCCCGGACTTCGAGTCGCATATGACGCCGTGCTCAACATCCACGTATCCAGAGCGAATCCACGGAGCCACAGCCAGAATGATCGATGTCGGATAACATCCCGGATTCGCCAGCAAGACGGCGGCTTTGATCGCCTCAGCATGCAACTCGGGCAATCCGTACACCGCAGCCTGATCAAGGAGCGATGCGTCGTGTGCATTGGCATCGTTGAATCCGTACACTTCACGATTCGCTGACTGCTTCAAACGCCATGCCCCGCTCAGATCGATCACGCGCAAGCCGCGCCCGACCGCCTCCGGGACCCACTCGCGCGAGAACTCGTGCGGCGTCGCCAGGAACACGATATCTACCCCGGCATGTTTCATCCGCTGCCACGAGAACCTCTCGAATGGAAATCCGCCGTTGCCCGCCAGTTGCGGATAGGCTTCGCTCAAATCGCTGTACCCAGCACTCTCGCCGTTGCGCTGCGGGAAGAAGAGCAGCGGTTTCTTGACTCCGGGATGATGCGCGAGTAAACGCACCAGCTCTAAGCCGGAGTAGCCGGTCGCGCCAAACACAGCGGGTTGTAGAGCGGCATTCATCTTTATTGTGGAAGCTCCCGATCAGAAGGGCGTCCCTCAGACGAGACATTCATAGCTTTCAATGCAGTGCGGGCCTCACCCCGACCCTTACGCGAAATACGCCCGAATACGCCTGGCCAGCTTCTCCGCGACTCTGGCATCGTGGACGATGACCAGAATGGTGTCATCGCCACCGATAGTGCCCACGACTTCCTCCCACTCCTCGGCGTCGATGGCCGCCGATACCGGCTGCGCGCTGCCGGCGCTGGTCTTCACCACCACCAGGTTTTGCGCGGTCTTCACTTCGTAAACAAACTCATGAATCAGCCGCTCGATGGACGGCAGAAAGGCTTCAGCGACCTCGCCCTGGGGCAGCTTGTAGCCTTCCGCGGTCTTCACCAGCCGCAATTCATGCATGTCGCGCGACAGGGTCGCCTGCGTCACCCGGTGCCCGCCCTTGTAGAGCAGCCGGCGCAGCTCTTCCTGGCTGGTTACTTTCCGATCGGCAACCAGGTCGCGAATGGCAGTATGGCGCGAGAGTTTCGACATAGCATAACTATACAGACGTATGCATATTTATAACATCGCTTATGGAATGTCAAGCGACAATGTGGCCCTGGCCGGAACGGTCGGCGAGGGGAGGGTGCGGCGATATGGCGTTCCACGTGAAGCGGCTGTCGTCTCTACGGCAAAAAAAGAGCGCCGCCCGCTTGCGCATGGCGGCGCCCGGTAGATGAACGGTTTTAGTGGGTGATCACCGAAACGTCGTCGAGGTACATATACGTCAGGTCCCCGTAGCCGTCTTGATGGTCGTTGAAGTAGATGCGGATGGTCTGACCCTTGTAGGGAGTCAGGTCAAACGTCTTCTGGGTCCATGTATGACTGTTGGAGGCGACCTTCATGATCTGCGCCAGCATGGTGCCGGAAGTGTTCTGCA
>PLXE01000078.1 GCA_003151335.1 Acidobacteriaceae bacterium
AAGCTTCATTCAGGACGCGATTCTGTTTGCGCCCTCATGGGGCGCAACTCCAGCGTTACCATGAACGCTCATTTACGTCGAAAGGTCACTTGGGCGAGGGGCAAGAAGCTACTACTACCACGCCTCCCGAGCACCCCCGCAGAGATTCAATACGCCGCGCGAAATCAAGGGAAAACAAGAACCAATCAGGCAGGGACGGATCTCTGTACGTGCGAATGTTCGCCTTAGTTTATGCTTCTGTGTTGCGGCTGAATGTCCGCAACGGTTGACTTCACTTTATGGAAAGGCACTCTTGTGAGAACCTCAGTCAGGTCTGTCTCGCTCATTGTTGTGTTCGGGCTCTCAGCTGCAATGTTTATACCCACCCGTCACGCCTTGGCAAACGGTCAAACTGGTCATAGCGCAACCTCAGTACCCGAAACGGACGCTGAGTCTGCGGCCAACTTATTGCCAGGCAGCACCCAACTGATCAATCCTGAAGCTCTGGTCAACATTCTGCAGTCGCCCAAGGCCGCGAAACCTCTGATCCTCAACATCGGTCCTCATCTTCTGTATATGCAGGCGCACATTCCCGGCTCCGAGTACATCGGTCCCAGTTCGGATTCGCAGGGTATGGAATCTCTGCTAAGACGAGTGAAGCCTCTGCCGCGGAACACGTTCATCGTTCTTTATTGCGGGTGCTGCCCCTGGAATCACTGTCCCAACGTGCGTCCCGCCTACTACCAACTGCACAAAGCGGGCTTCACCAAGGTGAAGGTGCTCTACATTGCCGACAACTTCGGGGCTGACTGGGTGTACAAGGGCTATCCCACAGTGAAAGGCCAATAGAGTCGATGCAATACCTGTTCCGTCGAGTGTCGACGAAAGGACCGCCAACGGTATCTAGCCGCGGAGACCGAAGCACAGCCTGATCGTCCCTTGGGCACAATGGAGGATCGCGTTTAGAGTGTGAATTTACCTGGGTTAGGAACCGTAAGCCGCACAAAACGCCAATGAGTGGGCGGTTGCAATAACGTCACAGTCCCGACGCTCGCGCGCGCGGTGAACCGGGAAAGAGTGACCGCCGCTGACATTCGCTACGTAGTTAGAGATCAGGGACTCAGGGAAGGTGGAACCCTGCGATGTGAGCAGCGTGCACTGAATAGGTGATCCATCGTACAGTACCGACCAGTAGGAGGCGGCGTACGCCGAATTCGCTATATGGTTCAAAATCTGAATATCACCGCGATTGTTGAGAATACCGCCGGCACTTTCGACACTGCAGGCGAGTGGGGGCTTGCATTGTGGATTGAGGCGGACGAGCGCCGAATCCTGTGCGATACCGGCCAGGGGCATACGCTGCTACAAAACGCGCGCCTGCTCGGAATCGACCTTGCAACCGCCGAGGCCCTGGTCATCAGTCACGGCCACTTCCATCATACAGGCGGTGTCGCCGAGCTCGTGGCGACTGGATTTCGCGGCAAGATCTATATTCATCCCGCAGCATTGAGCGGCAAGTACCAGCGCGAGAAGACGCCTCCACACCGAGCGATCGGCATATCCCCCGCGTCGGAGCGGGCGCTGCGCTCGAGGGTAGGTGACGTTGTCGAATCGCCGCGACCCACCGAAATCGCTCCCGGGCTGATAGTAACCGGTGCGATTCCTCGGCGAAATGAGTACGAAGATGTACCCGATCCCTTCTTCCTGGACGAAAACTGCACCCGGCCCGATCCCCTGGTCGACGATCAGGCGCTGCTGATCGAAACCCCTCGCGGTTGGGTAGTTATAACTGGCTGCGGACATTCGGGTCTGATTAACACCTTGAACTATGCCCAAGAGTTGATCGGAAACAGCCGCATTGTCGCCGTCATTGGAGGTCTGCATCTCTTTCGGGCATCGGCCGAACGCATCAAGGCAACAACAGAAAACTTGCGCGCGTTCGGGGTCGAGCTGATTGCGCCATGTCACTGCACGGGGTTCGAAGCCACTGGCGCTTTACAGAATCAGTTTGGGAGCGCCGTGGTGGCGCTCCGAGCCGGTTTGTCCGTTCGGGTTTCGTAGGCATGGTCAGGAGAGGAACGGCCGCTCTGCGGGCGTGTGAAGACTCATGAGACGCGCAAGACGGGTCTACTACGACTGGTTCTCCAGATTTTACGACGGCTTTGTTGCCCTCCATTCCCGCGACAAGCAGGGCTTGGCCAGGAAGTTCCTGGTTGATCGGCTCCCAACACAGAACGGCGGCGTGGTTCTCGACCTCTGCACCGGTACAGCTACGCTTCTGCCGCTCCTGCAAGCAAAGGTTGGCCCTGAAGGGCAAGTTGTCGGCGTGGATTTTTCCCACGGCATGCTGAAGGTCGCCCAGCAAAAGACCAGGAGCTTTGCCAACATCTATCTCGTGGAAGCCGACGTAGGGTCCCTTCCCTTCGCGACCGGCATCTTCGATGCTGTCATCTGTTCGCACGCCTTCTACGAGCTCAAGGGGGACACGCAGAACCGGGCATTGGAGGAGATTGTTCGCGTGCTGAAGCCCAAGGGAGCCTTTCTCATGATGGAACATGACGTTCCCCCAAACCCTTTCGTAAGAGCGCTCTTTTACCTCCGCCTCGCCTTTATCGGCGCCGGACGGGCCATTAACTTTCTTCGTCGCGAGCAGGAGGTGCTGGAACGGTATTTCGCGAGCGTCGAAAAAGTCGTGGCCCCGGCCGGGCGATCCAAGGTCATGATCTGCGGGAAATGAGGGCCCGTGCCCAAGCGGCTCTACTCACTATGAGCTATCAGACCCGGCTGCTCACGCCTTTATAAGTTGCAGGGCTTTTTCAACATCGCCACGCATACTCCTAGGTTATCGGAGAGGCCCCCGCGGTGCCAAGCCAAGTCTCTTTGCTGTGCGATTCACTTCTATGAACATCCCCTTAGCGGTTTTCAGTTTCTTCTGGTTTTGAGGTTGTTTCTGCCCAAGCTGACTCGCCGGGCCTTTTGTCAGAGGCGGGTTGGGGTGCCGTTTTTTCGCTCATTGGTCCATGCCCCCGGGACTGCTAAACTACACTTCCGGCATCCTTCTTATCTACAAAACAATCGCCCTGGGACACCGATCCGTTACAGCGATTTTTATCGTTGCAGGGTGTGGATATATGCCTGCCCAGCGGCCACTTGATCGCGATATACGTAAGCCAGTAAACCCTGCAATTCCATATCTTCGTATTCCTGCCGACCGTACTCTGGGAGGACGCTGGGGAAGAGGTACAGCGGACATCCTTTCGGCAGGTAATTATGAAAGTGCCCGGCAATGTGAAGGATTCGGTTGAGATGGATGTCGTCCGAGACCAGCGCAACCGTCATCCCCCGAACGGCCAAGGCCTCCTGGAAATGCTTCACTTGGTCCGTGGTGGTCTTCCATTCCGGCTCGCCGGGCGCAGGCTCAACAATCACGAACTTTTCTGGCGGGATGCCATTGGTTGGCCGAGATCGCTCTGTTTTCGCCTCATCGTTTTCTGCGAAGAAGCCGCCAAACGTAATCATCGGCCCGTAATTTCGCATGAAGTCTCGCACAACCTCAGCACGCTGCCGATCTGCCTGGGAATCACTTATGAGCTTGCCCGGGATCTGCTTTCCGCTGCGCGCTTCTGCAATTCTCTGGGCAACCAAGAGACCGTGCATGAAGCGTCGGCGATTGCCCCACTTGAGGAATTCCTTGATGAGAGCGGGATTGTCGCCCTTGTAGTTCTTCTCCGGGTTTGGCGCCTTGACCGCTGTTTGAAGTGTGCCGACACCGGAGAATATCCAGACATTTTCGATTTTCTCTGCAGTTTTCTGGCCGATCTCCAGTCCGTTCGCTTGATCGCGATCCGCTGCCGCCTCGAACAATTTCATACGCTGAAGGGCCGCCCCAAGCATTGCGAACGCATCGTCTTTGTCTATTGCGTCGAGCGCGTTACGGGTTTTGCCATTATCGTTCTGCTCCCGTGCCCGTTGCCAGATCGCCTCAAGCCGGTGCTGGTCGCTGTTTTCTCGGATCAAATTAGACGAAGGGTTCATCGCCTCCTGCGTAACAGCAGTATTCCGATATTTTGAGTTGCCAGAAAATTGCGCTGTGCAGAGCCACCATCTCTGTCTCTACCAGCGCCTACGCAGGCTTATGGCGCAGGCGTTAGCTCCGCGGTAACCATGTATCCGTACTGGCCCACGTGTCGGGAGGCCACCCTTCGACAGCCTTTGGTCTTCAGAAAGGCGACCACCGCCTCGTCAGAAATCCGATGTTCCTGCGGCGGCCCTGGAGGAGGGGAACAGTCATCTCTCCAGTCCAGAATCGCGATCTTGCCCCCAAGAACGGACACGCGTACAGCTTCCGCGAATGCGGCATCATGGTTCGGCAGCTCATGCCAGATGTTGGCGTAAAACGCCATATGCACGGAGCGGTCAGGCAGAGGAAGCCCTGAAGCCTCTCCTTGTAATAGTTTGATATTTCCGGGGGCATCCTGCTGCGACAGCTTCTGACGCAGCAATTCCAGCATCTCCGGCTGCAGATCAGCAGCAAATACCTGACCCACATCGCCCAAGGCACGGGCAATCGGGATACTGAAGTAGCCAGTCCCCGCTCCGATATCAGCTATCTTCATTCCCGGCAAAAGGCGCAAATGGCTGATGACCTCGGCTGGCGAGAGCCAACGCAAACGTTCTGGATCTTCCAGTTTGTGCGCTTCTGTGTGCTTGAAAACGCGATCGTGCATCAATGTCCTCCAGTGGCAGATTCGACTGCAACACGCGCAGCCTGGCTAGACGAAATTTCCAAACACCATCCTATGACGTGATCCGTGTCGCGGCCGACCGGCCGCTCTTCAGGCCCCTCACCGAAAGCGGCTGGAGCCTGAGCTGCTGCATCCACCCGTGGCAAACGTAGAGAACAACCGGTCAATCAGCTCCGAATGACAATCCGGACATCGCACATCGCGATCGTCGTCCTGCATGCGACGGAGCATCTCGAAACTGCTGCCGCAGCTGCGGCACTGGTAATCATAGAGAGGCACAGCGAAGTCTCCTCGGCGAAACGGCATTTAGCCAGAAGTTGCTATTAGGATAAACGCATCAGGAGTCGAAATCGTTACAGGCGAGTGGGTAAATCAGGAGCTCCCGAGGCAGTACTCGCCAAAATTGCACAAAGGGAGTACCAACGCGTGCGCCAGGTGCCGGTTAATAATCGCCACGAGACACACCAAGCGCAAATACATTACACCCGAGGCAACGCATCGCCTCACGTAAATTCCTGCAACAGTTTGATACTCCGCAGCGTTTATCCATTGAGTCGCAGCCAGTTATCGATCAAGCGGCTCCCGAGTAGGAGGGCTGACACGGTGTCGGAATTCGCGCCGAAGCAGATTTTGTGTCCGGTGGACCTGAGCGCAACTTTCGCTCCCCGCATCGGTGGTCCATCGGCCGCGGCGTCTCTTCGCCCGTGCGCCTTTTTATTCGGCTTTGTTCGCCTGCCTTGACTTCAGATCGACGGTGAGCATGGCGCGTGACAGCATTCCGCCGGAGATGGTTCGAGCTTTGAATCCGTTCTGCAAGAGAATGCGAGTGGCATAGTAAGCACGCTGAGCCGAGCGGCAAATGACGTGGATCTTGCGGTCGCGGGGCAGCTCGCCAAGGCGCGAGCGAAGCTGGCCCATCGGTATATTGGTGGCGGCGGGCACGCTCTCGACGGCCAGTTCTATGGGTTCGCGCACGTCCAGCAGGAATGCACTGTCGGTGGAGTTCCAGTGAGTGAGCGGCATGTCGCCGCGAAGCACGTCTGCGGCGATCATTCCGGCGAAGTTGACGGGGTCCTTCGCGCTGCCAAACTGGGGCGCGTAGCAAAGCTCAGATTCTTCAAGGTCGTAGATGGTCGCGCCCATCTGAATGGCCATGGCCAGTGCGCTGATCCGCTTGTCCACCGCCGGTCCGTCAAGGCCGAGCGCCTGCGCCCCGAGGACCTTTCCGTTGGATTTCCGGAAGATGAACTTCAATGCAATGAACTTCGCGCCCGGGTAATAGCCGGCGTGCGAATTCGGGAAGAGATAAACCTTTTCGTAGTCTTCGTCGCCAAGCCTCTTGAGCGTTTTCTCGCTGACCCCAGTCCACGCGGCGGCGCCACCGAACAGCCCGATGATGGAAGTTCCCTGGGTGCCACGGTAACGGGAATCGCGCCCTGCGATGACATCGGCCGCGATGCGGCCCTGCCGGTTCGCGGGCCCCCCCAACGCAATGAGGCTCCACTGTCCGGTCCCGAAGTCTTTCACCTCAATAGCGTCGCCAACGGCGAAGATGTCTGGATCGCTGGTACGCATGTGCTCGTCAACACGGATACCGCCGCGCTCGCCGATCTCGAGACCGGCCGCCTTGGCCAGCGTCGTGTCGGGTCGTACGCCAAGCGCGAGGATCACGATGTCGGCCGGATACTTCTTGCCTGACTTCGTTTGCACTTCCAACGCGCCGCCATCTAGTTGTGTGAATCCTGCCACTCCGTCATTGAGCGCCAGGTGCACACCGTTCCTCGTCAGATGTCCTTCGACAAGATTCGCCATCTCGCGATCCATAGGGGCGAGGACCTGGTCGAGCATCTCGACGAGAGTCACGTCGAAGCCGAGATGGACGAGGTTTTCCGCCATCTCGAGGCCGATGAAGCCACCGCCGACCACCACCGCATGGCGTACAGGCTTCACCATCTGGATTCCCGAATAGTTGGACATCCCGCTCAGGAAAGTCGTGCCTCGTTCCACCCACTCGCGAATCGCCCTGGCGTCCGGGACGGTCCTGACATGGAAGATCCCCGGCAGATCGATGCCGGGCAGCGGCGGACGAACCGAAGGCGCCCCGGGCGAAAGCACCAGTTTGTCGTAGGACTCGGTTGTAACCTCGCCGGTCTTGACATTGCGCAGGTCTACCGTTTTTTTCTTTGGCGAGATGGAGATCGCTTCGCAGTTAGTCCTCGCATCGATCGCAAAGTGCGCTCGGAAAAGCTGTACGCTCGCGACCAGCAAGCTCGACTCCTTGGGGATTACTCCGCCGACGTAGTAAGGCAGCCCGCAGTTCGCATACGAGACGTAAGCTCCGCGTTCGACCATGAGGATCTCTGCTTTTTCATCAAGCCTGCGGAGCCGCGCCGCGCACGACGCACCCCCAGCCACTCCACCAACAATGATGACTTTCATAATTAGTCTCCTTCTCTAGGCGCGTTCTCGTGATCGGATTCGCAGGACAACAATTCGATTATGTGATCACCGTCTGCGATAACGCAAAGGAATCCTGTCCGATTTTTCCTGGTGGAACCACACGTCTGCATCACAGCTTCGAAGATCCCGCCACCGCTCCCAACGGAGGACAACTGGAAACCTTCCGCAGAGTTCGGGATCAGATTCGAGATTGGCTGCTCGGTTTCTTACAGAACCCAAAGGGCTCTGAAGCAGGAGTTTCTCGAATCCTCCCGTAGAGGTGCCGCCCTTCCCATTCTGCCCCCGCTTCTCTGTCCTTGGTCAATCAGAAGCCATCAGCTTATTGGTAACGATAAACGTTAGGTCTCTATCGGGACTGCCCCGGCAGACGAGGCAGGATGAGGCGGGTTCTTTCGACCGGGGCAGTTTCGATAGAGTCGTTTGAACTGAGCCGCCGGCGTTTGCGGCGGATGCGGTGATCTACCTATGCATTTTCAATAGCGTCGACTGGCTGATTGGGAGTGTTTTGAGCGCAAAGCTCGACCGACAGCGTAGTGGGAGTGGCTTAGATGAGCAGAATCGCCTTCTGTCATGCGTAAGCAGGCGCCGTATGGAGTGGACTTGAACAGCTTTTGGGCGGACGACGCCCTTGCATGTGCGAGCATGCCCTCGATCGACAGGCGCAGAGACGTCGTCAACTTTGGATGTGCTATGAGCTGTCAACGTAGCACCTCTGTAAGGTAGGGAGGCTCAGGTCTAACCGGGAGTAAAGTTGAGCACTCGTCATCCGTTCGATGACCAGCATGGTGCCTGAGCAGGCGGGACAACGCGCCTGGTTCGTTGGTTCGGGGCGATCTGCGCAGGCAACTGCGCCGAGCAACTGGCGGCAGCGTGCGAGGGCAGTTTCCCGTCTTCGGTTTGCGAACAGGCCGAAGTGGCGGATGCGGACCAGGCCTTTGGGCAAAACGTGGAGAAGAAACCGGCGCAGGAACTCGTCGGCTGAAACTGTCATGACCCGGTTCTTGCCGCCATGGGCATAGTCTCGCCAGCGGAAGGAGACGCGATCGTTCTCGAAGGCCACGAGGCGATGGTTGGAAATGGCGACGCGATGGGTGTAGCGGGCCAGGTAGTTGAGAACCTGTTCGGTACCGCCGAAGGGTGGCTTGGCGTAGACGACCCAGTCCTTTTGCTCAAGTTGGGAGAGCAAGTTGCTGAAGGCGTCAGGTGAGGCAATCTGCTGCAGTGAACTGTGGAACTGAAGTCTATGTTGTTGGAACAGTTCACAGAGTTGTTCGCAGAACTTTTTGCGGAAAATATGGCTGAGTGCCTTGACGGGCAGGAAGAACCGAGGCGACGAGTCTATCCATCTGGAACCATCGAGGGCCAAACCTCCGGCGGGAACGATGTAGTGTACGTGGGGATGAATCTGGAGGTTCTGTCCCCAGGTATGGAGCAGGCCGAGGAATCCGATGTCGGCTCCCAGGTGCTGTGGATCGCGAGCGAGTTCCAGCAGCGAAGCGGCACTGGTGCGGAAGAGCAGATCGTAGAGCAGCCGTTTGTTCTGGAGGATCAAAGAGCAGAGTTCGTGCGGCAGGGTGAAGACGATGTGGAAGTAAGGCACGGGCAACAGCTCAGCCGAACGCGCGGCCAACCACTTGGCGCGCGCGTTCCCCTGGCACTTGGGACAGTGCCGATTGCGGCACGAGTTGAAGGAGATGGCCTGATGGCCGCAGCGAGTGCACTTATCGAGATGACCGCCCAGTGCCGCGGTGCGGCAGCGAACGATGGCATCGAGCACCTTGCGATGCACCCATGCAAAGTGCGACTTGTGCTTGTCCCAGAAGCTGTCGCCCGCTGCGCGGACGATGTCGGCCACCTCGAGGGTGGGCCGGCTCATCGCTTCCTCAGTCTCCTGGAGCGCTTCACCTCGTCCGGGCTGGACACTTCGATGGCTTCCAGCGAACTGGCAACCGCCTGCAGATGGCGGCGGGACAGATGCAGGTAGAGTGCAGTATCGCTGATCTTGGCATGGCCGAGCAGAACCTGGATGGTGCGCAGGTCGGCGCCGGCTTCCAGCATGTGGGTCGCGAAGCTGTGTCGAAGCAAATGCGGTGCGACGCGCTTTCTGATGCCAGCGCGCTTACCCGCCTCGTTCACGGCCTTCCACACCACCTTCGCAGTGATGGGCACATCTGCCCGCCAGTTCTTCACCGTACCCGGAAACAGATAGGTCTTGGGCTTCATCCAGCGCCAATACTCGCGCAGGGTCTCCAGCAGCTTCGGGGTCAACAGGACGTCGCGGTCACGACCACCCTTTCCCTGGCGGACATGAATCACCATGCGTTGGCTGTCGATATCAGAGACCTTGAGGTGGCATAGTTCAGCCCGGCGCAGGCCGGTTGCATACAGCGTCATCAGCATGGTGCGATGCATCAGGTTCTGGGCGGAAGCAATGAGCCGCGCTACCTCTTCCTGGCTCAGTACGGTGGGCATCCGCCTTTGACGCTTGGGAAACGGAATGTGATCGGGAAGGTACGGTCGCCTCAGCGTCTTGACGAAGAGAAATCGCAGAGCGGCAGTGCGACCTTCGATCGTACCCGGTGAGAGTTTGCAATCGCGAAACAGATGGACCTGGTACTCGCGAATATGCTTTAGGCCGAGGCGGCCCGGTGAACGGTGGAAGTACTTCGCAAAATCCTCCACCGCGTGGATGTAGGCGCGGACGGTGTTCTGAGCGTAGTTGCGACGCTGGAGCTCGTCCAACATCAACTGCCGAAGATGGGTCACAAAAGCCTCCTTGTGACCCACAACTTACACAAGTGACAATGCTCGGGCGAGCCACGCGGTAGCATCCGCCGCGCCGGAGGCTTAGTTCAAACGCCCCAGGGTCTACGAATGCTATCGGGCGCATTTCGCGGCGGAAATCCACTTGAGCGAATAGTCGGCAAGTCGCTCCCTTGGCGCGGCACCTCGCTGCGTTAGTGGGTCGCCCATTACCCCTCGGCGCTACGGTTCGATACCGATCCGGTCGTTGACCGGTCCGTTGATCCGCTGTTTGCAACCAAGGTAGCGCTCCGTAGTCTGAACCGAAACGTGGCCGAGGAGGAATTGAATCTGTTTCAATTCTCCGCCCGCTGTGTGACATAGTTTCGCGCACGAACGACGAAGGTCGTGTGGGGCAACTTGGCCCAGACCGATCTTTTTCGCATAATCTTTGACCACATGCCAGACAACGCGCTCCGTCACGCCGACACCCCAGCACTTGCCAGCACGGCAGACACAGCGAAACAACCTCCCGGCTGATATGCCGGCGGCGACGACCCATAGATCAACCGCGGCCTTGACCCAATCGGGTACCGGGACTGTTCTGATATGCCCACCCTTCCCAATAAGATCAACGATCGCCCAATGTTCATCGTGCCGTTGCAGATGGGTAAACTCCAAATCGGCCAGTTCCCTCCGCCTCAGCCCGCAGCCAAGCAGGATCGCAAGAATCGCCCGATCTCGTCGGCCCTTGATCGTGTCAGGCGAAGGAGCCTGCCAGAATCGACGGGCCTCTTCAGCCGTCAGCCAGTTGCCCAGTCTGACGCCCAATTTTCTGACACCTTTCACGCGCCGAATGCTGGCCGCCAACTCAGGGCTCAGCAAGCCTGCATCTGCGGCTTCGTAAGCGAGCCGTCTCACGGCCGCCAGCCGTCCGTTGATCGTACCGGGCGCGAGGCGGCGATCCTCAAGGTAAATTCGATAGCGGGTGACCACCACCTTGTTGAAGGACAGGCGCGGCTCGGAGCAGTACCACTGAATGAACTCGTCAATCGCGTGCCGGTATCCTCGTTTCGATTCGGGCGAGCGAAGGCTGTTCAACACGGCACTCTTGCTGTGATCCAGATCGGGAAGCCCCAGCTTTGTCTTCGACCGTCTTAGATTCCCAGATTTGCGCGTAGCTTTTCTTCTCATTCCAAGCCGCCTCCTTTAGCGGCTGGGGGAGAGCCTACGCCGGTGGTCGAGAGCGGTTCGGGCGTTCATCGTCCAAGTGAAGCGAACACGTTCGTAAACCGTTGCCGACTCGGGAGTAATCTCCCACATGCCGGTTTGGGGCTCGTGTGACGAGCGGATGCTGCTCTGAGCATTGTGTCCAGTTCAGATAAGTTACGACATGGCCTCCCTTGAAAAGCGCCACAAGTTGTTGGAACAGAAAGTCCAGATTTGGCCCACTTTTCATGCTTGATTGTGACGGAGCGCCGTCATGCTGAACCTGTTCACGCCAGCTATCTCCGGAAATACACTTCCGGTTTGCCCCTCACTCGGGATCAACCGTATGAGGCCGGTGAATCGCCTCGTCTGCGACAGGGCCAGCCGGAGCAGGCGCGTCGCGCAATCGCCGGCGCAGGATCTTGCCGACGTTGGACTTCGGTAGGGGCTCACTGCGGAACTCGACGATCTTGGGCACTTTGTAGCCGGTCAGGTGTTGCCGGCAATGTTCGAGCAGGGCCTGTTCCGTGAGCGCCGGATCACTCTTCACCACCACAATCTTGACGACCTCGCCGGACTTGTCGTCGAGTGTGCCGATCGCCCCGACCTCGGCCACGCCCGGATGCAGCGCGACGACATCTTCTACCTGGTTGGGGAAGACCTTGAAGCCGGAGACCACGATGATGTCCTTCTTGCGGTCCGTGATTCTGAAGTAGCCGCGCTCGTCCATGAACCCCATGTCGCCGGTGCGCAACCACCCGTCGCGGGTGAAGACCTTCTCGGTCTCATCGGGGCGGTTCCAGTACTCCCGCATGACCTGCGGGCCGCGCACGCTGATCTCTCCGACCTCGCCGACCGCGAGTTCGTTGTCGCTCTCGTCGAGGATGGTGGCCTGCGTCGAAGGAATCGGCATGCCGATCGTTCCGGTCCACTCCTCAATGTCCAGCGGGCTGCAGATCACCACCGGCGAGGCCTCGGTCAAGCCGTAGCCTTCGATGATGGTCACGCCGGTGCGCTGCTTCCAGCGTTCGGCCACCACGCGCTGCACGGCCATGCCTCCGGCGCTGGTCAACTTTAGGGCGTGCGTGTCCACGTCCGCAAATTCGGGCGCATCGAGCAACGCCCGGTACAGCGTATTAACGGCGATGATGATCGTGAAGGCGTATTTCTTGAGATCGTGGATGAAGGCGTGCATGTCCCTCGGGTTGGTCACCAGGACGGTATGCGCGCCGATCCTCATGAACACGAGACTGGAGGTCAGCGCGTAGACGTGATACAGCGGCAACGGACAGACGAACACCTCCTTGCCGTCCACCAAGTCACGCGCCATCCACGCCCCCATCTGCTGCACGTTCGCCACCAGGTTGCCGTGTGTCAGCACAGCGCTCTTAACCACTCCGGTCGTGCCGCCGGTGTACTGCAGAAAGGCTGTGTCGTCATGGCTCAGCGGCACGTCCTCCACGTCCTGCCCACGCCCCGCACGCAACGCCACGTTGAACTCGGTTGTGCGCGAAATCTTCCACGCAGGCACCATATGCTTCGCGTACTTGACCACGACGTTGGTGAGTAGCTTCTTGACCGCCGGAAACATATCGCCGACCTCGGTCGTAATGACGGCCAGGTTCAGCGTCGGGTTCTTGTCCAGCACCTCCTGCACGGTGTGGGCAAAGTTCTCCAGCACCACGATGGCCACGGCGCCCGAGTCCTTGAGCTGGTACTCCAACTCGGCTGCCGTGTACTGCGGATTGACGTTCACAACCACCAAGCCTGCCCGCAGCACGCCAAACAGTGCCACCGGATACTGCAGCAGGTTGGGCATCATGATCGCCACCCGGTCGCCCTTATGCAGCCCTAGTGATTTCTGCAGGTAGGCGGCGAAGTTGCGGCTGGATCGGTTGAGTTCGGCATAGGTCATCGAGGCGCCCATGTTGCTGTAGGCGGGCAATGCGCCGAAGCGCTGGCAGCTGCGAAGCAGCACGTCCTTCAGCGAGGCAAACTCATGCACATTGACCTCGGCTGGAATCCCGGGAGGGTAGTGACTCAACCAGATTCGCTCCATATTGCCCCCTCGCTCGCCTGCCGGCGAACCTCCATCTCCACGGGGCCCGTGCGGTCCATCGAACCGCTGCGAGCGACTGCATTGAATGCCGTCACCGTTGCCGGTCAGGCAACCCATTATCGTGGAACATCGCCGCAAGTCTACCGCAGGAAAACCGCGAGGCAAGGTAAACGAAAACGCCGGCAGGAATTTATTGGATCCTTCTTTGCACTTTTCCAATATCGCAGAGTTGGTCGCGTACGGCGACATCACCGTGGGAGTGTTGCGCCCCATCGGGTGTGTCGCCACCCCATGCGACGAAGACAGCACGTTGGTCATGCTGGTACGCCGAAACAACGAGAGCTTAATCCAGTTCCCGACGCGCCTCGATCAGGCGATGGCCAAGGCATACAACGAGGGCGTCTTCACGAACGAGATCAACCCACCACTCTGACTCCTAAAGTCGATTGAATCTCCTAGGAATCTCGCCTCAATTCCTCACCGTCAAGACGGGGCAACTTGCACCGCGTACCACTTCGTACGCAGTGGTCCACAGCGCGTGGGAGGCCATATCGATATGGGCTGAGCGATGCAACCCCATAATGATGGCGTCGACTTGGAAAGTCTCAGCTGCCCGCAGGATTTTTTCACTCGGCGATCCGAACTCGACTATGAATTCAGGTTTCACTGCCAGCTCAGTGTTCTGCGGCACCAATTCCTGAAGCCGCCGTAGGCTCGCCATGCGAGCATTCTCTCGCATTTGCATGAGGTCGCCGCCAGTGTGCCAACGAAAACCCTCGGACACCCCGACTGGAGAGACGACATGGAGCAAAACGAGTTTTGCTCCGAAGTCGTTGGCGAACGAGATGGCATATGGCAGGGCATGCAAAGAAGCTTCACCGAAGTCCGTAGCGAACAGAAAGGGCCAAACTAAGCTAGTGCTCTCGACTGGGGGTTCTTGAAATGAACCCAGACCAACGGTCAGAACAAGGCAATCGGCGTGGCGAAAGATCTGTTCCGCCACTGACCCAAAAAGCACTTTCCCCAAACCTCGCCGGCCGTGTGTACCGATGACCATCAGATCCACTTGTTCTTGCCTGACTACTTTCTCCAACTCTTCCCATACATCACCTTGCCGGACGATGACCTCATGACGCAGACCGGCCAGTGTCCCACTTTGAGCGAGATCGTCCTCCAATTGCAGAACATTCCTCCAGCCGGCCTCTGTGGCCGCGGCTACTGCATCTGGGCCAACGAGAGCGAATCCCGACGAGGAGACCACGTGCGCTAGGTAGAATTTCGCCCCATAGTGCCGGGCGATGGCAAGAGCATGGCGGAGGGGTTTCGCAGATGCTTCTGAGAAATCAGTCGCGATCAGGACCGACTTCAGGCGAACGTTTACAGCCGGTGCGATGAGTGACATGGGCATCCCCCCTCCCAGCATCAGAGCCGGGGTAAGCGGTTGGGCTATTAAGCCGCGCATGCAGAGACTTTGTTAAAGAATCCAAGGCTCTCCAGGACCTTCATCGTGCGCTGTGCGGCCCCAGCTACGACAATCTGGTTGTTTGTAATGTCACAGGCGAGGAACTCGCACTCTCCGCCAGAATAACGAAGGGTGCAGGAATAGAGTTTGCAGCGAATAAACCGCGTATCATCAATGTCGAGAGTGACGCCTTCAAGAGCTTTGTCCCGCTGATCGCGCAATTCCCACCTTCCTTGCGTCTAGTGCAATTTCCCATCCATGCACCCGCAGAGAGTGTGAAAGGCTTGCCGCTGCACCAACGGCGCGCCAGCGACGTGCAACTCTGGGCATAACCCCCCCTGTTTTGCTGCGTTGCAGCATTACCTCAAATGTAGTATTTAAAGTGCAGTTTGTCAATATCAAGGACATTTATTAGGCGACGCAGCAGCGAGGTGTTTCGAAGACACCAGGTATCCTGGTAATCAGGAAGTACGCAAACCGCAGACTCTAATGACACTTCCGGAAGCCGCTACATCAATCAGGAGGACATCGCCGCCCTGGACACAGCGCGCAATCGCCAAGTCTCCTAGGAGCAACTTCAACACGACAGGCGAGCTCTCCCGACTCCAAGAGCGAGCGATGACGCGGCGAGAATCGGTCGCGGGCTTGAACCGCCGTAGCGATGGTGTGCAGCATTTCCAGTCGTCTCTTCTTCCCCTCAACTACGCCAATTATTCCGATACGGCCTTCGTATCAGCGACGCCGCCCATCGCGCGTGCGAACGGCACCATGTATTTGTCCGATAGCGGTCTGCGCTGCCTGTCCCGACCGACGACGAAATGAGCAGACATTCCGGTCGCCAACAGCTTGTTGTCGGATTCTCGGAAGACTTCGTAACCGAACTGGATAAGCGAACGACGCAGCTTCAGGATGCTGGTGTGAATGACGATCTCATCGTCGTAAGTCGCCGACCCTTTGTAGCGACACGTGACCTCTGCCAGAGGCAAGAGATACCCCTCTTCCTCCATCTCGCGATAGCTATGAACAAGTTCGCGCATCAATTCAACTCGGCCGATTTCGAACCAGATCAGATAATGGGAGTTGTAAACGACACCCATTTTGTCGGTCTCGGCGTAACGAACACGCAAACGGGCCTTGCCAATGGTGGCGTCAGGAGCTGGATGAAGGATCATGCTCTATTGTGAAATGCTGGCGCAGAGTTGTGAAGTGTTAAATGACTTAGTACAAACTTGCTCCAACTCGTTTTCGTGCTCAGCCGACACCTAGGATCGCATCGATGCTTTTCGACCGGCGAGACGCGAAGTTCCCCCGAAGTCGGCTTGGAGGAATCTAGACCGCGCTTCCGCGAATCCCGTTAGCGAATCTCCACATTCCTGAACCCAAGGCCCGTCAGCATGCTGGTAAGCGTCTGGCGGGCATTTTTGTCGGCGGTCTTCAG
>PLXE01000007.1 GCA_003151335.1 Acidobacteriaceae bacterium
AAGCGAAGAGACGACCATGAAGTTAGACATTGTCAGACGGTACCGCCACAACCCCAACCTCACCTAGGCCGAGATCCCCTATCCTGTGGAAACCGTTCACAACGCGGCGGTTGTGAAGCATGAGAACGAATACATCATGCTTTTCCGCTCCCATCTCCGCACCGGACGGTCCATCATTGGTTTGGCACGCAGTCCCGACGGATTCCGCTTCACCGCCGATCCACAGCCCTTTCTGATTCCTGACCGGGACAGCCCTTTTGCCGCCTATGAAGAGTTCGGCGTGGAGGACCCACGCGTGACCCGGTTGGAAGGGGAGTACATCATCACCTATAGCGCCTATTCGCGAAATGGAGTGCGGATCGCCCTGGCCAAGACGAAGGACTTCAGTCAGGTGGAAAGAGTTTCCCTAATCACGCAGGCGGATTATCGGAATGTGGTGATCTTTCCCGAGAAGTTTGATGGGCTTTATGCCCGGCTTGACCGTCCTCATTCGGAAATCGCCCCCTGGTCAATCTGGATTTCCTATTCCCCGGATCTATGCTATTGGGGCCAATCTCAGCTCATCATGAAGCCTGAACCATATCACTGGGATGAAATGAAGATCGGTCCCGGCGCGCCGCCGATCAAAACGGACCAGGGATGGCTTTCCATCTATCACGGAGTTTTTCGAACTATGGATGGATCGGTCTATCGTTTGGGGGCTGCTCTTCATGACCTCGAGAACCCGGCAAAGGTCATCGGTGTGGGCGACTCGTGGATTTTGCAACCGGAGGATCCTTGGGAAATAACTGGATATGTCCACAACGTGGTCTTCACCTGTGGTGCCGTTCTGGAGTCCGATGGAACCGTGAAAATCTATTGGGGAGGCGCAGACACGGTCATGTGCGTGGGCGAAGCGAATGTCTCGGATCTGGTCGCCCTATGCCTCCATCACGGAAGACCGGCAAAGTAAGCATGGCATTTCAAGAGTCCTAATGCGGAATTGATTTTCAGTACCTGGCTATCGGGCGTCCTTAACCTATTGCAAAGGAAGCATGGATTTTAGTCCCGTGACCGACAAATTGGCAGAGCATGGAATCCAAGACCAACCTGTCCCTAACTATATGAATACAAACAGCTGTCATTCGAGGAAGGCTCAGAACAGGGGTATCCAATCAGCAGCAGAAAAACGGCAGAGATGTAGCTGCGCATTTTAGGGTTTTACGCCATGGACTTTGTGGCTTCTAGGAAGGCCGCAGATCCTACAGGTACGAAACCCAGCAGTTGGCTCGAACGAATGTGGCTTGTCTGACCCACGCCGAGCCGGTTGCTCTCGCACTTCTGCACCTGGTTTGAAGAGCCATGCGAGGCAACACAGGGCGGCCACGCCCGCGATGATGCGCAGTATCTTCCGGCTCGCCCGCATCGCTTCGTACCTTTCACTAAAACCCAGCCACTGGCGTTTCGTTCTGCTCGCCGAGCGGCAGAAAAATAACAGAGAATGAAGCTGCGCATTTTAGTACATAAAAGCTATTTCGCACCGTAGCTGGAAGTCGCGGCTCGGTCGGCTGATTCACGAAGGCAGCTGGAAACATGAAAGCTCCACCTGCCGTTTTCACATTAGTCCGCCTGTGTCCTTGGTCCATTGAAAGGGGACTAAGGCCAGATCTCCACAGAGGGTCCGCGCATCACCAGTACTGCCTGACTCAGGCAGTGCAAGCTCGCAGCTCTCACGCCGTCTTCTTCGCCTCGACTTCCGCCTCGATGGCCTTGATCTCCGCCCGGTCTTTCTTCACCTCCAGCTTCACGTGTCCAAGCAGGCCTGTATAGAAGTTGGAAACGTACACCAGCGCGAAGAGCGAGATCAGATATCCACGCCAGTCGTCGTAGAGCAGCTTGTAGCGGGTGATCACCAGGAACGCGGCCGTGACCCAATGGCTGAAGCAATATTCGCAGGTGAACAGGTAAAAGAACTTCCGGCAAAGTAGCGAGCGGGAATCCTTGCTGCGGCGCGCGCAAAAGTCCCGCGGTTCGCGAAAGATGTCTTCATGGGTCACCGTCCAGGCTATGCTGGCGATTGGCAACGCCAGCAGTAATAACCAAACAACTTGCTGCGCAATCGGCATGTTGATTCGGAATTTCCGTTTTAGTTCCCGACAGCCCGACACTATATACCCCTTCGGGGGTTCCAGCGCATGATTATTCTCTTTGGCCGGGCCCAGGGCGCGGCACAGGGTCCTGTTTGCCCCAACGCGAATCTCGCAACTGTTGACCACGGCCTTTCCATCCGGTCTTGTCAGACACCCCTCCGTCCCCTCTTGACTCTGGATCGATTTCCTGGCCACGGCCTCAGCTATCCCGCCGGAAGCGACAGCACCGCGATCCGCCGCACCATACTCCCAAACAGCCGCCGCGTCAGATGTCCTTCCGCCAGAAAAAGCCAGTAGTAGCGAGCATGTTTCACCAGCCGTCCACCCGTCTTCACCAGCCGTTGCTGCAAACTCGTGAGGGACCAGTTCTCGATTCGCTTGGGCAATGTCAGCCGCCGCCGCAAATTCCCCAGGTTGTAGGCCAGCAGGCTCAACGCCAGCCGCACTTGGTTTAGAACAACCATGACCCGTGTTTCCGTCTCAAATGGACTTGCGTGCTGCTCAAACCCCACACTTCCTCCTGAAGGATGTTCGCTCCAGAACGGACCTCAAATCCGTAATGCCCTNNGAGGAAATTATGAGACCGGAAACCAGCCTTTTCAAAGCGTTTGAGATTTTTGACCATACGACCTTTTCCCGGTTCGGTACGAAGCCGACGCCCATGCCAGGAATGGTCAATTCTGCTCAGACCTCAAAAGGCCACAAGACTACAAAAGTGACAGCAGAAGCGCCGCAAGTCTGCGCGTTACGAGCGCCAAGGAGAAATATGAAAACTAGTACGAAGGACAAGATCAAGGGCAGCTTCCACGAAGTGAAGGGAGCGATCAAGGAGGAAGTCGGAAAGGTTACGAACGACCGGAGTTTGAAAGCCAAAGGGAAAGCCGAAAAGAAGTCGGGAAAAGTTCAACAGCGGATAGGCCGTGCGAAGGAAGATGTCGCAAAGCTGAAAGGAAAGCTGACAGAGTTAAAAACAGGATAGGTTCTTCAGAAATTTTCAGAAATGAACCCGCAAAGAAAGTCGCGGCGTGTCGCTGTCATCTACCGATAGCGACTGCAGAACACGTTTTAGGAATAAGGAGGTTTACGATGAGCAAAACAAGTTTGACCATTCGGTTTATGTGGGGCGCAATTGCCACCGCAACTTTGTTCGGGGTGTTCATGCTGGTGGGTTGCAACACGGCCCAGCACGCCGACGTGAAAGATGCTGTAAACAGCGCACTTACCAGCAACAACCTCGGGGTTGTGAGCGTTTCGCAAGATCGCGAGAAGGGCGTCATCACGCTGACTGGCGATGTCGAATCAGAAGACCAGAAAAAGTTAGCGGAGAGCGTGGCAAAGCAGGCAGCCCCAGACTATGCCATCTCGAATCAAATCGGGGTTCGTCCTCCGGGCGCCGAGAGCCAGGCTAAGGCTGTTGCTTCCAGCCTCGACAGCGGCATCGAAGACAATTACAAAGCAGCGTTGAAGGCACACAAGAATTTGGACGACCAGAGTATCTCGTACAGTGCCAAGAATGGGACGCTCGTTCTGAAGGGTAGCGTAAAGACCCAAGCGCAGCGGAACGAAGCGAACAAACTCGCCCGGGCTGTTCCCAACGTCAAGGAAGTTGTAAATGAGATTGAGGTGAAGCCCGCTAAGCACTCCACCTCGCACTAAGGTGTGCGCGAACGAGGCAATCAGGGAGCGACGTAGCGTGCGGCACATCAAAGGGGCGGTTCTCCGAGCGGCAACATTGTCGGTCGCCGAAACGTTACACTACCGCACGCTCAATCACTTGACCATATGCTTCCTTGCTGTCTTAACAGGCTAGGTTCAATTTCAATCCTGGAGCGCGCAGTCGATGGCGCCAGTCCTCGCCCCTACCAGGGACCACGACGGCCAGCAACGCTACCGTCCCGCGTGTCTAGGACACTACGTTCCGTTTGGACCGAAAGACGCCCGGTGAGAAGGTCGCCGCAATCTTCATCACTCTTGATGAGAAATGGGAATAATACCTGCGTCACGGGAAGTGCATCCGATGACAGACTGAAGAGAGGTTTGATGAGCAAAAACTCGACGCATACACAATCGCATATTGATTCCATTGCGAGACAAGAGCATGAGTTTTTGGAGCAGAGAACCTTATTGGAACGCGCGAGCGATCGCATAGCGGGTTTTGCCGGGAGCGTGTTCTTTGTGCTGATCCACGTGCTCCTCGTGCTTTTCTGGGTTCTGACAAACCTGAATCGGGTTCCCTGGATTCCGCGATTTGATCCCTACCCCTTCTCGCTGCTCGGAGTGATTGTCGCTGTCGAGGCGGTGGTCCTTTCAAGTTTTATACTCATGCGTCAGAACCGAATGGCAAAACGGGGAGAGCGGCGAGATCACTTGAATTTACAAGTCGATTTGATAGCTGAAAAAGAGGTCACGAAACTCTTGCAGATGGTCCAGGCGATTTGTGAGCACATGGGACTTAAGCACATCGCGGAGGACAAAGAGGTAGAAGAATTTAGCCAGAAAACCTCAGTGGAGACTCTCGCGCAAAGCCTTGAAGATACACTCCCGGAGGCCTAGCGAGCAGGCAATCCCATCGTGGGGACCTGCTCGACACTAGATTGCATCAGTCGGGTCGATTAGCCTGCAGTTTCGACCACTTCAGGAAAAGCGGGTATTCACTAAGATTCTCACGGGGACGCCGGCTGGCGCGCTCGTTGACGCCCTCCGAGTGAAACGAGTGCTGGTCGGTGTGGCCGGGCGGCGACTAAAGCATTCCTTATTCTTGAGTGGGGTTGTTGGTACGGGTTCTGGAAATCCAGACTAAATTCGTAACGGCGTAGTGTTTCATGCTGGGTCAGAGGTGATGAGGGTGAGCCCCACTCATCCGCGAAGGTCGCGAATGAGTGGGGCACCGGGCGGCTGGTCATTGCCGTTCAGCCTATGTTGTTAATTCCAATAGGGCTTTGCACCGTAATACGTGTAGACTTTGGCACCCCAGGTGTGATCAGCCATGTTCGGCCAATGATCCTTGTCGAAACCGGGAGCGGCCTTGAGCAATTCCTTGTCGACGTTCAGAATGAACCGATGTTCAACCGTGTCAACCGCAAGAGAACTCCATGGAATGGCAAACAACCTGTCACCCATGCCCAGGAAACCCCCAAACGAAAGAACCGCGTAAACGACGCGGCCTGACTCCAGGTCGATCATCAAATGTTCGATTTTTCCGAGATCTTCCTTTTGGAAGTTCACGACTTTATCGCCGGTTAGGGTATCTGCCGCCAATACTGTCGGTGTTCTTTCCATTGTTGCTGTCATTATGTCTCCTTTATTTCTGCGTATTCACACTTGTGAATTCCGGGTATTACTTAGCCAGGCATATGCCCTGGAGAGTCCTATTGTCCGGTCAGAATTGCACGCTTGGCCACTTGACGGTACGCTCTTCTCAGCTTTCATGAGGTTAGACTGCGGATCGGCGTAGATAAAATTTTGGCTCCATTCAGAGAAACAGTAAAAATCCGAACTTCACTGCCCAATACCCTCCACCGATCTTCTGACACTGTTCGTCTTCGATAGTCCAACTTTCCGACCGTGTGAAACGGACACGTTGTTTCACAATAGAAATGCTACATATCGTAGATTGGTACGGACTGTGCAAAACTGCTCGCTAGAGAAACGATTTTAAAATGCCAGTAGCCCAACAAATTAACCAGGAATGGGTTAGGATTGTAGGCCTTATCGAGGCGGCGGAGAAGGGCAATGGCAAGAGACAACTCGAGGCTGCAAGCCTCGCCTTTTCAAACCGATCGAATTTCTTGACCATACGACATTTACCTGCTAAATTGGCCCCAAGCATTAGAGTGGGGAATGGCGAGTAAATTCCATACCTGTTGTCGAGCAACTCTGCCGGTCGCACTGTTTCTGCTGCTGGCTTCCAGTCTCTTAGCTCAGCAGGGTCCGGGCATCGATCCCTCGGCGGGGCCTTTTCCGGATGCACCCAGCGCGGTTCAGGAGCAGCAATTTTCGCAGACCAGCTACGGCCGTTCGCAGGTACCAGGTCCCGATCCCCAATTGGGTGACTCCTCAGTGCCGGAACAGAACTCCGTAAGCATTACTGTAGCCCTAACGCAGCCCAAGCGCATTCTGTACATCATCCCGAACTATCGCGCAGTGAGCGTGGATGCCAATGTGCCCCCGCGGGATGCGAAAGGCAAATTCAAGCTCTTTGCGGAGGACAGCTTCGATTACTCCAGCTTCCTCTACGTTATCTTTCTCAGCGGAATAGGCATGGCGCAGAAGAATGTGCCGCAGTTCGGAGAAGGTGCCGATCCCTTCACGCGCTACTATTACTTTATATCGTTAAGAGTAATATGAAATCTCTCGTGGTAGCTGGTTCCATTTTGTTGATCTTTTCCGGCTTCCCCGGCTTGACCGCCCGCGCGCAGGAAAGTTCCAGCTTGAGTGCGCACGACGGCGCTCTCCCGGATGCACCTCAACCGGCACAGGTTACCAATCCATTGGGAGCAAATGACTCACAGCAGAGAAGCACCGGGGGGCTATCTGGGACGGTGTTCGATACGAATCGAGATGTGCTGCAGGGTGCACGCGTGACGCTCGCGGACCCATCAGGTTCTGTTACACGGACCGTGGAGTCTGGCAGCGACGGGGAGTTCGCGTTCACAGGCTTACCGGCGGGTGTTTACAAGCTCACCGTGGCTGCGCCCGGAATGGGCACTTTCACCTCCATCCAGAGTCCCTTGCAGGCAGGCGAGTTCCGTATTGTCCAACCTGTGACCCTCTCGGTGTCCCGGCGAACAACCAATGTGACCGTGACCTCTGAAAACAAGGAAGAACTGGCCAGGGAGCAGGTCCAGATCGCGGTGCATCAACGCATCCTCGGTGTCATTCCGAACTTTTACAGTACGTATGACTGGAACGCCCCCCCAATGGTAGCGAAATACAAATTTCAACTAAGTATTCGTTCCATCATCGATCCGGTTTCCTTCTTAACCGTGGCGGGACTAGCGGGTGCGGAGCAATATAAGAACGTCTTCCCGGGATATGGTGGTGGAGTTGAAGGATATGGCAAGCGATACGGCGCTGCGTTTGCTAATCACGTATCTAGCAACCTGCTGGGCAGAGCTGTTTACCCGTCGATCTTTCATCAAGACCCACGCTATTTCTACAAGGGGAAGGGCACTATCCGGTCGCGAGCTCTGTACGCGCTATCTTCAACCTTGATCGCCAGGGGCGATGATGGTCAGTCGCAGCCGAATTACTCGCGCGTGCTCGGCAGCTTCTCAGCGGCAGCCATTTCGAATCTTTACTATCCGGCTTCCGATCGCGGAGGTTCATTAGTCCTTGTCAATGGTTTCGCGGGCTTGGGTGCGGATGCTGTGTCGAATCTGATCCGCGAATTCTTTCTGAAGAACATCACCTCGCACGTTCCCAAAGGGGCGAACGGGCAGCCATAATATGGCCAGGAGAACATGCTTGCCCTACTACTCGATCCGGTTCGACGTTTGCGCCAATCGCACGGTGATCTCAGATTTTCGGCTCCACGTGCAGGTGATGTAGCAGTCCGTTCGCGAAGCAGTCCAAGCACACATCGATATCTCGTATAGTCAAAAAAGTCGTGCGTAGGGCTGAACTCCTCAAAGGTCACCGTCATGGTTTTAGGTTTCAGGCGTGCTCTTGATTGAGGCCGCGGACAATCCGCGACCAGTACACCAACTGGGCCACCAGACTCAACATCCCAAACAGGACCACCACCTCGAATCTCCCCGAGCACGGCCAGAACCCCTTCCCGCCTTGTCCTTCGATGCGTCGCAACAGGTTGTCCGAAAACAGAAAGAAAAATAACAGCGCCGTTAGGTTGTATCCCTCCCTCGAATGCTTCTGCACGCTGCTAGGCTCCTCCTCATCTTCTTCATGCTTCAGCCAACACAAGCATAGGAAGCCAGTCAGGAGATGCACCGCGTTGTGGCCCAGAAACGCC
>PLXE01000009.1 GCA_003151335.1 Acidobacteriaceae bacterium
GCGCCAGTCCTCGACCCAACCAGGTAGTTCCAAAGATCAGTCAGGAAATCCTGGCGGAGATGATTGGCACAACGAGATCCCGAGTGAGTTTTTTTATGAATCGCTTCAGGAAACTGGGGTTCATCGAATATAACGGCGAGATTCGGGTTCACAACTCGCTCCTAAATATTTTTCTGCAGGAATAAGGCGCTGCAGTTTTGGGCCTTCCGCGCGAAAGATAACCGCCTCTATTATTACAAGCCTCCGGGTTTAACGGTTTGAGAAACGCTCTGCCCGAGGCCGCCATCTTCGACCTTGAGCAGAGACTGGATGCGCGCAGCTTCTTCTTCCGTCCGCAGCTCAGTGTCTGCGCGGTTTCGGCGCTCGTCCTCAAGGTATTCCGGAATCGTTTTAGTTGCCATGGCCATAGTGTGGCAGAACTATCCCCGCCCAAGCTGTCCAATTTTGCCCACTCGGTGACAATTCATGAGCCGCCACCAGACGACTGGACAGAGATCCGCTACCGCAGCCATCGACATGAGTCCGGCGGTCCCGGCTCCGCTCCAGACCAAATTCGTAACGGCGCAGTTCTTCATGCTGGGTCAGAGGTCACGTAAGATGACGCCCCCGCTCATCCGCGACTTTTGCGAATGAGTGGGGCATCGGCGGTTGGCCATCGCCGTTCAGCCTACGCTCTTAATTCCAATACGGCTTGGCGCCGTAATACGTGTAGACTTTGGCACCCCAGCTGTGGTCGGCCATGTTCGGCCAGTGATCCTTGTCAAAACCGGGGGCGGCCTTGAGCAACTCCTTATTGACGTTCAGAATGAACTGATGTTCAACCGTGTCGATCGCAAGGGAACTCCATGGAATGGCAAATAACTTATCGCCCATGCCCAAGAAACCCCCGAATGAGAGAACCGCGTAAGCGACGCGCCCCGACTCAAGGTCAATCATCAGATGCTCGATTTTTCCGAGATCTTCCTTTTGAAGATTTACGACTTTATCGCCGGTTAGGGTGTCTGCCGCCAGTACTCTCGGTGTTTGTTGCAGTGTTTGTGTCATGGTGTCTCCTCTATTTCTGCATATCCACTACTTGTGAATTCCGGGTATCGGGTATTACGTAGTCAGATATATGCCCTGGAGAGTCCTATTGTCCGGTCAGAATTGAACGGCTCGGCCACTTGGCGGAGCATTCCTCTCAACTCTCGTGAGGTTAGACTGTGGATCGGCGTAGATAAAATGTTGGCTTCATTCAGAGAAACAGTAAAAATCTGAACTTCACTGCCCTGTACCCTCCACCGATCTTCTGACACTGTTCGTCTTCGATAAGTCCAACTTTCCGACCGTGTGAAACGGGCGCGTTGTTTCACAATAAAAATGCTACACGTCGCAGATTGGTACGGACTGTGCAAAACTGCTCGCTCCGAAAACAATTCTGAAACTGCCAGCCCTGTTCCCAATTGACCTGTAATTCCTTTGGACACGTGACATCGTACAAGTATGCATAAGAGCCAGCCAAGACAAGAATCCAACCAAGCGCTTCTCGCGCGGGTCAAAAAGGAAATGGATGAGCCGCGCATGGCCGAATCCACGCGAGAAGAATATGACGTCANNGAGGAAAACAATGGCAAAGCTGACCAAACCAGCCGGTTAAGGTGTCTGCCGCTAGTACTGTCGGTGTTTGTCTCAGTATTTGTGTCATCAGGAATTCCAAGGGCATGCAGGCAGCCGGGTTTCACAGCGCCCGCAAGAAGGCGACAAGGTCTTTTTTCTCCTGGTCTGTCAAGTTTCGCCCGAGAATGAGGTTGAAGTACTCTACCGTGTCGTCCAAGGTGAGTAGCCTCCCGTCATGCAAATAAGGGGGCGTGTCCTTAATGCCGCGCAGGGGGAATGTCTTGATAGGTCCGTCTGCTGCCATCATCATCCCATTCACCATGTGTTGCTGGTAGAAGCGCTCCGCCTGCAAATTGTGCATGGTGTTGTCGGTGTAATAGGGCGGCTGGTGGCACGAGGAACATTGTCCTTTTCCGAAGAAAACTTCCTGCCCGTGCATTTCGGCGGGTGTGGCCCTTGCCGGATCTAGTTTGCCGTCCCACCCCAGCTTTGGAGCTGGCGGAAAGTCCAACAACTCTTGAAATTCCGCCATGAAGTGAACCTGGCTGCCGCGCTCGAGGACGTTCACACCCTTCTTGGTGGCGATCACGGGATCTCCGTCAAAGTAAGCGGCGCGCTGCTCGAACTCGGTGAAGTCCTCAACCGTCTTCAAGGCCCGTTGCGATCCAAAAAGCCGCTGAATATTGACGCCCCGCAGTGCGGGCGTTTCGATGCGATGGCGAAATTCTTGTGGCCGAATGTCACCAACCAGGTGGAACGCCCCGTTCGATCCACCGTTGGCGTGACAATCCAGGCAAGCCACTCCCCGGCTCGGCTTTTCCGAGCGACGGTCATCGGTCTGGTTGAACTGCTGTTGCGGGAAAGGAGTAAGCAACAGTCGCAACCCCTCGATCTGCTTGGGATTCAGAATACCGTTAAACAAATCAAAAAAATTCGCGATAGTAACCAGTTGCCCTTTCGAAACATCGCCGAGGTCGGGCCGAGTCGTCAGATAAATCGCCGGAGGGAACTCGGGGAGAAAATGCTCCGGAAGGTCGAACTCGAGGTCAAAACGGGTGAGGTCCCGCTGCTCCTGCTTAAGCAGTTCCTGGATCTCGAAATTTGGAAAGACCATTCCGCCTTCCGGGTGATTGGCGTGCGGCAGTGGGAGAAAGCCCTCGGGAAATAGGTTCTTGTTCCGAATCTCCTCAGCTGTCATGCTTGTCAGCTGAGCCCAAGTCACTCCTGACCGCAGTTTCACTCGCACTCCGTCCTGTACGGACTTGGTTCGATCCATCGCTACGCCCGACGCAGGTCGATTGCTAAGGTCGTATCGTGCCGACAGCAGATCCATTTGTCGCTTCATAACGCCAGCTTTCGCACTGCTCATCCGCGCATGGACAGTTGCGAAATCTTCGGTGTCGACGACAGGCATGTAGCTGGAGTTCTTTTGCTTAGCTGGCGCCGGTTGGGGACTCTGTGCGACGAGCGAGACGGATAGAAGAAAAACTGACATCCAGATAAACTTCGCTACTACATTCCCAATTGCCCGCATAATTGTCCTTCCTGAGTTCAACTCAGACATGTCGGCTGATTGTTCCTTCC
>PLXE01000110.1 GCA_003151335.1 Acidobacteriaceae bacterium
ATGCAGGCGCAGGCAGATGCGCTGACTGGGTATAACTATCTCGCAGGCTTGGCTCGTACAGGGACTCTGACGGGTCAGGACCTCGGAGGCCTGACGCTTGACCAAGGGGTCTACTTCTTCGCGTCGTCAGCACAGCTGACCGGACAACTCACCCTGGATTTCCAAGGCTTGAGCAATATGATGGTGGTCTTCCAGATTGGGAGCACGCTGACCACAGCCAGCGCTTCGTCGGTGCTCATCATCAATCCGGGGAGCAATGACCAAGTCTACTGGCAGGTTGGCAGTTCTGCGACGTTGGGAACAACCACTGACTTCTATGGGAATGTGATCGCGGACCAGAGCGTCACTCTGGATCACGGCGCCAACATTACTTGTGGTAGAGCAATAGCCCTGAATGGCGCCGTCACCATGGATACCAATAACATCGATACTGGCAATTGCGCTGGTGGGACAGGGACCACACCCGAGCCAGGAACGATTGGCCTGTTGGCCACCGGTGGCGCAATGGCTGCGGGCGCCAATTCCTCGAATTTCTCTTTCTGGGGATTGGGCGGTTCCATCGCTGCGTTCTTCAGGAAGCGGAAGCGGTAAGAGTTGAATGTCTGCGGGAAATACTACTCTTGCCCGACCAGTTCCTCAGTTGTCCATGTGTGATCGGTCAACCCCGCTTCCATTGCTGGCGTGACACGCAACGTCTGGTGTATCCGGCAGAAATTGTAATANNCATTGGTCAAGCGGGTAAAGCGCCGAATCGCCATCCGCATCGTCAAATTCTGCCGCTCGACAAAACTGGTGCTCATGTGACGGGGATGAGAGCGCCGGAGCAATACTAGGCATGGCCAATAGCAGATTTCGCCAGACTGGTCTCCCGCTATTGCTGTGGGACTTGCTCTAAAAACCTAAGTAAGCGATCCCGGGGAAAGTCATCTTGGAGCACACTGCGGCAGTCAACATGGGCCATTTTCTGTAGCCGCCAAAATCCACTGAGTTCAACAGGTCACCGCACCACTGAATCGCTAAGCTTATGAAACTAAAAGAGATGCGAATGGCACTTTAGGGTCGGGAACCTGGCTTCCGAACCAGATTCCAAAGCCTATTGAAGCCTGTTGAAACCTGAGGTTTCTAACTGATTGATATTGAACCTGTTGCACGTCGCTCGTTGAAAGCGATGGAATTTTGCGGTTCTTTGAGGCTTTGACAGTTACAAATTTGCCTACACGTATTAACTGATCGGTCAACAGCCGCCCTCGTCTCAGTTTTCAGAACCGCTCAAAAGCTCTCCCTCTGGTCCTTCCCTTTCGACCGCCTCTTCACCACCGCCCAAGGACCTACGCCTTTGGTGGCCTTGCCAATCAGCACAAAACAGCTATTCTATAGAAAAGATTAAGTTTCTAATGTCACCAGGGCAGTAGCCTCTACGTTGTTGGTGCCCTGCGGAGTTCTCCGATCTCGGGGACCAGGCCTGTATTCTCCCGGGTTCGGCTGTTAGATTGGCTCCGCGGACAGAGGAGAATAAGAAATCTATGAACGACCCGCGCGGTTCGATTTGGCGCAAATGGGATCTCCACGTCCACACTCCCGAATCCTTGGTTCACCACTACGACGGTGCCGACCCTTGGCCTCAATTCATCGACGAGCTAGACAATTTGCCTGCGGAATTTAAGGTTATTGGAATCAATGACTACATCTTCCTGGATGGCTATAGGCGCATACTCAAGGAACAAGCTGCCGGACATTTTAAGAACATTGATTTGTTTCTGCCCGTTATCGAACTGCGTCTTGATAAGTTTGGTGGCAGCCAGAGCCATCTTAAGCGTGTCAATTTTCATATCATCTTTTCGAATGACCTTAGTGCCGATCTTATCGAGTCTCAATTTCTCAATGCACTTCCGAGCAAATATATACTCACTCCTCAGTATGCGTCTTTGCATGGCCAATGGAAGGCTATCCCAACCAAGGATAGCATCACAGACTTGGGACAGAAAATCATAGATAGCGTGCCACAAGACGAGAAAGCCAAGTTTGGGCCGCCGTTGATTGAAGGATTCAACAACCTGTGTCTAAGCCTCGATTCTGTTAAGAAGGCCTTGGACTCTACGTATTTCACAGACAAATATGTAACAGCTGTCGGCAAGACAGAATGGGCATCCATCAATTGGAATGACAACACGATCGCTGACAAGAAAACGATTATCAATGGTGCCAACCTCGTATTCACTGCCTCAGAATCTCGTCAGCATTATGAAAACGCCAAGAAGGCGCTCCACGATGCAGGCGTCAATGACCGCCTGATTGATTGCAGCGACGCGCACCATTTCGGCTCGGCTGCCCATAAGGACCGCCTGGGCAATTGCTTCACCTGGATAAAAGCAGACCCGACATTTGACGGCTTGCTTCAGGTCCTGATTGAGCCCGATGAACGAATTTACGTGGGTGATCTCCCCCCGGAAATTGCAAAAGTCCGCAGCAATCCCACTAAATACATCAGGGAGATTCAGATCCACCGCAAAGCAACCGCATCTCTATCTGAAAAGTGGTTCGACAACACGATCCCGGTCAACAGTGGTTTGGTCGCTGTGATTGGAAACAAAGGTAAAGGAAAAAGCGCGCTAACAGACACACTCGGATTGCTCTGCAATACAAAGCAGCACAGAGATTTTACTTTTCTTTCCACCGACAACTTTCGCCAGCCAAAGTGACCTGACCGATCTTTTGTACCAAGTAGATTGTTAGTGTAGCGCCTCGTTTGAAGTTTGTCCGTAGTCGCCGCCGAGGGTGTGGGGATGTGGGAAACGCGGAGCGTTTTCCACATCTCCATGCCCCTCTTGCTTGGGCAGGATTGCCTTCGGCGCCGGTGGCCTGTACCCCAGCGACGAATGCGGCCGCACCGTGTTGTACTGCACTCTCCATTGTTCGATCACTACCTGTGCCTCCTTCAGCGAGTAGAAGATCTCTCCATTCAAGCACTCATCTCGCAGCTTGCCGTTGAAGCTCTCACAGTACCCGTTCTCCCAGGGACTGCCAGGTTCGATGTACAGCGTCTTGGCTCCTACTGCCGACAGCCACTTCCTCAGTCTTTCCGCAACAAACTCTGGCCCATTGTCGGAGCGTATGTGTTTCGGGACACCATGCACCAGCATCACATCCGCCAGCGTCTCGATCAGGTCGTAGCTGTTTAACCGCCGTGCCACGCGGAGCGCCAGACACTTCCGCGAGTACTCGT
>PLXE01000031.1 GCA_003151335.1 Acidobacteriaceae bacterium
GATATTCGCGCAACGACGCATTCCGCAAGTATCCGTATCGACAAGGCGAAAGGCGCTGTAGAGGCTCACAATACATCAGGAAGCATTGATGCCCTTCAGTCGAGTGGCTCCGTTCATGCCGAGACGACCTCTGGCGCAATCCGAATATGTCAAGTGAGCCCAGCCCCCATTCGCGCTTTGACAAGGTCAGGTGCAATCAAGGTGGAGCTTGCCAGCGGGGGAGGATACCTGCTCGACGCTCAATCGAACTCTGGGAAGGTGTCAGGCCCGAGTACGAGTACGCTTGCGCGGACGAAAGATGCTCATAGTCTGAAGGGGCAAATCGGATCCGGCGGACCGCTCGTTGATCTGGACACTCATTCGTCGAAGATCGAGATCGAATAGCAACGCAGTTGAATCGTTAGAACCACTTCCTGGGCGCATTAGCGGCGGCTAGATCAGCAGGCCTTATGTTGGCGACTATATCTCGGCTTGTGGAAAACTAAACATCCCTTGCGGCTTCGCGCTAGCGATCTCCGGCGAGTACCAGCACTGAAGACTGACAAGTCAATATTGCCGCGGCCGATTGTGCCGCCAGAGCCAGAACAAGAGCAACACCAAGCCGACGGGATAACGGAATCGTGTGTTGCAAGAAACGACTCGGTGGTCTCCTGAAGTACTATGAGTGGGAAGCGGCACGACTCTTCGGTCGAGTAAGCTGTGGGTGACGTGCCGATTCACTGCAATCTAATTCAACCTTGCTGCAACGCAATTCAAACACCACTGCAGCTAAATTCCAACAATTCCAGTAGCTGTGATGTATTTATTTATTTTGCAGTCGCGACCTTTCGCGACTTTTCGCGACGAATGGTGGTATCTAGTGGGGTTTGTTGCCACCAAAATTGCGCGAAACTGGACCTGCTCGTGCGGAATTGATTTTCAGTGCGGCGGGATAAAACGTTTGTAACTGCTTGATTCTTCGTGAACGGTCAAGCCTTTTCGTGCACTTCTCGCGAACCTACGGCTCGGACGCCGGGAAGAATCCAGTAACCTATTCAATCTAAGTAGCTTACGTGATGAACCGATGCTTGATCATGGAGCGATCCCGCGAACATCCAACGAACCTGCCGTCAGGAGTATAGGAGCTGTGAAAATCGTTGTGTAACCAACTCCCCATTCTGCTCCAAGAGTGAGCGTTGTGTCCGCGCTTTAACGCTTTCCGTTTTTTCGCAGATTCTTCGGACGCCCAGGCGGCTTGGTCCGATAGTTTTCGACCTCAGTACGCCTCAGCAGCAAACGACCTCCGATTTCCAGCGGCTTAAACCTGCCCTTTTGAATCAGCCGTGCGATTGCTTGGGGGGAGACACCTCGAATTCGTGCTGCTTCCGCCTGAGAGATCCATTCGTTTGGTTTAAAGTTTTGTCGCACAAAAAAGGGTTGGTAATATGAACCTAATTTGATATGCTAGTTCACTGGATACCGATATGCGCACGTCTCCAAACAACCGCAAAGAAGCTACGCTGGCAGTCTCGCCAGCCACACGGCTCCCCCTAACAAAGAATACGGCAATCTCTCCAAAGACCGCGATATCAATAGTCCCTGCCGTTTGCAAAGGAGATTCGTCCCTGCGACGCCATCACGTTATCACGCAGTTCCGTCCGTTGGTGCCTCGAGACGTTAGTTTCTTGATTCATTACTGAGATCTCTTTGGAACCGATTGGCTCCCATGCCCAACAATTGGCTAAATATTGAAGACGTAACTGATCTGACCGGCTGGCACGCTCAGTATGTGCGCCGGTTGGCGAGAGAGGGCCAGGTGCGGTACCGGCCCTCGAAAAGTGGAAGGCGCGACGGACGAGTCCAGCGCGAATACGCACTTTCGTCCTTGCCGGTTGAAGCGCAGCTGAAATTCCTCAAACAGCCGCTGCTGTCAGGACCAGCCTGCACGGCTCTGGCCCTTTGCTCGGATCTGAACCAATCCAACCTGTTTGCTTCTCTGCCTGAGGTCGCCGAGACCGAGCGCCTCAACTTTTCCGCCAGGCAGAACGCACAGGCCTTGAAGCGCCTGGAAGCCATTGCGCCGTTCGTGGAATTCAGCAGTCGCAGCCGCCGATCCCGTCCAACGTTTCGTACCATCGGCGGTGTCGCCGTGCGAAGCATGAACTTGCTTGCCGGCTACCTCGCGGATCAGCACAACGTCAGCGCCCGAACTCTCTGGAACTGGTATGCACAATACCGCAAGCTCGGCTATGCGGGTCTGGTCGACCGAGTTCGCTCGGATAAGGGAAAGTCGCGATTTCTTAAAGCCCATCCCGCGGTCCGCGCATATCTCGAGAACAAGTACCTGGGTGAGCGGCTGTCGATTCGGCTGGTGTACCAGGCCTTGCTACGCGATCTGCGGAATCTTGAGCCCGGATGCACCCGGCCACCGAGCTATAGTGCCATCCGGTCGTATTTGCAACAGCTGCCCAAGCCGTTGCTGATCTTGAGCCGGGAAGGCGAGCGGCAGTTCCAGGAGCGTTGTGAGCCCTACCTGCTCACCGACTTCGAGTCTCTCGTGCCTAACCAGATCTGGGTCTCTGACCACGGCCAGCATGATGTCTGGGTGCGCAACGACCTGTTTTCCGGTGTATCGACGAATGCTGCTGTCCGGCCCTGGCTGACCGCCATGATCGACATGCGCTCCCGCAAGATCGTCGGCACCGCCTGGTCGGCCAGCCCCAGCTCACACACCATCAGCTCGGCACTGCGAGTGGGGATCGAGAGCTTTGGGATTCCCCAGATCCTCTATGTGGATAACGGCAAAGACTACGAGAAGGTCGGACGTATCGACTTCTCTCCGGAGTGTAGTGGGGTACTGGTTAGGCTGGGGATCCAGCCCCAGTACTGCCTGCCCCGCCATCCCCAGTCGAAGCTGATCGAGAGCTGGTTTGGGACGGTAAGGAAGCGGTTTGATTGCCTCTGGCCCTCCTACTGCGGATCGGGCCCCCAGGATCGGCCGGAGCAGTGCACGGCTGCCCTGAAGGAGCACCAGGCCTTTCTGAAGGGCAAACGCAAGAATTCACCTCTGCCCCTGGCCAGTGAGTTCATTGCCACAGCCCGGCAATGGATCGCAGAATACAACTCGCAGCATCCCCATGGCGGACGAGGCATGAGAGGCCGTACCCCGGATGAGGTCTTTAACGAACTGCTGCTGCCCGGTCAGAAAAGACTGATTGAGACCCCAGATGTTCTCTATGCCTTGTTCTGGGACCGTCAGCGGCGCAAGGTGTCGGAGGGCGGATGTGTGCAATTGTACGGCGAGCGCTACGAACCGGCCGATGGCGAGAGCCTGGCCAAGCTGTTTCTGGAGATCGAACGAGACGTCCTGGTGGCTTGCGACCCAGCCAATCTGGGCGAAGCCATCGCCTTGGATCTGGACGGGCGCTTGCTGGGACGGCTGCGGGCCCAGAAGCTGATCACGCGCGGACCGGTCAGCCACGAAGACATTCGGGCTTCGATGCGGATCCGGCGTACGGCTCGTAAGGCGATCGCCGATTACGTCACTGGCTTATCAGGGATACGGGCTCGAGCTGGGGACCGTACCGAGATCTCGCACCTCCAGAATGGAGACCGAGCCGAAATGCCCAGGGAGAAGCGGTCGCCACCGCCACCAACTCTGATACGGCCGCAAGATCTGCAAACCGCAGCCCGTCCCGACTTCATCAACGACATTGTTCG
>PLXE01000013.1 GCA_003151335.1 Acidobacteriaceae bacterium
CGTTGTGTGGTCGACGTTGCGACCGCGCTCCTCCAGCAGTTCCTCAACATCGCGCAGCGAAAGAGAATAGCGAAGATACCACCGGACCGCACAAAGTAGGAGGCCGGGTTCGGTCTGCCGCCATTTGAAGATCGCGGGTCGGGCTATCATTTCGCGATTCTTTCACGTCACCAGCCAGCCGCCCCGAAAGTTGCAACACATCCTTCTATGCTGTCGAGAGATGACATTTACACCCCCTTGGCTTTCTGGTCGCCCGTCGGCCTCCATTGGCTCTATACCGCTCGCCCAAATGCTCCAAGGCGATACGTGCATCATACCGCCACACCATAGGCGTCGCCAGTGTTCACTGTCCAGTAACATAGCCGGGGCGTCCCTGCCGGGGGTGCAACTCGGAGGAGGTACGACCCCCTTTTTGGTGCCCGTTGACACCACTTCGCTGTAGAATCACAATCCAGAACCCATTAGGCGACGCCATGGGTTTCCGATAGGAGGCCAGTGTAATGCCTACAGCCGAGGAGTTTCGTACGGAATTGGATCGAATCTTTTACGAGGCATTTCATAACAGGCAGCCTACGGTGGACGCAAACGCGGGCGATCTACATCGCCGTGTTGGTGGGTATCCCAGTTCGAATCACAGAATGCCAGTCTGCTGCGAAGTGATGCGCTCGGCAATGGACTCTGATGCCGGGGACATCGTGCTCAGCCAGCCCCCGAAGGGTAATGGCCCGACCCTCACCATCAGATACATTTTGCCCCGCCAGGACTGAACAGAGGACAGGGGCGGCTCATTTTGTTGTTGATCCAACGGGGCGGGCAAAAGACAATCAATCAGGAACAATGCTGCCGGATTTCACATCACTCAAGGCCGAGATTCAAAAGATAGCCTTCGCAAAGGTCCGCCACCTGGTTGACACAGGCGACCCTGTGTTTTCACAGGTCAAGCGGTTCATCCAACATGAAGGCCGCGAGATGCGATATGAACAATATGGCGGTGGGACAGTTCAGGAAGGGGCTGACGAAATTGGCGCAAAGTTTGAGATCCAGATAGCTGACGTGCCGACTCTCGTTGGCGAGAAATTCGACGCGAAGTTGAGGGAAATGGCGCAAGAACTTACTTCCCAGTCAGCCAAGGTTTTCTTCAAGAAAGTGGGCGAGACCTCCGAAAAGGCGGGTACCTCGTTTGATGCAGGAGGCAAACCACTTTCCCCAGAAATGCTGTTGGACATGATGGGTAACTCACAAATGGAGTTTGATTCAGACGGAAAACCAACACACAGCTTCGTAATACATCCGGACATGTTCCCGGCGGTAAAAAAGGTTGCGGAACAAATAGAAAATGATCCCGAACTCAGACGAAGGAACACCGAGATTCTCGAACGACAGCGAGAGGCATGGGCTGCTCGGGAGAGTAATCGAAAACTGGTTGACTAGCGTCAACGAACGACAGTATCAAATTCCCTTTTGCCAAGTACTAGCTGCGGAAGGCGAAACGATCCTTTACGTCTCCACACATGGACCATTCGAGAAAGGAAAAGACATTATCACCCGCACATCTACCGGAGAAGTGCGGGCCTACCAATTAAAGGCTGGGGACATCGGCCTGAGTGATTGGCGGAACATATACGGCGAGATTGTTAACCTAGTTGAACTCGCAATCGAGCTTCCTGGCACGGCCCCGATCACGGAATTCGTTCCCTACCTCGTGACAAACGGAGAACTGACAGACCCGGTTGTCGAGCAGATCCGGGTCGCGAACGTGACGTGGCAAGCCCGCGGAGTGAATAAGAGATTGTGTGTCATCCAGAAAGGGGCGCTGTTTGAGCGCTTCCGGGCGTCACATGGCGCATATTTGCCCCATCAACTGGAAGACTTCCGCACATTCTTGGAATTGATTTTACAGGATGGTTCAGGTCCGGCTGCAAAGGGAAAAGCAGCCCAATTAATAGAACATATTCTCCCAGGCGAACCGCAAAAGGACAATGCAGTGAATACTGCGCGTGCTGCAACAAGCATTGTGTTGTTAACGGCGTATATCACAGGTCCCGCAGTTTTGGTTTCGAATCATTGGTGTATTTTCGAGTATTGGGTATTAGCAGGTGCCTATGTCTTGCACCTCATTGAGAAATTGGCTAAGGCAGAGCCGGATTGCCAGGTTTCATTTCAACTTTGCGAAATGGCTGCCGAAGCTGCGCTCAGTGCGCTAGCCGAAGAGTGCGAGCAGCGTGCCAATCTAGTACAGGGGTTTCCTTTGGTAGATGGTCACGCATACCACGCGCGAGTGACAATTTTGGTCGGTCTTCTCAGCGCTTGGGATTTGTCGCTCCGTATCAGGCACAAGGCGCGCGGCAAAGCTGATTTCGTTGGGTCGTTTCTGAACGTGCGCCTTAAGGAGGCTGTGATGTGGGGCGAATCCGCTGTCCCACATCTATTCCTCGCCGCTCTTGAAGCAGAGGAAAATTGCAGACCAAACATCGCAGAGGGTCTTGCTATTCAGCTTGTGCGGGAGATTTCTGGCGCAAATGGTGGATCTCGTGTAGGTCGTGGCGTTTCTAGCCCCTACTATTCGGCTGAGGAGGCGCTGCGTCTCAACTATGGCCTTGACCCTCTAAATACAGAGCAGTTTGTCGGACTCAGTTATTCCATCGCTACACTGATTGATTTTCTCGCCAGAAGATGGCGGCGACAGGCCCTTGCTGCTCTTTGGTTTGGTGTAACGCGCATGTCTTTAGTGACGTATCTTCCTGCCACCTTTGCCGAATGGTATAGGTGGAAATCATCAGACGGGGTTCTCGATAGCCGCTTGCCAGCCGAGCCGCAAAGCTGGGAATCACTAAGAACCATCTCGGAAACGATCTCTCTTGACGAGCTACCGCCGACTCTTCGCAAACGACCCGCATTTGCATTATGGTTTGTGCTGGTTTATCCGCACCGCTTTACACGCACAACTGCGAAACTTATCGAAGATGCTCTTTCGCCATCAGGGGGTTAAAAGGAGGTTTCCAACTCGATTGGCAGTCCAACCGCCATCCCCACGCCCTCTCAAAAACCTTAATTGAGCTTTCAGTTTCGAGAATGTCGCGGTCGCGAATTGCATCCCGAAGCTGTTCCTCAACTTTTTCGCAAATGTAGTCGTTCAAGCCGAGAGCCGCACCGCATCCACCGCAGAATGCTTGGTCCGCAGTATTATCACGCTCACACTGATAGCACCGTTTTGGCATCCCAAAAATATTATACGTCCATCGTGAAATTGCAGCAGATTGCCGCTCAGATGGGGCTATGGGGCGCGGACCGCGACGTTGCCTTAACGATTCTTCTTGATCACCTTTCGCAGCTTTGGAGGCAAATCGTACTCGAATATCAAGCCCGATGTCCGAACGCCTTCAAAGATTCGGGTTAACCGTTCCTCCGTCCACACATCTTCAGCACAAGTAAGCGTACACAATGCGTTCCAAGTGGAATCTTGGTAGTCGTTGCCGTGCCACTTTTCAACATAGAAGCGGCGGTTGTGCCATGCGAACATGTCTGCTGCTTGCAGAGGCAAGAATGCCTTCTCATCCCGATGAATGGGTCTGCTGCCAACGAGCGGCTTCAAATACGAAGGCATGTTGGCCACTGCGAAATCCCAAGTACGCTGGACTACAGCGGCCTCTTTTCCCTGTTCATCGAATACGAAGTTGACCTTGCCATCATCTGCCGTTGTTCTGAAAATTGATATTTGAGTAATGCACCAATGATGCCATAGAAAGAAAGGAAATATGGATAATCCAATCCCTTAGCGATTTTGCCTTTGAAAACTTCCTCGTATGCTTGGTGCGGTATGACATTCCTGATCGCCAATGGCTGGTACGCCAAGATTAAAGAGACTAGTTCTTGAAGACGTTTATCTCTGTCTGCGGTGCTGAAGCGTTTGAACTGCCCAACACAGTGCGCTGCCTCTTTCATTTTGAAGTATTCGAGCTTGGGAGACGTGTCGAGAATCGCCTTCCAAGAATTTGTGAATGCGACCCACTGATCTTGCCTGAGGACGAGGCCCGCCAATACGAAAACAGGCTTCTGGCCCTTGCCGCTGTCATCAACCACAGCTTGCAACATCATGTAACTTTCCGCCTTCCCGCTATCGCGTCTCAACGTCTATCGCGATAAGCATCAATCTGATCCGACCGAACTCCCCAGACGTGCATTCCTCGGCACAACAAAAAAGCCCCGGTCAGGCCGGAGCCTTGAATATGCCAGATAACCCGCCTGCCGTGGGAACGAATGCGGGAACGTTCACCGTTAACTGCTGCTCCAACCGTGCTCGAATGTTCCCGCAGGTGCTTGTGACTCCTCATTGTGTCGGTGCGAGGAATGCCAACGGTGCGTTGTTTGGAACTGTGGATAAGCTGACGAACTTTCTCTCTTTCTACGCTTCAGAATCGACTGCACTTAGACTGAGAAAACCCGTTTTGACAGTTCAATTTTGACCATTGGGCGATTGATTCGACAGCACTTAGAAGTTGACTTCTCTTCTCATAACCCAAAGGTCGATTCAAATCTACCCCCGCAACCAACGGAATCATAGAGTGATTTGAACCTCCAATCCCCTGGTCCCGTGGTTGACCTGCTGATTCACTGCAAAGTAATTCAAACTTGCTGCAACGCAATTCAAACATTACTGCAACTGAATTCCAACAATTACACCACTGTGAATCCGCTCGCTATTTTGCAGTGGGCGGTTTAGCGCGGTCTAGCGCGGTTTAGGGCGGTTTAGGGCGGTTTTAGCGGATCTTAATTGCACCCAAATTCGGCGAAACTCGACCTGCTCGTGCGGAATTGATTTTCAGTGCGGCAGGAGCGGGCGCTCCCAAGTGATTGATTCTTCGTGAACGGGTCAAGCTTTTCGCACACTTCTCGCGAACCTACCGCTCGGACGCAGGGCAGAATCCAGTAACCTATTCAATCCAAAATAACTTACGTGATGAACCGGTGCATGAGCATGGAGCGATCCTGTGAACCTCTAACGAACCTGCAAAACTACGCAGGTTGCTTGGGATGATGGTAGAAGCTGTAGTCGGTACTCAGGCAGGGTCAAGGACGATAGCGCCAGATTCGAGCACACGATCGAGGTCTTCGCGAATCAAGCCGACGGCGCGTCGGTGCGGCTGTACCCATCTCAGCGGATTGTATTAGTGTGGAGACTATGAAAACGTTCGGAACCCTTATTTCTGAAGCACGGCGGGCGAAAGGGCTTAGTCAGAAGGAACTTGCCTCGAAAGTAAAGAAAGAGAACGGCCAGCCAATCTCCGCCCAGTACTTGAATGACATCGAGCATGACAGGCGCAATCCACCCCCAGAGTTCTTAATAGGCCAAATCGCTGATTTACTCACAGTGTCAAAGGACGTTCTCTGCATTGCGGCGGGCACGATACCGAATGATCTGCAAAAAATGGCCAGGACCCAGCCTGACAAGGTCGAGCAGGCATTCAAGGCTTTCCGTAGGGCTGTCAAGGACAACAAGTAGTATGGGACGCACGAATTGTTTTGACTCTACCTTTTTTATTTAGATATACCCAAAACCGCAGATTTAGGTATAATGACTTAAGCCGACCAGGCGACCGGAATTGGGGAGACGAGCAATTCCGGTGGTGCCTCGCGGGATTAGTTTCTTTGATTCCTGACCCTGATCTCTCCGAAACCGGTTGAATTTCATGCTCAACAATTGGCTAGGTATTCAAGATGTAATTGACCTCACCGGCTGGCACCCTCAGTATGTGCGCCGGTTGGCGAGAGAGGGTCAGTTGCAACACCGGCTCGCGAAAAGTGTAAGACGCGACGGACGAGGCCAGCGCGAATACGCCCTGTCGTCCTTGCCGGTTGAAGCGCAGCTGAAATTCCTCAAACAGCCGCTGCTGTCAGGACCAGCTTGCACGGCTCTGGCGCTGCGCTCGAATCTGAACCAATCCAACCTGTTTGCTTCTCTGCCGGAGGTCGCCGAGACCGAGCGCCTCAACTTTTCTGCGAGGCAGAACGCACAGGCCTTAAAGCGCCTGGAAGCAATTGCGTCGCTCGTGGAATTCCGCAACCGCAGCCAGCGATCGCGTCCGACATTTCGTACCATCGGCGGAGTTGCCGTACGCAGCATGAACTCGATGGCCGGCTACCTCGCCGATCAGCACCAGGTCAGCCCCCGAACTCTCTGGAACTGGTATGCACAGTACCGCAAGCTCGGCTACGCAGGGCTGGTCGATCGAGTTCGCTCGGATAAGGGAAAGTCACGGTTTCTCAAAGCCCATCCCGCGGTCCGCGCATATCTCGAGAACAAGTACCTGGGTGAGCGGCTGTCGATTCGGCTGGTGTACCAGGCCTTGCTACGCGATCTGCGGAATCTTGAGCCCGGATGCACCCGGCCACCGAGCTATAGTGCCATCCGGTCGTATTTGCAACAGCTGCCCAAGCCGTTGCTGATCTTGAGCCGGGAAGGCGAGCGGCAGTTCCAGGAGCGTTGTGAGCCCTACCTGCTCACCGACTTCGAGTCTCTCGTGCCTAACCAGATCTGGGTCTCTGACCACGGCCAGCATGATGTCTGGGTGCGCAACGACCTGTTTTCCGGTGTATCGACGAATGCTGCTGTCCGGCCCTGGCTGACTGCCATGATCGACATGCGCTCCCGCAAGATCGTCGGCACCGCC
>PLXE01000114.1 GCA_003151335.1 Acidobacteriaceae bacterium
GCTAGGGTTGGATGTGCCAGCTTGCGGTCGAGGTTTTCTCTCGTGTGGTAAATAATCTCAAACGCTTTGAAAAGGCTTGGTGTCCGGTCTCATAATTTCCTCACACAGCCGCTTTCTGAAACCTCAACAGCCACCGCCCACTGGTTTTCGCACTTTGCAGAGCATGGCCCAGTACAGTTTGAATCCGGATCGATGCCAGCGCACAACGGTGTCCGGTAGGACAATAACGAGTGCCTTTTTCCATTGGGCCCAGAACCGGCGAGCTACGACCCAGAAGAGTTTGTCCATGGCTCCCAGCCTTGGCCTCGGTTGCTGGCGCTTAAAGACGGCGAGTTGTTGGCGAAGGGCGACGTTTTCGAGCATCAGACTGCGGCGCGTCCGAAACCCGCGAAGCACGGCTCCGAGCCAGAGCCGAAACAGGTCAAACATGGCAACCAAGTTATAGCAGACCGACTTTGCCGACTGCCCTGCAAAGTTGTTGATTTCACGGACAGGATTGTGACGAGGGACGGGCTATCGCGGTCGCGCTCTCAGGGCGCGCCATTTCTTTCGTTTCTGGTGTTTGGGTTAGCAGCCAGTTGTGGTTGAACTAGCCCGATGTACGTGTTCGCCTCGTGAGTCAAAGCAGTATGGTGCCGCCAGGCGATAACGCTCATGCGCGTCAGGTCGTATACGCCATAGATAATGTTGGCACGCCAGATGTCACTGCGGAAGGTCAATATCTGCCGTCGGAAATAGCGAAACAGCCGGTTGCCAGGCCTGAATTGTGTCGCCACATTTCCCAACACCAGTCCCGGCTCCAGCGGTCGGCATTCCTGAAGCTCCACGACAGCCAAGGCTCCGTCGGTGCTGACCAGATCTCCGGTCGCATTCTGGGTGATGCTCGCCATCTTGGGCCGCGGCACCAAATGCACCGCTTTCACACAGCCGGCCACGTTGAGATCGCGGATCACCTTGCTGCGTTCCCCGTCAATGTCAGGCGTAATGTGGTGCAGAAATTGGCGCTGCTCCAGCGAAAGGCTTGCTCCCGCGTCATGGGTCGACGAACTCACCCAAATGGTTTCGGAATCCTCTGCGCCGGACCATTGCCACATGCGCAGATGGTCGCGGCGAGCATAGCTGTTCAGACTTTTCTGCCAGTTCATGGCGGCGGGCTTGCCGTTTAGGAGAAAAGGCCGCATCGGCGCTCGTGCATAGCCGCTATTGTTGAGAACCGCATAAAAGGTACGGAAAAATGATTTCTTGCCGAAAGTGTCGCTGGTATTCCACCCCGCCTGCTGGAAAGCGGACTCAACGTCTTGCCGCGAGCCCACGAAGACCAGATTCACCACATCCGCATCCTTCAGCTTTTCCGTGGTGGAGTGTTGCGGAAGCGACTGGGCGAAACGTTCGAGCTCCGGATTCTCCTTTTGGTCATCCGCTGTTACCACCGATGATTCCGACGCCATTACCATCGCCGGAATTGGTTCCGTCAGCTTGATGCGCAGGTCGGTACCGGCCGGGAAATAGATCTCTGGCTCGGGAAAGATAGGAAACGCCGCTTTGAATAAGATCAGTCCCGCATCCGAATAAGGATTCCAGGTGGGCAGGTGCCGGAGGCGGCTGCTGATGCGTCCCTGAGGAGAGTCACTACTACGGATGCCTTGAATCACACCCCTAGAAACCTGCTCGCGGGCATTCTCCACTTCCACCACAGCCGCGGACATCGTGATTGGGAGCCCTCCACTTGGAAGGACGCGATCGAATTGGAGTCTCAAGGCCGCTGTCTCGTGGCGAATGCCCCAACCCACCTTGCGGACAGAGAGCACCTTGCCATCAACCCTTGTGCCAACCTGGAATGCCAAGCCCGTGTCGCATGTCACCGCTTCGATGAGCACGGCGTGGACGGTATCGTCCACTTTCGAGGTGTAGGAGGAGACCGGGGAGCTCAGACGAATCCAAAACGTCTGTCCGGCTGGGAGGCCTTCACAGGCAAACGCCAGCGTGGAGCAGAGGATCAGCAGCAAGGGAGCCAGTCGACTGCAGGCACCGGGCAGGACTCTCATTCAAAGACCAATATTCCTTTATCGTGGGGTCCAATCATCATAAATGATATCCACACGCGGAGCAGAGTTTTCAACTGAGCTTTTCATCCTACCTTTTGCGCTTCTCCGGAAGGTGCACCAACTCGCCTCTGGTCCGGTGCCGTCAATCCCGTGCCATGTGATCCAACAGTTCGCTCCCATTTTCCAACGTGGGATCGCAACAGATCTCTGGGTCTGGCGGCGACGATTGCGCGGATTGATCGCGCCGTACGGCCCCAGGTAGCGGTTCGGGGTCAGGGGCAAGACCACCAGGACGGCGGCCACAAAGATGAGTGCGTCGGTCAACTCCTGCTGACTGAGTACGGTGCGAACGAAGTGGTGCAGGGGTGCGCGCGCCGCCAACAGGATAGTCACCACAACCGCGATGCCGGATGCAATCGCAATCTCATGTTGGGCCAGTCCACCCAGCAGGGCGGCCAGCAACAGCGCGGTTTCCGAGGTGAGCCCCGGATCTTTGGTGTGGCTCCGCCAGTAGGCCACGGCGCAAAAACCGGCGAGCGCCAGGGTCGTCACCGCAAGCAGACCTGTACCGCCAAGCCGATAGCTGACGCCACCCAGCAGCGCTGCTATGGCGAATGTGCGGATCCCCGCCGGAGAACGGCCCGAACCTTCCCCCTTGCGGCGTTCGCGTTCGGCGCCCATCAGAAGGCCAATCGCCAGTGCAGCGACCAATCGAAAGGCTGGACCATCAGTCGTAGGCATGTGGGGGATACTAGCACCGGCAGGTACAGACAGGCTGTGACCTACAACCGTCGCTTGCAGACGCATGCCCATTCCTTGGCGGGCTGGAGCACCCGGAAGTCGGCAAATCGCTTTTGCGGAGTAGTTCTCTGCTACGATCATCTCGCAAGGGTCTACATGGTTGTTCA
>PLXE01000003.1 GCA_003151335.1 Acidobacteriaceae bacterium
AAGGACCAGATATTCTGGGGAAAAGTCCTTTACAATCAGGCGCAGTAGTTCAAAGGGAGGCGATGTGGAGAAGACGATGAAGCTAAGCCAGGGCGAAAAGTTGATACTGTTGATGTTGTGCGAGATTCAAGAGCACCTGAAAATAGAGGGCGGCACAAACACGAAGCTGATTCAGGAGGCCATCTTTTCTGGCAACCTCTGGGGCTTGGATTGGGGGCTTCCTCGCGTCTTCCACGATACCGAGACACCCCCCGAGGTGGTGGGGGAAACAGGCTACATTCTTGCCATGTGGGATCGACTGGAACAGTCCTTCGATAATCTCGCGCCGAGCGATAAAGAGTGGCTGGCAAAACATGCAGAACCCTTCGGGCGAAACGTGAGGTTTCCCGGCTTCGATGGAAACGATGAGGCCTCGTACATTAACGCAGCACGGTTCCTGATCGACTCGCTAGAGAGGTTCCAACATTTCAAGGGCCGCGACCTAAACGCGCACATTCCGACATTGGCAGCGCATCGCCGGATGCTTTCTATCTTTGATCCGATTCTTCAGCAGGTTCTACACCGTGACTTCAACGCGGCCCAAATTGCAGAAGTTGTCGCCGCCTAGAGGTATCCAGAAACTTCGAACCAATGCCGAATAACGTCGCGTATTACCGTGTCAGGTCTGCTGAAGTACTATGAGCGGGAAGCGGCAGCATGAGCCTTCGGTCGGGTAAACTTCCCTTCCTTGGAAGCGAAGATGAGTTTATTGACCATAGGGGGTAGTACTCTTCGGGAAAAATTCGGCTACACGGTACCAATTAGTTAACCGCAGCCGAATGCTGAGGCCGGGGAGCGCGCGGCATAACGGGTGCGGAAATCCAGCGCGGGCGCGTGAACTCCGGCGCGCGCGTGAGCGGGAGCGACGCGCGGAAACGAGGCCGGAGCGGGGCGGTGTCGATGATTACTTTTGCCCCATGGTCAGTTTTGACCGGACACTTCTCGCGTATGCCGATATAGTTTGCAGTGAAGTGGTTACCACCTTCTCTTCTTTCAGGTTCTCTGAACTAAGTCAGCCCATCTGAAGTTTCCTTTCTTAGTAACCCCGACCTAAAGGATGTGGCCATGTTTGCACGCGGTATTTCGGTTCATCTGAAAATTCGGAAACAAAACGGCCTGAGGAAACTGATTGTTGGTGGCATGATGCTGGGCTTGCTGACCGGCGTGTGCTTTGCACAGCGCGAAACTCCGAGTGCGAGACCCGCTCCTAGCGCGAGCCCGGTAGCTCCAAGCGCGAGCCCGGTAGCTCCAAGCGCGAGCCCGGTAGCTCCAAGCGCGAGCCCGGTAGCTCCAAGCGCAAACCCGGTGACTCCTAACGTGAACACGGTAGATCCCAACGTGAACACAGGTCCTGACATGAACCCAGTGGATCCTAACGTGAACCCGGTAACACCCAGCGCGAACCCGGTGGGTCCCAGGGACATGCCCCAGAAGCCGCCCATTCCTCCCAATACGACAGTCACTCCTGACGCGGCTCCTCCCAGCCCGCAACACTAAGAAGTGACCACTAGCACATTGCCGCAAAACAACGGAGGGCGGAGCCAACCAGCTCCGCCTTTCTTGTTCTTGGCCCGCGGAGCGGGTAGAGTGCTGCAACTGCGGACTCATCGAAGTCTCGCGTCTGCTTCCAAGAAACTTTATTCGCGGTCAACGCTTCCAAAATATCAGTAATCCCTTCTGATTCGTAACCAAGCCTGCTGAGAGCACGGCGCCCCGCAGCACTCTCACCACCTCTTAGGAAAATCGTTAGCCACAAAAGGGGCGAAGCCGTGATGTGCGTCCCAAATTTTATGCACTGGTTTTCAATTTGGGAGCGGTCAGAAATTGCTGCCCGTGAGCATTATTGAACAGCCGGAAGTTCACAGCTTTCCCCATAATCGACACTGACGACATCTGGACGTGATCACGTCAGCCGTACGGTCGAACAGATGACAGTCGCGAAGAAAGCCCGTGGTTTCGATCGCCACACTTTTCTCTCAACCATGGGAGAGGGCAGGCATATGCTGCCCTTCAAAAAGAAGGCCATAATCTTCGCTCAAGGCGATGCTTCGGACGGTCTGTTTTTTATCCAACAAGGGAAGGTGCGGCTCTCCGTTGAAGCGGAAGGAGGGAAGAAAGCAATCCTTGGCATTTTGGGCGAAGACGATTTCTTTGGAGAGAGTGGTCTTGCTGGTCAGCTTGTACGCACGTCGTCCGCAACTGCCGTGACCGACTGCGTCCTTCTGCATATCGAGAAAAAGGCGATGATGCAGGCCATGAGTCGGGAACCAAAATTGTCGGCCACTTTTGTCAATTGTTTGCTGAAGCGAGTCATCCGCTATCAGGATGATCTGGTCGATCAGCTTTCCAACGTCAGCGAAAAGCGGCTGGCGCGAGTTCTTTTGTTGATGGCGCATTTCGGCAAAGAAGAAGTGGTTGACATTCCGGTCTCCGGATTGAGTCAGGGGACTCTTGCAGAAATGGTGGGGACGACCCGTTCGCGGGTCAGCTTCTTCATGAACCGATTCAGGAAGCTCGGCTTTATCAACTACGACGCTAGGGACAATTTACGCGTCCACAGTTCACTGCTTAGCGTTTGTGCAGAACGATGACATTGGAACATGTGTGCCTCGTCACAATCCAAAACGC
>PLXE01000061.1 GCA_003151335.1 Acidobacteriaceae bacterium
AGACTAAGTTAGTCTAGTCCATCTGGGCACCAGCCGCAACCCGTGCGGCCCAGTCGCGCCTTTCCTGCTGGCACGCCGCCCCGTTGTTTTCTACGTGGAACAACTCCAGAGTGGCTTGTAGCCTTGGTAGTGCGGGCCTGAACCTGGGTTATTCATCAGCTCACGTTAGTTGTTTGGGTGTCATCCCGAGCGACGAGGTCGCCGCGGCGACCGAGGAGTCGAGGGACCCCTATGGCCGGCCAACAATCTCGGACTTGCTGCTGGGCCACCCGGCTACGCTGTGATTCTTGCAGCTATAGGGGTCCTTCGACTCCCCCCACTGCGTTCGGGGTCGCTCAGGATGACAGACAGAAAAGCAAGTCCCTCGACTCGGGCCGCGCCGGGCGGATACAACATCGTGGAACCGCCCTAGATGTCCCGCTTCCAATCCTGCGACCATGCCTTCTCCGCGACATCCAATGTGTTAGCCTTCTACGTGGGTAGAGTGTGCTGGATGGGCCTGTCCAGGCCCGTCGAACCAAAGTCCAGGCAGGTCCCTTTCAAGGAACACAGCGTTGATCAACAAGCTTATCGCCAAAGTTTTTGGCACCAGCAACGAACGGGAAATCAAGCGGATTATGCCGCTGGTGGAGCGCATCAATGCGCTTGAGCCCGAGACGAAGCAGCTCAGCGATGAGCAGCTCAAGGCCAAGACAGAAGAGTTCCGCAAGCGTATCCGCGAGCGTGTGGATGCAGTCGAGGACCCCGACGAGAAGGACCGCGAGCTGAAGCTGGTGCTGGACGAGGTCCTTCCCGAGGCGTTCGCGGTGGCCCGCGAGGCGGGTTGGCGAGTGCTGAAGATGCGCCACTTCGACGTGCAGCTCGTCGGCGGCGTGGTGCTGCACCAGGGCAAGATCGCCGAGATGAAGACTGGCGAAGGCAAAACGCTGGTTGCCACCTTGCCGGTTTACCTGAATGCGCTTTCCGGGCGCGGCGTCCACGTGGTTACGGTCAACGACTACCTGGCAAAGCGCGACTCGGAATGGATGGGCAAGCTCTACACCTTCCTCGGCCTGACGGTCGGCGTCATCGTTCACGATCTCGACGATCGCGAGCGGCGCGAAGCCTATGGCGCCGACGTTACCTACGGCACCAACAACGAGTTCGGCTTCGACTACCTGCGCGACAACATGAAGTTCGACCTCACCGACTGCGTGCAGCGCGGCCACAACTACTCCATCGTTGACGAAGTGGATTCGATCCTGATCGACGAAGCGCGCACCCCGCTCATCATCAGCGGCCAGAGCGAGGAGTCCACGGACAAGTATTACCGCGTGAACCGCATCATTCCTCAACTGGAGCTGGGCGAGGAGATCGAAAAGGGCCTCGGCGAAGACAAAGTCCTTACTGGTGATTACGTGGTGGACGAAAAGCACCGTACCATCACGGTTACCGATGTGGGCTGGGAAAAGGTGGAGCGGCTGCTGGGCATCGGTAACATCGCCGATCCCGAGAACTGGGACCTGAAGCACCACGTGGACACCGCCATCAAGGCGCACGCGCTCTATCGCCGCGACGTCGAGTACGTGGTGAAAGATGGGGAAGTGCTCATCGTGGATGAGTTCACCGGGCGCCTTATGCCGGGCCGCCGCTGGTCTGACGGACTGCACCAAGCGGTGGAAGCCAAGGAAGGCGTGAAGATCGAGCGCGAAAATCAGACGCTCGCCACCGTCACCTTCCAGAATTACTTCCGCATGTACAAGAAGCTGGCCGGCATGACCGGTACGGCGGAAACGGAAGCACCAGAGTTCGACAAGATTTACAGACTCGAAGTGGTGGTCATTCCGACCAACAAGGTCTTGGTGCGCATCGAGAACTCCGACGTCGTGTACCGCACCGAGAAGGAAAAGTTCTTCGCCTCAGCCGATGAGATCCAGAAGCTCGCCGAAATCGGGCAGCCCATTCTGGTGGGCACGACTTCGGTTGAAAAATCAGAGCGCCTGTCGGATTTGCTGAAGAAGAAGGGCATCAAGCACGTGGTGCTGAATGCCAAGTACCACGAGAAGGAAGCCGAGATCGTTGCCCAGGCAGGCCGCAAGGGCGCAATTACGATTGCAACCAACATGGCCGGCCGCGGCACCGACATTCTGCTGGGCGGCAATTCCGAGTTCATGGCCAAGCAGGAGTGCATCAAGAAGGGACTGGCGCAGCCGCTCAAGGTGGTGGCAGGCGAAGTCACGGCCAAGCCCGACGATCCCAACCTCTCGTACTTCTATTACGGCGGCAACGAGTATCAGGTCCCCACGGCGCAGTGGAACGAGGCCAACGCTCGCCATAAGGAAGTCACCGACGCCGAGCATGATGAAGTTGTCTCGCTGGGCGGCCTGTTTATCTTTGGCACCGAACGCCACGAGGCGCGCCGTATCGACAATCAGCTGCGTGGCCGCGCTGGCCGCCAGGGCGATCCTGGCGCATCGCGTTTCTACCTGTCGCTGGAAGATGACCTGATGCGCATCTTCGCCAAGGAGTGGGTGTCGAATCTGCTGCAGCGGTTGGGCATGGAAGAGGGCGTGCCCATCGAATCCAGGCTGATCACGCGCCGCATTGAGGCCGCGCAGAAGGCGGTTGAGGGCCAGAACTTCGAAGCCCGTAAGCATCTGCTGGAATACGACGATGTGATGAATAAGCAGCGCCAGGCGGTTTACGGATTACGCCGGCAACTGCTGGAAGGCATCGATCAAAAAGAGCTGATCCTTGAGGATTACGTTCGCGAAATTCTTGGCGGGCTGCTCGATAAGTACGCGGCGAAGGAAAGCCACGCCGAAGATTGGGACTTCAAGAGTCTGAAGAACCAGGTCTTCACCCGCTTTGGAGTGGACATCGCGGCCGAGGGCATCCAGGCCGAAACGCTGAACCGGCAGGAACTCGGCGACACCATTTTCGACAAGCTGAAAGAGCGTTATGACGCCAAGGAGACGCTGATCGGTCCCGATGCCATGCGCCATCACGAGCGCATCATCATGTTGAGCGTGATCGACCAGCAGTGGAAAGACCACTTGCTCAGCATGGACCACCTGCGCGAAGGCATTGGCCTGCGCGGCTATGGTCAGCACGATCCGCTGGTGGAATACAAGCGCGAGTCGTTCGATATGTTCGAAGCCATGATGGAGCGCTTCGAAGAGGAGACGGTGCGCTACTTGTACCTGATGCAGGTGATCGAAGCGCCGTCTCAACCGATTCCGCAGCACGCGATTTCCGCCGGAGATTTCGATAGCAACGATCAAGCAGTCTCGGCGTTCAGCACGGGCCCCCGACGCAATCGCGCGACCACTTCGATGGACGACATGGAAGAAGCCTTCCAGCGTCGCAAACGCCGCGAACTGGAACAGGCGCGCATGGCGGGCGCCGGCGATGCGGGGACCGTGCAGCAGGTGATTCGCGGAGACAAGGTCGGCCGCAACGATCCTTGTCCGTGTGGCAGCGGGAAAAAATACAAGAAGTGTTGCGGGGCGTAGGAACCGCAGTTCGCTCTTCGCTCCTCGCTCCTTGCTCTTCGCTGAACCGCGTAGAAAGCTACATCTCGCCTTGCGCTCTTTGCTGAAGACCTTCCGGAAGTCGGGTTGGCGACCCCCCGGAATCACAAGTCACAGCCTTTCCTGCAGAGCGTCCTCTTCTTGACTCCATCTTTTTCCGCTTTTGGTTTCCCACAACGGTAGTATGGCTATTATTGCTTTGCGTTCCAGCCGGGACTCTGTTATAGAGGCCTTTAGGGCCGCGCTGGGCTTGCGTCTTGGCCCGCGTAGGGAAAGGCTCACCGCTTCGACAACTCAGGAGGTCGTTATGGCATTTTGTGCGTCCTGCGGTACTCAAATGGCAGACAATGCAGCGTTCTGTCCCAACTGCGGGAAGGCCGCGGCTCATGCCAGCGGCGCGGGCGCGTCTCCGATTGCTCCGGCTCCAGCACCGGCGCCACCCGCCAGCTATGGCAGCACCGCCACTCCGGCTGCGCCGATGGAGGAAAACATAGCCGGCATGCTGGCTTACTTCACCATCATCCCGGCCATCATATTTCTGCTGGTTGAGCCCTACAATCGCAATCGCTTCGTGCGCTTCCACTCGTTCCAGTGCCTGTTTACAGCCGCCGCGCTGATTGTGCTGCACATTTGCTTGTCGTTTCTCAGCTACGCTCTGCCGCTGATCATGTTTCCCATCTGGGGGCTGCTGGGACTCGCTGAGTTTGCGCTATGGATACTGCTGGTGATCAAGGCCTATCAGCACCAGATGTTCAAGTTGCCCATCGTGGGAGACTTGGCCGAGAAGCAGGCCGGCGCATAGAGGTCTGTTCCCGAACATCGGCGGGTGCGCACATGGAGTGGGCACCCGCGTTAGATCCAGGACAGGGAACGAGAGCGAGCGCTGCCAGAGTGGCAAGAAGAAACAAGAAAGATGCTCGGCCGGGCCGTCTTTCGATCGTCTGTCATGTGACGGACGGCGTTGCCCAACTCCTCCATCTCAGGACATTACGGTTCGGCGACCTCTGTTATACTGAGTCCGCTCCATCGCTCCACCTTCAGAACCCAGGCTGCGTGAAGAGTACTCTTTAGGGCGGCTTGCTTCGGGCGAGTACGAGACTGCACGGTGCAGTCGCACAAGCTCTGATTCTGCTTGGTAAACCCACTTCGGGCGCGTAGCTCAATTGGCAGAGCAACTGACTCTTAATCAGTAGGTTGAAGGTTCGATTCCTTCCGCGCTCACCACCTAACCCTCGCGGTTGGTGATACTTAGCAGCAATTTCCCAGACCTGACAGAATTCACCTTTTCGGCACTGTGCCCAAAATTGTGCCCACTCAAACGAGAAAGCGCATTTAGCACCGCGTCCTCGGAGGGGTGAACGTACCGCAGACGACAATTGCCTCGATGCCATTCGCACCTCGATTAGCATCGATTTCCTGCGACGAGTTCCGTTCCGAATATGCAAGCGGCTCCTTGCCCTTTCTGTCCGCAGCGAATGGTTCGCCGCAATCGGCGCGTGAACTTGGTGAAGAACGATGATCCAGAGTGCGCGGCAGGTTAAACGCAGCAGACGGATCGATTACCAACAACATGGCGATCGTGCCCAGCAACAACGGAAAGGTCGATGCCTATGCTGGTTCCGGGATCACGCAACTGATTCCCGACATCTCCAGCTACTTTGCGCCGTAGCTGCAAGTTGCGGTTAAGTCGGCTGATTCAGAAAGGCAGGTGGAAACATCCAAGCGCCACCTGCCTCCGCATCACGCAGTCTGCCGGGGAGTGCTCAGCCGTCACCCGGGCCGTCATGAGCTAAAGGGAAGATTTTTCCTCGCCTCTTGTCCCCACAACGGTGACCTTCGTCACTGACCGCCCGCCGCCGTCGGAGAAAGAATGTCGCCTGTTAGCCACTTCAGCATCGCGGAGATCGCCAAACACGCGGCTGCATCCCCAGCATATAAGGGCCCAGTAATTGGTTCTTACCGGGCATCACGTTGTCTGCGAGAAGCTGATTGAGATTAGGAGATACTCATGCAAATCGTTCGTCGGGCCCTATTGTTGGTTCTCATTGTCAGCTTCGCCGTGCTAGCGCTGCCGGCCTTCGCGCAGCAAGTGATTGCGACTGTACCGGTAGGTTCAAGGCCCCTCACTGAAGCACTCAACCCCGTAACCAATAAGATCTACGTGGCAAATTACTGCCGCCATGATCCCAACTGTGTGGGCTACGGGACAGTAACTGTGATCGACGGCGTGAGTAATACTGTCATTGCCACCGTGACAGTCGGCAGTGCTCCCTTTGGCGTGGCGCTGAACGCGGCGACCAACCAGATCTACGTCGCCAATGAGTGCGGCAACGATGTCTCTTGTAGTACCCACAGCGGGACGGTAACGGTGATTGACGGCGTGAGCAACACTGCCACTGCCACGATCACCGTAGGGAGTGATCCCCGCGCCGTAGCGGTAAACTCGGTTACCAATAAGATCTACGTCACAAATTACTGCGGCAACGATGTCTCCTGCAGTGCCTACAGCGGCACGGTGACCGTCATCGACGGCGCCACCCTTGCCACCGCCACAGTTACGGTTGGAGCTGGCCCTTCCGTTCCTGTGGTCAACTTGGTGACCAATAAAATTTACGTTGCAAACTCTTGCGGCAGCGATCCCACGTGCGCGTACCCCTTCAGCCAGGGGACGGTGACCGTCATCGACGGGGCGACCAACAACCCCACCTCCGTCAATGTGGAGTTCAATCCCTTGGCCCTAGACGTCAACTCGGCTAGCAACAAAATCTATGTGGCAAATAACTGCAGCGATCCCTACTGTGGAACCAGAGCCACCGTAACCGTGATCGACGGCACGACTCTCGCCACCACCCTTGCCGCCATCGGCGGACGTGCCCCCGATACGATAACGGTCAATTCGGTCACCAACAAGATCTATGTTCCCAGTGATTGCCTTGGCGATCCTTCCTGCCAAAGCGCGCCTGACCGGACTGTGTCGGTGATCGACGGAGCGACCCTTAGTTATGTCAGCATTGCTGCCGGGATTTCTGCAGAGGATTTGGCGGTGAACTCGGTCACCAACAAGGTTTACGTAGTAAATGACTGCGGCAACGATCCCTCCTGCCACAGCAACGGGACGGTGATGGTGATCGACGGAGTGACCCTTGCCACCTCCAACGTTGGCGTCGGAGCTCGCCCCGGCACCATTGCGGTCAACCCAGCAACTAATAGAATCTACGTCCCAAACTCTTGCGGGAACGATCCCTCTTGCCAAACCTACAATGGCACGGTTTCGGTGATTGATGGAACTCCACCCACCGCCTTGCAATTTGTTCCCCTGAGCCAGCCGTGTCGTGCGGTCGATACCCGGCCGGGTAGCGGCGGGGATGGCCCGATTCCAGGTGGCACCTCCCAAAACTTCCCGATTTCCGGTGAGGGCGCCTGCGCGACTCTGCCGAATGCGGCGGTTTATTCCATGAACGTCACGGTGGTTCCGGGCCCAACCCTTGGCTACCTGACGGTATGGCCTGCGGGACGGCCGCAGCCGGTGGTCTCGACGTTGAACTCGGTGGATGGCCGCGTGAAAGCTGACGCGGCGATCGTGCCGGCGGGCGCGGACGGAGCGGTCAGCATTTACGTCACGGACACGACCAATGTGATCGTTGATGTCAACGGCTACTTCGCGCCAGTAACTGGTGCCACGTTGGCCTTCTATCCACTGGCGCCGTGTCGCGTTGCCGACACGCGCAAATCCGACTTTCCCCCAGGCTTGGGACCGCCGTCGATGACGGGTGGTCAGCCGCGCGATTTCCCCATCCTGAATGCCACGACCTGCAACATTCCCCCGACCGGGGTCGCCGCCTATTCGCTGAACTTCACCGTCGTGCCCAGCGGTAGGCTCGGTTACCTGACGGTGTGGCCGACGGGCCAAGACCGGCCTACGGTTTCCACCTTGAACGACGTTCTTGGTAAGGTCATCGCCAATGCTGCGATTGTGGTGGCAGGCACGGGAAGTGAAGTCTCGGCTTACGCGACCGACAACACCGACCTGATCATTGACATCAACGGTTACTTCGCGCCGGCCGGAGCGGGCGGACTGTCGCTGTACGGAGTGCAGCCTTGCCGGAGCTTCGACACGCGCCACATTGGAAGCGGTCTGCCCTTCTTCACTGGAACCTTGAGTCCTCCGGTGGACGTGGTGGATATAGGATGCGCCGCCTCGAGCCTGGCACAGGCATACGTCTTCAATGCGACGGTCGTGCCGGTGGGCTCGCTGGGATACTTGACGCTGTGGCCGGACGGCACCGACCAGCCGCTGGTTTCCACGCTGAACGCAGCCGACGGATCGGTCACTAACAACATGGCAATCGTGCCCACCAACAACGGAAAGGTCGATGCCTTCGCGAATGGGCTCACGCAATTGATCCTCGACATCTCCAGCTACTTCGCGCCGTAGGATGCTTCGATGATCGCGCTTCAGTCCGATGTTGGGCCGCCGGTTCCCGGCGAAATCGACGGCCCCTCGGAACCAAGGTTCTAAGCTTGGCGATTTCAAATCGTTCCCGGGGTGAAAGCCCCTTATCCGACGAACAATCAAGCGTTTACGCCGTAATTAATCTCTGAACACATCGGGCAAACCGCTCAGAGTGCTTGCAAAGGCACAAAATCAGATTGACGCAGTTGGGAAATTGAAATACTGTATTGCAATCTCATGTCACTCTTTCGCCTGAAATCCCGGAGCCTGACAACAACATCCTCGGGGACAAGTGTGCACATCAGCACGGGCGGGGAGATCAGCAATAGTTCCTAGAAAAGTTTCAAGGACTAGATCAAATGACCCACCGCCCGAAAAGCTGGTGGGTTTTGCGTTTATGGGCTGAATAGTACCGAGGGAGCGAGCATGATCGTAATGAAGTTTGGTGGCACGTCAGTAGAAAACGACACGGCGATCAACCGTGTAGCAGATATCGTGCTCGGCCGCCTGGAGGAACGGCCCGTCGTCGTGGTCAGCGCGATCGCCGGGGTGACGGACGCGCTGCAGGCGATGTCGAACGCTGCCGCTTCGGGATCTCTTCCCGAGGCATTGAAGCTACTTCGGAAAGTTCGCCAGCAGTACCTCGCGGTCTTATCTGTCTTGGCTAGTCGGGCGGGCGAAGCCGCTGTCCGTCAGGAAGTGCAAGCTCTGCTCGATTCCACGCAAGACGTATTACGCGGCATTTCAGTGTTGGGCGAACTGACTGCTCGCAGCACCGACAATATCCTCGCCGTGGGTGAGTTGCTGTCGAGTCGAATTGTCAGTGCGGCTCTTGCAGAGCGAGGAATCGACTCTGTGCTGGTCGATTCCCGCCACTGCATCGTTACCGACGCCAGCCATACCCGAGCAGTTCCGCTGTTCGATCGAACCTCGGACCGATTGCGCTCTCACATAAAGCCCCTTTTGCAAGCCAACCAAGTCCCCGTGATGGGTGGATTCATTGGAGCCACCACCGAGGGTGTACCCACCACCCTCGGCCGGGGAGGGTCGGACTTCTCCGCTGCCATCATCGGGGCGGCACTGCATGCCCGCAGAATCGAGATCTGGACCGATGTCGAGGGCATGATGACCACCGATCCGCGGCTGTGCCCGCAGGCGCAGCGCATCGAAGTCATCGGCTTCGACGAAGCCTCGGAGTTGGCATTCTTCGGCGCCAAGGTACTGCACCCGGCGACGCTGATTCCCGCAGTGGAAAAGAACATCCCGGTTCACGTGCTGGATTCGCGCCATCCGGAAAGCCAGGGCACTTGCATTCGCGCCCGCGCCCAGCGCAGCCGGACAGTGTTTCGCGCCATTGCCGCGAAAGCGGGGATAAGTGTCATCAACGTGAAGTCGCCGCGCATGCTGATGGCGCACGGCTTTCTGCGCTCACTGTTCGAGGCGTTCGATCGTCACGGCTGTGCAGCCGACCTGGTTTCAACCTCCGAGGTTAGCGTTTCGGTCGCCCTCGACTCATCGCGCGACGTGGCTGCGCTGGTCAACGATCTGCAGAAGCTGGGAGAGGTGGAAGTCGAGGATGGAAAGGCCATCATCTGCCTGGTAGGCAAGCACATTCGCGGGCGCGCCGGTATCGCCGCCAGTGTGTTCAGTACGGTGGCAGCCGCGCACGTCAACGTGCACATGATTTCCCAGGGGGCCTCGGAGATCAACATCAGCTTTGTAGTAGAAGAACAGGATGTTCCACAGACGGTACAGCGACTTCATCGGCACTTCTTTGAACCTACGGGGCAGGACGGCCCCACAGTCATTCGATCTGTCACGACCAGGTCGCCGGTGCCGGTTTTAGTGGCCCAGGCTAGCGCGCGTCCGGAGGCTGGCTGACCATGACGACATTGCTTCCATGCTTCGAACGGCCCGGGTACTTCGCCGACGCAAACTGCAAGATTGCGCTGGTTGGTTTCGGCACGGTCGGCAGTGCGGTGGTGCGGCTGCTCTACGCGCGGAGTGACGAGCATTCGCTGCAACTTACGCATGTCTGCAACCGGCGCGTAGCCCGCAAGAAAGTGAATTGGATTCCACCTGAGGTGATGTGGACCGAGGATATAGAGGATGTGCTGGCCTCCGATGTGGACGTGGTAGTCGAACTGATGGGCGGACTGGAGCCGGCGCACGAGTTAGTGCGGCGAGCGCTGCAGTCGGGCAAGTCGGTGGTGACGGCCAACAAGCAACTGATCGCGCACTTTGGATCGGAACTGCTGCAGTTGGCCTGGGACCGCGGACAATCGCTGAACTTCGGCGCGTGCGTGGCCGGTGGCGTTCCGGTGCTCTCGGGCTTGCGCGATGGACTAGCGGGCGATCGATTAACCGAGGTTTGTGGGATCCTCAACGGAACTTGCAATTGCATCCTGACCAGTATCGAGCAGGGAAGTATGTCGTTTGCCGAAGCTCTCGCCGAGGCGCAGCGCGCAGGATTCGCAGAAGCTGATCCCGCAGATGATATCGATGGGTTCGACGCTGGAGCCAAACTGGTAATCCTGGCGCGCGTTGGGCTGAATCTTGAACTGCGGCCAGGGCAGGTGACGTGCCGTTCCATCAAGAATGTCAGGGCCCTCGATTTTGAGTACGCGCATGAACTGGGCTGCACCATACGGCAGGTTTCCACCGCAAGGATCAACCAGGGGAAAGTCTCCGCTGTCGTAGAACCTTCGCTTGTTCCAAAGGAGTCTCCGCTGGCAAGAGTTTCGGGAAGCGAGAACCTGGTGGTAAGCAGCGGGGAGTTCGGCGGAGATATCGCCTTTTCGGGACCCGGAGCGGGAGGAAATCCCACGGCAGTCGCCGTAGTCTCTGACCTTCTCCAAGCGGTGCGACATCGATCGAACGGATCAGAAAGGCCGCATCGCCCAGGCGCCGTTTCGCGCGAGATAACCAGCGATCTTGAACTACCGCAATACGTGCGCTTTGTGGTCCGAGACCGGCCGGGAATCATTGCAGCGCTGGCGGGCGTATTTTCCGCGCACCACATCAACATTGATGCGGTGCTGCAGAAGCCCGGCTATGCAAAGGCAGAACTGCCGTTCGTGATCACCCTGGAGCCGTGCCCGGAGTGCCGGCTAACCCCAGCGCTTGCCGAGATCGCCAACTTCGATTTCCTGGCAGATACGCCAGTCAGAATGCCCATACTGAAACAGGAGCTAGCTTGATGCATCTGCGTTGTAGTGACCCGGATTGTGCCGCGACGTTGGACCTCCACGATCGGGCACTGTCTTGTCCCGTGTGCGCTGACCTGCTCGAAGTGGTGGTTGACAGCATCGCAAACACTCCCGCAGAACTCAAGCGTATGTGGCTTGAGCGGCGATGTTCCTATGCACCGCTGGATGCAAGCGGCGTCTGGCGCTTTCGCGAGTTCCTGCCAGATTGCTACTCCGAAGTTGTGACCATGTCTGAAGGCAACAATCCTCTAGTGAAGGGTCACAGAACTGCGCAATGGTGCGGTGTGCGTAATCTCAACTTCAAGCACCTCGGCTGGAATCCGACTGCATGCTTCAAAGATCTCGGAATGACGGTCGGCATGACCGAGGCGGTGTATGTTGGCGCAAAATCTGTGGGCTGCGCTTCCACGGGCAACACCGCGGCGTCGCTTGCAGCCTATGCGGCGCGCGCCGGGCTGACCGCCAAGGTGTACCTGCCCGCCGGACAAGTGTCGCAAAACAAGCTGGCGCAGGCCCTCGACTTCGGAGCTGAAGTGGTGCAGCTGGAGGGGAGCTTTGACCTTGCGCTCGAACGGATGCTTCACTCGCCCGACCGCGATCTCTACTTCCTGAACTCGATCAATCCATTTCGCCTTGAGGGGCAGAAGATGGCGATTTTTGAAATGCTGGAACAGCTTGGGTGGGAAGTACCGGACTACGTTGTCGTTCCGGGCGGCAATCTCGGCAATACTTCGGCATTTGGCAAGGCGTTTCTTGAACTGCAAACTGCTGGATTTCTGGACAAGGTCCCGCGGCTCGTCGTGGTTCAGGCCGAAGGAGCCAACCCGTTCGCACAAATGTGGCGCTCTGGTGCTGCTGAACTGACGCCGGTGGAGCAACCCGAAACGGCTGCGACAGCGATTCGTATCGGCAATCCGCGCTCGTGGAAGAAGGCGCTGCGCGCCGTCCAGCACAGCAAAGGCTTCGTCATGGATGTGACGGACGAAGAGATTGCCGAAGCGAAAGCGATGATTGGGGGCGATGGCATTGGTTGTGAGCCGGCGTCGGCAACTACACTCGCCGGGTTGCGCAAGGCGGCTGCGCGCGGCAAGGTCGATCGCGACGCCGTGGTGGTGGCTATTCTGACCGGCCACGCTCTCAAGGACACCGATTTCATCATCAAGTCGCAGCGGTTTGAGCACGTGCTCCAGGGAGAAGTGCAGTTATGAACACCGCTGCGAAATTCAACGTCGCGCCGATTGCATCGCGGGGACCATTCGAGATTAAGGTTCCGGCATCGATCGCCAACCTGGGACCGGGTTTTGACACGCTCGCCGTGGCGGTGCAGTTGTATCTGCGCCTTTGCGTAAGAACCATCCCGGGACGCGGCAAGTTAGAGTTTCGTTTTGTGGGCCGGGACCTGTGCGGTGAAAATTACATCGAGCGGGCGTTCAAATTCCTGGCGCGGCAGGACAGTAATTCGCTGCCATCTTTGTCGGTGGAGGTGCACAGTGAAATTCCCATGCGGGCCGGGCTTGGCAGCAGTGCCGCCGCCACGGTAGCGGGTCTTCGGCTGTACGAGGCTTTAGTGGGCCGGCTGCCGGTGCAGGCGATCATTAACGCCGCGTGCGCGCTCGAGGCCCACCCCGACAATGCCGCGGCTGCAGTATTAGGCGGACTCACCGCAAGCTGCCAACTCCCGGATGGCTCCGTTTATGCGACGACGTTTCCATGGCCGGAGTCGCTGAGCTTTGTGGTGGTGACTCCGGACATCCCGCTGGCCACCGTAGACTCGCGAATGGTACTTCCAAGTTTTATTCCGCGAAGCGATGTCGTCTTCAACTTGCAGAGAATTACGCTGCTCCTACAGTTGCTGCAAAGTGGCGATTTCGGGTTGCTGAAGCAGGCGCTGGGCGACCGTTTGCACCAGCCATTTCGCCAGAAACTAGTGCCCGGGTTGGAACAGGCGCTGCAACTTGAGCACGCGGACCTGCTCGGCGTTTGTCTTAGCGGGTCGGGGCCCTCAATCGTGGCCTTGGCGGAGACCAACCTGCGGGAGATATCGGAATTGCTGGCTTCGGTGTATGAAGCACTCGAAATCGGTTACCAGATCAGAACATTGACGGTCCATCAGGCGAGCTCCGAGCAACAGCAGAAGGTCTTCAGACGCGGGTTGGTCTGCTCCTAGAAGGTGTTTAAAAATAGCTCGCTCGCATGGAATTAGCGGTTTCGCCGACCGATGTCCGTAGTGCTGATTGCCTCAGAGATGACCGGCTGCGGGCTGCAAGATGGAAAGTAATCCAGCATTGTTTCGGGTTTCCTGGCTCACTTGGAACAGGCTCGAAGTTGCTCGGTCGCCACGAGAAATCAGAGACTTGCTACCCTCCACGCCTTCGAGGAGAACTGGCACGGAACGAGGAGCCACGTATGCCAGAATGATTGCACGATCCCGAAATCCTGCCGCCCCGTGCTGTGGCTCGGCACGGGGCGGCAGTACTGTTGGCAAGCTTCGCGAGAGCCTTCCGCGCTCACCACTTCGCTGCATGCAGCCGTAACATCTGCTGGCTGTTTCTCGCCTGCGGCGGGTTGGATTTGGCCGGACGTATGGTTTTCATCCCCTTGGCGATCAGGCGGCCTTCCGAACCGTCTCCTCCGCCGGTCTTTCCTGCTCCGTTGCGCCAGTCTTCAATTCAAGAACAGGGTAAATGCGGTTGCAGTCCACGCAATAAATCTCTCCATGGCTTGCATCCGAGGTCCTGTCGCTACCGCAGGCGGGACAGATCGGTATCACTAAGTCTGCGCTCATGATTTGTACCTTTCTCTTAAGAGCAGTTCACAGGCCAGCATTCCGGAAGTGGGCAGATCAACGACGTGGGCAGATTGATATTGATGATGGCAGTCGCCAGGTAAAAGGTTGCAATTCAATTTTTCTTAGTGCGCGTGGTGCCCAGATGGCTATTTGTCAAAGGGTGGTTATTTGCCCGGCATGCAACCTCAATCGTGAACTGCAGACCGGAGAATCGCAGTCGGCCTGCGCAATTACCCTGAGCTTGCGCACCCGCCGTTCCGGCATTGCCAATCGGGTATACTGCCTCGCAGAAAACAAAACAGGAAATTGAATATCGGGAGGAATGAATCCATGCCAGACAAGTCATCCATGCATCCATTTTCGTACAAGAATCGCGTGCCCAGAATCGCGTGCTTCAATAACGCCAAGACGCCGATGGGCGTGGAGTTCGATGCCCTCATCGCCGCCATGCAGAAATTCGTGGACGAGCATTTTGCGCCGGTCTGGGGAACGCCCGCCGAACTGGTGAAGTCCACCGGCTTCCTCAAGGGCGCGTGGGCCATGGCGTTTCTCGACAGTGCGAAAGACGGCGACCTGGAGGGGTATCACGACGTGACTCCCGAGGGACTGCCGATGTCGAAAGTGTTCGTCAAGAACATACTGAAGCAGAAGGACCAGGTGAGCGTCGCCGCCTCGCACGAGCTGGCTGAGATGCTGGTCGATCCCGCCGCCAACCTCTACTCCACCGGGCCCAAGAAGAACCGCCTGTATGACTACGAAGTAGCCGACCCGGTGGAGGAGCTGTTCTTCAAGGTGGACGGAATCGCCATGACCGACTTCGTGTATCCCTCGTACTTCGAGACCTTCCACAAAAAGGGCTCGACCCGTTTCGACCACATGGAAATACTGGATCGGCCGTTCGATCTGCACGAAGGCGGCTACCAGAGCTATTGGACCCACGGCAAAGAGGAGACAGAGTGGGGTTCGAAGGCCAAGAAGGTCCGCTTCCAGCAAGAAGATCGTCGCGGACATCGCAGCACCTTCCGCCATAAGCGAAAGAGAAAAGTGTCGAAGGTGGCAAAAGCGCACGCGGCTGCCGGTGCAAAATAAACGCTTGGTACCAAGCGAGGCTGAAAGAGCGATTCACGAAGCGAAGTGTGCGGAAGGCCGAACCTGGGGGGGCATCCGGCATACTATGCAGATTTTCTTACATGTAAGATAGTTACGATATTCTTACTTTACTTACCCATCGCCAAAGTAAGAAAATTATGCCGAGGTATTATGAGAACCCCCTTTACGACCCGCATCTCTTCCCGCGGACAGGTCGTCATTCCTGGTCCTGTTCGCAAGGCGCTCGGGATCGAACCCGGGACGCCGTTCCT
>PLXE01000095.1 GCA_003151335.1 Acidobacteriaceae bacterium
ATAAATCTCTCGTTGAATTCAAGCTGGCTAGCAACTCCAAGCTGAAGCAAAATCTCGCTAATCAAGTAAAGGTATACGAGAAGGCCAATAATACGCAGAGGAGTATCACGGTGATCTTTTATTTCTCTTATGCGGAACTTGCGAAAGTGACAGCCACATTGAAAGATCTTGGGTTGGAAGGGGCCGAAAACATTGTTCTCATAGATGCCCGAAAGGACAACAAGCCTTCAGCCTCAAACGTGAAAATAGAAACAGCCCAAGACTGCTAGAAGCCAGGTGCTCTGGCTTCGACGAGTTGTGTTCCCCCCTCTATTGATACCTTTTTGCCTGGTGCCCCGTGACTGGCTCCGGATGTGCCTGGTGCCGTCCCTGACGGGACTCGGTTTTATTTCCCACCTGACCCAGGGCTTCCGCCCTGGGCTAAGCTCTTTCGTCCCGCAAGGCGGGACTGGCGTATTGGTCAGGAGGACGCAGAGCAAATCGACAAGCTCAGGGCAAACAAAATCCCCACCCTAGCCAAAAGAAGGCTAGGATGGGCCACCCGGTTATCTATGGTTTTCCCTTAGCCGGTTTTGCCATCGCGGCCCCGGCGAGTGTGTATTCCCCGGTGCACACGTAGTCCAGACCGCCATCGGGGTTGCCAGTGAGCTTGCAACTGCCCGACCCTTTGATGCCCTTCATCTTTCCGGTGCCGCCGGCAATCTCGTACTTATTCGTCCCGGCCTGGAACGCGCTGTCTTTCATGGTTCCGGTGCCTTGATAGTTGTAGATAACCGTGTCGCCGCTATCGAAGGTTTCCACAAAGACGCCCGCGTTCTTCATGTGGGTTGCCGTAACTTCGGCATGCTCGGAGAAGGCGCCCTGCTTACCCGCTGCACCACCTACTTTTCCCGCGGCGGAGCACTTTCCCTCGGCCAGGGTAAAAGCGTGGCCCGCCTGGTCACCAGCAGGGATACTCTGCTGGACGTCAGCCTTGCCGCACTTGCCGGACAGCGAAGTTTTCGTTTGCGCCGAGGCCATCGCAACGGCCAGAGCAACGATCGCACAGACACACAGAGCCCTAAATTTCATTCGCAATCTCCTTACTGACTGCAAGATCTCCTTCTTCATTTCAAGGAAGGGCAGAATTGTACACCCGTGCCGCTCGTTTCCGACACGCTGAAATCGTCTCCATCGGGAGAGCCCCCAAACGGCGCTATGACAGAAAGAGGGCGGCCAGTTGGCCGCCCTCTTTGGTTAGTCCAAGTGTTAGTCCGAGGTCCGCAAAACGATCGCTCTACGGCTCGGGTACCGGGGCAAATTCCACGGTCTGTACCTGAACGCCTCCAATGGCAACGCGTCCATCGGTCCAGGTTACATAAGCGGTATTACCGAGTGCTGTGCTGTAGTCGTAGTCGCCCGCATAGCAGCTCTGGATGTAGGGATCGTTCTGGTTCGGCTGGGGAATCAATTGGGTGCTGATAGCGAAATTCGCTCCCCAAGTGGCGCCGTTATCGGCCGATTGAATGCCATAGCGCTCGTAGCTGCATCCCGGATCGGTAGCCACATTGCACGCCGAGGTGGCGGCGCGACGATCGTACCAGGAAACGGTTACCTTTGTCTGCGGCAAGGGGCTGGTCAGGCTGTAGTTGACGGAAACCGACGGCATCCACTGGGTTTTAAACTGGCCGCCTGTGTCGTCGTTAAGTTTGATGGGCGCGGACCAGGTGAGGCCGTTATCGGTGGAACGCACGTAGAAGATGTCCCCGTTGTCACCACTGGCTGTTCCTTTGCCAGCGTAGGCATAGTGGATCACTCCGTTCGGACCAACGGCTGGCTCTCCCCAGCCCATGTGCCGCCAGATGGGATTGACTTTTGCGAAGTAGCCGCAGGTGCCGCTGTCACCCACGGGATTAAAGCGGGGACCCTGAGTGGACGAGGTCCAAGTGGCACCCCCGTCGGTGGAGCGATACATGATGTTCTGGCGGGTACTCAAACCCCCGCCACCCTCGTCCATGCCTTCCAGAAACACGGGGCTCATCCACGCGGCAGAGGGAGGAATTTGGCCGGGCAAAGTGCCGGTGATCTGTACGTCGCGAATGAAGGGTGAGCCATTGGCGACCTGCACCGGCGTGCTCCAGGTAACCCCGTCGTCGGTGTGGGTCACAAACAGAGCCCCTCCACCCACGTTGAAGTTGTTCCAGGAAATGTACATGCGGCCGTAGGCCCGGCTATACGGGGCGTTGTCAACCCACATGGACTCGCGATCATCAGAGCCGCCGTTATGGGCGCAGGCCGCGGTCGTCCAGGTCTGGCCGTCGGAGGAGCTCCACATGCCGATGCCCTGACCACCGCAGCCGGTAGCCAAGTCGCCCGCAAACCACTTATTCAACTTGACGTTGAAAACCACGATGGGATCGCCGAAGTTAGTTCCGTGGCCCGTGCCAAACGGTGACGGAACGATCTGCGTGAAGGTAGAACCACCATCGAGCGAATAGGACACGCCGGAATAGTCGCTGCCGCTGCCGGTCTCGTCGTTGTAATTGACCACCACGGTGTGATCGCCGGCCCTGGGACTGGCGAATGCCATGCTTTCAGAATGCGTGCAGCTGCTTCCGGAAGTGCAGACGCGATTGCTGACCAGGATGTTGGGCGGTTGAGGACTGTCGCCAGTGACTTCATCGCCTGAGCCGGAAGGCCGGCCGCCTTGTACGATGCCGCACTCGATTAAAGTAAGGCCGGCGCGCATGTTGTCTTGCTGTAACAGGCGGAGGGCGCCAATCTGCGAGCAGTCGATACCCGTTGACGTCATTTGGGCCCGGGCCTGCGGTTGGAGGACACACGCTACCACGATGAGAATGGGGAGCGCAACGTACCACAAGGTTCTAGTTCTGTCGCTTGTCTTCATCTTTCTCCTTATGCACTGGGTTTGGGGGGGCCGAAGTTTGAGGTTGCGTACTGGAACCAGGCATCGGCGGGGCAGGCGCAAAGTAACCCTGGTCCAGCCAAACACCGCTTTGCTTTTTCAAATTATCCAACTGCGCTTTCAATTTCTCGCCTTGCAATTTCTTTTCGATGGACGGCGACATCTCTTTCAGATCTCGACGGCTGCGCTTGACCAGTTGCAAAAGCACCAGAGTGTCGGCATTGTCGTCAAGTACGGCCCACTCCCCCTCCTTGATGGTGAAGGCTGGCTTGGCCATTTTTTCCGGCAAGTCGCCGCGCCGGAAGCTCAGAGGTTCCGCGTCGAGCACGACGCTGTTGGGATCATGTATCAACTTCTTGGGATCGCTCCCCGAGGCATAAGCCTGACGGATGGCGTCGGCCAGCGCATGGGCGTCGGCTGAACTCATGCCCTGCCCGACCTTCTTCCAAAGGAAGATTCTGCGCACCAGCACCACGTCGAAGTCGTCCAAATGGGCGGAGTAATAGGCGCCGATCTCTTCCGCCGTGGGCTTGGCCTGGGCCTTCAGGCTGGCAAACTCCGCGTTGGACAGGATCTGGTTGCGATCAAGGGCCAGTTGGCGGATGACGTCGGGCGTCGAATCCAGGTGATGGGCCACGGCCTGTTGCGCCAGCATCAGCAGCGACGCGTAGTTCTCGCCTATGGCTTGACGGCTCAGATCGGCCGGTCCCTGTTGCGCCTCTAAGGTGCTGATTAGAGACTCGAACTCCGCCTGGGTAACCTGCACATTTCCGACCTTCAGGACGACTCGTTCACTGGGCGGCACGGCGCTCTTGGCCGGCGCAGCAGTCGAGGCGGCCGATGAACTGGAAGATTTGGGTGTGGAAGGTTGCTGCGCGCAAACCGCGGCAGTCAGAGAGCAAGCAAGCAGAAAATACCGCAAAACTCGTACGGGCCTACATCGCATTTAGATACCTGACAACTTACTTACGAGGTCTAGCCTCGGCTCTTTCGAAGTGGCGCTTTTCCTTCGTGCGAGCCCTCGCGTACCAAAATAAGAAGTCGCCAGTTCTCCCGGATGCGTACAAGCCACCGCGAACCCTATCGCGAATCATCAGACCATTTCCTCACCGCGGAAGTCAAGAATATTCGTTCGCGGAGGGTGTCCTAGTTTCAGATTAGGACAGTACCCGTTCGCGGGGGCCCGCCCTTCCGGGATTTGTTTGGTTTTCAGCTTGTGTCTGTCACATGCTGTTCATTTAGGGGCGGCGACATCTGCGCCGTTTGGCAACCGGGGTTCCGGCTCGCCCGCATCGGCAACTATTGCTCATGGGCGCGTGGCATGGAGGGCTGAAACGGCGCTGGGAGGCTTCGGTTCTGGCAAGGTTGCCTCGCAGAACGGCAGGTCATGACACAAACCATGACTCAAACGTCATGATGACAAGGACTGCCCTAAGCGGTTGAGAGATTTGGTGGACCTGGCCGGGATCGAACCGGCGACCTCTTCCATGCCATGGAAGCGCGCTCCCAGCTGCGCCACAGGCCCACTCTTGCGGGAAGGCAGATGCCCGGAAAGCGGGCATCTCAAGTATTTTCTACCACCCGCATGGCTTAGTCAAACTTCCCCGGTGCGTACTTCCGATCGATGAACCCCAGTACTGGCAGAGGAACGTCTTGAATGCGCGGTTGACGGCCAGAACAAATGCGGCGGAAGCGCACGGCTCACGGTGCGAAGTAGCTGGAGATGTCCAGCACCAGTTGCGTCAGTCCGGAGGCATAGGCGTCGATGTAGCCGTTGCTGGTGGGCACAAGGGCCATGTTTGAAGAGATGGCTCCATCCAAGGCGTTCAGCGTGGAGGCCAGCGGGCGCGGCTGTCCATCGGGCCACAACGTCAAATATCCCAATGGGCCTGTGGGAACGACGGTGGCGTTAAACACATAGGCCTGGGCGGTTGCTGGCACGCCGCAGGGACCGCCCACAACATTCACCGTGAGTTCACCATGGAACGCGCCTGAGCTCTTGCGGGTGTCGAGTACGCGACAAGGCACCGAGGGATACAGCGAAAGCCCGCCCGCCGCCGCCGGCGCGAAATAGCCGTTGATGTCAATCACCAGGTCGGTGTCGTGGCTGGGATAGACGCTGATCTCTCCATCTTGGCCCGCGGGCACGATCGCTGCGTTGGCGGTGACGGTGCCGGTCAGCGCATTCAGCGTGGACACCAGCGGCTGGCTTTCCCCAGTCGGCCACACCGTCAGGTAACCGAGCGGGGCGCCTAATCGCGGTATGGCGGCAAAGTTAAGCGAATACGCGATCGCGCTGTTGGGAATGCCGCACGAGGTGGCGGCCAGCACCGGAAAATCGCGTTGCCGGCCGCCAGACAGGTACGGGCCACCGAGGGGGCCGTTGGTGGTACGGGTATCCGCGACGCGGCATGGCGTCAACGGGAAGAAGGCATAAGCCGAGGGATCGGGCACCGCGACAAAGTACCCGTCGATATCCAGCACGACATCGGTGGTGTTGCTGGCGAAGATACGGATGGCGCCGCTGGTTCCTGCCGCCACGATGGCGGCGTTCGCCTTGATGCGGCCGTCCACCGAGTTCAAGGTGGCAACCACGGGCTGGCCCTGGCCGGTGGGCCACACCGTTAGATATCCCAATCCCCCGTGCGGAACGACCGCAACATTCAGCGAGTAGGCGGCGGCGGTCGTGGGGATGCGGCAGCTAAGATTGTCAGGCACAGCAAAGTCGCGGAAGCCGCCGCCACCTATCGCCGGACCGCCAAATTCCCCGTTGGCTTTTCGGGTGTCCACCACCCGGCAGGGAGTGGCAGGAACGAATTGCAGTCCAGTGGGCGGGGGGGGAGGGGGAGGGGGGGGGCCGACGTTGCCAATCACGGAGACCGAGTTGCCGCTCAGATTGGCCGTATACACATCATGGTTTGCGGGATCAACCGCCACGGCATAGGGATTCCCTAGAACCGCGACCGCGGTGGTGGAACCGGTGGCCCCGTCGATCATGGTTAAGCTGCCGTACGTCAGATCGTTGGTGACGTAGATCATGTCGAGATCCGGGTCAACCGCCACCAGACCGGGAGAACTGCCCACGGCGATGGTCTGGGTGGAGTTGGTGGCGCCGTCGATGGCGGTCACCGTTTCGTCGCCCGCATTGACGACGTAGATTTGGTTGGTCGCGACATTGACCGCCAGCGCCTTGGGATAGAGCCCCACCGGCACCACGGTTGTGGAGTTGGTCGCGCCGTCGATCACGGTCACGGTCCCCGCGGCGAAATAAGTGACATTCGCGACATAAATCTTGTTGGTCAGCGGATTGACAGCCACCGCCGTAGGAAAGCTGCCGACGGCGACGGTCACCGTGTTGCCGGTCCCGCCATCGATCACCGTCACCGTGTCGCTGTTCAGGTTGGCAACATAAATCTTGTTGGTCGACGGGTTGAGGTCTATCGCCGTGGGATAGCTGCCGACAGCTATGGTAACGGTCGAATTATTTGACCCATTAATGGCCGTGACGCTGTTGTCGTAGTAATTGGCCACATAGATCTGGTTGGTGACCGAGTTGACGGCCAAGGCTGTCGGGGAGTGTCCCGTGGCAACCACAACGGTGGAACTCGATACCCCGTCAATCACCGTGACCGTGTTGCTGTTTTGGTTGGCGACGTAAATCTTGTTGGTCACAGGATTGACCGCTATGTCAGTGGGATAAGACCCTACCGGTATGGTAGCGGTGGCATAGGTAACTTCATCGATCGCGGTTACGTTGTTGCTGTACTGGTTGGCGACGTAGAGCTTGTGGTTGGCCGGATTCGGCGCCAGCGCTATCGGGTGCAACCCCGTCGGAATTGTGGTCAGCAGGGTCTGCGCAGTCGCTGGTAGGCCTGTCCATGCGACGCCGCACACAAAAAGGATTAGCAGAGTACAGCGTGTCGTCGGCGCACGCGTCGGCGTCGTTGGCACGCGCAGCGTTGGGATACGCAGCGTTGGGATACGCAGCGTTGGCACGCGCTTCCTTCCCGGGGGTCTTTTTTGGATGGTGGCGCGCCGGAGAATTCCAAACTGGACACAGCGCGCCCGCCGCCTGCGAGGAACCTGACTGTCTCTCAGCGGGTTGCCAGGCTCGGCCTGGCGACAAATTTCCAAATGTAGCTCAACCATAGCACCGCAGGAGCGCGGAGAAAAGCCTTTCGGCGTTCCTTACTGGCACAAAATATCGGCTTGTTTCAATTTGGGAATGGGATTATCGGCTCGACACAAGGTCGGCAAGCGGTCACAATCTGCTTGTCGGGACTTTGCCGACGATGCGGAGGTGTGCGCAGTGGACGATCCAAACACGCCGATCAAGAAAACCGTGGCACAGCAATTGTGGGGATGGGTTGTTGTCGGCGCAATCGTGCTATTCGTGCTGGGCGGGGGTCTGACGTTTATGACTACCGACCATCCATGGATCGCGGATGCCTTTTATGTATCCAGTGCGGTTCTTTTTGTTATCAAGTTTCTTACTTGGGAGGACGCTAGACAACAGGACAAACAGCGACGCCGCCGGACCTTTCTGATAGCCGTCGCTTCCACTGTTTTAGTTCTCGGTGGCGCTATTGCGGGGAACCACTATTTGAACAGGCATTCGCTCCTCCAACCGCCGAACTTAGGATCGGAGGGGCCAAAGTCCGCTCCTCCGGTAGCGTCGTCACCAGCGCCGGAGCAAAAACCTACACCACCTGCGCCTAAACCGGATCGGCCAAAACAAACACAACAGGCCCCCTTGGTATCCAAGTTGCTTGACGAACTGACTAAGAGACTTGCCGCCCCTCCTCAAGACGACGGTAAGCCACAACCCATCGAAGTTGAGCTATTCTGCGATTCGGCTACTCTGCCAATAACGATCCCATCTCGCGGTCGGGCATATGCCGTCTTCGCAAACGAGGCTTATAACAAAAGACCGACGTCTCCAGCCGGATTGCTTGATGTGTTGACTTCTGAGCGCGATCCCGTTACATGGCCCCCAGCATCGGCAACAGACAAATTAGACATTCTGGAAAAGGTTGTCATTAAATGCGCTGTGACAAATGATGGAGGAAGAGACTTAATTGACGTAAAGATAAACATAAGAATCCGATATAGCGTAATGACAAATTCGGCCGCCAAGTTCTATGATGCCCCCATTGTTATCACCCCTCTGCTGAAAGGAGAGACAATTCCGCTATATGTTATGAACAGCTGCCCGGTGGATGTGCAGGTTTTCTTCCCGCCCACGGGGACGGCGAGACCATCGACCGAAGAGGCACAACGTCAATTTACATTTATTTATCCAACTGAGGGCAGCAATACTGGCTGGCAGATTAGCGCAGTTAAGACCAATTGGCGGGGTAATGGTTGCGAGTTTTGACCTAAGCCTGGGCTCCGGGTTCGCGTCCGTCTTTTGGACGCTAACCTGGGTATGGAACTACTCGGCATGGGTACAATCTACAGCCGGGACTGCCCAGTGCAGTAACCCAGGTTAGCCCACAGAAGGGCGAACCTGGGGCACGCAGCCGATTTGCGCGTACAGAGTTTGAGCAATCAAAAGGAGGATGAATGTTAACCATTACGCTATACCGGCCCGACGACAAGATAGATACTTACCAGCGAGCCACGGTCACCAACTTGGATGACGGCGTGCTCCGGTTTCAGGCGCATACGGACAAATCTAACCCTCAGAAACTCACGTCCTATAGAACGAACATGCCGTTTTTGGTCGAGGATTAGGCCCAGCCGCTCCCTGCCAGGACGCTGCCGCATTCGCCTCGCTTTACAATGCGCCCCGGCAAGCATTGAATAACAGGCGGAGACATTGTTGACCCGTGGAACTCTATCGCTCATTGCCGCCTGAGGCTGTGCAGATCCTGCTGGTGCTCTTCCTGTCGTTCCTGGTCGGACTGGAACGCGAGGAGCATAAGGCCGTAGGTGGACATTACGCCTTTGGGGGAGTGCGCACCTTCCCGCTCATCGGGCTGATCGGGTATTCGATGGCGCTGCTTTCCGGGACGCAAATGGTCCCGGTCACGCTCGGGTTCCTGGTCATCGCCGCATTTCTTCTGCTTTCCTACTGGCACAAGCTTTCCGCTTCCGTAGCTGCCGGGATCACCACGGAGATGTCCGGCCTGACAACGTACCTGGTCGGCGCGCTGGTCTATTACGGCCACTTTTGGATGGCGACCGCCTTAAGCGTGGCGAGCCTGCTGCTGCTGGAGCTGAAGGTCTTTCTCGAGGAACTCGCCGGCCGCATCCCAGGGGAAGAGATTCTTACCTTTGCCAAGTTCCTGCTGTTGTCAGCCGTCGTTCTGCCCATTCTGCCCCATCGTGAATTTGGTCCGTTCCATATCAATCCCTTCAAGACGTGGCTGGTGGTGGTTGCGGTCAGCGCCATCTCCTATGCAAGCTATGTACTGCAGAAGGCGACCAAGGGCCGAGGTGGAATCCTGCTGGCTTCCCTGCTGGGAGGAGCGTACTCCTCCACGGTTACAACCGTGGTGCTGGCGCGCCGGTCGGCGCGCGAGGAGCGTCCGCACCTGTTCTCGGGCGGCATCCTGATGGCTTGCGGCGTCATGTATCTCCGGCTGATCGCTCTGTTGGGATTATTCAACCGCCAACTGATGGTGATGTTGCTGCCCTCGTTCCTTGTGTTGGCGGGATTGGCGATCGCGAGCGGCTTCCTCTGGGCCCGCCGGCCGGACAAGACTGAGGCCAAGCTAAGCAGGGAATTCGAGCCCAAGAACCCGCTGGAGTTGCGGGCAGCCTTTTTGTTTGCTTTTCTGTTTCTGCTAATGATCACCGCTACCCAGTTGGCGGTTGCCTATCTGGGTAGGGCCGGAATCAATACACTGGCGGCCATCATGGGCGTGACCGACGTGGACCCGTTTATTCTGGGGATCACCCAAACCGCCGGCGCCAGCACCGCTCTGAAGCTGGGTGCGGAAGCCATCTTGATTGCCGCCGCCAGCAACAATTTCGTGAAGGGGATCTACGCGTACGCCTTTGCCGATCGCAAGACGGGCATCCCGAGCATCTGCCTGCTGGTGGCCCTGGGAGCGCTCGGGCTGGTGCCGCTGTTCTGGATCTAAGCCCGGCCATTCACGGCGTGCGGCAGGGGACTTCTGGTGGAGCCCCCTGCTTCAGCAGGGGGAAGCTGGACTTCAGTCCAGCGGAAGAGGAGCCGATTTTGAAATGGCTTTAGCCCCGGGATTTCGATGCCCGGCGCTAAAGCGCGTGATCAAAGTCGAAACTTTTTCCGGAGCGCTGAAGCACTCCTTCCCCCGCATAAATGCGGGGGCTCCCACCAAGAAGTACACTCCTTCGGTTTTGCAAAGGCTTTTTTCGCACCCGTGAAAGGCGGTGCTCCACCCTTCGCATGGCTGTTCAGAAGTTTTTGCAACCGGCCGGGAAACTGGATAGATTAGAGGTACGGAGGGATGTGTGAGCGGTTGAAACAGGCGGTCTTGAAAACCGCTATACCTGAAAGGGTATCGGGGGTTCGAATCCCTCTCCCTCCGCCATTTCAAGTCCTTGCAATCCCAATCACTTCGCAGGCTATTGAATCGCGCCCGGCTCCGCCCTGTTGCGAGCGGCTGGTGTCCCATTAGTGTCCGTTTGCGTTTGGCTGTTGACGGTGATCTGGTTTTCCAGCTTCGTCATTGCGTTCCGCACGTCATCAGCAGCGCTCTTGATGTAGTACGAGGCCGTCGTGCTCACGTTCGCGTGACGCAGGATTCGCTGAATTACTAGCTCATGCACGCCAAGCCGATACAGGTTGCTCCCGAGGCCGCGTCGGGCAGCGTGCCAGCCGTGCCATTCAGGTATGCGCTCGTTGCGTCTGTACTGGTGATCTGCCTTTTCGTGGTCTGATTCCGCCTTGCCGCAGCGTTCGCAACGATTCAACGCGGGCAGGATGGCTCGATTAACGAGGCTGCCCAGCGCCAGCGGCCTGCCCAAGCCGTTCGCGAAGATCGGCCCACTCTGCGGATTACCACAGCGCAGCCGATGCATTCCCAGGCGATCTGCTAGCTGTCGAATCACGGGAACGGGTGCGCGGCCCTTGCGGGTCTTTGGGTCATTCACGCGGCCATTCCAGATCGAACGGGACACGTATATTTCTCCGTCGCGATAGTTTTCCCACAGCAGCCCTTGAATCTCACCATGCCGGAGTCCCATGAAACCCGCGACGGCGAAAGCCGTTGCTGCGGACTCGGGCAGCAAGCTGATGATGGTTTGCAACTCCTCCAGCGTGTAGGCATAGGTTTCCTGCGGCTCAGACGCTCTAGGATCAATCGCTGTGTCGCGGGCGGGGTTTTCCCCTTGGAAATAGTCTTGCTGCTTTGCCAGAGTGAAAATGCCGCTGATCGTGCTCTTGATGTGCTTCAGGGTGTTGCGGCTGAGCTTGGCCGCAGCGATCTGATTCAGCCATCCTTGGACGTGGTAGGTTCGAGCCTCCTTGAGCCAAACCTGTCCGCAGAGCGGCTTAAAGTGATCTTCCCAAATGTCCCGATACCCCTTAACTGTGGACGGGCGCTTGTACATTTCGACCCAAGGCAGATAGACGCGCTCCACGAAATCGGAAATCGTAAGGATGCGATCTGCTGGAATTGTCCCGCTGTCGATCGTTGCCATGTGCCGCTCAGCTTCGGCCAGGATGTCGGCAGGCGGGCGCTTGCCGCGTGTCGTGACCGGGCCGAGTTGATGTGTTACTCGCTTCCGTTCGATAGTCCCGCCGATATTGCGCCGCTCCCAGTAGCGTACATACCAGCGATCACCGATGCGGATTACTTGCCCTTCTTGCTTGCGAGTCCGCATTTAGCTCTTCCCCTTTCTTTGCTGCTGTGCTCGTTTGCGTTCGCGGGCAGCAACGGCTTTCTTTGCGATCTCACGGCGTCTTGCAGCCGAAAGACTTTCAGCCCTTGCTTTCCCGCCCTTGCTGGCGATCTCAGAGATTTCGGCAGCGGAATACTTCTTTGCGCGTGCCTCTGCGCTGAGACGGCCTAGCGCCTGTGCGTGCGGGTTTGCTTTCTTACGACTCATGCACAGATTATCTTGCAAGCGTTAGCAAGATGAAAGCGGAAAATAGTATCACTGGCGCTTTTTTTCGAGCCACTGCTGCAGCCGTGGGGAATCCCACTCGAATCTGACGTAACGTCCCAGCCGGATACAGGGGATGCGATCATCCTTCGGAGTGCGGTTGCGGGTGTGGTTCCGAATCCACGATTCGGGCACTCGCCAACGGGCCGCCAACTCTGCGGAATCAATCAGCTTCGGGCCATCATTTCCGCCCGTTCGGGACATCTTCGGGACATCTGCTGTTTCTGGCGTCATAGTTTCAACCACTTACCATCGTGTAGCGGTTACATTAACCGCTGCACTGTTATCAAAATTGTGAACGTCATGCCTTCGGACCGACGAACCGGGCAGCGGAACGCCCTTCCCTCCCTGCAACGCTGAAAGAAGGGCGTCCCCCGCCGCGGCGGCGCCCCTGCTTCAGTCGGCTCTTCCATTGCTACGCTTTTGCGTTCGCAGGTTTGTGAGATGTTCACAACCTAAAAGGGCGAAAATTCGATAGGGAAAGAGAGTTTTCGGCGAAAACAGTGTGCCGTACACTCTGGTGCAGCAGGTCGTGGAAGTCCGCTCCACGCCGACCACGGTGGAGATCTTTCACAAGGGCAGCCGGATCGCTTCCCACGTGCGCGATCGCAGGCGCGGGCAAGCCATCACCCAGAACGAGCACCGCCCCAAGAGTCATCAAGCCCATCTGGAATGGCCTCCATCGCGGATGGTGAACTGGGCACGCAGCATCGGTCCGAACACGGCCCAGTTGTTCGAGCGAATCCTGAACGAGAAGCCGCACCCGGAGATGGGCTACCGCTCCTGTCTCGGCATCATTCGCCTGGCGCAGCAGTACTCCCGGCAACGCATGGAAGCCGCGGCGGAACGGGCCCTGCTCGCGCAGGCTTGTCGCTATCAGAGCGTGAAGTCGATCTTGAAGAACTCGCTCGACACTGTTCTGCCATCTCCACCACAACCCGGCTCCCCACCTCTGACCCATGACAACCTCCGCGGGGCCGAGTACTTCGACCAAGGGGGGCCGACCTCATGCTGAACCAACCGATGATGGAAAAACTGCTGGCCATGCGGCTGCAAGGCATGGTCGAGGCCCTGAAAACGCAGGAGCAAGATCGAGCGATCAACGAGCTGAGTTTCCTGGAACGACTCGCGCTGCTGGTCGATCAGCAATGGACTTGGCGCGAGAACCAGGCGCTGGCGCGAAGACTGAAAGCGGCCAAACTGCGGGGACCGGCCTGCGTGGAGGACATCGATTACCGGGCTGCGCGTGGCTTGGACAAGACGGTGGTGCGTGCTCTGGCAAAAGACTCTGCCTGGGTCCGCAACCACGAAAACATTTTCGTGTTGGGTCCGACCGGCGTGGGCAAGAGCTTCATCGCATCGGCTCTGGCACAGAAAGCTTGTCGCGACGGCTACTCGGCTCTCTATTTGCGAGCTGCCGCCTTGCTGCGCGAACTGGCCCTGACACGAGCCGATGGAAGCTTGCGCCACTTCCTGGCTCGACTGGGCCGTATCGATGTTCTGGTCATTGATGACTGGGCCATGGCGCCGCTGAATGAAACCGAGCGCCGCGAAGTCTGGGAGATCTGTGAGGATCGCTACCAGACTCGTTCCACCATCCTCACTTCCCAGTTGCCGATCTCGCGCTGGCACGAGCAGATTGGCGATCCCACCATCGCCGATGGCATCCTGGACCGTCTGGTTCACAACGCCCACCGCATCGAAATGCGTGGCGAGTCTATGCGCAAGAAACGCAATCCGCCACAGGACGAGAAGAAGGAATGAACCAAAGCCAGTTTCGGTAAGATGTCTGAGTTATGGCACCAACTTCCCAGATGAGGACTGCGGGATAACCTCGCACAACCGCGAACCCGTCGTGCCGGGCAAGCATAACTTTAGGGTTGACCGTCATCCGCCAACTACACAATTCCGATGCGCAGGGGGGGGCTGCCAGTTGGAGAACCTTGTGTGATCTCTTTTTCGATGGCTGTCGCTACTGCAGCTTCGCGTACTCGGCCTTGGCTTGCTTGTAGATGGGTATATCGGGATCGGCGTCTTTCCAGAGGGTGAGGAAGTCCTGATAGGTGGTTCTTGCTTTGGCCGTGTTTCCCTGCATGGCGTAAGCGCGTGCCAAGCCGAGGCGGGCGAGCGCTCCCCAAGGAAAGTTCACGACCAGCCCGCGGTGGTCAATGAATTTCTGGAGCTCCGGTGCCGCTGCCTTGCCATCGTGCAGCATCAGATAGGCCTGTCCACGCAAATACGCGGGGCACAACGCCGAGAAGGTCAAAATTTGGCCGAGTTCGACCGCAGTCGTCGGCGCCAACAGTTCGACCGCGCGCTGCGCTTGGTTGCGTTGCAATGCCATTGCGGCCCGGATTGTAGGCAGCCAATATGTTTGGACCTTCGGGTCCCGCGGGGAGCCCTTATCGATTTCCAGGGCGACTTTCTCCGCAGTGCTCGTATCCCCTCCCCGCGCAAGCGCAATTGCCGCCACGGCTCGTATGCTTGGGTTGGAGCTGAGCCGCAAGGCCATCTTAGCCGCGGCGAGTGCGTTCCACCGGCTTCCAGATTCGACCTCGCGCAACGCCTCCTCCGCAGCATACAAGGCAGCGCGCTCTTCCGCACCGCTTTGCTGAGCCAGTTGTATTGCGCGTCCAGTCAGCTCGTGCGCGCTCGTCAGTTTGCCATGCCAGGCTTCGGTATCCGCCTGCGTAGCCAACAGTAAATCCTCGGCTCCTGGCTTGCCCATTGCCGCGGAGACCAGTTGCGCCATCTTTCCCTGATCGCCCCTCACAAAAGCCAACCAGTAGCGGCTCTGCATCAGAAGCTCATTATTGAGTTTCCGCTCGTCGGCCTGCTTATAGACAGCGTCTGCTTCGTCGAACCGGTTTAGGGCCGTGTAGCTGATGCCAACATTAAGGTAGAAGATACTGTTGTCGGGCTCCAAGGCCAGCGCCGCTCGAAACACCTCCAATGCTTTTTCCCAGTTTCCAGCCTCGCCGTACAACTGGCCTAGGGCGTTGTAGGGGGACGGGTCCCGCGGGTAGGTCTGCTTCCACTGTTCCAAAATCTGAATTGTTTTCGCCGGATCTATAGCACTCCAGTGGGCCTGCTCGATGCCGAAGCGCTCCCGTTCGCTCGCCCTCGCGCGTAGCGCGTATGCCTTCCGCGTGGCTTCTTCCCAACGTGTCGGTTGGTTGAGGTTGCCGTAGGCTGAAGCCATGGAGCCATAAGCCGCTGCGAAGTTCGGGTCAAGCTCCACCGCCCGTTTGTAGTAAGGCAGCGCTGCTGCAAAACCAACGGTGTAGGCTGCTTTTCGACCCAGGCTGTATGCTCGCAGCGCATCGAGCGAGGCTGTGGATGCCTCCTGCAGCGGCGTAGCGAATTCCTGCACGGAGCGGACCGGCTCTCCGAGCTTACCGCGAAGTGTGATCGAGGCAGCGTCCAGCGCTTTGAGCACCGCTTCTTTGTTCGCGGCCCGCTCCTGTGCTTCCACCAGCAGGTCGCCCGTGCTGCAATTTACGGCTTGGATGCCGATAACGTATTGCGTTCCGATACCAGAAATAGAGCCTGTCAGCATGGCCTTGCTGCCAGTACGAAGGCAGATTTGCCGCGTCACCTCCGGGGTAAGGCGCTCGCCCGCGACATGGCCCATAAGGTTTAGCGTTGCATTTACCTTACGGTCGGACACCAGCGACAGGAATGGCGACTGCTCAAGTTGCACCGTCAGCGCCTGCTTCAGCGTGTCGTCAAAGAGAGGATCGCCCGTCTTGTTGTCGAAATCGGCTAAAACAACGGTGTCCTTGTCTGTCAGCCGGAGGCTTTGCCGGGCGCGCCAGTACATCACCGCCGCGGTGACAACCCCGACCAGCAGGAGCGCAGTCGTCACCAACGATTTCCATCGGTGGCGCACTCGTGATTGCATATGATTTCTGACCTGCTCCAGCTCGGCATGCATTTCTGCGGCGCTGTGCCAGCGCCGCTCGCGATCTTTCTCCAGTGCCTTGTCAATAATGCTGACCAGCTTCGCAGGAAGTGCAGAGTTCAAGTCGCGTAACGGGACTGGGGTTTCATTAAGGATGGCATCTCGCACCATCGCGGCTGTGTTGCCATTGAACGCACGCTGCCCGGTGGCCATCTCGTAGAGCACCAGACCGAAGGAGAAAAGGTCGGTCCGCGCATCTACCTTTTCGCCGCGTACTTGCTCGGGTGACATGTAGCCCTCGGTTCCCATCGCAACTCCTGTGCGGGTCGCGCTTGCATCGCTCACCAGCGCTGGCGTTCCCTGTGCATGCTTGTCCTTAGGACCTCCTTCTCGCGGGTCCACGGTTGCAATTTCCGCTGCGGCAGTCGTCAGCTTGGCGACGCCGAAATCCAGGATTTTGACCCGGCCGTGGCTGGTCAGGAAGATATTCGCCGGCTTAATATCGCGGTGGATGATGCCCTTATCATGCGCGGCTTGCAACCCACTGATGGTCTGAACCGCGATGTCCACCAGCTCATTGAGGGAGATTGGCTTAACGCCGGAGGTCACGGAGGCCAGGCGATCGCGCAGCGTCTGCCCCTGCAACAATTCCATGACAATGAAAGACTGTCCTTCGTGCTCTCCGAATTCGTGGATAGTGCAAATGTGGGGATCGTCCAGCGCTGAAGCGGCACGCGCTTCGCGTTCAAAACGCTGCAGTGCCTTGGGATCGTCGCCCACCTCTTCCGGCAGGAACTTCAGCGCCACGGCCCGCCCCAGCTTAAGGTCTTCCGCCCGGTACACTACCCCCATGCCACCGCCGCCCACGATTTGCAGCACGCGGTAGTGCGAGACCTTCTTGCCGATCAGGGAGACGGATTGGCCTGCCGCCGCGGGTGAGACCACCGTGCCCTGGACCGGCCCGATCGCAGGATCGGATGAATCCTCCGATCCTATCCGCTCCACCGGCACCCTGAGGCGATAACCGTGCCGAGGTATGGTCTCAATGTACTTGGGTTCTTCGGCAGAGTCGCCGAGCGCTTGCCGCAGTCGCTTAATTGCGGTGTTGATGCTGTGCTCGAAGTCAACGATGGTGTCGTCGGGCCAGAGCTTCCTCTGCAGCTCCTCGCGGGTGACCAGTTCACCCTCGTGCTCCAGCAGGATGGCCAGCACTCGGAACGGCTTCTCCGATAGCCGGACCGTCTGCTCCGCGCCGCGCAGTTCTCCGCTTCTGAGGTCGAACTCAAAGCCTCCGAAGCGGACCCGAGTTGGCAGAGGGCCTTCCACGGGATTCTGTTTGGGTTCGGAAAAAGTGTACTACCGCGGTGTTCAGGCTCCAATCTTTAACGTCATCTGACCGTCATTTCGGAGTAAGGAGACTGTGTCGCAGCTTCTGCCGTCCCTACGGGACTCGGTTCTATTTCCCCACTCTACCCAGCGCTAAAGCGCTGGGCTAAGCTCTTTCGCCCCATTCGGGGCTGAGTGTTGTGTCATTCCTTCCACTCCCGCAAACCAATAGGAGTTGCGACACAGTCTCTGAAGCCCCGGCGGAGGCGACCCCCAGCACATTAGATCTAATCACTTACGACAGTCACCCCCAAATCACCCAAGAGTCACCTCGCGTGCATTGTTTTTGAAACCACCCTGGCGCATATTCGCCGCGTTCTTAGAAATTACATGTCGCTCGCGCACAACTCGCTAGCTCGGTGCATTTCTCAGAAAGGAGAAAAACCATGCGTACTCTTCGTATCGTACTGTTAACCTTATTGGCCATCGGAGTTTCGGTCGCCCTGGCGGCACCCGCTGTTGCTGCCGACTGCGGACAACTGCCAGTCCGGACAACGCCGATCCTTGTGAGTCAGGCGACTCCGCCGATTCAGCCGCCGGGACCTAATCCACCGAGGCCGATGCCGCCCAATCCACCGCGGCCCCCGCTTGTGAGTCAGGCGACTCCGCCGATTCAGCCGCCGGGACCTAATCCACCGAGGCCGATGCCACCCAATCCACCGCGGCCCCCGCTCCCTTCTGCCCTTCTGGGGTAATTGGCAGTGGTCGTCCGGATTGAGTGCCGAGTGCCCCCGTCCAAGCTGGTATTGCTTGGGCGGGATCTTTCTATTCACTTTAGTTCGCTTCACCGTCTCAGAAAGGAGACATCCTATGCGTATTCTTCGTATCGTACTGTTGAGCTTACTGGCCATCGGAGTTTCGATCGCCCTGGCAGCACCCGCTGTTGCTGCCGACTGCGGACAAGTACCAGTGCAGATAAGGCAGATCGGCCACCCGATCTGGAAACCAGTAGATTTCCACGTTTTTACCCAAAGCGACGCCGACTTTGTCGGGCAATTGAAGAACCTGCTCTACCCCCTGCGGCACCAGTGGTGTGACGATATCGGCGTGGGACCTGGCAGCCCCCACCAGCCGCCCTACATTCACGAATTTGAAGGTAATCTCGACATCTTGAACCTTACCGACTCCTTGGTCTTCAAGGTCGGGGATTTCTCTCCACCGAATGGGGTGTGGGCCGTATGGATGACCGTGCCGAATCCCGGTACGACGGGCTCTTCACCCGACTTCAGTTCGGGGCCAATCATCCCGAACTCGCTCTTTCCGATACATATCGCGGGAGAGACCTTCCGCAACAATCAGCTCTGGGACCAGTATCTCGGGACCTTCGACGTGCCACCGCTGGAGGGTCAGTTCCCGAGTTGCCCGTGGTTGAATTTTGATGGGCAGAGCCACTTCCCAGTCATGTATGCGGAAGATGCCAGCTACGGCCCTGGCGGCTCGATTCCCGGACATTACGAGTTCCGAGTGACTATGACGGACACGACCGGCAATGGATGGTCCATCACCGTGAAGTTCACGGTGCGGTAAGGAAAAGATGGAAACGTAGTCCGGTAAAGCGAAATTCCGAAACTCCACCATAGTCTTCGGGTGCCCCGTCCAAGCTGGTTTTGTTTGCTTGGGCGGGGTCGTTCTGGTCACTTAATCCTTTCATCCGCGGTGATACGCTCATCACCACGCCATCTGAAATTCTGCGGCTCACAGCGGCCGGCATCCTGGCTTGGGGGTGCCCGCCCTTTCCGGGCCATCACGCGATCGCTCCTGGATCGTCGGCAAACAGAAAGTTGGCCGGGAACGGGGTTCTGGGAGGCTGGCACGTCAATTCAAGCCCAAAGAGCTTAAGTTAGCACTGATCAGGGGAGCGGCCACTGGATCTTCCTCTACAACGAGGGTGCAGGGGAAAGGGGCTGCCGCCCCTTTCCCCTGCACCCCCATCCCCGCCGAACCTGCCTCCGCTTCGCTCCGGACAATTTCCGGACAATTTCGCTTGACGATTCCGAACACTTACTCCACAATCACCGTGCCAGCGTCGCTTCGCTCCGACTGCTGTTCACCTTCGCTCCGGAACGCCGTTCGGCTTCCTTCCGGAATCGATGTTCACCTTCACCGGAATACCCAGTTCCGCAGGTTAGCCACATACCGCCGTCCAGAACTGCTTCGCTAGTGAGCGATGAGCCCATCCGCGACAACCCGGGCGGCGTCCAGGTTCGGCGAAATAAGCTTGGCTCGCTGAGTGGCCGCTTCAGCTTCGTCTTTGCGACCGCTTTGTTCCAAGGCCCGCGCCAGCAGTAGATAACCGATGTCCGAAGGATGGATCTGGTTGGCATGGGAGTAGTCCGGGATGGAGAGGCTCAGGTCTCCCATTTTTTGTGTCACCACTCCCAGTCCAATCCAGGTCCGAAAATTCCTGGGGTTGAGGGCCATGGCGGCCTCAAAGCTTTCCCGGGCGCGCACATAATCTCCGAGATCGCGATAGACGAAGCCCCTGTTACTGAACAGTACGGCCCTATTTGAGCTGTCCTCCGTAATGCTTAGCATTTTGTCGTATCGCTCCAGGGCTTCCCGCAGATGCCCGTGCTGGTGGTCGTATTGCGCAATCTGTAGATTGCCATCTTGATCGGAGGGATTAATTGCCAGGGCCGCCTGAAAATGCTTCACGCCCTCCTCCGGTTGTCCGGCCTCCATCAGCGCCTGCGCCAGGTCGTCCTCCGCTACCACGTTATTAGTCGTGACCTGCAAAGTGTGGGACCAGAGGGTCAAACCGTCATTCCAGTAGCCGACCTGGCGATAGGTAAGGGCAGTGAGCACTATTAACACCACGACACTGACGGAAGCCAGGAGCGCGCGAGGAAGATGCCGCCGCTCGGCCCATTCTGCCGCGCCCCAGCAGATCATGATGAACAGGCCTATGAAGGGCAGATATGCGTACCGATCAGCCATCGCCTGATTGCCCACCTGCACCAGGCCAATCATCGGTACCAGGGTCCCCACAAACCAAAGCCAACCCGTCAGCAAATAACGGTGCTTCCTGCCCGCGACGACTAGAGCGCTCACGGCCAGCAAGAACAACAACGCCGCCACTATCTGCCACGTCGGCAAGGGGGGCAGCGGGTCCCATGGGTGAGGGTAAAACGGTGCAAGGTGTGTGGGCCAAAACGCCTTCCCAACGTATCGCGCATAGGCAACAATTGCGTTGGCCAGGCGAATAAAGAGCCCATATTGCTTGAGCGAAGCGACTGCCCCGCCCGAGCGTTGCGCCAGGAAAGCAACAACAACGCCGGCGGCACAAATGGAGAAGAGCCCGAGCTTCTCCTTCACCAGCCACAAAAAGCTTCTCGCCGGAAAACCTGGCGCCGGCGACATTGCAGAAAAAACATCGGGACCGGCAGTGACCATCCGTCGCAACGGCCAGTAGTCCCACAAAAGCAAGACAAACGGGAAGGTGATGATCTGCGGCTTGGCCATCAACCCCAACGCATACAACAGTGCAACCATGGCGTAGCGGCCCACTCGCGGCTCACGTACATACCAGCGCCAGGCCCCCAGAGCCAGCAGGAAGAACATCATGCTGAGCAGGTTCTTGCGTTCAGCGACCCAGGCTACCGTTTCGACGTTGATGGGGTGCAGAGCAAACAACGCAGCCACCATCGCACTTCGGCCTATGTAGCCCGTGGCCTGTTGCAGCACCCAGAACAGCAACAGCACGTTCAAGACGTGCAGCCACAGATTTGTTTCGTGATGCCCTCCAGCATCCAACTGAAACATCTGGACGTCCGCCGCATGAGACAACCAGGTCAACGGATGCCAATTGGCTTGATAAAAAGTGGTGAATGCCCATGCCGTCGTGTCCCAGTCTAAACCCGATTTGATGTGTGGGTTGTCAATCACGTAGTACGGGTCATCGTATTTGACAAACGGATGGTGTCTTACCGGGAAGTACACTGCGACGGTCGCAATCGCAATGAGAAGACCAAGGACGAGGGCCTCCCTCTTGACTGAGGCAAGCCATCCCGGCTTGGACGCTGGCAGGATGCTCTTGTGGACCCCGTTCTTATGTTTCGAACTCGTCGACTTCACACATCCCCCAACCTGCGGTCATACTCACCATGTCCTCGACGACGCCAACCGTCGGAACGGACACCCGACCAACTGCGGTGAACAGGCAAGTTCTGGACAGGCGACCAACGGCGCTAGCGGTTTGACTCTATTGTGCCCGAGAGCAACCGTCAAGGCGGGACAGCTAGTCTCTGAGCCTGCTTGACACGGAATGAACAGCAAGATGGTCGTACGCCGATTGGAAACTTGGTGGAGCTAGTCGGGATCGAACCGACGACCTCATCGTTGCGAATAACAGCTTCAAACTCAGCAGCAGATAGCATAAGTGAGCGCAAGTGGCCCGAGTTTATGGAGTTGCAGTCATCGGACGCACCCACATGCTGAGCACGAATTAGCACTATTTAGCAACATTTTGCCCCTTTGGCGAAGGGAGTTATGCCACAATTCATGCCACAAGATCTTCTGAGGCAAAACGAATGGCCGGGATTATTCTTTGGCCAGCAATCCACTCTGTTGCTCAAAGGCAGGCATCTTGGCGAATCCCGCTTATACCCTTTAACCCTTTCACGATTCCTCAACTGCCACTGTTTTATGTGCTCGTGCTTGCATTTCTTGCAACGACGGCTCTTCCTCCCACACCTGTTGTTCTCCAAGACGGTGTTCTCGGGGGTGTATTCATGCCCAGCGGGACAATGTGTCTTCCTGGTCCATGAATTCCGCGCAGAATTGGCAGATCTTGTTGTAGGCATTAGATGATGTGGATTGCAGCAGCTATGGCCTATGCACATCCCCGGATAAAGAAAATGATCGTTTGAACCTCTCCTGGCCTCGAACCAGGTGGCTTACCTACCGATTCGCTGCAAAATAATTTAAACTTGCTGCAACACAATCCAAACATTACTGCAATTGAATTCCAACAATTCCATCCATTGTGACGTGGGTCGGTATTTTGCAGTGCGCGGTTTAACGCGGTTTAAGGCGGTGTATCGCGGTTTGGCGAGGGTTTTATCGCGTCCAAATGCGGCGAAACTCGACCTAGTTGTGCGGAATTGCTTTTCAGTGCTGCGGGAGCGGACGCTTGTAACTTATTGATTCTTCGTGAACGGTCAAGGCTTTTCGTACACTTCTCGCGAACCCACGGCTCGGACGCAGAGCAGAATCCAGTAACCTATTCAGCCCAAATAACTTACGTGATGAATCGGTGCATGAGCGTGGAGCGGTCCCGCGAACATCCCGCGAACCTGCACGGGTAGTCTCTAGCCTTGAGTTTTCCCAAGGTTTCACACATCAGGGCCAAAGAATCGTCCAGAGACGCAAGGGCGGAAGGCCACAATGAACTCCTAAGCCGGAGTTTCCTTCTTGGCTGTCCACATGTTGGGCTCTAGTCTGGCAATAAAATCATCGAGGTGTGCAAATCCATTCCGAAGAGCCTTAAAAGTGTCAGCATCTTCAGGATCTTTCAAGCCACACGCCCACTTGATCCATTCGTCTGCTTCAGGGCCCGGCAGAGTTTGTGGTGCTCCCTCCAACCCGGTCTGGGATCGTAATTCGTTGACCGCCTGGTCACGGAGCTGATTCAGTTGCTCTACCCGGACGGCCCGACGGTGCACAATACTGCCGCGCTCCAACTCACCCGCAAGAGCCAAAAGACGGCCGCGCAGTCGCTCTAGATTCCTCGCCTCTATGCGTTCCTGTATCTTCTCAAGGAGTGCGTCAAGTTCCTCCCGGTTCTGCCATGAGGCCTCGGGCAACTCCGACGATACCAACGCACGCAGGTCTCGACCAGATTCTCCGGCCTTCTCAAGCTGCGCGATGACTGCTGCGATGTCGACTGATTGGGCAGCCTCGAGTTTTCCCAAGGTTTCACACGGGAGGGTCAAAGCATCGTCCAGAGACGCACGGGCAGGAGGCCACAATGAACTCATGTCAAGCTCCTAAGCCGAGCTTCCGTTTTGGCTCTCAACAGCCCCACACTATATACCTATCAACGGATCCCAGCGCAGTCTATCTTTCAGGAGCCGCCGGATGGCAAAGAGCTCAAACTGCGCGACGATCATCACAATCGCCACAACAAGTCCAACCAAATAGAGGAAGAAGCTGAAGAGGTCACATAGGGTACCTCTTTTCGTTTTTCCGCACGAGCCGAGGCCGTTTAGTCTCTGCGCCGGCCGCTGCCTTGCGCTTGTTTACGATCTTTCGGCGGTTGACTCCGACCGGTGCGGCCTATGGCGGCTAGGTTCACCCCCATTAGGGTACAGAACTGGCGCTGCTCTTCTGTATCCATCATCTTCACAACCCCGGCTAGATAAGCACCCTCCCGGAGCGCACGCTCCATAAAATAGGTGCGGTCATCTGAGTCCTCGGCAAGCTGCGCCAGTTTGGCATAGCCCTCGCCAGAGGGGAAGCCCCTATCCGCTTCCCATTTCCACACCAGGGCTTGGCTGACCCTTAGGGCGCGAGCTAACCCAGCCTGGTCGACTCCACGGCTTTTGCGCAGTCGAACCAACCGCTCGAAAAGCTGTCGCCCTTCAGGCGAGAAATTCTCCGGGTTGCGTAATTTCGTTCTTGACATCAATTTACCACGGTTGTACAACCATGATTGTTGATGGTTATCAACGTCGCCCCGAAGAGTACCACGATGGCGCTCGCCAGAGCCGCGCTTTATCGCTGCATGCAAAGTCGGGTCGCCCGGCGCTTGGTATCAGCAAGACAGTAGCACGGTCGGCTACTCGTATGGTTCACACCAAAACGGTTGATGCACGGTAAGGAATCCGAAGACGCTAAATGGAACAGCATTGGATCACTATCCGAGTAGTGACTGCGCTGACCGGCTGGCACCCTCAGTATGTGCGCCGATTGGCCAGAGAGGGTCAGTTGCGGCATCGGCGGTCAAAAAGCGCAAGGAGCAATGGACGGCCCCAGCGCGAATACGCACTTTCTTCCTTGCCGGTCGAAGCGCAGCTGAAATTCCTCAAGCAGCCGCTGCTGTCAGGACCAGACTGCACGGCTCTGGCGCTTCGCTCGGATCTGAACCAATCCAGCTTGTTTGCTTCCTTGCCGGAGGTTACCGAGCCCGAGCGCCTCGGCTTTTCTGCGAAGCAGAATACACAGGCTATGAAGCGCCTGGAGGCCATTGCGCCGCTCGTGGAATTCGCCAGGCGCAGCCAGCGATCCCGTCCAACGTTCCGTACCATCTCGGGAGTTGCCGTCCGAAGCATGAACTCGCTGGCCGGCTACCTCGCCGATCAGCATCACGTCAGCCCCCGAACCCTCTGGAACTGGTACGGACGGTATCGCAAGCTGGGCTATGCAGGTCTGGTCGACCGAGTTCGTTCGGATAAGGGAAAATCGCGGTTCCTCAAAGCCCATCCCGCGGTCCGCGCATATCTGGAGAACAAGTACCTGGGTGAGCGGCTGTCGATTCGGCTGGTGTACCAGGCCTTGCTACGGGATCTGCGGAATCTCGAGCCCGGGTGCACCAGACCACCGAGCTACAG
>PLXE01000051.1 GCA_003151335.1 Acidobacteriaceae bacterium
GAAGGCATCGTATCCGAGGTCTTGCGGCCAGCCTTCACCACGATGGCCGATCGATTCAGCATGAATCACCCAGAGTCCTCCGCTCTCACGCCGCTCGGCGTTCATAACGGTTGTGCAGTCCACCCCATATGGTCAAAAATCTCAAACGCATTGAAAAGGCTTGGCTTCCGGTCTCATAATTTCCTCGCACAGCTTGCTTTCTGAAAGCTCAAGAGCATGTACAATCCGGGTTCGACGATCAAGTTTAGGGAGGCTCTGGAATGATTTGGGCTCGCATGCTTGCGTAGATCACCGGAACCGTAGACCAGGAACTCGAGGAGCGCAATCACCAGGGCAAGCAGAACCGGCTCCTCTTCCCCTTGCCGAATCGAGGGGCGAGCGGGGATAACGGAATTGTGCGTTGCAAGGAACGGCTGGGTGGTCTGCTCAAGTACTATGAGCGGGAAGCGGCATGAGCCTTCGGTCGGGGAAACTCCCCTCCCTTGGAAGCGAAGATGAGTTTTTTGACCATAAGGGAATCAGCATGCCTTACTCCGTTGAAGAAGACTGCGGCGAACTCTTCAGGGCAACAGACCTGTCCCTAGCCAAAATACTGCCCGACCTGAACCCCTTTGACATCAACATCCGAAAGCGGAAATAGAGTGCCGTTGGATCAGGCGAGCGGGATGCAACAATGTTATATCGGTGGCTAAAAGTGTCCGATTGAGTTGTTGCGGAGCACAGGGTCTGTTCGGTGTTCCAAAGAGTAGAATCCGAGTCTGGGGCGAAACATCGTGGAAGATCAGAAGTACACAAACCCATTCGAAGACGTACACAGAAAAGCTAAAGCTTTCAAGGATCGCGCTCGCGAAGCGAACAAGAATGATGCTGAACTTCGCAAGAGCAAATTGGTGCAGGAAGCCAAGGAAATCCTCGACGAAGAGCCTAGCTCCTCCGGACTGCCAGAAGACAGATTGAAAGGCGATACGCTCCATAGTCATCGAGTCGTGCAGTAAAGGCTTCCGGCTGTATTCCAGCGTGACGCCGGCGCGGGGCAGACCACTGCCAGGCTCAGTTCTCTCGCGGCAGTTGCCGGAATGACACCAGATGTCAAGTCCCCTCAGGCGTCGACGTTTCCCGACGCAGGATATAGAGGTTGCCGTCGTCCGCGCGTACTTTGTAAAAAGCATCCTGGGGGCCGTACCACTGGTCAACTACCTCCTCGACCATGTACTGGCAATCCTCAAGCCGAAATCGAACCGGCCTTTCGTCCGCCGTCCGGCCGGAGTAGCAATCCACCTCTAGCTTCATCTCCCCCATTGTGACGCATCGGCGCTACACCCGCCAGCGCCGCTGCACCAGCGTGGCCCTGGACTCGGAGACTCCCATGTTGCCTCCGCGCCCTATCGGACCCCACGCGCCAGAGTGGCGTTCTTTTGCTCATGATGGCCAACTTTATATATTCGGGGCTCGACCGACAACAGGCGGTCCACTTGGGGTTAATCTGGGAACCTTTCTCGCGGAACGTTGAAGGACGCCGATTTGGTGGCGCAGAGCCAGGTTCTCGAGTTCGAGGGCCAGCCCGCGAACGGAAGACCGAGGACACACTGACGAGGAGTGTTGTGAGAAATATGAGCATCGGAAGAGAGGGTTATGGAAGAAGTGTAATTCTCGTCCGCTCAGACACTTCGAGGTTTTCGAGAGCCACAATCGTTTGGCAGGGGTGAATTACAACTACTTATACCAACCTTGGCCCGATTTCTTAGCAGCCCCTTCGAGAAGCGATCCCTGTTGCGAGGTGCTAGCCACCGGAATGGCTGCGGTTGCCCGGGGTTTCGTCGCGATCATTAGGGCAGCTGCCGGCTTCTTGATGTCAAGTTTACCCTTGAAGAAGGCACCCTCTTCGATCGAAATCCGCGCGGTCGAGATGTCGCCAGTAAAGGACGCGCTTCTAAACAATTCGACGCGATCGCTGGCCTGGATGTCACCTTCCACCCGCCCCTGCAGAATCACATGGCGGGCCTCGATATTGCCGCGTATGCGGCCATTGGGACGGACCGTCAGGCGCTGACCGTGCAGCGTGATCGAGCCCTCCACTTCGCCGTCCACAACCAAGGCTTCATTGCCCGAAAGTTCGCCTTTCACCACCAGCAACTTTCCAACGAAGGTGGTAGGGTGGCTTTGCACGCTGTGGCTACGCAGAGCTTCAGCCGCGGACGATGGCGCACTCGCAGCCGGAATTGACTTAAAGGAGGGCGTGCCCGTCTCTTTATCTGGCGTCGAGACTTCATCTCCGCTTCGCGATGACTTCCACATGATCTTGATCGAGATCTCCCTTCTGATCTCCTCAGTGGCAAGTAAGATACCTGCTCGCCTCCTATTTGTACCAGGTGCACCTTTATCAGGTGCTGGAAACGAACGGCTATGGCCCCTGCTTGACGGGCGACCTATGATGCCTTTTCACTCGAACGTTGAAGCGGCAAATTCATGCCCGACGCAATTTTTGCGCACCACAGCAATAGAAAAGGCTGTGACTTTGGTTATGCTCTAGCCNNGTACCGTCACAGCCCTTGATGCGATCACTGCTTTCGCAGTTCCAAACCCCAACGGTCACCTCGCAGCGCCGTCGGTTTTTTCGGGTCTGGAGGTTCAATCAGGTCGCCCCGCCGAACCCATCACCCCAGCTTACTTCAGGCCAGCTACTTTTACGTTTGCCAGCCCTTTTCTGCCGTCGACATGTGTGATCCTACTGCAGGATGAGAAATTGTCAACGCCCAAGGTTGGTGCAAATGCAATTAGTTTTCATGTGCGAATTGTGTTGCCCAAGTGACAGAAAACAGACAAGTTCTGATTCGTACCCTGAGTTATCCAATATCAATTTACATCTTGATTCACAGGGCCAGCAAAACAAATCCGTGTTATGACTTGTCAGATAAGGAATTCGATGTCTGATCTCGTGGCCTATGTGGACGGCAGCTCGCACGGAAATCCCGGGCGGTCGGGTATAGGAGTCGTGATTGAGAGTCCGGGCGGAGAAAAGACCCGAATCGCCAAATCGATCATGCATCAGGACAACAACGTCGCCGAGTACGTTGCCCTGCTCGAGGCCCTGCAGCACGCCATCGCGGTCAACGCCGGCAGGCTTCTTGTCTATTCGGATTCCGAAATCGTCGTCAAACAAATGACGGGCGAGTATGCGTGCCGGAGCCCGCGTCTGCATTCCCTGAACTGGACCTGTCGCAAACTGGCGTGTTCGGTTGATTTCTCAATCGAGCACATCCGCCGCGAGTACAACCAAGAAGCCAACGAGCTGGCCCACCAACGCGGCGCGAGTCCGCGAGAAATCGTGAAGCAGAAGACGCCTGTGGTTCGCCAAGAATAGCTCGCGTTGTTATCGAACCGAATTGCACGCGCAACCTTTCCTTAGTCTAAAAGAGGGTCTGGCCACCTCCGTCAACTCGGTAAACCGACCCCAAGCGTTGCGCTCTGTGAGCGCAAGCCCGGCATTTGCTAGCTCCTTTGAGCTCAGCGAGCCGTCACTTCCACTTTCTCAGCAGTTGCTTCGCCACGACGGAGACACCAGGGCGATAGTAAATCTACGCTATCTACACCGCCTTCTTCCGCTCCGCCCAGCGCGCCTTCATCATCACCGACAATTTCTTCCGCATGGCTGCACTCATCGGCTTGCGACCGGTTGTCTTCTTGGAGGCCGGCGTAGCCTTCTTCGGCGCAGACTTGCCTTTCCGTTTTGCCCAACGTTGTTTCATCGCTGCAGAGATACGCTTACGTGCTGCCGGGCTCATACGGCGACGTTTCTTGCCACTCGCTGGCTTAGCCTGGCTCCTCTTGGGCGGACGACCACGCCGTGCGGGTTGGGAACCTAGTCCCGTAAGAGCTGCAATTGCGTGCTCGATACGACCAGCTTCCTGCCTAAGTTGTGTCACTATGCCTTGAATGTCCATGTGTATCCTTTCTTGATTGCGATACCAGCTCCAGTAGCTCAACCCTAACGGGCAGTCTATCCTAAGTCCTGATCCGTATCGGTGGCAACCTCACGCATTAGCGGCCTTCGCAACGGGCGAGAACACAGCCCTCTGTCTCCTCATCGACTCTGGACCGTCCGGCGGAACGACGGAATCTGGACCCGTCGAACTTGTTGGCGATCAGCTTGCCATACCAACCCAGAATAGTCGTGTGGTCAAAAATCTCAAACGCTCTGAAAAGGCTTGGTTTCCGGTTTCATAATTTC
>PLXE01000002.1:0-398 GCA_003151335.1 Acidobacteriaceae bacterium
GTGGGCGGTGGCCGCAGGATCTCCAGGCAGATCCGTGAATTGATCTTTCAAATGGTCGCTGACAATCCCAGTTGGGGTGCGCCTCGCATCCATGGTGAAGTGCTCATGCTCGGCTTCGACGTGTCGGNNCCTTTCTGCGCAATCATCGGGAAGCTATCGCGGCCATGGATTTTTTCACCGTCCCCACTCTCACCTTTGGGGTTCTGTACTGCTTCTTCATCATCGGCCATGATCGCAGGCGCATTCTGCACTTCAACGTCACTCGCCACCCCACCAGCCCTGGATCGTGCAGCAGCTGCGAGAAGCTTTTCCTTACGATTCTGCGCCCAGATTTCTCATATTCGACCACGATGCGAAGTATGGCTTGGAAGTGCTAGCGTCGATCCGCTCGCTGAAGA
>PLXE01000002.1:413-5007 GCA_003151335.1 Acidobacteriaceae bacterium
CGCCGGCTGGCAGGGTACGCTCTCTGGAAAACGGTACAGTGATTTGCCAGCAGCGCGTGGGCGGGTTGCATCACCGCTATGACTGGACTGCTTGAATCGGCTGTACGCAAGCTTTCAGTTGTCTGGGCCCACGACAGAAGTGTCCGCTCATTCAGCCGGTTACGAAGAAGTCCCGCGCGTCTGGCCATTCAACGCCACAGACAAGTTAGATCCTGATGTCAGGGAACTCTTGAGTATGCACTGCTCCTGGTGCGTTTTGGATTGTGGCGAGGCACAGACCGCTGTAATCCCTGATTGGTGAGGTTTGCCGTTCTGGGATTAATGTCTCCGGGAGCCTGGTAAGCCAAATCCGGGCTTACCACGAAGATCAGGTTGAGGTTGTCGGTGCTCAGCGGAGCTGGCGGCGCCGGCTGGGAAGAGCCGCATCCTGCGAGCAGCGTCAAGGCAAGGGCCAAGAATAGCGACGGTACAATCGTACCTTTACTCATAAATAGCCGTGAGCCCTTTCTTACAACCATTTATGGTTGCGTCAATCGATTGGCGGTGACATGTGCCACGGCGGACGAACAAATAAACGTGAACGATCTCATCTGATGTGATATTGCTGTCTTTTCAAGTGGCATTGGTCTTACTAATCAACACGATAGGAGAAATGCTGCCTCGGTGGCGGTGATGTCAGGTATGTTTTCGCACGAAAGTAACCACCTATGGAGGGTGCAAGGTGGTAAAAGGCGGGTCAAGTCCTTGAAAAGTACGACAGCCCCATTTGAAAGACAGTCGGTGGACCCTGGGACGGTACCAAAGTGCAGCGCTACAAACTTTCAAGGTTTGTACAGCCCTGTAGCCGTCGTGAGAAAACCGGATCCCTCAGTCGGGCTCAGTCGCATTGATCGTCAACGTGCTATCGGCCCATTTGAGTCAAAGCGTGGCGAATGGGGGCGCTGGAGATCTGCATCACCCCGCTGTAAGGTCGATTCATCTCGAGAATGAGGAAGACCGCCCCCGCGACGGAGAGCGAGCCAAGGAGTAGGGCCGCAATGACGGTCGCGTTGAAGCGCGTGAAAAGACCGAAGCCAACGAAGATGACCGTGAGCCAAAATACTAGCACCATGAGGAAAGGCCATGAAAGGCTCCCTCCCGCCTGTTCGTTTAGAAAGCGGTGGGTCTCCCATAGGCTTACGAGAAGCTGTAGCGCCCGGCTCTGATCGAGTCGTTGGACATCTGTTTTCGGTGACAGAAGCGCGATCCGGGAAAAAAGCTCCTCGCCTTCCCTTTGTGCCTGCAATGGTTCATAGGGCGGCGCGTCGACACCATCGTTCGGCCAAGTGTGCCCAAGGTCGGCCAATGCGATTCGGCGAAGCTGGTTGCGCGCTTCCGTCGCATCCGGCCCAAAACGGGCTAGAACGCGATCGAGTTGTAATAAGTGAATACCGAGTTGCTGCACCTCGGCTTCTTGCGTGTCGTATGTACTTTTGGCCGAGGAAATAAGTAGGCCGAGGACGAGTGCGGCCACCGTTGCAATCAGGCCGATCACTAGCTTGAGGACCTCTTTTGAGCCATCGTCTCGATGGTGCTCTGGTAATCTGGCGCGGAGGAAGATACCCATCATGGCCCCGCCGAAGGTACATCCGAATACTAGTACGGCAATCAGAATGGAACTCATATAAAGCAGCCCCCTAATGAGATTGATACTTCGCGATGCGCATCTTCCCGCGCCAAGCGGCAGCGGAGAGATCGGGTAATCGTTCCCCAATTCCGAGGACGAGAACGCGCAGATTCCGGCACAAATGGAGGCTTGGCGCATGTTACTTCCGGGGCCATGACGGAGATCAATTGGTTGCACAACTTGACAAAGGTGTCGTAATCGTTAAGCTCCGGCTTGTCTCGTTGTTCGGTGAAGTACGCCTTGAGCGTCTTTACCTTTTCGAGCGGGAACAGAATGTCTTGGGACATGCCAGCCATGATAACTCGATGACCCGGCTGAGTGAATGCAGGGCATAGACGACGCCGACAGCGTTTCGTAGCGGCAGGTCGTGCCGTGAGGATTCGTCCGGGATGCGCTAGCATCCATCGACTGCAAGTTTTCTACTCGTTGTCCACATTCGCGTCAGTTGATGAAAAATCGCCTTCTCGTGAACTGGCGTAATTGTGACGAGTTCGACCTGAAAGGGGCCGTCGACGCGGGCCAGAAGTCCTCTTGTGGGAAGTTAGCTATCTACGACACCGACTCCCAGGCCACGACACACGTTTGGTGGTAGGGAGCGATTCGACGCCTAGTTTTCCGTCGTCGTCGTCAATGCAAACAAGGGGCAATGCCGGCACGGCTTGCCCAATTACCCCTGCGAATCTGCTGCGCTAAGTGCTTGACACTGCGGCACCCGAAATCGTGCGATTCGGCTGCCCAAGAACAGAAGATTTCGACCAAGGTCAGCCGGAGGAGATCGAGTTTGGCGCTCTTCCAACAAGAGTGTGATTTGGCCGGACGGTAGTTGGATTGTCGGCCATCCTGAAATTGAGAACTCCGGCCCGCAATGCTGCTCGGTGTCCGACAACATGCGACTCGTCGGCGATGTCAGGCGCGAAACGCTGGGCCCAGCCCAAGAAAAAATAGGTGCGCTGGAAGCCCTCGATGGGGATATAGTGTGGGGTTGATGGGAGCTAAAACGGGAATTCCGGATAACGGAGGCGAGTAGCGTGGAACCTGACAGCAGCTTTGAGGCGCAGACATACCACAAGGTTGACTTGCGCTTACTTCCATTCCTTTTTCTCTGTTACATTCTTGCCTATCTCGACAGGGTAAATGTTGGGTTTGCAAAGCTGCAGATGCTTAAGGACTTGTCTCTAAGTGATGCGGCTTTCGCCACAGGGGCTGGCATTTTCTTTATAGGCTATTTCTTTTTTGAAGTTCCTAGCAATATATTGTTAAAGAAGTTTGGGGTACGCATGTGGATTGCGAGGATCATGATCTCCTGGGGTGTTATATCCGCGTGCATGATCTTTGTAAAAGGTGCTTGGTCATTCTACGCCATGCGTTGCCTTCTGGGCATAGCAGAGGCAGGGTTTTTCCCAGGGGTCATCTTTTATCTGACGTTGTGGTATCCCTCAAGGCTCCGAGCAACACGAACCGCATGGTTTGTAGCGGCCATTGCAGTTTCCGGAGTAATCGGCAATCCCATATCCGGCTCGATCATGGATCTGTTATCAGGCACGATGAGATTATCGGGATGGCAGTGGCTGTTCCTGGCTGAAGGCATTCCCTCTATTATCGTTGGTATTTGGGTAATCTATTATCTGAACAGCAGCATTGAAGAATCCAAATGGCTCACCACTAAAGAAAAGGTACTCCTGGCGCAGAACCTTGTAGTAGAAGACAAGCACAAAACCGACCATAAACTGATTGATGCCTTCAAAAGCGGTAAAGTATGGGTGTTATGCGCGATCTATTTCACCTTGATGATTGGCTTGTACGGCATTGCTTTCTGGTTACCGACGATCGTAAAGGCGTTTGGTATTAAGGGTTATTTCGGAGTTGGCATTATTACCGCCATACCGTATGGTGTGGCCGTCATTGGCATGATCATACTAAGCCAGCATTCAGATAAGACAGGAGAGCGGCGACTGCATTATGTATTGAATGTTACTGCCGGAGCAATTGGTTTGGTTTTGAGTGGGGTGTTTGCATCTAATCCTGTCCTGGCCGTCATTTTCTTGTCCATAGGTACGCTTGGGGTTATTGGGTCAATGCCATTGTTCTGGCCGTTGCCGTCTGCATTCTTAGCTGGCACTGCCGCTGCAGCGGGTATTGGTATTGTGAACTCGGTGGGCAACTTAGGCGGTTATTTCGGGCCAAACATTCCAATATGGGCAAGACTTGTTTCTTCCGATCGATCCGCTGCCTTGTATATCATTGCAGGAATTTTGATGATCGGGGCTTTAATGACTTTTTTCTTTATACCAAAGACGTTGCGCGTCAGAGTGGGTATTGAAGAAGCTCTCGTTGCCGGCAAGTGACAGCGCCTGACCCGTATGCGCGGAAATTCCATCATCGCTGGAACCAGCTCTAAGCGGGGTCTGGTTGGATGCTGGTTCCAGCATTGCTGCCGGCGTGTATGGTGCTAACATCAGAATACTGCTGGAACAACCTGCAGTTCGCCAATCCTTCTCTTCGGCATCAGGAAACCAAGCAACTAGGAGCGGCCTGGCCAGCCGCCCGTATAGTCAAAAAAGTCGTGCGTAGGGCTGAACCCCTCAAGGGTCACTATCATGGGTTCAGGTTTCAGGCGTGCTCTTGATTGAGGCCGCTGACAATCCGCGACCAGTACACCAACTGTGCCACCAGACTCAACATCCCAAACAGGACCACCACCTCGAATCTCCCCGAGCACGGCCAGAACCCCTTCCAGCCTTGTCCTTCGATGCGTCGCAACAGGTTGTTCAAAAACAGGAAGAAAAATAACAGCGCCGCTTTGTTGTACCCCTCCCGCGAATACTTCTGCACGCTGCCAGGCTCCTCCTCATCTTCTGCATGCTTCAGCCAACAGAAGCATAGGAAGCCAGTCAGGATATACGCCGCGTTGTGGCCCAGAAACGCCAA
>PLXE01000045.1:0-4601 GCA_003151335.1 Acidobacteriaceae bacterium
GATGTTCCGTGACTCCAAAATGAAGCACCTTCCGCCGATGGTGCTCCAGGACGATGAACACGAATAGTACGCGCATCCTGACCGTGGGTACGGTGAAGAAATCAATCGCGACGATCTCCCCCAGGTGGTTCTGTAGAAAGGTCTTCCAGCTCTGTGACGGGGGCCGTTTGACGGTCCGCAGGATGCGAGAAACGGTGCGCTCGGAAATCTTGATTCCGAGCTTGAGAAGCTCGCCGTGAATGCGCGGCGCACGCCACAAAGAATTCGCCCGAGCCATGGTCTGGATCAGATCGCGGATCGGTTTGCCAATCGACGGCCGTCCCACCTTCCTTCTCGGCTTGCAGGACAGTTGTGCCCAATACCTGCGGAAACGCTGCCGCTGCCAGCGAACGACCGTATCTGGGTGCACTTGAACCAAGGCTCGTCGCCAGCCCTTCCAAAGTCCTGCCAGCACGATCCAGAACATGCGATCGGAGCGCCTTAACCGCGGACGCTTGCTGTGCCGCTTGTAGACAGCCAACTGTTGACGGAGTGCGAGGTTCTCCAGAACGAAGGCTTGATGGCCTCTGGTGAACAGCCAAATCAACCGAAACCAACCGAGTAGGAATGCGGACATGTCGGCTGATTGTTCCCTCCAGGTTGTTGAAAGTCAACATCGTTCGGGCGATCTAATTTTGGCGAACGACAACATACAATCCTCCCTCTGTTCACTAACCTCCCGCAGCAACAATAGGACATTTTGCCTGACTCTCCCGCCAGAAATAGACTTCATGATGTGCAAACGCTAATTCCTAAGAATCCTACTGTTCAATTGACTGGATGATGCTATTTCTTTGTCGAATGGCTTTTGGGGACGAAGCTCAAGAATACCGTGTGTGTCGACCCTCGAAGTAGCGGCTTGCTTGGCACTTCGATTCCAGCACCACGCGATAATTCCCGGATCGTGGACAATCCGGAAGTTAATCGCCTCTACATTCTCAATTGGCGAAAAATCGCCTTCGCATGAGCGGAGAAATGGAGATACCCTGCGAGAACTCTCAGAAGCCGGATTTCTCCCGAGTCACGGACTACACGGAAGTAATCCTGCCTCGTTCATGAGCAGCGGGACACCACTGAGCCGTAAGGCGACCAGCAAACCTCCCGCCTGACCCTCCAAGTCCCGCAAACCGGAAAATTTTCCGACCGGATGAAGAGACGTTGGACAAGTTGCCCGCTCAGCCACGCACGTAACTCTCTCTGGGAACGGTGCTACACTCAACCGAATAAGGGTGAGGCTCCTCTTGTCCACCTGTCCACATTTATTCCGGTCTCATCCCAACCTCAGCGATGAAGTGAATCGCAACATTGTGCAGTCGGAAATTGAAGGGGGCGTGTTCCTCAATGACCTGCCACCCACGACTGTGCTGGAGATTCAAACCCAGCACCACTGTTACCTGGTAGTGCTTCTGAGTGACAACAACGCGCTTATCTCAGGACATCCCCAGTACTGCCCAGAACCAATCCTGGTGGCCATTGCGGGTTCAACCTGGGGAGGTTCCATGCTGAAACGGCGCTTCGTCGGTCGAGGTATGCACCTGGAGTTTTGTCATCCGGAGTACCCGACACCGATTGTCACGTCACCTATCCAGGAAATCCGAGAGCCGCAGAGGGTGCAGGTCCGAGATCAATGCGCTGGCGTAGATCGCCACGGATACGACGTCCGATGGGGTGGCAAACCGCAAGGACTCACAAAATAGGAAATATTGAATGAAACAGGCAGTTGGTAGTTACGTCGTGTCATTTCAAGCGGAGCCTTTTCACAAAGGGACTCGCTACCACTGGATGATTTGCTGGGCGCAGAATCCCGACGAATTAGTGTCTTGGGGACATGCCCCTACGCAAGAACTCGCTGAGATGGCAGCACAGAACGAAGTCAAAGACCTATCTTCGGGGCGGACTCAGGGTGGACGGGTGACCAACACGAGCAAGTCCGCCACTCACTAACGCTGATTGGCACTTCCGAGCCGAGTCCAGCGAGCGTCTAGCTAGACATCCTTCAGTTGGTTCTCATCCATTCCGAAATAGTGGCCCAGTTCGTGGATGACCGTTCGTCGGATTTGCTCCCGGACTTCTGCCTCGCTGGAGCAGACGGCTTCGATGTTCTTCTGGTAAAGCACGATGTGATCAGGTCCGATTGGCAGCACACTAACTCTGAAACCGCTCTAACGGCCCGCTCTACCGCTTGCCACCGCGCTTTGGCGGTTTCCGCTTTGGCGATTTCGCTTTCGGCTTCCGCTTCGTCGGTTTTGGCTTCGGTTTTGGCTTCGGCTTTGGTTTTGGCTTTGGCTTTGGCTTTGGCTTCGGCTTCGGTTTTGGCTTTGGCTTTGGCTTCGGAGCAGGAGGCTGGGGTGTAGGCGATGGCGGCGTCGGTGGAGGCGCAGTCGTGCTTGTCTTCAGCGTTTGCAGAATGCCGGCGCCATTGGGACTGCCCCAACCTGTGCAGGCATCCCATCCCGGTCCGGCGTTGAAGTCGCCGTTATTGCCGGACGTGATGTCGCGAAAAGTTCCCGCCTGGCCGGCGACGGTTTGATACAGATTCGGGTTCAGGTAGCCCACGGGATTGCCCAGCGACTGATTCAAGAGCGCAAGTAGGGCCGCCCACAGCGGCGCCACCGCGCTGGTCCCGCCGACGGTGAAGCTCGATCCGTCGGCCTGAACTTGATAGCCGGTTGCGGGATCGGCATCCCCGGCGACGTCGGGCACGCCGCGCCCGTTGAAGTTGCCCGGGTTCTTCGAGGGCGGCACGTTAGCGTTCGCCTGCCAAGTGGGAATGGCGAAGGTATCACTCACTCCGCCGCCGGTTGCGCCGCCGCTGGGCCCGTCATTTCAGACGACTTCGCTGGAGATCGAGCCGCCGCTGACGCTGAGGCTGGTGCCGCCGCAAGCCAGCGAGAATGGGCTCGATGCCGGAAAGTCCACGTGGTCCTGGCCGTCACCCACGCCATCGTCCGATCCAGTGTCGCCACAGGCGACACACACCGTGACGCCCATTGCCGATGCTGCTTGCAGCGCGCTGTTGTAGCTTTGGAGAGACTGCGCCGTCCAACTCGATTCGGGGCCGCCCCAACTGATGGAGATCACCGAAGGCTTGTTGACCGTGTCGGTCGAGGCCTGGTTGATGGCATCGAGGAAGCCGGCGTCGGTGTTGGGAGCAAAGTAAACGACGATGCTGGCGCCCGGGGCCACAGCGCCCGCCACCTCGATGTCGAGCATGACCTCGGTGTCCGGACCGTTGATGTTGCCGGTGGGCTGGTTTTGCGCGCCATCCACCGACACAGCTACCACCGAAGGAGCGGGAGAGATTCCCAGTCCCTGGAAGTAGGTCTGGAGATCGGACTGGGTGAAGCCACCGCCAAGCTCGATGATGGCGATGGTCTGGCCCGTGCCGTTGGTCCCCGTGGGAAAGTTGTAGGCCTTGGCAATCTGCAGCGGGGTAAAGGAAGTGGCGGCGGCTGCCACAGGCGCGATTGCGTTATGCGGGTTTGCCAGCCGAAAATGCGTCTCCGCCTGCGGCCGATTATCCAGTCCATGGACGCTGCGAACAATGTTCCTGAGCTCGGTCGGAATACTGACCGCGCCGGTGCGCCCGCGATAGGCGCCGCCCTCATATTCGTACCTCGCCAGAGGTACCTGGAAGGCTTTGGCGAAGGTGGCACACGTACCGGTCAACATAATGGTTCGCGCCGCCAGATTCACCTGGGCGACCGCCAATCCGAGGGCGGAAGTGAAGGCCTGTACCTTCTGAACGTCGGCCGGGTTGGCGCCATAACGGGCCTCATACTCGCCCTGCGAGAGACGCTTCCCGCTGGCGATGACATCGGCCAAAGATGGCTGCTTCTTCCCCGAGGCCCGAGGTCGCAGCGCCAGGGTGACCTGCATCACTTCGTTGGGATCGAGCGATCCTGCCTGGGTCGCGCCCGGCATCGGCTGGCGCTCGCTGCCCGGAAGTTTCACGTACTTGTCGAAAGCCATAGTGTGTTCCTCAAGGATTGTCAGATAACGCGATTGTTATTCACGGCTCTTAACCGGAATTTCCGATTTAGCTCCCAACAGCCCCACACTATATACCCCGCGACGGAGTCGAGTGCACTATTTCTTCTTTGGCTGGGCCCAGGGCTCGGGACAGGATTTGAACCCCCGACCCCTGGGACCTGTGGTTGATCTGCTGATTCACTGCAACCTAATTCAATGCCATTTGAAGATCGCGGGTCGGGTTCCCATTTCGCAATTCTTTCACGTCACCAGCCAGCCGCCCTGAAAGTTGCAACACATCCCGGCGAATCGTCGCCCGCGATTCCCGACTCCTCGCGGATGCGCTTGTGCGACAAGACCGCTCCGATCGGCCTCGCCGCCCCGTTTGATTAAGCTACCGCCCGGCTACTTCTGATAAACGAAGTGGGCGCGTCGGTTTTGCTGCCAGCATGACTCGTTGCTTTCCGTGCAGAACGGTTTTTCCTTGCCGTAGCTAATCGTGCGCATGCGGTCGGGAGAGAGACCGAGCTGCACCAAAGCCTGCTTGGCTGCGTTAGCACGATTGTCGCCCAGCGCCAGGTTGTACTCGG
>PLXE01000045.1:4643-11217 GCA_003151335.1 Acidobacteriaceae bacterium
GCCACCAGGTGATAGGTAGTCGACTCAGCCGGTATTACCTCACGCGAACCACTCGGATCGACCTTGCCCAGTTGATCGATGGTGACGTCGGTAGCGTAGTCGGTCTTCCACGTCAAAGTGCTCGCCTGGCCCGCATGAATGGTGTTGGGATTGGCTGTCAACGAGGCAGTAGGCGCCAGGGCCGGTGCCGGAGGCGGTGGTGCGGAGGCCACTTTCTTCTTACCACAAGCACTTACGGCCAGCACCACGGCGAGTGCAACGATAATCCGGATCCATCGACTCCTGGTTAGCTTCAACTCTTCTTCCTCCACTTTCCAGCGAGAGCACTCGCATCAGTTCATGGCAGGGCCGAAGTGCGATCCTTCAATCCGTTCCCTCAGTTCAGAGCATTTCGCGAATCGCTAACCTCTAAGCGGCGATTCTCTTTCCTCACTGCTTTTCGTCAACAAACGTCGAGACTCTTCCTAATCGTTTGTTGTCGGCGACGGTGGTCATTTTCTTTCCATCGGGCGAGACCGTGATCTTATCGACGCTCTCGACCTTGCCGTCGCGCTTGAAAGTCGCTTCGATCGAGCGGTCACTCAACTTTTTCAGCGATACGGTCTCATTCGCATACGTGCCTTTCACCGGGTAGTCTTTGCCATCGAACTTAGCTTCCCAGCTTTCGCCGGTCGGGGTGGACACGCTTAGCCCATCGCCCTCACTTTTCCAGGTGCTGGTGAGCCCGGCGGTGTCTTCATTGACGTTCTGAACACGCCAGGAACCGGAGGTGGCATTGGAGCCGGCAGGTCCTTTGGAAATCCGCGTGAACTTGGCTTCCGACTTGAAGGGCGGGCTACCGTCGGCAGGATAGTTGGTGCTGGATATGGTCAGCGTCTTCCCATCCTGCGATGCGGTCCTGGTCGATTCGAACTCGGGTTTGCTGGCTTTTTTCGCGGTGAATTGAATCGTATTCGGGTCGGTAACTTTCACGGCGAGCGTGTCGTACGTCTGGCCACTAACCGCCTGGTCCTGGGCGTCGGCCTTTATGTTGATTTTGGGAACGCAGCTTTCGCAGTCGTACATCCCATTGTTGACCGAAAACACGTAGGGCTTTTGCGACAGCTTGGCCTCTGCCATGTTGGTCTTCCAAGTGCCGTCGAACGGGCTTTGGGCAAACACCATCACAGGGAGAAACCACAAAACAACGCATAGCAACTTTTTCATGCTTATCTCCTGATCCGGGATTCTTAGTCCCCAATTGCCCCACTCTGTATATCCGGCGAGGGAGTCGAGTTAGGCAGGTGCTCTAAGGAAGGAGGACTTCAGATCAGATGACTTAGTTCAGGGATCTGAAAGAGGCGAGGAATTGCTCGCTCAAGCTTTAGGTTATGCCCTTGTTCCCAGCTTGTCAAACCTGCGGGACCTTCGGTGGTGTCCTAATTTAGTATTAGGGGGCTCACGCTCAAAACCAATTGAAGCTGTGGCTTAAGATCCGACACGTGATCTGTGTCGAAAAGAAATGGTCTGGCCACTACCTGGATTGCGATAGCACGGCAAGCTAGAACGTATCTCTAGTTAGGGACATGCTGGCACCCCGTGCTAGCATCGTTCAGTTTTGAGGCTCTGTGCAGGAATCTGGAACAGCCCCTGATTAAATGGGGGTTTTGATTTTGGGGAACTCTGGGTACCCTCGGCGGGGTGCGAGAGAACGAGTGGACCAAAGTTCTGGGATGGCCTGGCTACCGGGTTTACCAGCATGAAATCGACGAGAAGGCCAAAGCGCTGAAGCTGTGGGTGCGGCGCAAGCGTGGGAACCGGAAGCTGGTGTGTTCCGCATTTTCAGCAGCGCCAAGCCGGGTCCTCAGCTAACTTGGACAGCAATGTCATCACTCTAAAGGACTTGCGACGTTATCTATGAGTCTGGGATTCTCTTCTGGGAGCGAGCTATAATAGTGCTCAGACTCAGTGGCAGGAGGAGCCATACGATTGAGTGTAGCCAGAGAAGCAAAGGAGAATCTAATGAAATCCAAGAATCTACTTGCTGTCGTTCTGGGGGCGCTTATTGTGTTCGCGCTGTCCCTGCCAGTAATGGCACAGAGCAGTACACAATCCACAACCTCGACGACGACGACACAGCAACCACAGCCCTCGCAGACACAGAGCACCACCACGACTTCTCAGGAACCGGCAGCGCAGTCCACTCGGACAACTAACACCCAAACGAAATACAAACACCACAAAGTGAAACAGACCGACACGACCACCACCACCACGACACCGGCGGCCGAGCCAATGAAGCATAGCGACACGACCACCACGACGTCTACACCGGCGCCGCAGGTGCAGCAGCAATCCACCACTACGACTACGACAAATCCTCCCCCGCAGAACTAATCGAGGGAAAGCAGGCCTAATATTCCTGGAAGGGTAGCTGACCTACCCTTCACCGGATGCACCACTCAAGCTTTCCATGCTTGAGTGGAATTGTTGTTTGCGCCGGCAAAACTCCCCGCCAAACTATGCTGGACCGGACCACTAGGCTTGAACAACGAAGGTCGGTCAGCGAAGAATAAAAAGTTAAAGAGTACCCATACTTCTCATTCAGACCCCCTGAACTAGGTCAGCTGTTCTGGAGTTCCCTCCTCTTAGTTGCGGCATCTCAGGAGTCAAAGTCTCAAATGCCACCGTCCGAACAAAGCCGTATCGCCGTATCTTCATTTCCTACGCCCACAGGGGTGGAGCAGAACTGGCCGAGCGTCTCCAGAAGGACCTCACGTCGAGTGGCTTCGACGCCTGGCTCGACAAGCAGCGCCTCCGCAGCGGCGCAGTGTGGGGCAAGAAGATCGAGCAGCAAATCGACACGCTGCAGGTCTGTAAGTTTGGAAACAACTTTTGCAATGACCCTACGACTCGATAAACCGTTTGAGTCTTGAGCCTTTAAACCAGAGAACGTAAGTGCAGAGGTGAAGGGTACTGGTAACCCGGTCCCTACTTCAAACCGAGATAAAACCGATTTAAAGGCGTTCGCTTCATAATCGCAAGCAAACCCTTGGTGAGCGCAATCTGTTCATCGCGAGTCCAACCCTTGAATTCACCTTGGCAATTGCGGCAGTAAGATGCGTGGTAATGACTGATCTGCTGGCGACCCTGCTTTTTTAAGCGTTTTATTGACGCCGTTGAGGTAGGTTTTCCACCTCCGTTCGAGCCACAGCCATTGCGAGGGTTTTGACATGAGGCAGGACAGCGTGAAGATGTTCTGCTTCTTGTCTACGCTCTCGTCAATATATCCGTGCAAAAGCACGCAAGTTCCTTTGCGAACCCCAATCGGCTGACATTCATAGACAGGTAATGCCGCTGCGTCAGTTTTTGGCAGCAGTCTGTACTTCGCCTTGGGTCTTGGCTAGAGCCTGAAGGTCAGACTCGCGGTCGAGTCAGAACGCTAATGAACGGAGCATCCAGCCCCCAATCCCGATCAAGGCGGCTCTATAAATGTAAAGCCTTCTCGCCAGCCTTCTTCGTCGCAGCCCACCTTGCCTTCATCAGTGCCGATAGCTTCTTGCGAGCCGCAGCACTCATCGGCTTGCGAGCAGCACGTTTCTTCGGGGTAGCCTTAGCCTTCTTTGGCGCAGACTTGCCCTTCCGTTGTGCCCAGCGCTGTTTCATTGCGGCAGAGATGCGCTTCCGTGCTGCAGCGCTCATACGACGTTTCTTCCCGGGTGCTTTTGCCGCCTGTTTCGCTTTTGGAGGACGCCCTCGCCGGCGCGATGGGTTCAATCCTTCGAGGGCTGCGATAGCATTGTCGAGTCGGGAGTGATCTGCTTTAAGCTGAGCAACTATTTGGGTGAAATCCATATAAAAGCCTCCTATCTGGCCGGAAACAGTGTAGCAGAGTGACTACGATGTGGCATCCGGAAATATCTGTGGGCTGGAGTGGCCTTGTAATTCCTTATCGCAGGATTGAATTCACTAAGTAAGGTGTTCTACGGCACCAGCAAGAATCCTATGAAGTCTACAATCTGGATCGCGGTGTCGGTCTTCGCGATAATGGCGATCATGCGAAGTGGTTGTTAGTCTGCCTATTCAATCACGCGAAACGAGTACAGCTTCCCTGCCGATGCCGCATTCGAAGAAGCGTATGCTCCCGGCGGTAGGAATCCATATTCACCTGTACCAGTAGAAAAGTTAACAGCATAGGTGTCGCTCTGTTTTGTAACGACGACCACTCGACAACCTACGATTACTATTTTTCTCCGGCCGCCGCCGCCATCGCCCAAGAACTTATCGCTCGCTACGCAGGAACGAGATGCGAATCCCCGATTGGCGTGGTCGCCGTCTCTCCTGTCGTTTCAACGCATGGTTGGGAGAGTATCTAGTCCACATCAACCGTGTTGCTGCTCATCATTTGCTGGGCAATCGAGGCCGACAGTGCGGTATCCAGCATGGCCGAATATCCTTCCCTTTCAGCAATCCGATAAACGACCAGAGTCGCCTGATTTCTCCGAATGCTAGCCGATCTTAATAATCTGCGTTGATGCTCTTTTGGCTACTTTGGCGACAACCCTTTTTTGCTTTCTTCTCCACACGCCCAACATTCACAATCGAGGAAGTGAGCTTTTCTGTAGGGTTCTCTTGGTGCAGCGTGACCATATGCCCACATGCAAGATAGCAATGCACAAACATTCAGGAGTATTCACCTGGCTCAAATTGACAAGGCTACACTAACGTGGCTGGGATTGAATGGAAGGCGAATTGCAAAAACCCGCAGGAACAGAGTTTGCGCCGGATGCACTTGTCATCCCTCTGAGAATCCCTGCGGGCTACCCTAGTATGTTGAAGAACTAGACCAATATTCCACGAACCGCAGATCGCTGTCTGTGCAATAGTACACACTTGATCGCTGTCTGTGACGGCCGGCCACGACATTCTCGGCTCGCTGCTCGTTGCGCCCGCGCTTCTACCCCACCTCAAGCCTCCGATTAAGGAGACCCCCTGGTTCCCGGCCGGGGGCTACCACTCGCTGGGTCAACATCGCCGGACGGCAGGGACGTGGTGGCCTACAGAAAACGACCGGCTCGCGTATTCGGCTCGCCGGTGGGCAGCTTGCAACCGAACCAATTGTGCCCGTGAAGATGGCCTTCATGAATGTCCACGTCACAACCGGTTGTGACGTCTGCACTTGTTGCATGTGACATGAACGTGTTGCGATGATGTGTATCTGGAACAGAACCTCGAATGCCGTAACTTACCTGCACAGAACTGGGAGCTGCTGCGAAAACTCGTGGACTTGAGCCTCGGATGCGCCCTCACATTGCCATCCGGCCGTAAATGAGCGGCGATACGCTGTGAGTCACAGGGGGTCGTCGTGCTTACACCATACGGATTGGACATCATAGAGAACTGCCTCAGCTGCAAGATGCGCGTAGCACATATCTTTTGCGATCTTCCCGCCTCTGCGTTACAGACTTTCGAAGCGACTAAGTATGCCAACGCGTATCCCAAGGGTGCGGTACTGTTTGTCGAAGGTCAGGCACCGCGCGGCATCTTCGTGTTGTGCAAGGGTCGGGTCAAACTTTCCATCTGCGCGTCCGATGGCAAGACCCTAATTCTGAAGATTGCCGAAGCGGGAGAAGTTCTAGGACTGAGCGCCACCATCAGCGGCACACCCTACGAGTTGACGGCGGAAACCGTCGAGCCGTGCCAAGTGAACTTCGTGAAGCGCGAAGATTTCCAGCGCCTACTGAGGGAGCACAGCGAAGCCTGCCTGCACGTCGCCGAACAATTGAGCGATAAGTACAATGCCGCCTGCCGCGAGCTTCGTGCGATCGGGCTGCCCCACTCCGCCGCGGAAAGGCTGGCGAAGCTGCTGTTCGACTGGAGCGTGCAAAACGGGGAAGCCGCCAAGGCCGAGCCGCGCTTTAAGCTTGCGCTCACCCATGACGAGATGGCGCAGATGATCGGCACGTCGCGGGAAACCGTGACCCGTTTGTTCGCCGCCCTGAAGAAGCGACAGATCGTGGAGAAGAAGGGCTCAACCCTACGCATACGGAACAAGGCGGCGCTGAAGGGCCTGGCTTTACGAGGAACGGGGCTGTGAAGACGGATGTGTTGCAACTTTCAGGGCGGCTGGCTGGTGATGTGAAAGAATTGCGAAATGATAGCCCGACCCGCGATCTTCAAATGGCGGCAGACCGAACCCGGCCTCATACTTTGTGCGGTCCGGTGGTATCTTCGCTATTCTCTTTCGCTGCGCGATGTTGAGGAACTGCTGGAGGAGGAGCGTGGTCTCAATGTCGATCACACAACGGTCTGGCGCTGGGTGCAGTATTACGGCCCTGAGTTGGAGCAGCGACTGCGACAGCATCTCAAGCCGACAAAGAAGTCTTGGCGAGTGGACGAAACCTACGTTCGCGTGAAGGGTCGCTGGTGCTACTTGTATCGGGCCATCGATTCCAGGGGATCCCGTGTAGTCAAAAATCTCAAACGCTTTGAAAAGGCTTGGTTTCCGGGCTCATAATTTTCTCGCACAGCTGCTTTCTGACACCTCAAGAGCATGTACAATCCGGGTTCGCGATCAACTTTAGGGAGGCTCTGG
>PLXE01000001.1 GCA_003151335.1 Acidobacteriaceae bacterium
CGTTATCATTCACTAGATGGGCGGTGGGAGGCAGGAGGATGACGAAGGCGTTGACGAAGGTGAAATGAGTTTAGTGGGCCGCGTACGACCCGAAGCGGACACTCGCAACTTCCACCAAGATTTCTCACTCTAAGTCACTTGCACGCTCACCGTGAAGGTTTTCCCGGACAGCAGTGAATCGAAGAGAACGGGCGCAAGCAGTTTCTCTGACACGCTCTCTGCGCTATCCGTCAACAGGTTAATCGTTCCTTCATGAGCCTTGCGCTCGTTAGGCTTCTGGGGTGCGGCATAGTTCGCGGTGGTTTCGTTGAGCTTACGCGAAATCATCAACGCTGTCTGGAGTGGGCTGTCCCAATGCACGTCAATACATTCGAACGTTGCGCTAACCTTCGCTCGCCGCACTGGTGATCTGGCATTGAACCGGCGGATATCATCCCTCACAACTTCAATCAGCCGATTCCATGTCTTGGCGGCAAGCGCCAGATTGCGCTTGTGCTGTTGTACCGTTTCGGCGTTGTGTTCCTCGGGTGTAGGCTTGTGATGCTCTCGCTCGTCAAACTTGTCGTCAATCCAGTTCATGATCATATTATGCGCTTGATGCCGCGCTGGACTCCATCATGGGCCTGTGCTCCGCAAAAACCTTTGCAGTCGGAAACTGAACGAGAACGGTGCAAATTCGAGGGCGTTTCTGCGCCTATCTGGACGAAGGCAAAATCGCGACTGTAGTCGAAATTGTAACTGTCAAAGCCTCGAAGAACCGCACACCTCAACAGCTTTCAATCAGAGGCATGCGACAGGTTTAATATCAATCACTTACGATCAACAGGTTTCAGCAAGTTTCACTAGCCTCTGGAATCTGGTTCGGGACCAGGGGGTCGGAGGTTCAAATCCTCTCTCCCCGACCAATATTTTCAATAAGATACAGCCGTTTTGAAACCCACAAAAATCTCACTGTAGGCAAATTTGTAACAGTGGAATCCTCACAGATCCACAACCGCCAGTTCCAAATCGACTTGCAACTGGATCTTCTTCAATTCCGCCCCAAGTCGCCCGTCTTGAAAAATCGACGCTCCCGGCCTCAAAGCTCACCTTTTGGATCAGTATCGGTCGATCTTCAGCTCCGCACAAATCACGGTGCTCGCGGCGCGTGGACTGTGCAATCTGTGTGCGATGTACCCGCGTAGAGGGTCGCGCGGCTGACGCGAAGACTGATGGGTCACGTAGAATGAAAATGCGCTATACCCCAAAAGCAACTTTGAGAGCGGGTTCTTGCCCCCCGAGGGACAACCGGACGAGAGATGCGATCGTTGGATGCCCTCTCAGTTCGCCCGGACCGCAGCGGTCGAGACTACGTCTATTGCAAGCGCAGGCCCCACGTTGACGGCGTGGTTTCGGTTTCCACCTGGTTCGATGCCAAATATTCGGCGACTGAGCACGGCACCGCCGTACTGAAGAAGATGTTTAAGCAATCGCCGTTTTCTTATCCCAAATCCGTTTTTGCGGTTACTGATTCCATCTACATCGGCGGCGCTTCAAAACGTAACGCCCTTGTGTGTGACTTTTTCGGCGGCTCCGGCACTACCGCTCATGCGGTCATCAACCTGAACCGGTGCGATGCAGGCAAAAGGAAATACATTCTCGTCGAGGTTGAGCAATACTTTGACACAGCACTGAAGCCTCGAATTGAGAAAGTCATCTATTCCAAGGATTGGGACGACGGCAAACCGTTGTCACGGCAAGGTTCCAGCCACGCATTCAAGTACATACGGCTAGAATCCTACGAGGACGCACTGGACAACATCACTTTTCAAGGGTCGGACCAACAGATGATGTTTCAACTGGAGGATTACGTCCTGAGGTACATGCTCGATTTTGAGGCGAAGGAGAGCGACACGCTATTAAACGTCGCCAAACTGGACGCGCCGTTCGATTACAAGCTGTACCGTCACGGCAAGGATGATCCCCAGCGGGTGGACCTACCGGAGACGTTCAACTATCTCATCGGCTTGCACGTTGAGTCACGTCGGGCGCTGGAGAACAAGGGCGTGCGCTACCTGATCTATCGTGGTCGCGCCGAAGGGCGCGCAACGGTGATCCTCTGGCGCACGACGCGCGGCTGGAAACAAAAGGAGTTCGAGGCCGACCGCGACTTTGTCACTAAGCACAAGCTGACGGAAGGCGCGGAGGATATTTTTGTGAACACAGACAGTTTCATCCCTAACGCCCGCTCGCTCGACCCGGTGTTTAAGCGCCGCATGTTTAACGAAGAGTAAAACTATGCCCGCTAACGATTACGTCAAACTTGAGCGGCGGCTGGTACTGGCTGCTTGGGGCTGTCACCAACTCGGCTATGCCTCAAATAAGGCGATGCTGGAGAATTTGCGCGACGTAGAAGAAGGCTTCACTAGCAGCGGGCGCTCCTACTTGATCCAGGCAATTCTCGCGCGCGGTTCGAAATGTCTTGTCCCCGAGCAAGACCTTGAGCGTTACGACGCGAACATCCGCAGCCACCTGAACTATTTCAACAAACATCGCAACGAGACGCTTGCACTGCGTTATTTTCAGCATCTTTCGCTTCTCATTACGGAATTGTTCCTTGACAGACGGTTCAACCACGAAAAGGTTCTTCAGAAGCAATTGAATGCTTTCGTGAACCAGCGGAACAGCAAGCGCGGTCCTATGGACGTACAGGACCCCACATTTGCGGACAACGACTTGACCAAGTTGGCATTCTGGATGGCAACGGGCAGCGGCAAAACGATCTTGATGCATTTCCATTATCGGCAATTTCTCCATTACTGCCAAAAACCTCTCGACAACATTTTGCTTGTGACGCCGGACGAGGGGCTTTCGCAACAGCATCTGGAAAATATGGAGGAGGCGGGCATTCAGTGTGCACGCTTTTCTCTGGAGGACAGCGGCTTCGAGGCGTTCAAGAAGAACGCGGTGCGGGTTATAGAAATCACAAAGCTGGTGGAACAGAAAAAAGGATCGGGCGTGAGCGTCCCGGTCGAGGCGTTCGAGGGAAACAACCTCATCTTCGTGGACGAAGGACACAAGGGCGCAAGCAGCGAAGCGCGCAAATGGATCGGCAACCGCGACAAATTGGCCCAGACGGGCTTCACGTTCGAATACAGCGCAACGTTCGGGCAGGCTATGACGACGGCGCGCGACGATGCGATGACCCAGGAATACGGCAAGGCGATTCTCTTCGATTATTCCTACAAGTACTTTTACGGCGACGGTTTCGGGAAAGATTTTGACGTGCTGAATCTGAAGCACGAAACAACCTCCGAACAAACAAAGACGCTTTTACTGGCGAACTTGCTGGCGTTCTACGAGCAGAAGCGTGCATTTCAAACCAGGGCAGACGCAATGCTGCGCTATCATCTGGCTGACCCTCTCTGGGTCTTTGTCGGCAGTACTGTCAACAACAATAAACAAGCTCAGGGGTCGGATGTTTTGACCGTCGTCCAGTTTCTCGACGGCTTCTTGAGGAATGCACGCGGCTGGGTACAGAAGGAAATAAGCCGAATTCTGACAGGAAACAGCGGGATTGATGATGACGGCCACGATGTTTTTGCGGAACGCTTCAAGAATCTAAAGTCTTGGAAGAAGGACGCGGACGCGATTCACCGCGACATCCTAAAGCGCATTTTCCACGCGACAACCGGCGGTCGATTGCATGTCGGTGACATCAAAGGCAAGGCCGGCGAGCTTGGCTTGAAAGTGAGCGGCGTGGAAAACTACTTCGGACTCGTCTACATCGGTGACACGGCTACTTTTAAGACGCTCATCGAGGAACAATGCCCGGACGTGGAGGTTGAGGAAGACCAAATTGCAGAAGGGTTGTTCGAGAACATAAAGAAAGCGGAGTCGCGCATCAATGTCCTTATCGGCGCAAAGAAATTCATGCAGGGCTGGGATAGCTGGCGCGTCACAAACATGGGCCTCCTCAACATCGGGCGTAGCGAGGGATCGGAAATCATCCAGCTTTTCGGGCGTGGCGTGCGCTTGCAAGGGCTCAACCGAAGTTTGAAACGAAGTTCAGTTCTGCCGCCGCCGCACCCTGACGGGATTGGTTTGCTTGAGCGGCTGAATATCTTCGCCATCCGCGCAAATTACATGACGCAATTCCGCGAATACTTGGAGCGCGAGGGTGTCGAGTCACTTGGCGACGTGCCTTTACGGTTGCCTATCAAAAGAAATAATGATTTTCTGAAGAAGGGATTGATTGCGCCGCGCCTGCCCGAGGAAAGTCGCTTTGCCGCCAGGGAGCGGATATTGCTTGACGCCGACCTGGCAGCGAAAGTGGTGTTGGACTTTGCGGTGAAGGTAGAGCACATTGGGAGCTCGGGTGGAGTTTTCCGAACATCGAGTTATGTTGGCGGAAGCGAGCGATGGGCGTCGCCGGAGCAACTAGCTTGGCTGAATTGGGAGGAGCTTTACCTCGCAATGCTGGAGTTCAAAGAGGAGCGCGGTTTCCATAATCTGGTCATCCGACCGGAGCATCCACGCCAGATACTTGAGGCTAATGACCCGAAGCTCTACGGGCTGATTTGTGACGAAGCACTGTTGAAGCCAGTACGTGCGGAGCAAATCGAGGAGTTGCAAACCGTGATGGCCAGTGTGTTGAAGAAGTACACAGAAAGCTTCTATCGCAAGCGGCAGCAACGATGGGATTCGGAGAAAATGGAATACAAGCCGCTCGCAAAAGACGACGACAACTTCCAGGATTACGTCATCAAGATTCCGCGTAGCGATCCAGACCTCGTGAAGGCGGTCAAAGACATTATTGACGAAGGAAAGCGAATCTACAAGGAACTGTACTCTGAGCTTCCCGGAATTTATTTCGACCGTCACCTGTATCAACCGCTGCTGATCCAGAGGGGCAGCAAGGTGAGATGCGCCCCGCCTCCATTGAATGAAAGCGAACGCCGTTTCGTGAATGCATTGCTGGAGTTCTGCCAATCAAAGCCGGATGCGTTGAAAGACAAGGAGCTTTTTCTCCTGCGGAACCTAAGCCGTGGGAAAGGCATCGGCTTTTTTGAGGAAAGCGGATTCTACCCAGACTTCATCCTTTGGGTGACCGAAGGCACCAAGCAGCGGCTTGTGTTTGTTGAGCCTCACGGGATGCTGCTGGAAGAACATCCTTCGACTAGTCAGAAAGTGAACCTGTACAAGAAACTCCAAGCTCAGCTTCCCGATGCTCGCAAGAAGTCAAAGAACAAAGACCTGGTGCTCGATTCATTCATCGTCTCAGTCACACCCTACGACGACTTGCGAAAGAAACATGGTTCAGAATGGGATAGAAAAAAATATGCGGCAGCCCACATTCTTTTTCTTTTCGATGGAGAGGACAAAGCATTTCTCGATGGAATGTTCAAAAGTTAAGTGGGAAAAGATGTTGGGCCACTGAACTGAAGCGCGTGTCGGTTTACTTCTTCTGCAAAGTCACGATCTTGAAAAGCTCGCTGAAGACTCCTTTCGATATCTCTCCCGCTTCCTTGAGAACTCCCTTTGCCGCCTCCTTCGCTAACGACTTTGCTCGATCCGAGTACTTATCCTTCGTTGCCATTTCAGCCTCCTGCTAAAGGTTCATTGGGTGATTGTTTGGCCGCCGAAGATCAGCGACTATCGTTTGTAAAACTCGCACTCATTCCAGGCCCGTCCGTAGCGAAAACCGGATGGGTTTTTTCATTCTTGAAATATTCCAGCCAGAACTCACGGATTGCCTGCCGCCTCGCCTTCGGTAGCCGATCTAATTCATTGCTCTGCAGGCTGCCAAGGAAAACACTCACTGCGGAAATCTCAGGGATGTTCTTGGCGAGCCGTGAGGCAAGCATCCGTGCGCTGTTTTCTCCAGCAAGCGCAGGAGCGGTTCTGAAATCGAGAGTGCCATCCTCTTCAATAAAGTCCGAGAGGACGATCAGTCTTTTTTGAACGTGCCCATCGTCAGGTGCAAACTCCTGTGCAGCCAGATCAACGGTGCCGATGATGTCGGTCTTGTCGAACAGGTGCGCCCTGGCATGGTCGTGGAGAGTGTGGAGAGCCTGTCGGAAAGTTTTCCTGAACACTTGTAAATCCTGGTCGTAGGGCTGGCGATTGAGCGGCACCGTCATTCTCAGGATGTTGCCTTGAGCGTTGGTGTCGGAGTCGCTAGTGATCGGAATGACGCTGATGCGGTCCCCGCGCTGCATTTTGTCGGCCTGTAACTCAACCTGATGGAAAGCATCGTCGAGCGCCTTCGGCGCGATGCTGGCGCTGCAGTCGAGCAAATAAACACGGTGAATCGTCTGCGCGGGGGGATGGTAGCCGCCCGCGCAGGAGCTGAGCGCCAATACCAACACCAGCAACAACACGAAGTAGGCCACGAATTTCATCGAGAGAGCTCCTTCGGATTTCTGAACGGAGCAAGTAGCGGATCGACCTGGGATTTGGCAGGAACAGCAAACGAGACGTGCTCCAACTCAAAGAACTCCTCAGGACTTGGGCTATGCCACTGCCTGCGGAAGTACAAAAAGGCCGCGATCCAAACAGCCCAATCGATGATGCCCAAGAGCGGCAGGGGCAGCCACCACGAAAACGCCAGGACGACGAGCATAGCGAGCGTCGCCTTGACGGTAACCATCCAGTACGGTTCCTGGATGGCACCATGCTTGCCGCCGCGCTCATGGTTTAGGCGGTAGGTCGCTTTCCATTCCGCGCACTCGTGTGCAATCTCCTTCAGGCCGTGGATAAGCCGTTCTTTTTCTGACTCAAGTCCCTTTTGAGCCGAGACCCGCAGCCGAATCAGACGGTTCATCTCGGAGTTTGCCGTCTTCCACTCCCACCAGTCACGAAGGTGATGGAAGGAGTAGTGCGTGGCGGCTGCGATCATCACCGGCGCGGCGAGCGTGATGAAAATGTAAAACGCCGCTGACACGACTGGGTGCTCGGAGAGGAAATCACCAAGCGGATTCTGCATGACCTTTGCGGCAAAGGCGACTTGCATTCCACGCAGGATGCCCCAGCAGGCCAGGGCGACGGTCACAAGCAAAGCAACCACCCGAATGATCCAGCGCCACAGACTTGTGAACTTCTCCGAAGACAGGGATTCCCAAGCGAAGTGATAGGACAAGCCGCCAATCAGCACGATCCCAATCGCGCTGAAGACCTGCAACCGGTACTCCGTGACGTTCAGCACGTCCAGCGCCGGTGCCAGCAAGATCACCTCGGCGATGCCGATAAAGACCGCCCCAAGCGCCACTATCAAGGGCAAGAGGAATGGCGGGATGCGATCGCCAATGCGCTCACGAACCGCAAGACAGAGTTTTTCGACAGGCGTCCAAAGTTCCTTGACGTGGTCGAGGACAGTCTCAAACTTCTTCTGGCGCCCGATTGACCGTTGGTTCAACTGGGCCCCTTGCTTGTCGAACCTAGCCTGGAGTTCTTCCAAGCCGGGCTTAATCTCGACGCCTTGAGCACCCTGGTAGAAAGCCTCGGCTTCTACGTGCCTGGTGTCACGTTTCCGCCGAATAAATATTTCCGAAAACAATTTTGACAACATGGAATCCTCCTTTTCAGCTACGTGTTGCGGCGGCTGTCGGCGGCAACCAGCAGCAGCCTGATGATGAAGAAGAGAGCGATGATTGCGAGCGCAGCAACCAAAGACGAGAGGAGCGATGCCTTGGCGATTGGCAGCAGCACCGGCGCGATGAGGGTGACGACCAACTGCTTCAGCAAGCAGCCCGCCACTAGCAGGACGACCAGTGTCACCAAGCCGCGCTTGGTAAAGCTGAGCAGGTCCTTCACCGAGATCACCTGCACCATGATCAGCAGTGCCAGCACCACAGAGGCCAAGCCCAAGATCATGACAATCACATGAAGCATGAGAACTCTCCGGAGCGAAAGAAAAAGGGAGCCTGCTATTAAGCAGGCACCCTTTGGTTTAGGCTTCCAAGACTTTCTTCGCCTGAGCCAGTTTGTTGAGCAGAATCTTTTCGGCGCTGAGTTGCTGCTCTAGTTCGGCAACCCTTTTTTCCTGTTTCCGAATTTGGTCGAGGATTACCTCGACAGGCGACTTCGGAACCCACGGTTTACGCGTCGATGAATCTTGTCCCGAAGCCGGCGGCTTCGGGGCGTGGTCAGTTTTCTTGTCAGCCGTCATTTATCCCTCCTTGGAATTGGCGGTCTAGAAGTGGTCGCGCATCAGTCGCATGAGAGTTCGGATGGATTCCAGATCGGAGTCCAGTCCCTCTAGCGCACCGATGACGCCCAGGTTTTCTCCTCTACTGATGTGGTCTGACACGTCGGTCAGCCGTTTCAGCAACTGTTGGTTGAGCGACGCAGCCTTCTCGAAGAGAAGACTACGAATCGTTTCCGTCGGTGTGGACGGAAGGTTCATTGGTGGTTTCTCCATTGTTGTTTTCTCCGGACTGGGTTGTTTCCATCTGTTCCCAAATCCATCGGTTGAGGGTCTCGATTGCCTTTCGCTTGGTTGGCAATTCGACATGTGAGTACAGGGCGTGGGGGTCGTCGCCGAGGCTGTGACCCATAAGCGCTTTGCGAACGTCAGCGATAACGCCGAGTTCGAGAAGCCTGGTATTGAACGTGTGGCGCAAGTCGTGGAAACGCAAAGGGCGAATCCCCGAGCGGCGAAGTGCCGCCTTCCATGCGGTCTTGATTTGGTTGATTGAGTGGTTTTTGAAGGTAAAGACCAGCCCAGAAGGCTGCTGGCAGACAGCGAGTATGCAGCGTAGCCGGTCGGTGAGAGGAACCTCTCTCTGTTCACCCTGCGCAGTTTTGGAATGACTGACGGAAAGCAGACCGCGTGAGAGATCAACATCCTCCCATTGCTGGTGCAGGAGTTCGCCCCGCCGCAGACCCGTGTCAACCGCCGCAAGGATGATTGGGTTGAGGTGTGGGGCAGCCTGGGCAAGCAGTGATTGTTCTTCAGTCCAACTCAGTAGTGGTCGGCGTCTCTTGCGTGAACGGGCGAGCCGCAACCTGGTCAGCGGGTTAAAGGCGATCAACCCTTCGTCCAGGGCCCAAAAGAGAAGATGCCGCACGACCGCAAGATCGTGGCTCAAGGTCGTCTCCGTCAGCTTTTTGTGCTTCAGGCGTTCTAGCCGGTATGCACGGATTGTGCTTTTTGTGATTGACCGCAGCTGGATGTCGCCCCAAAAAGGGAGCAGCACTTTGAGGCGGTCTATGTGGTATGGCTTTACGTCGCCGTCAGCCAAGAATCGGGCGCTCAATTCAGCGAAGGTCATCTCTGGACGCAACTCCGTCAAGCCGGCGGCCCGAGAGACAAGCTCTTCTTCGAACTTGCGGCCGATTGACTCGGCAATCTTGCGGTTGCCGGTGCCCGTCGTGCGGTAGTGACGGACGCCGTCGATGGTGACGTAAGCCCAGTAAATGCTTCCTCGCTTATAGAGCGTCAACGGTTGGTTCCTCCTTTCGTTTGGTTTTGTCGTGCGAGAACCCAAGCGACGACCTGCTCGTGGAAGAAGGTCAGTTTGCCGCTCGGACTGGACCGGAAGTGTGGCAAGCCTGCGGGGACAAGCTTGTTCCTTACGGTCCAGCTCGAACAGCCGACGAACTTCGCCACCTGCTTGATCGTCATTGCGTCACCTAACTGCTGCATTACAACCTCGCGTTCTTTTGGGTGATCTTTTCTTCCTGCAGAGCCTCCTGCAGACCGTCCTGTAATGATTCCTGTACTGCTTCCTGCATCAATGCAGGAAGCAAATTCACATTTAGAGCCAATGAATTCAGGCCATTACGTATTTCTTAAAAGTCCGACTACCTACCCTTCCGGATACTAAGCACCATCGGTGTTACTACCGCATTCACTCCTCAGCATGGCTTCGATCATTTCCCGCGGTTCCATCGATTCAGCCGCATCCATGCGTATAGGGTCAGTCCCAGTGCGAGTGCTATTAGCATCAGTGGCAAGAGATTGTCTGGAGCATTGATTAACTGCCGGATGTAGAAGACCATCCAGATAGAAAGCAAAATCAGAATCAAGACTCCCGGTCCTGCATCGAGCAAGAAAACAAAAGGGCGTAACGCAAACGGTACTTTCGGCTGTGGCGTGCTCAAATCCCGCGAACCGCATTGCGAGCAAATCTGTGCAGCGCGTGGATTGATATGCAAACGAGGACACAACTTAATTCGATATGTGCAACCGCAGTTGCTGCAGAACAGCGGTTTTCCTGCGGTGATCCGGTGGCAGTTATGGCAGTAGCGCATAAGAACCTCAAAAGAGCGAGAGCCTGTCGTCACCCTCGGGACGAATCCAATGGGCAGCGAACAGACCCTGGCGATTAATGGCATTGAAAGTGGAAAACCAGAAGATTTTCGAAGTCTGTCGAGCGACGGTTTGGCGAATCTGTGAGGATCGTCTCTCGGTTTCTGCTATGACGAGAACCCGAAAGCGTTCCTGATGAAATAGCTGTTGAAACTCGCCGCCAGTGGCGAGTTTGAGGTACAGCCGCGTCTTCTCCGTCCAAATCTTCAGGGATTCGGTTCCGCGATCGACTTCGCAGAACATGGAGTACAAATCACCCCGACTCTTCAGTTCAAAATATCCATCCGGCATCAACTGGGTAGTGTTGGATATGGGTTCGCTGAAAGTCAGCCAGCGGACGAACTCAATCTCTTCCGACGGTGCCGGCTGATATTTCACCTGGACAAATAGGGAATTGACCGCCAACTGGTGCAAGACAAACGGTTCACTCTTTAGCACAGAGTCTGCTGGTCGAGGAATGGGACGATAGTCACAGTGGACTATTCCGGCAGAGAGCGGAGTGAGGCAGTAGAGGGATTTAATTCCGCCGTCGTCTGTGGCGATGAAGAAGCGTTTCAGTAGCCCCGCACGAACGAGTTTCAGAAGCCATGCATTGCAGGTGCTTACACTGACCTGTCTCCGCCCGGTTATTTCACTTGCTTGCTCGCGGTCAAGGACACGAGCCTCGGTGACGTGACCGGCGAATTTTGTACCAGGGCAAATGTTAGAGAAACTGGTACAAGAGGAGCTGAAGCATGGCAAGGAAGAAGCACAGTGCAGAACAGATCGTCGCCCTGCTGCGACAGATCGAAGTCGAATTAGCCAACCATAAGAGCATCGGCCAAGCCTGCAAAGAGGCCGGGATCACCCAACAGACCTATTACCGCTGGCGAAAAGAGTACGGCGGACTGAAGCTAGAACAGGCGCGACGGCTGAAAGAGCTGGAGAAAGAGAACAGTCGGCTGCGTCGTTTGGTGACGGAGTTGTCGCTGGAGAAGCTAGTCTTGAAGGACGTGGCAGAGGGAAACTTCTAAGCCCCGAACGGCGACGTTGCGCGGTACAGCATGCCCGGGAGCAACATCGGTTGTCGGAGCGGGGTGCGTGCCGGCTGTTGGGGCAGTGGCGAGGGACGCAGCGTTATCTGGTGACCCAGCGCAACGATGAAGACGCGCTGACGCGGGCGATCATCCAGTTGGCGAACCAGTATGGTCGTTACGGCTATCGGCGGATCGCGGCTTTACTTCGAAGTGCCGGCTGGGACGTAGGTAAAGACCGGGTGCAGCGGATCTGGCGTCGCGAGGGGCTCAAAGTACCGCAGAAGCAGCGGCCCCGTGGCAGGTTATGGCTCAACGATGGCTCTTGCGTGCGGCTACGGCCGGAGCATGAGAACCACGTCTGGAGCTACGATTTCGTCAGCGCCTTCACCCAGGATGGAAGGACGCTGCGGTTGCTGACGCTGATTGACGAGTACTCGCGGAAGTGTCTGGCACTCCGCGTGGCACGGCGGTTAAACAGCTACGACCTGATCGAGACGCTGGCGGATGTGATGCTGGTGCATGGTGTCCCGGAACACATACGCTCCGACAATGGGCCAGAGTTT
>PLXE01000019.1 GCA_003151335.1 Acidobacteriaceae bacterium
GAATTGTGCGTTGCAAGGAACGACTAGGTGGTCTGCTGAAGTACTATGAGCGGGAAGCGGCATGAGCCTTCGGTCGGGTAAACTTCCCTTCCTTGGAAGCGAAGATGAGTTCTTGACCATAGGGGTTCGCACAAACATGCGGCGCTACACCCGGCTGAGCAACGGGTTCTCTCGCAAGCTGGAGAATCACGCGGCAGCGGCGGCGCTCAATTATTTCGCTTACAACTTCATCAAGGTTCATCGTACACTTCGCATGACTCCGGCAATGGCTGCTGGCGTCACAGACCGGCTGTGGGACGTGGCGGACTTGGTTGCTCCCTGGGAAGCATACGAGCGGAGGGCGGAAAGAGCGGCGTAAGGGTGGCTAGTGGTGCCCTCGAAGAAGAGCAAACCCGACAAGAAAATCATGCAGCCAATTGTACGTACAGTACGAGAAGGCATGTTTGTTGCGCATTGTTATCTTGCATGTGGGCACTTGATCACCATACCCACAGAAGACCTCGAAGAATCGGCACTCCCTTCCTCGATTGAATGCTGGGCGTGTGAAGAGGAAAGCAAGAAGGGAAGTCCGGCAAAGTAGCCCACTACCGGAAACTCCCCCTTCCTTGACAGCCAAGATGAGTTTCTTGACCATAGGGGACTTGGCGGAAGTTCGGTCACAAGAAGGCGAGTCAATAGAAAACCTTTTACGTCGCTTTAAGCGAAAAGTTCAAACGGAAGACATTATCAAGGATGTGAAGCGTCACTCCTTTTACCTGAAGTCGGGCGAGAAAAAACGTGTGAAGCAAGCTCTGGCACAAAAACGTGCGCGGAAAAAGACCCGTACATATACGGACGAACGGCGATAATCGGGCTGCCGTTTCTAAGGTGCAATCGCTTCACTGACGCAAGCCGGCTCGCCAACAACAATGCGCCGACTCCGCCCACTGCAATTTGCCAGTCAAACAGGCTCTTTCACTGAGACTTCTTGTTCGAAAGGGATCGGATGTAGTTGACCATATTCCAGAGTTCAGTCGGCTTTACCCGATCTCCCTCCGGTGGCATCTGGCCTTGGCCATTCTTGATGATGTAGAACAGTTCCCCGTCGGTTTTGCCCTTCAAAGTCGCCGGATCGCTGAAATCACCTAGCTTGAACTTTTCGGAGACCGCTACCTCTCCCTTGCCATCGCCATTATTTCCATGGCACATCGCGCAATCGTAACCGTAATATTTCTTGCCTTGGGCGAGTGACTCAGGAGTCGGCTTGACCGGGTTGGGCTGATGAGCCGCTTCAGCAGGAATCGTGGACGAGCTTGGTATTTTGGCCTGTGCGGGAGCTTGGCTTTCCTGTGCGGTCGCAGGAAACGCGCATAGCAACAAAGTCAACAAGATCACACAAGGCTTCAACATGAATCCTCCTTGCGAAATGACCTATTGATCTGACGGCTGTCTGAATTTTACTCCCTGCATGGAGTAATCCTCTTTTTACGGTTTTGCAGGTAGTGGGCTAATTGTGTGTTGCTGGAGGGCGTGACTTCTTCCGCACCTTCTCCGATGCGATTAGTCGGCGCTCCAAGTGAGATTGCGGACGGACGCCACCAATGACACGCTCACACCGCGTTCCAGGAGGAGCGCCACACGTGGGGCAGAGCACTTTGAGGGCTTGGGCTTCAACGAGAGGGCCGGATTTCATTTCGTTATTATGGAGGCCGCCGAGTATGGGGTCTGGTCAATTTTAAACAATCTCGAAGCTTTTGCTTAGGGGTATCCCTCGTCAAAACCTCATGCGCCTTGGAACTCGTTCCGAAGCAGCAACATTCAAAAACAGGAGTTGGCCCGCGCTGGACACGATGTAACAAAACGTTACATGTGCGGCCGAAAGCCTCGACTCAAGTTTTTGCGGATCACACGTCACTTGAGCGTGCAGATGTTTGTGCGGAGTTCGAATCTCTTAGGGCACGCCATTTCTTTCGTTTCTGCCGTTTGGGTTAGCAGCCAGTTGTGGTTGAACTTGGCCCGATGTACATGTTCGCCTCGTGAGTCAAAGCAGTATGGTGCCGCCAGGCGATGACACTCATTCGCGTCAGGTCACCTCTGACTGACGTTAGGCGCGTGCTGTCAGCTAATCCCGCATCGTCCAGATTGTGTTGGTGATCCCAGCAGCCATGCAGGGCGTCATTCTGATTGTGGTATTCACTCTCACGAAGTTATAACACGCAACCCAGAGCGCCATACACGCTTTGTGATTCGCCAGCTTGCGGCTGTGCGCGTTCGTCCGGCGACGCCCTCATCTCCCATTTGGGCGGTAACTCCGGACGAGCTGAAAACGCAGTGATACCATTAGGCTTGAACTGCTGGAGCTGGTACCGCAATCAAGAAAGGATACACATGGACATTCAAAGCATAGTGGCACAACTTAGGCAGGAAGCTAGTCGTATCGAGCACGCAATTGCAGCTCTTACGGGACTAGGTTCCCAACCGGTACGACGTGGTCGGCCACCTAACAGGAGCCAGGCTAAGCCAGCGAGTACCAAGAAACGTCGCCGGATGAGCCCGGCAGCACGTGCCAGAATCGGGGCTGCAAAGAAGGCCTGGTGGGCAAAGCAGAAAGGCAAACCTGGGCGCAAAAAAGGTACGGCCGTCTCCAAGAAGACCACCGGTCGCAAGCCGATGAGTACAGCTATGCGGAAGAAATTGTCGGCAATGATGAAGGCGCGGTGGGCGGCGCGGAAGGCCTAGGCGTAGGTACTATCTGAGGGTGGCATGAATTCTCGGAATCGGAAACTTCACAGCCAAGAGCCGCAGCGCTTCCTGATCTTCGACCGCGACTCGAAGTTCAGCGCCGATGTGGTTTCAACCGTGAAGGCAATCGGCTCCCAGCCAGTGCGCACCGCATTCCGCAGTCCCTGGCAGAATGGAATTGCGGAGCGCTGGGTTGGCAGCGTAAGGCGCGACTTGCTCGATCACGTGATTGTTCTGAATGAGCGACACCTGCGACGGTTGCTGAAGGACTACGTTCGTTATTACCACGAGGACCGGACTCACCTCGGACTTGGGAAGGACACTCCTGGGGATCGAGTCGCAGCGTCCGTGCCTCCGAGAGGACAGAAGGTTATCTCCTTGCCGCGACTCGGTGGTCTGCATCACCGCTACACGGTCGCGGCCTAAGCGAACTCTAGCTATGAACTAGACGCGGTCGCCATCAGGAAAGGGAGATACATTTCTGGAGCTGTGAGTCGAACTCTCCCGCTCCTTTCTAGGACAGCCTTCGTCGTCAAAGATGTCACTCGTGAGTCCCTTTTTATTCACAGAAGCACGTGTTACAGCGAAAAAACCGGGCTGCGTTTAGTTTTGACGAGCCACAGGCAATCATCGAAGTGGCGCAGGGTGGCCTCCAGTAATCTCGGCCAGAGTTGCTGCGCAGGCCACTTACTTTATCGCATCAACGCAAGTTTAGGACACTACCGTTCCCCATGCTTTTACCTGTTCACTTGGAAGAGTTCCGGAAGAAGATACTCTCCCAACTATGCGTTGAAACGAGAGGAGAGACGGCGACCACGCCAATCGGGGATTCGCATCTCGTTCCTGCGTAGCGAGCGATAAGTTCTTGGGCGATGGCGGCGGCGGCCGGAGAAAAATAGTAATCATAGGTTGTCGAGTGGTCGTCGTTACAAAACAGAGCGACATCGGGGATTCGCCGCCCCAGCGTCAATATCATAAACTTGCGGCCAATGGCGATCCACTGGTTTGAGCTAAAGTGCTTATCGGCGGGCTGGCTTATCTTGTACCAATCTTGGGGCACGATTCGACTCCTAGGCTGGCGGGTGCTTCCACCGGGACTTAGCCGCTTTCTTGGCAATCTCGCTGCGCTGCGCTGGCGTTAGCGCCTTAGCCCTGGCGGTGCCGCCCTTTGCGACTGCCCCGGCTACCAGCAGCTACCGCGCGGGGCTGTTGCGATGCTCCCCGCCATCGGCCAGCTTTCCTCCGATGGCCTGCTCGACCACGCGAAGCGCATTTGTGGCGAAGTCTTCATCTTTGCGATTGCTCATGGAGCCATGATGTCACGAATCCGGGACGGATACCAGCGAGTAAAATTTCAGGTAGTGGGGTCATAGCGTGGAGATGAAAAGCGCGGCCTCCAGCAATTCTGGCCGAAATCACTGGAGACCACTTGCGCCACTTCGTCTGCTTGTCAGCTTACTCCGCGGCAGAGCGCGAGCGTAGCGGGTCATAGCGTAAATACGCCTGAAATTGCGAAACCCCGCAGGGAAGCCGTTGTGGGGTGAGGAGAGAAGCCGCCCTGCGGATGCCCTAAATGGGTGGTTACATACCGGCGAGTATCCTACGAGTCGCAGGTCGCTGTCGGTGACGGCGGTCACTGGCAAAGGGTCATAGCGTGGAGATGACTCCGTAGTGGTGCAGTTTGAAAAATACAACCCTCAGTAACAATCGTGGTTTCTGTCCAGCCACAGGATGTAGTAAATCCCCTGATTCACGTATCCGATCATCGGGGATTTGTCGTGAAAGCGAACGACGGTAAAGAACTCCTGATCCTCGTTAACATGCTGAGGGATGGCGACTCGCATTTGTTTCCTTAGGATTTTTTCTGAGCCGGAGCCGTGTTTATCAGACTGAAGGATTTGCAGCCAGGTTCTCTTGCCAAGCTGAAGAAGTGTGCTTGCGAAAGCGGCCTTTTCTTCTTGGTTGCAATCAGCAACGCAAAAGCCCGAAACCGTGTATTGGAGCGAAAAGGCGGGATTCTTCTTTCGCCAATCCTCCTGCTCAACTGCGGCACTGACACCAAGCCGCTTGCCTTTATCGGGCTTCTGTTGCCGGATCCTCATCGATTCTCGGACACACTTGGGTTTAGGGAAGGACGCTCCTGAACCGCGGGCGGTCATGAGCCAAGGAAAGATCCTTGCCATTCCCCAGGTGGGTGGACTGCACCACCGATATGAACGACGCGCCGCGTGAAAGCGGAGGACTCTGGGTGATTCATGCTGAATCGATCGGCCATCGTGGTGAAGGCAAGGCAGCCGTTTCTGGACTGGCTGCACACGGCCGATCCAACCAGCCACAGACTCACGCTACGTGACTTAGCTCTTGAGCCGACAATCTACCTGATTCCGGAATGTGACACGGAAGAGGATGTTCACGAAGTCTTGCGCGAACTGTGCGAGGAGATTTTCGTTGCGCAATTGGCGGGTTGGTTCCGAGATGAAGAGTCCTGGCCGCGAGACCTCGGGTTCGATGCCTTCTGCCGTTGGTTTGATTTCCAACACCATTCAATGCTGGTGGACCTATCCGATGAACCGCTGATCGACGAACGTGATTGACTGGTTGAGTGTGTCGTGCAGCCCGAAAAACGATGCGATCTATTTTTGGCGAACGACAGGCCATGCATGTGACCTGCTCCTCTAAATCCGCACACCAGTAAGTATGATTTCGGATTTGGTGAACCGCTCCGCATGCGTCTGATGCGCTTGCGACCAGCCCGGACCCGCCCATTCGTGCGGCGTTGAGCAATATTGAACAGACCGAAGGGATCTCGGACACGTCTACTGCTTGTGCAAGGTGTGCTGCCATAGAAGGGTACCGCTTTGTTCTAAATCAATTTCGAAACAAGAGGTGAAATAATGCCAAAAGATAAGCACAACATGGCCGCTGAGCACCATGAAAAGGCGGCGAAATCCCACCGCACCGCTGCAGAGCATCATGGAAAGGGCGAGCACG
>PLXE01000044.1 GCA_003151335.1 Acidobacteriaceae bacterium
ATTAATGATCACTTAGATCCCATGCTGTAGGCTTTAAGCCGTATAGTCAAAAATCTCAAACGCCTTGAAAAGGCTTGGTTTCCGGTCTCCTAATTTCCTCGCCCAGCTGCTTTCTAAAACCTCAAGAGCATGTACAATCCGGGTTCGACGATCAAGTTTAGGGAGGCTCTGGAATGGTTTGGGCTCGCATGCTGGCCTACATCACCGGCACCGTCGACCAGGAACTTCTACTGAGCAACGAATACCTGGCCGCAGAGAACCGGATCCTGAGAGCCCAAATCAAAGGCAGGTTGTTGTTATCCGATGCCGAAAAAGCTACCTTGGCGGAGATCGCCCACCGGCTCGGGCGGAAAGCCTTGGAAGAATTGGCGGCGGTCGCGAAACCGGATACGCTGCTGGCCTGGTACCGAAAGCTCATCGCCAGCAAGTTCGACGGATCGAAGTTTCGCAAGTCCTGGGGTCGTCCCCGAGTTGACGAGGAAACCGAGCGGTTGGTGGTGCGGATGGCGAAAGAAAATCCCGGGTGGGGCTATGACCGGATCGTGGGCGCCATGGCCAACCTGGGTCTCCGGCTCTCGGATCAGACGGTAGGCAATATTCTCCGCCGCCAGGATATTCCACCGGCTCCCAAGCGGAAGCAGGCGACGTGTTGGAAAGACTTTATCCGGGCTCACATGGCGGTATTGGTAGCGACCGACTTCTTCACGGTGGAAGTGCTTACGCTAAGAGGGTTGCTTACGTACTACGTGCTGTTTTTCATTCATTTGGAGAGCCGGAGGATATGCTTGGCCGGAGTCACCCGTCGTCCGGATCAAGAGTGGATGGAACAGATGGGGCGCAATGTGACGATGGAAGATGCTGGTTTTCTGATCCACCGCAGGTACCTGCTGCATGATCGCGACCGCAAATACTGCTCATCGTTTCGTCAGCTGCTCGAAGCCGCAAGCGTGAAGACGCTTGCCTTGCCGCCCAGAAGTCCGAATCTGAACGCCTATGCGGAACGCTGGGTAAGGTCGGTTAAGGAGGAATGCCTGGCCAAGCTGATCTTGTTGGGCGAAGGCTCATTGCGGCGCGCGCTGCGCCACTACGAGGCCCACTATCATGAGGAAAGAAATCACCAAGGCAAAGGCAACCTACTGCTATTCCCGTATGGTCAAAAATCTCAAACGCTTTGAAAAGGCTTGGTTTCCGGTCTCATAATTTCCTCGCCCAGCTGCTTTCTGAAACCTCAAGAGCAGGGTCGTGGCGAGAGACCCGGTCACCGGGGCCCGCCCGCTGCACAGGAAGAAGCAGCGAGAGCAAGCGCTCCCTGTTCGCGGCACCTAGGTCACCGTCGCTGGCGCAAAGACCAACATTCGCCGGGGCGTTGAACAAGGCCTCCAGTGTCACGGTGAACGGTGATGGCCCGCACCAAGGCTTAGTCTCCGCGGGAGCATACTGGTGCCATCAACTTCTTGATCGTTGATGCGCCCCAATCCTCAGGGGGCGCATGTTCGAGTATGGCCGAAACATAGAGTATGGCTGGTAATCAGGATCCGTGTGGCTACTACTCCGTGCTGGGAGTGAAGAAATCGGCAACCAGCGCCGAAATTAAGAAAGCATTTAAGGCTAAAGCCCAGCAGCTACATCCCGACAAGAATCGTGCGCCAGAAGCGACGCGGCAGTTTCAGTTCGTCAACGAGGCATATCGGGTATTGGGCGATGCCGAAGCACGAGCTGAATACGACGCACAGTCATATAAGACAGAGGACGCGACTTCACCTTCCACAGGACGCGCTGTTGAGGCGATAGCATGTTCCATTTGTCATAAAATTTCCGCACAGCCTCGTTACGTCATCTACCGCCACGTGTTCAGCGTTATCTTCGTGACCTGGCGTGGGGGACATCAAGGGATCTTCTGTTCCAAATGTGGGGCTAAGCAAGCCTACAAGGACTCTCTACGAACATGGCTCCTGGGCTGGTGGGGTATCCCATGGGGACCGATCTATTCCGGCCAGGCAATCTTCTCGAATATGTTTGGCGGGAAGCAGCCCGCGCTCAACAATTTCAGGATACTCAGCTGGCAAGCGTTTTATTTCGCCTCCTTGAACCGCCGGGATCTTGCGCGAGCGGTTGCTCGCGACGCATTGGCATTCTCCGAGAAAATTGCTCCGCATGAGAAAGACCGAGATCCCGAAACAGCTCGGATCGTAGCAGCCATGAAAGCGCTGACTACGAGTAGCAACGATCTGAGTCCGGCTCCCGTTCTGAAAAACCTATGGGGTGTCGGCTCAACGGCCTTCAAGGTGCAGTCCGCCGCGATGGCTCTGGTTGTGCTGGTTCTGGCGTCTTTAGCCCTCGTGAGCATATCCCGCAGTCAAGCACCCAAGACGGCTTATAAGCATGTGCCTCCTGTGGAACATGCTGCTGCATCTGTGCCTCAAGCGCCGGAGTTCAGCGAGCCGGCGGTTCCCTTACCAGCCACAGGAAAAATCCGAAAATTGTGGAGAGTTGACTCGCGAACGGTTTTGGCACCACTAGAAGTTGTAACCGCGGTTGGCAGCCCAAACTACTATTTGAAACTCGTTGATTGGAACACGCATAGCCCCTTGCTGGTGTTCTTTGTGCGCTCCGGAGAAAAAACGACGATAGAGGTTCCGGTCGGTAACTACGAACTCCGGTATGCCGCTGGAGAGAGATGGTATGGCGAGGAGTATCTCTTCGGTCCAGGCACAGCACACAGAAAAGCCGAGGATGCTTTCCAGTTTCGGGCCGACGGTGAAAGGGTTTCTGGCTTCACTGTGGAACTAATAAAACAAAGCGGCGGGAATTTGAAGGAAACGGACATCGAACCGTCTGAGTTCTAAGTCCGAGGGCAGGCGGGTAATCGAAGCCCGCGGAGACGTGGTTTTGACTGTTCAACGATACTGGTCTAAGTGATCTTGAGCGCGCCAGAGCCTCATCCGCGCATAGAACAGCCACCAAAGCGACAACCGTGAATGATAAAGGACGTTATCGCCACGATCGCGCAATCGCGAATTCCCCGAGTTCCTAACTTCTAAGGCGCATCGTCTGCGACTGAGACAGCGGCGCTGTTATTTTTCTTTTTGTTTTCGGACAACCTGTTGCGACGCATCGAAGGACAAGACTGGAAGGGGTTCTGGCCGTGCTCGGGGCGATTCGAGGTGGTGGTCCTGTTTGGGATGTTGAGTCTGGTGGCCCAGTTGGTGTACTGGTCGCGGATTGTCAGCGGCTTCAATCAAGAGCACGCCTGAAACCTAAAACCATGACGGTGACCTTTCATGGGTTCAGCCCTACGCACGACTTTTTTGACTATACGAGATATCTGCTGCATGATCGGGACACTAAGTTCTGCATGTCGTTCCGTCAACTGATCGAGGCTGGCAGGGTGAAAACCATGCCCCTGCCAGCCAGGAGTCCGAATTTGAATGCCTATGCGGAACGCTGGGTGAGATCGGTGAAACAGGAATGCCTGTCGAAGCTCATCTTGTTTGGGGAGAGGCCGCTGCGCCGAGCCCTGCAGCAATACATGGCCCATTACCACGAGGAGCGCAATCACCAGGGCAAGCAGAACCGGCTGCTGTTCCCATTGCCGAATCGAGGGGCGAGCGGGGAGAACGGAATTGTGCGTTGCAAGGAACGACTGGGTGGTCTGCTGAAGTACTATGAGCGAGAAGCGGCATGAGCCTTCGGTCGGGGGAACTCCCATTCCTTGGAAGCGAAGATGAGTTTTTTTACCATACGAGGTCCGCGCGTCTTGCAAATGCTTGTTTATTCAGAAGTTGACGCCGTTCTCTGCCCGGAGTTACTGGGCCGCCTGTTGGTCGAATGGTTGGATCGCGCTTCGCCCCTTCTAACTAGCTCAGGAGACATCAGTTAGTATGGGTGGAGTCGCGCCCCGCGCGGGGCGCGTGGATTGAAACCCTTAACCAAGTCAGGTGCGGGCCTGGAGCTTAAAGGTCAAAGTAGCCCACTACCCATCATTGTCCTCGCCGGGCACTACGACACCAATCTCCCGCTGAAGAACACGGCCTTCGTCGGCGCCAACGACGGCCCGCGAAATAGAATACAGATCCGTATCGAGGGGGACTAACTTGCGTACAATACGCCAGAGTAATTTTTCGCAGCTACCCTGCTGGTGGGCCATCTTTTGGTTACAACGATGCGTCACATCGACAGTCGTTTGTGTGACGCATCGAAAATGAACAGAAAAAGGTAGTAAACCTGTCACCTCTGCCGTAACATCGTCAAAGCTCCGCAAACGGTGGTATGGAGGGACAGTCAACATCGTGGTCTGGATCAGTTGCGCGGGTTCGGGCTTACATCCCCACAAACCGGCCGGTTAGGAGATACGCATTCTGAGGGCAAGGTCACTCCCATGTATACCAAGATAATCCTCACCGTCATCGCTCTGCTGCTGGCGGTCATTGCACTGACACCCTTCGTTCAACCCCAGCCTGCCATGGCGCAGGGAAGCTTCAGCGGCGTGCAGATGGCCGTGACTGGAGAAGACACGTACTTTTTCGATACTCGTACCGGCGACCTTTGGCAGTACGACGTTAATTTATTTATGTACCACAAAAAGCTTACTCAATTGGGAAAAAATTTTGAGAATATTCGCTGATAAGTAGGCGTATCCCGACATAGCAGACTGTCATAGCGAGCGAAGTCGAGCCGGGGTTCCCGACAACAACATGTGGGCCGAGTACTGAGCATTCAACTGGCGGGGCTTGCGGAAGAGGCCTGAAAGCTCGCTCTTGATCCGCCGACAATACACGGGAAATCGTGTGGATCTTGGTTAGCCGGTGTATTGACTGATAGCCGACGGCTGAAGGCTTCCTTCCCTACTGGTCCACTTGCACCACGTCGTAAAGCGCCCCGGCGAATGAGACCTGCGTTTTCTGGGGCGCGTCGGTAGTGGTGTCGTAAATCACCTTTTAAAGCGCTTCGCTGATTTATAGCCGGGCCAAGGCCAAGATTAGGCCGAAATCCGTCAGGGAGCAGGCGCCGATCGGCCTGAAAAACAGGCGAAATGCCTTTTCAACCGTGAAGGCAATCGGCTCCCAGCCAGTGCGCACCGCATTCCGCAGTCCCTGGCAGAATGGAATTGCGGATTGATTTCTGTCGCAGCCGCAAATCCCCGATTTATCTTAAAATGATATTACTTACGAACTGAGACAATGCCGAGTCTAGACGGCAACGTACCAGTCTGGTCCGTCATCTCAAGGCTAGCTATAGGAAGCGTCATGCGAAGGTCCCTTATGAAACGCCGAGAATTTTTCAAAGCCGCTGCAATTTGCGGCGCCGCAAGCACACTGCCCGCAGCCTTGGCTCAGGGAAAACCTATCTCAACGCAGGAGAACGGCCCCATGAATCAGATTCCGCTGACCTCATCTGCAGGAACCCGAAAGGGCGACATGCTTTACCGTACGCTCGGACGCACCGGAGAGCGGGTCTCCGCCATTGGGATGGGTGGGTTCCATATTGCGCAACATGGGCTCACCCAGGACGAGAGCATCCGCCTGGTGCGCGTCGCCGTTGATCGCGGCATTACGATCATGGATAACAGTTGGGACTACAAAGAAGGCCAAAGTGAAATGCGGATGGGTAAGGCCATGAAAGACG
>PLXE01000004.1 GCA_003151335.1 Acidobacteriaceae bacterium
GCTTCAGCCGCCCGCACGTCCTGCGCTTCACGGTCGAGCAAGTCACGCATGTCGGAACTGGTCTCCGACACGCCGAGCAGCCCGGAATGGAAATTGACCATTTCGTTGAATTGCTTGGCGCTCATTTTTTCAGTGCGCGTCAGATACCAGACCAGTCCGGGATCGAGATCACCCGAGCGGGTGCTCATCGGCACACCGGCGGTCGGGGTGAAACTCATGCTTGTGTCCACGGATTTGCCGTTGCGCACCGCCGCGAGGCTTGCGCCATTGCCGAGGTGGGCGAGGATGACCCGGCCACTCGTTGCCGCCGGATCGCCGAGGCGGGCGAGTTCTTCCATTAAGAACGCGTACGACAAGCCGTGAAACCCGTAACGACGCACCCCCTGCGCTTCGTAGCGCCGCGGGATTGGCAAGAGTTGCGCCACGCGCGGCATATCATGGTGAAAGGCCGTGTCGAAGCACGCTACTTGGGGCAGATCGGGAAATCGGCGATGAAACGCCTCGGTCAATAGGATCTCTTCCGGCATATGGTCAGGATCGAACGGACTGAGCCGACGCAGCTCCTCAACCATTTCCGCAGTGATTCGCTGCGGCTGGTAATACTTCGGCCCGCCATCCACCACGCGATGCCCCACCGCGGCCAATGCGTCACGCCCGCTGCGTTCCGAGATCCAATCCATTAGAACGCCCACCGCTACGGTATGATCCGGCGCCGTCACTGCTTGCGAAAAGTTGTCTGCCTGATTCAAGCTTTTCACCCGCAGGGTGGCCTCCGGTAGCCCAATTCGCTCGATCCCGCCCTCCAGAATGCGTTGCAGAGAGTCACCCGCCTCGAACAGTGCAAACTTGATGCTCGACGATCCCCCATTGATTGTCAGGATGCGTGGGTTGGCTGGTTCCATGGATGATTCCTTCGTCATTTGTGCAATCCGAACGAAGCCAGTTTTGCGCACGTGGACTTGTAATCCGTGTGAAGGATGCTTCGAATCCCCAAACCTTCCGCGATCTGGACGAACATCGGTGTGTTCTCGATATACAGTACGTGGCGGGCTGGCGTCTGGGCGATGTCCAGNNAAAAGAATCCACAAACCCGTTGAGCTTAAACTTGCGAATCCGATACGCATTCACCTCGCGCGATTCGTTGCTGACCACGGCGATCTTCAGCTCGTGCCGGACCTTGAGCTGAGCGACCAGATCAAGCATCTCGGAGTAAGGTTTCGATTGCGCGAACATGAAGCTCCGAAACTGTGACCGGGTGAACGGTCGCTTTTTGTAGAAGACCACCCGAGCTAAATATTCTTCGAACGTAATCTTTCCCTCTTCATGGGTTTCGAAGACAAGGCGGTGCCGATCCTCCATCTCAGTCCACTGCAGATTGAAGTACCTCGCCGCCCGTCTGCGGGCAACGTGATCCCACCCGTTGGTGAGCAGGACACCGCCGACGTCCAGAAACAAACAGGTGATTGCAGAGGTTTTCTTCATCGTCTTTTCTTCCGTCGATCGGATCATCGCTGCCACAAGATTCGCGCGTCCCCCAGTGGGACCGCAACGCCGTCGTAGTGCGGCGTCACTCGCACCGTGTAGTCTCCCGCTGGACGTGCAGCGGGTACCGTCGCGTGGTAGACCCAGCCGTCGGGTGCGCCAGGAAGCAGTCGCGCCCACTTCATCTCCTCCCGTACGGGATCGCCGCCGTTGACGCCGTCCGCGTAAAGCTCAACTCGCACGGCATTCAGGTCGAGATCGTTCAGAAAGATTTCGACTTCAAACACTTGGTGGTCCGCGTTGGTTTCGACCCGCAGGTCTCCGAAGCGCAACCCGCCCCACTTCCGATCCACGGCATGCTGCCAATCGACTATTTGCCTGCCGATTGCGCCTTTGTTGGCAATGCGTAGATGGTAGGCGGTAGCAGCCGGGAGGTAGTGTTGCTCAGTGTATTCGCGCACCGTGCGGTCGGCAGAGAAGCGCGGTGTCAAGCGCGCCATGCTTTCCCGCATCCGCTTGATCCATGCTGTGGGAATGCCGCTCTGGTTCCGGGCATAAAACTCCGGGACCACCTCCCGTTCGAGCAGGTCGTAGAGCGCGTCGGCTTCGACCGCGTCCCAAGCGGGATCGTCGCCATGCTCCCGGCCGTCCCCCAACGCCCACCCCACTTCAGGCGTATATGCCTCTGCCCACCAGCCGTCCAATTCCGAGAGATTGATGCCGCCATTGACAAGCACTTTCATCCCGCTTGTCCCGCAAGCCTCCCAGGGGCGCCGCGGCGTGTTGATCCAGACGTCGACCCCCTGCACCAGGTGCTCCGTTAACAGCATGTCGTAGTCACTCAGGAAGACGACGTGGGGTCGAATCTCTGGTTGGCGGATGAAACTTATCCATTCATGGATCAGGGCCTGCCCCGCCCGGTCCTCTGGATGGGCCTTACCAGCAATAATGAGTTGCACGGGGCGCTGAGAATTGGTCAACAAACGAATGAGCCGCTGTGGGTCGTGCAGTAGCAGGTTCGGTCTCTTGTAGGTGGCAAAGCGGCGCGCAAAGCCTAGCGTCAGAGCGTTTGGATCAAACAGGTGCTTCGCATCGTCCACCTCCGCGGGCGGCGCGCCTGAGGCAGCCAGTTGCCGGGACACTCGTCCGCGAGCGTATTCAACGAGCGACCTGCTGGCGGCGGTGCGAAATTTCCATAGCCTGGTGTCGGAGACCCGGCGAATGTCCTGTTCCAGGGTCCCCGTGGTCCCCAGCCAGCGATCCTTTCCACAACTTTCCGTCCACAGATCGTCGGCAGGGGCCGAGTCCCAGGTGGGCATGTGGACTCCGTTGGTCACGTATCCAATCGGGATTTCGTCCTCCGGCCAGCTCGGAAAGAGAGGCCGAAAGAGGTGTCGGCTGACCTTCCCATGCAAGCGACTCACGCCATTCACCGCCCCGCTGCCCCGGATCGCCAGATAGGCCATGTTGAAAGTCTCCGACGAGTCGTTCGGATTCTGGCGGCCAAGAGCCAGCAAATCGTGAAGGGTAATGCCGAGCCTCTTGTCGGCATACCACCCAAGGTATTGCTCGATGAGGGCCGGAGCGAATCGGTCAAAACCGGCGGTCACTGCCGTGTGCGTGGTGAAGAGGTTGCCCGCTCGCGTGGCGGCCAGTGCAACTTCGAAGGGCTGCTCTGCCTCTTCCATGAAGTTGCGGGCACGTTCCAGGACGGCGAACGCCGCATGCCCTTCATTCAGGTGACAGACTTCCGGTTGGAGTCCGAGGGCGCGGAGCAGCCGCCAGCCGCCGATTCCGAGAAGCAGTTCCTGCTTGAGGCGCAGCTCCGGCCCGCCGCCATACAGTTCGCTGGTAATGCCTCGATGAGCGGGAAAGTTCGCCGCATCATTGCTATCCAGCAGGTAAAGCTTCACCCTGCCGACCTGGACCTGCCAGGCGCGCAGCCAGACCGAGTAACCCGGTAGGGCGATTTCCAACCGCAACCACTCCCCGTTTGGGTGGCGCAACGGCGTGATCGGCAACTGTCCGGGGTCGTTATACGGGTAAAGAGCCTGTTGCTCTCCGCTTTTGTCGATCACCTGGCGAAAATAGCCCTGCTGGTAGAGTAGTCCCACACCGACCACCGGCACACCTAGATCGCTGGCGGCTTTGAGTTGATCCCCGGCGACATTGCCAAGCCCTCCCGAATAGATCGGGAGCGCTTCGCTCAACATGAATTCCATGCTGAAATAGGCTGCACAGGTCAAAGCTGTCTGGGCATGACTCTCTTGAAACCATGCTGGTGCCACTGCTGATTGTCGGCTGGCTTCAACCAATTCGTTAATCTTTTGGCGCAGAAGTAACTCGCCTAACACGCACTCAATCTGGTTCTTCGAGACTGTCTGGAGGACAGCCCAGGGGTTATGAGTAAGCTCCCATAGCCTTGGATCAAGCTTTCGCCACACTTCGTCGGTCGCGTGATTCCATGACCAGCGCAGATTCAAGGCAAGTTCAACCAGGCAATCGAAACCATCGATTTGGTCCGGGCGGAAATTGCATTCGGCATTGCTGACAGTGCCTTGGTCGCTCATCACTTTTTTCTCCGATAAGGCGTTGCAGCCAAATTGCCATGTGCCGCTCTGTCCAATCACTCCGACAATGGCCGATGGTCGTGACACGGTATCAGGAATTTTACTTCGCCAGTAGCTTGCGAATAGATTCCAATTCCTGCCGACGTTTCAAGGTGATTTTGGGATACGACATCTTCATATCATTAAATGCATCAAGAATAATTTGGGAAACAATCAATCGAGCATTGTCCTTATCATCTGCGGGAACAACGTACCAGGGCGCATCATGCGTGCTCGTTTCGTGTAGACAATCTTCATAAGCATCCAAGTACTGTTTCCAGTATTTCCTTTCATGCATGTCCGAGAGGCTGAACTTCCAGTTCTTCTCCGGATCATCAATGCGCTCGAGGAATCGCTTTCGTTGTTCTTCTTGCGAAAGGTGGAGGAATATTTTGACGATCCTCGTTCCATTACGATGAAGATGGCTTTCCAAATCAACTATGGAGCGATACCGCTCCTTCCAAATATTTTTTTCATCGCTCAGCTCCTTCGGAAGCCCCTGGCTGAGAAGAATTGCTGGATGCACTTTAACAATCAGAACTTCCTCGTAATAAGAGCGATTGAAAATGCCGATCCGCCCGCGTTCAGGAAGCTGACACGTCGTTCGCCAGAGGAAATCATGTTCTAGCTCCTCGGCGCTGGGCTGTTTGAAACTATAAACCTGGCAACCCTGCGGATTGACTCCTGACATGACGTGTCCGATGGCGCCGTCTTTGCCGGCCGCGTCCATACCCTGAAAAACTATCAGCAATGCGTATCGACTACACGCATAGTGAAGTTGTTGCAGCGAGCTCAACTCCTCGACATGTTCTACCAGGAGTTTTTGATAATCCTTCTGTGAATTGCAAATGGGCTTTACATTCGTCGGACAATCTTTTAGTTTGACCTTTTCTCCGCGGACTCGGTAATCTTTTGAATCGATTTTCATTTTCAGCTCTTCCTTTCCTCAGACAATTCCAAATCCACAACACGCACGCGTCAATTCCGTTCAGTCATCAATGCCTCAAGATGCAAACGAATTCCAACGGCATTGCCACTCGCTTTCTTGCAACCATGCTGCTTTCTCTCCCACTCATTTTTTTCCACTCAGTGATTCAAAACCCGAGACGACATCAAACAGTTCCTCGTCGATCATGCCTTGCCTTAAACGATGAAATTTGCAGTTGAGATCCTCAAGCAAATTGTCGATGTTTGTGTCGGCGCGCTGCATTGCAGCTAGTCGACTGGAGTTTTCACTGGCCAGTGATTCAGAACACGCCTGAAAAATTGAAACGAAAAGATATTCCCGAACGAGCGCTTCTAAAGTCGTGGTGCCTTCACCTATGACGTCAGGAACTGTTCTTGTTGGCCAACTAAGCGCAGTAAACCTGTCTCGCCAATTTTGGTCCAAGGGTAGAATCTGCTTTGTAATTGGCTCGTATGTGGCTCCTGCCGTTGGGTGGTTATAGAACAGGTGTAATTCGCTAAGTGCAACCTGCTTCAGACGTGCTTCGTAGTCTATGAGAATCTGTCCGACAAGCGGACTGATAGTCGTGACTGAACTAGGCACTGCAAACATTCCTTTTGGCGAAATACCTGAATCCAGTAGGCGTGCATGTACGCGACCTCCAACTGCCCAGATCTCTGTTCTTCTCGGCATAGACGCCAGTGAATTGACCGCATAATCAGCCACCACGTCATTAAACTGACCAACCAAGCCTTGGTCTGAGCCAAATACGATCACGCCAACTTCGCCGGCACTTTTCTTTGGTTGAATTTGTGTACTATCAGGAGCGGGCGTCGGTGGGAGCCTAGAAAGACACACATGCAGTCCCAGTTCCACGGTCCGATAATAATCGGTGAGCGCAGCGACGGACCTCTCATATTGTCCTACGCTGGAGGCGGCTACAGCTTTCATTGTTCGGACAACGGATTGGAGTTCTCCTGCACTTTCAATTTTTCGGCGCAAGCTGACCGTTGTGTTGCTCATTTTTTACCGTCCAGTCTTGGCTCTGGTTTTGTTTCTACCCGCAGATTTGACTTCGCATTGCTTTGTTGACTTGGCTCTGTGCTGACTGCCTGATCGCGATTGGACGCAAGACTAGTATCACCATTGGTATCGGAAACTATTGTCTTAGTATTTTTAACTTGTGACTCGACCCGAGTTGGCAAAGTGAAGCGAGTAAGGGCTTGACGTATTAATTCCGTGATCCCCTTTCTATCTTCATCACTCAATTTAGGAGAAGTTTGCAGTCTCTTGCAGATGTCCGTTTGCATGTTGGACGAGGCCTGACGAACAGCAAGCTCTGCCTCTTTCATCTTTTCCAATGGCACAGAATCGAACAGTCCTGCGGTCAGGGCTAACAATAATGCAATTTGCTCTGGCACTGACATTGGGTCAAATTCAGGCTGTTTTAAACATGCGCGAATTCTCTGTCCGTGATCTATTACTTTGCGCGTGCTTTCATCGAGGCGCGCACCAAACCTGGAAAAAGTTTCAAGTTCTTCAAACTGCGCATAAGCAAGCTTAAGATCACCCGCAGCAGCTCTAAAAGCGGCTAATTGAGCTTTGCCTCCAACACGTGAGACTGACTTTGCAACATTTACTGCCGGCAGCATACCCAACTCAAACAGGTATGGAGACAGGTAAATTTGTCCATCTGTAATAGAAATCAGATTGGTCGGAATATAAGCGGAAATATCCTGAGCTTCTGTTTCGATAATCGGCAGGGCGGTTAAGGACCCGTTGCCAAGCTCTGCACACAGGTGAGTCGCTCGTTCAAGCAGGCGCGAATGGATGTAAAAGATATCACCTGGAAACGCTTCCCGTCCAGGCGGTCGACGAAGCAGCAGAGAAAGTTCTCGATATGCGCGGGCATGTTGCGTCAGGTCGTCGTAAACTATCAGAACATCTCGCCCATTTTCCATAAAATGCTCTGCGATACTGGTGGCGGCATAGGGAGCGATGAAAGCTAGCCCCGGAGGAGCGTCACCTTCTGTGACCACCACCACGGTATAGTCCATTGCACCTTTCTCTTGCAAGTTGGCTACGACTTTAGCCACAGCTGAAGCGCGCTGACCAATAGCGCAATAAATGCAGACGACATTTTCATCTCGCTGATTGAGGATGGTATCGATGGCAATGGCACTCTTGCCTGTTTGTCTATCACCCAAAATTAGCTCACGTTGTCCTCGTCCAATGGGAATTAGAGTATCAATTACTTTTAAGCCAGTTTGCAGGGGCGCCGTGACCGGTGCACGATCCATAATGGCTGCCGCTGGGCGTTCGATAGGAAGCCGTTTTTTTGCGTTTACTGCCCCTTTGCCATCGAGAGGATTGCCCAGCGGGTCGATCACTCGTCCTAACAATTCATCTCCCACTGCCACATCTGTCACACGACCTGTGCGTTCTACCTGATCGCCAGCGCGCAGATTCCAATATTCACCGAGTAAAACGACACCTATTTCATCCTCATCCACATCAAAGGCGATGCCCAAGAGACCATCGGGAAATTTTATCAACTCATCGAAGGCTACATTGGGAAGACCGCGTACTTTGGCGATGCCGGTGGAGACTTCGGATATGGTGCCAACTTCGCGCAGTATCAACTGCGGTGTCCACGTCTGACGAACGGCGTTGATACTGGCAAACGTGGTATCAAAAATACTTTCCAAGTTTTCAGGATCTTCTTTCATTGAGTGCCCTCGGACACCTTCTCGGCAACCGGCTTCTGAAGCGAGTTTGAATCGGATACAGCTTTCGGATCTTGCGCCGGGTTTTGCTTGGGAGCTGGTTTCGAGTCCGACTCCGAGTCAGACTGAGCTCGTTTGGTTAACAGTTCGTCCAAGCTTTCTTTCATACAAGAAAGGTAATTATCAATGCTCCAGGCGACTTTCTGTCCGCTTGCAATCAGTTCAATTCCACATACCAACTTCGGATCTGTCTCATAGCGCAACGGAACATCAGCGGAAAATATTTCATTCAAAGCATTTTGTAAAATTGTTTTTTGGTTCACAGGCAGCTCAAAAGCGCTGCGGATTACCGATTGCTCACTACCTTTCATTAGTGCCATACCAAGAGTTTCTTTTGTCGCACCATTTACTTCTCGTAGGCGCTTAGCGAACACCTCGCACATACGCTCTTCCAAACTAGTATTAGATAGATCCTTGAGGGTCTTTCGAGCTATCTCAAAGACTTCCTGCTGGACCTTGCTTTCGATCGACTGACTTAGATCACTTGCTTCGTTTCTCAAACTCTCCATCCGCTTCGCACGCAAAAGATCTGATGCCTGGCGTGCTTCGTCAAGAAGCTTGCCACCTTCAACTTTTGCCGCTTCAGTTGCATTGGTCAAAATTGTTGCCCGCTGCTTTTCCAGTTCCTCGTTTTTTTCCTGAAACTCATCGAGAGACTTTTTAGCCTCAGCTTTTTTCAAGGCGGCGTCAGCAAGTTCTTGGGCGATCAATTTTTCTCGCGCCTCAATGGAGTTGACGATGGGCTTGTAAAGGAAGCGCTTCATAAGCCAGATTAGGACAATGAAATTAAGAGCTTGTGCACCAACAGTGAACCAATCGATGAGCATTGGCTATTTCCCCGCAGTCTGCGCGATCACATGTGTCCAAAACGGATTGGCAAAGATAAGAATCATCGAGACCACGAAGCAATATATGGCTATGGATTCGATCATCGCTAGTCCGACAAACAAAGTGCGAGTTATGGTTGAAGAGGCGTCAGGTTGCTGCGCCAACGCAGTCAGTGCGGTGGTAACCGCAC
>PLXE01000118.1 GCA_003151335.1 Acidobacteriaceae bacterium
ACCTCTTGACACACCACATTTAGCCACTGAGGTAACCAGAGCCCTTACCTCAGTGGCTAAAGCCTCGCCTTTTTCTGCGGCCTTGGTATGCATGACGGTAAGGCGTGCTCCACCCAACCCCGGATACAGGAACTCTGGAATTGCCCCCCAGCTCTAAACCGCGGGTATTCATGGGCGTAAGTAATTTGGATTGTCAGGATGCCGCTTCAACGTTCCTGCATAAGGTTGCTGGGCCCGGCACTTATGTTGAGACACGTTGCGCCGATAAATCTGACAGGGAATGCCCGTGGAGCCGCGCATGGACTGGGTCACGGAGCCGGCTCTTGGCCGCCGAAGCAAGCAGCCAAATCAAGCGAACGATGTACAGAATTGAGGATGGGAATATGACCGGGAAGATTTTCCACCTGTCCACGATTGTCGTGGGCATGCTGGCGTTGTTCTTTAGCCTACCGCTTACCGCGCAGGACAACTCTCCGCAGCTCACCGTCAATCATGCCGTTGCCTCGGGCATTTCGGCGCCTCTCCGGGACTTGGCCAAACTTCCGCGCGCACCGCAATATGGATTTCACGAGGCCAACCCGGTCCATCGCATTCCCATGCCTCCCGCCGTTTCCGTTGTGGACCGCGTGGAACAGAACACGGCCGGGAGCTCAGCGAGTTACGCAATCGGTATCGATGTCCTTGGAATTGGCAACGGCTTCCCCGGCTACACCATACTTATGACGCCTCCCGACACTGACATGGCGGTGGGCGACACCCAGATCATCGAATATGTGAACATCTCTTGGGCGGTATTCGACAAGAGTGGCAACCCGCTGATTGGAGCCTTCGACGGCAATTCCCTTTGGGCGTCGGGCATACCCGGATCGTTGTGCGCTCTCTACAACTCCGGCGACCCCATTGTGCAATGGGACAGGGTTGCGCATCGTTGGTTGCTCTTCCAGAACGTATTTGTTTCTCCGTATGCCATGTGCATCGCAATCTCTACCAGCGCCGACGCCACCGGTAACTACTATGTTTACCAGTTCTCGGTCCCTGGCAACGGCTTCCCCGACTACCACAAGATCGGGGTTTGGCCCACCGGTTACTTCCAGGCTAACAATAATTTCGGAGTGAACAAAAGCGGCTTCGTAGGTTCCCAAATCTGTGCCTACAACAGCGCCAAGTTGCTGACGGGGGACTCCTCGGCGGAACAGCAGTGCTTCCAGCTCAACGCAAACGACTACAGCTTGTTGCCTGGAGATGTGGATTCGCCAACCCCTCCGCCCGCAGGTCAGGATGAGTTCTTTATCGGCGGCGTGGGACGTGTGGACACCTCTCATCTGTCCGTGTACTCCTACCACGTTGATTTCGCGACCCCGGCGAATTCGTTCGTCACCGGCAACAATAATTCCCAACTGCTATCCATTGCCGCCTTTACCCCTGCCTGTTATTCCCAGCTCCACACTTGGGGCGGCAAATGCGTTCCCCAGAGGGACACTTCGGACCGAGTGGACTCTCTGGGCGATCGCTTGATGTATCGCTTGGCCTACTACAATGACACCTCGTTCTTTCCAACTCCGCGACAGCACTGGTATGTGAACTTTGACGTGGCCGCCTCGGGCGGACAGATTGGCGTCCGCTGGATGGAGTTCGCAACCCCACAGACGGTTGTCAGTCCTACCGCTCTGACCATCCTGCAGCAGGGTACCTATGCTCCCGACACCAACTGGCGATGGATGGGTTCCATGGCGCGCGACCAGAACAATGATGTCTTGTTGGGCTACAGCGAGTCCGGTACCAACATGTACCCGTCCATCTTCATCGCTGGACGCACGCCCGCCGATGCGCTGGGCACGTTGGAAAACGAGGTTTCGGTGGTTGCGGCGACCGGTTCGCAGCTGGACAGTAGTAATCGCTGGGGCGATTACAGCGCCATGCGCATTGATCCCGCGGACAATTGCACCTTCTGGTACACCACGGAGTACTACATGGTCACTAACTCTGACCACTGGAGCACGCGCATCGCTTCGGCAAAATTCTCGGGTTGTCCTCCCTTGATTGCGCAGCAGTTTGTCCCGCTGGCCCAGCCGTGTCGTGCTGTGGATACCCGGCCGGATCACGGTGGCGGCGGTCCGATTCAGGGTGGCACGCAGCAGGAATTCCCCATTTCCAGCGCGGGTAGCTGCGCGACTATGCCTTCCGCAGCCCTCTATTCCATGAATGTATCGGTGGTTCCAAACGGGCCGCTAGGCTACCTGACGGTGTGGCCCGCGGGACAGCCGCGGCCGTTGGCTTCCACCTTGAACTCGCTGGATGGCCGCATCAAGGCCAACGCCGCGATCATTCCGGCGGGCGCTAGCGGAGAGATCAGCGTGTACGCCACCAGCACGACCAATGTGATCGTCGACGTCAATGGCTACTTCGCGCCAGTGTCTGGTTCCACGCTGGCCTTCTATCCGCTGCCACCCTGTCGGGTCGCCGACACGCGCCACAGCGGTTATCCTCAAGGCCTGGGACCGCCTTCCCTGACCGGCGGCCAGGAACGGGCCTTCCCCATCCTAAATGCCACGACCTGCAACATTCCTTCCAGCGCAGCAGCCTACTCGCTGAACTTCTCGGTCGTGCCCCACGGCCCGCTGGGTTACATGACGGTGTGGCCCACGGGTGGATCGCGGCCTACAGTTTCCACCTTGAACGATATCCCCGGGACGATCATTGCCAACGCCGCCATCGTGACTGCGGGCGCCAGCGGCGAGGTCTCGGTTTACCCGACCAACGACACCGACTTGGTCATTGACATCAATGGCTACTTCGCAGCGGCCGGTCCGGTTGGACTGTCGCTCTACGGTGTGCCGTCCTGTAGGGTCATCGACACCCGCAAGGTAGGCAGCGGTCAGCCCTTCAGCGGAGTCCTGAGTCCTCCGGTGGATGTGGTGACTGCGGGGTGTGGAACATCGAGTTTGGCGCAGGCCTATGTCTTCAACGCGAGCGTGGTGCCATACGGCGCGCTGGGCTATTTGACGTTGTGGCCGGACGCCGCCACCCAGCCTGTGGTCTCGACGCTGAATGCACTGGACGGATCGATCTCGTCTAACATGGCGATTGTGCCCAGCACGAACGGGAAAGTCGATGCTTATGCGTCCGGGATCACGCAACTAATCCTGGACATCTCCAGCTACTTCGCGCCGTAGCGGGGAGTCGCGGTTCGGTTGGCCGATTCACAAAGCGGGCTTAACCGGGATTTCTATTTAAGGGCTTGCAATCGCTGAGTGGCCATCTGCGCCGCCTGGCTGGAGGGGTTCTCCTTCGCCATCTGCTGATACAGCTTGCGGGCCTGGTCGGGCTGATTATCTTCCTCGTAGAGCGAGGCCAACAGAAATTGGGCCGTGCTCTTGCCCACGGAGACGGTTGGATGATCGGCGAGCTGCTTGTAGATTTCGATGGCCTGGGGATCGCGGTTGGTGTCGTGATAGATGGAACCCAGGGCCAACTTGGCCAGGCTGGCGATCTCTTGGTAACGGCTGTCGGCTACGTCTTTCAGGTCCTTCTCCGCGGCGGCATTGTCGCCCATCTCATGCAGCGTTATGCCGGCGAAGTAGCGGGCCACTCGTCCGGACTGGGTGAAGGAGTACTTGCCGGCAATGTGCGTGAAGTCGGCATTGGCAGCCTTGGCGCGTTCCTGGATGGAGCCGAAGCTTAACATTTCCGGCGTTGCAGGCGTGCCGGCCGGACGAATGGGAGCGTTGTACATTTGAATGGCTCCCGCCAATTCGCTGCTGGCCTGCTGGTCGCGATAGTTTACGTAGGCCCAACCGCCAATGAGAACGGCAAGAATCACCCCTACCGCCACCACGGCAAACGTGACCTTGGAACGGTGCTCTACCGCCCAGGAGATGGTTTCGGTGGTCGATGTCCTGAACGAGTCCTGCTTAAGTTGATGCCGAGTGTAACTGCGCACGAAAGGTCCTTATCCGGTGTCTTATGAGGTGGGAAAATCTCAGTCTAACAGGCAGGAGAATCGCCGGTCAAACCGGGGGAGCCATCACAGACAGCGATCAACAGTAACCATTTTCCCCGATTACCTTCGTGTACCTTGGCTAACCGCTGTCATAGACAGTCATCTGAACCACGCACATAATTGCACTATGTTCCGCCACTTGGTTGATTTCCCAAGGGTTCGGAACTTGTCTGTACCTGATGGCAGTGGTATTGCTGTTGCTGTGCGCAGTGTGCATCGGTTTGCGGTAGGGCAGGTTACCCCGAGAGATCCTCAGAGGAGATACCCCGAGAAGGCGTTCCCGGCAATTTCCGATGATTTCCCTGCGGGCGAGTCTCAGCCTGTGACTCACCTCACGGGCTGAGTTTCTTGCTGTGCACTCTTAAACGGCACCGCTGCCGAGGGAAAAGGGGAGAGCGATCTAAAGTCGGTCTCCTCCAATAACCAAGTAGTAATCGAACGCGAGGGCCAGCGCGAGCACGTAAGGGGTCGAAGCGCACGCTGGGGAGCGGTGGGTGCAGCCTTCGGCAGCGTGCGGTGAAGGGGGCCGGGGCGGGCGTCGATGGGTGTGAGGAAGATCACTGACAAGTTACCCCTTCAGTGAGATAATATTCGGCTGTTGTTAGCCCAAAAGGGAAAATTCCGACTTAGGAGCTTGACATGAGTTCATTGTGGCCTTCCACAATTGCGTCTCTGAACGATACTTTGACCCTACTCGGTGAAAGCGTAGAAAAACTCAAGGCTGCCAAACCAGTCGACATCGCCGAAGTTATCGAGGAACTTAAGATGGCCGCAGAATCGGCTCGCAACCTGCGTGCGCTGGTATTGGCGGAGCTACCCGAGGCCGCATGGCAGAGCCGACGGGAACTCGACGCCCTCCTTGAGACCATAGAGAAACGTGTGGAAGCAAGGCAGATAGAGCAACTGCGCAAACGTCTTTTGGGTCTCGCGGCTGAGTTGGAGCGCGGCAGTATTGTGCACCGTCGGGCGGTCCGTGTAAATCAGCTGAATCAGCTCCGTAACCAAGCGATCAACGAATTACAAGCCCAGGCCGCGGTGAAGGGAACACCACAACCTCTGCCCGGCCCTGACTCCGACGAATGGCTCGAGTGGGCATGTGGCTTGAAAGAGCCTGATGATGCTGAATCGCTTCAGACTATTCGCAATGGATTTGCCCACCTGGATGAGTTTGTTGCCAATCTAGAGCCCGACATGTGGGTAGTCAAAACGGAAACCCCGGTTTAGGAGCTTGACATGAATTCATTCTGGCCTCCTGCGCTTGCGTCTCTGGACGACTCTTTGACTCTGCCTTGTGAAAGCTTGGGAAAACTCAATGCTGGCCTAGCCATCGACATCGCAGAAGTCATCGAGCAGCTTAACCTGGCTGCAGAATCTGCTCGCATGGTGCGTGAGTTGGTCGTGTCGGAGCTGCCTGAGGCCTCATGGCAGAACCGAGGGGAACTTGACGCACTCATTGAGGAGATACGGAAAACTGTAGAGGCAAGGAATTTAGAGCAACGGCGCTCCCGTCTTTTGGCCCTCGCAACGGAGTTGGAGCGCGGTAGCATTGTGCACCGCCGGGCCCTTCGTGTAAATGAACTGAATCAACTCCGCGACCAGGCCATCGACGAATTACGCTCCCAGGCGCGGCCGGAGGGAACACCACAAACTCTGCCGGGTCCTGAAGCGGACCAATGGGTCGAGTGGGCGTGTGGCTTGAAAGAGCCGGAAGACTCTGAATCTCTGCAGACTCTTCGCAATGGATTTGCACACCTCGATGATTTTATTGCCAATCTAGAGCCCGACATGTGGACGGTGCCCGACCCCTCAGCGCAGAAGCGAGCGGAGCTCGAGGCACTCATTGCGGAAGAAGCGCAGAAGAATTTGCGCTCCCGACTTTTGGCTCTCGCCACTGAGCTGGAGAGCGGCAATATTGTGCACCATCGGGCATTCCGGGTAACTCAACTGAATGAGCTCCGCGACCAGGCGATCAACGAATTGCGATCCCAGGCCGAGGGGACGGGAGCGCCGCAAACTCTGCCGGGCCCTGAAGCAGACCAATGGGTCGGGTGGGCATGTGGCTTGAAAGAACCTGAAGACGCTGAATCGCTTCAGAACCTTCGGGATGGATTCGCACATCTCGATGATTTTATTGCCAATCTAGAGCCCGACATGTGGATAGCTGCCGGTTCGCCTACTCCGGAGGCTCCGGCGGAAGCGGAAAGGTCTGCCGATATCACGCATCAAGAACCATCACCCCCGGAGACGCATCCAGAACAATCCTGGCCGGAAACGCATCAAGAACCATCCCAGGTGGAAACAAACGGGTTTGAAGAAACTCTCGTGTCGTCGGGCCCCATACCGATTAAATTGAAGGCAAGGAAATCCTCCAAGTGGCGCCGCGTGTCCCAAGCTCCACACTCTCGTGTGTCCCAAGCTCCACCCTCTGTTGAGACGTCTCCATCGGCACTCGAGCCGGATACGGTCGCGTCAAACTATGTTGCTTCAATGTCAGCCGAAGAAGAGGTCCAACGGATGCCGGCGCAGAAGGCCGCGCTGCTGAACAGCATCAAGGGTCTGGTCACTGACCCGGTCCGCCGCTTGCAGCATGCCGTCGAGCCGCCCGTCACCGCGGAGGTCTTCCGCGAAGCCAGCGCTGCGGCAGCGATCCCTAACCATCAGGTGGAGTCACCTTTCACCGCAGAGATTTTCCGCGAAACCAGCGCCACACCTACGACGACTTCCGACATCAGGACCCGAGTTCAAGAGCTCTTTGAGGGAAAATCGCGGATGCTGCTGGCCGTTGCGGCCGTGTTAGTGCTGACTGTGCTGGGAGCCCTAATGTGGAGGTCGCATAGGAACCACATTCGCACTGCTTCGGTGAGCGCCAACGTGAGCAAGACTCCTGACCTCACGCAAGGCAATCCGGTCCAGGATACATCCGTAATGTCCTCCATAATGTCCACTGATCCGAATTCGAAGCTGCCGGTGGATAAACAGGCGAAGCCGAAGGACCAGAACGCCACTGCCACGCCAGGTTCCCCAACCGCGCCCGCCAAGTCCGACAATGCAGTGTTGCAACCTCCTTTGACGATCGCGAAAAACGCTGCCAAGCCGGTGGAAGCTTCGCCTGACAGCGCGACGCCAGCACCGGTCCTCGGCGGCTTGCCAAACAAGGGCCCAAGCAGCGTGATCAGCAGCATCCCGGTTTCGCAGCCCCAGCTCGCAGCCAAGGTCCAGGTTTCCTCGGGGGTGGCACAAGGTCTGCTGGTCCACCAGGTCACGCCGCGGTACCCCGCGCAGGCCCGGCAGGCGCACGTTCAGGGAACGGTGGTCTTGCAGGCCCTCATTGGGAAGGATGGAAGCGTACGCAACCTGCACGCCTTAAGCGGCCCTCCCATGCTGACCCAAGCGGCCGTGGATGCCGTGAAACAGTGGCGCTACAAGCCCTATTACCTGGATGGGCAACCAGTCGAAGCGGAAACGCAGATTAACGTCAAGTTCACGCCTTAGGGCGAGTAATCCTCACCGCCCGCCTGGACGTTCGCCGTTTGCGCAGCTGTGCGCATGGGACCCGTAGATCATAGCGGGAGAAACGGTTCGGCCAGCGCCTGCGATTGCCCCGCTTTGCGGATGCGGCGTTTCTGCGCCCGGGGCATGTTCCATAACCCTCAGCCTTACCTGAATGCCCAATCCCATTCGCATCATCGGCGCCGGACTGGCGGGCTCGGAAGCAGCCCGGCAATGCGCCCGCCGCGGCGTCGCTGTCGAGCTGTTCGAGATGCGGCCGATGCGCTCGACGCCCGCCCACCAGAGTGCAAACTTCGCCGAACTGGTCTGCTCCAACTCGCTGAAGTCCGACACCGAGAACACCGCGCCCTGGTTGCTGAAAGAGGAGATGCGTCGTGCCGGTTCGTTGCTGATAGACATCGCGCGCCAAACCGCGGTCCCTGCCGGGCACGCGCTCGCCGTGGACCGCGACAAATTTTCCCAGGCGGTAACGGCTGCCCTCGAGCGCGATCCGCTCATCCGCGTGGTGCGCGAAGAGGTCACCGCCATCGACGAGAACACTGCGATCACGATTGTGGCAACCGGACCGCTCACCTCGGAGGCCGTGACGCGGGAAATCCTGCGCTTGAGCGGCAGCGAGCAATTGTATTTCTACGATTCCATCAGTCCCATCGTCGAGGCCGATTCCATCGACATGTCGCGGGTGTACATGGCCGCGCGCTACGACAAGGGCACCGCCGACTACATCAACTGCCCGATGACCCAGGAAGAGTACGACCGCTTTCTCGATGCTCTGCTGGAAGCGCATTCGGTTGACGCCAAAGATTGGGAGAAGCTGAACTATTTCGAAAGCTGCCTGCCCATCGAGGAGATTGCGCGCCGCGGACGCGACACCCTGCGCTTCGGGCCGATGAAGCCGGTTGGCTTGCGCGATCCGCGCACCGGCCACACTCCTTACGCGGTGGTGCAGTTGCGCCAGGAAAATCTGCGCGCCGATTCGTACAACCTAGTCGGCTTCCAAAACCACCTCAAGTACGGCGAGCAGGCGCGCATCCTGCGCCTCATCCCCGGCCTGGAGAATGCGAAGTTTTTGCGTTACGGACAAATTCACCGCAACACTTATATCAACAGCCCCACACTGCTGCGCGAAACCTTGCAGATGAAGCAGCATCCCAATGTGCTGTTCGCCGGGCAGATCTCGGGCGTCGAGGGCTATGTCGAATCGATCGCAACCGGATTGCTTGCGGGCATGCAAGCCTCTGCACTAGCGCTGAACACAGAACCGGCGCCTCCGCCGCGCGCCACCGCCTTTGGTGCGCTGGTGAACTACATCTGCCACGCTGAAGCGAAACATTTCCAGCCCGCCAATATCACCTTCGACCTGTTGCTGCCGCTCGAAGAAGCCACGCGCCGCCGCATCCGCGACAAGAAGCAGCGCCACGCGATGGTCTGTGAGAGAGCGTTAGCGGAATTACAGGGGTGGTTAAACGCTTGTGGCGGGTTGCTCAATTCTACTTGCGCGTAGAGCTGGAGTTGCAGGGCCTGGCGAAATTAGGGGAAAATTAAAACCAGGGGAAATTAAATGGGCCCGCTGCCAAGGAGCGGTGACACTTCCTTGGCCTCGGGCCCATTCGATCCTGAAATGGATCGGAGGTGATACTTTCATGCTACGCCAGACGGTGGAAATGTCAAGAAGAAATTCCGGGTAACCGGCCATTTCTCCAGCAGTTGTGCATATCTTGCAAGCGTTTTCAAATGGCTGAAAACAGGGAGGATGAGACATCAATACCGGCAGTTTCATAGCCAGGCTGTATTGATTACAAAAGCTGGAGCTGGAGTCGACTCGGGTTGCAAAGGCGAAGCTGCTAAACTAAGCTTTGTCACGATCTTCCGATTAGGCCGGGATGGCGGAACTGGCAGACGCAGCGGACTCAAAAGCGTGCGGGCGTCGTCAGGCCAGCTGGCCTAATCCCTTATTAGTCCTGCCTTTCCAGACACATCCGACGACACAGAGAAACGGACACCGTTGCGGTTTGTGTAGTCTGGTAGTGGTCTGTTGCGATCGGATAGTCACGAATCGGTCACGGTACGCGCTCCTCATGCACTCCTGGCAATGGTCTACTACTACCCCGAGACTGGCGCGCAAGCGGATCGCCGTCGGGGGCCTACCGGTAATTGTTCCAAACTTCTTCGAAGTACCCCGTCGCGGCTGCGTGGAATCCTTCGTAGTTCCGAACGCTCGATGAGTTTGGTTCGCACTCGGCTAGTTACGCTGCCGTTTTGTAGGGTCCTGTGCTGCCAGCCGGCGATAGCGATACTGGTTCCATCGATTGCAGATCATTGACAGCAGTTTTTCAAGGTTGACATTTTGCACCATAGGTGTACACTATTGGTGTATGCCAATGCGAAAGGAATCGATCACAGTCTGGATCTGCGGCCAATGTAGTCACGAGTGGCAGTCCAGGGATGGTGCAAAGCCACTACGCTGCGGCAAGTGTAAAAGTCCGTATTGGGACAGGAAAAAGACCTCGAAGTCGGGCCATTAACAAACGCGCGCCGTGCCAGTGCTACTAACACCGACACGACGCTAACCAGGACGCCTACGAAGGAGGCACCCAATGGCTGTACATCAACGTAACACCGCATCTTCGCTCACTCAAGAACCACCCCTCACAATCGCTCGCGTCGCTCTGTACGCCCGCGTTTCCACGCTCAACGGGCAAGATCCCGAGATGCAACTCTCGGAACTCCGGGAGTATGCTCACTGGCGCGGATGGACCGTCACCAGCGAATATGTCGATCAGGGCGTATCTGGCTCGAAGGAATCACGTCCCCAACTCAACCAGCTCATGGCCGACGCTCTCCGGCGCCATTTTGACGCGGTGCTGGTGTGGAAAATTGACCGCTTCGGTCGCTCGCTCAAGCATCTCGTCAACGCCCTCGCGGACCTCTGCGCCTATGGAGTGGCTTTTGTCAGCTTCCGCGATAACTTGGACTTGAGCACGCCCTCCGGCCGGCTGATGTTTCAGATCATTGGCGCCATGGCCGAGTTCGAGCGATCGCTCATCCAGGAGCGGGTTAGGGCCGGTCTGAGAAATGCACGGGCGAAAGGCAAGAAGTTCGGAAGGCCCCGCGTTCAGGTGGACGCCACCCGAGTGGCTGAGCTGCGCCGCGACGGGCTTTCTTGGTCCCAGGTATGTCGAACCCTCAATGTTAGCAAGGGGAGCGCCCAGCGATCGGTTGCCACAATTGCCTAAGAGGGATTGGGAAAGGGTAGCCGACTACACCTTGGAGTGATGCCGAATGGTTTTCTTCA
>PLXE01000089.1 GCA_003151335.1 Acidobacteriaceae bacterium
AGAATTCCAGGCAGCTCGGCGAACGATTCAGGGCTATGAAGTAATCCACATGATCCGGAAGGGGCAAGTTCGATGGGTGCAGGAGATGATCTTCTTCGACAGATTCAGTTCATCGACAACCTTTTCGAGTTGGCAGCCTGAGCGTATGTGGGTGCTGCATGCAATAACCTGTCTGCGTTTGAAAGTTGCAACACTACCAGCTTGCGCGTGACCCCTGCGATGGAAGCGGGAATCACAAATCACGTCTGGAGCCTACGAGAACTCGTCGTTGGCTAGAAAACAGTCCAAGATGTTGTGGTTGCAGGTGCAATCCCCCAAGGAAATGTGGAAATTCTATGGTTTATGGTGCTAGACTTGGCGCGCGCGACACTCACCCCACATCTAATCAGGGGGAAAGCCGATATGGCAGCAATCCAGGTACAGTTCCGATTGAAGTTCGCCACGCGCCACGACGAACGGGCCAGCGTGTACGTTGGCTATTGCCCGGCTCTTGGTTTATACAGCCAGGGTACAACCGAGAGCGAGGCTGGAGAAGCCGTCGTGAACGCGGCCAAACTTTTCATCGTCACGTGCTACGAGCGAGACATTCTGCATACCGTTCTCCGTGGTCGCGGGATGACTAAGGCGGTTGCTGACGTCAAGGAGTTGCTGGAAAAGAACGAAGAGGAGTTTACCGCGGTCCATCCTCACCGCTTCGACAAGGAATTCTTCCGCGACGTTCCCATCAACCTGATTGCCGCGAAAGAAAGCGGCAAGGCGTGCCAGAACTAGAACCGATTCATCCGGTTGTTTTGCTGGGCATCCTCATGCTTTACGGCCTGAAGGTACTGGCCCAAAATGACGACAATCTTGTCATGGCTCGCGACATCAAGGATACAAACGATATTCCCATCGTCGTGCCCAAAAAAGCGGCCCTCGTAGCGGTCGAGATCATTTGAAAACATCCTCATGAAGACCAAGATGGATATTCAGGTATACTTCGTCCTCTTGGAAAGGGTGATTAGCATGGGCAGCGGGACATACAATCCTTCCTCTGTTCACTAACCTCCCGCAGCAACAATAGGACATTTTGCCTTTCTCGATGACTCAGCAGCTGGGTCCCAGACCTTCATTGATGACATGAGTAAGGTATCGGACTTTTTCGTTCGCCGAAATTTTGGCGTTCGCCGCGAGCAGGAATCCGAGAACGCGACAGCGCCCGCTTGGAATTGGAAGACAGGAGTGGCGTCGGCGCATGAGACGAAGCAGCCGGTTGCAAGGTTGGGGTTTCTGGTCATCAATCGAGGCACAGGCCGTATTTCATGCTGTCAGTGCAACAGACATATGCACCATTCACACCGTTGATTTCAGAGGCTTCCTCGTCGCGTGCAAATCTTACCCTTTTTGAAACAATGAAGGCCAATGAAAGTACAATGGGAAAAATTGAAAGGCGAGACCATGAATTTGCGGCAGTTGGTAGGAAGAATCGTCGGATCGTCACGGGAAGATTGGCACCTCATAGCGGACGCGCCGTCCTATCGTGACCATCTTCAGTTTTACGAAATGTACGAAGGCCAGCCGAATGTCCTTCACGTCGCAGCGCACCCCAGTGTTGCGGTTTACATTCCCGACGTGTCAATCACAATGGCTTGGGGCTTGAAATGGCTAGAAGATTTCAAAGAAGACTGGTGTAAGAATTTCCCTAATTCGAAGGCTAATGGCGGGTTCGTCGATGTGTTCTTCAACAATGCCTTGGTCTACCGGACCGCTTATGTCTGGGTAGATGGGATACACTTCCCGCTTCCTCGACATACTCAAGGGGCGGCGTTAGAAGTCGATAAAGGTGCCTGTGAGTTCATGGAGGTGATTGATTCAATGGGTCGCGCAGCCCGCCCTGCTTATGACAAATACCAATCCGACCTCCGCCGCGCCGGGTTTACGGTTGTGGACAAGGAGTGGCCGACGTTCATGCACTAACGGCAATGTGAGCGTGGGGGAATCCACAAAACCAATATATTTAGCAATGAAATTCGCTTCGTCCCTGTCGGCCGGATGCCCATTTCGCGGGCCTCGCAGAAAGCGAAAGTTTGGAATCGGGGTCGTGTCAGGGCACCACTGCGTTACTCCCACGATTGCGACCTCGCGCCTTGGTTCGTTTTTCGTGCTGGTTGTCTATCTAAAATTGAACGTCTCGAAGAGGCCCGTAGAGGGAAAGGTGCGGAGTCTCTGTAGGTTCGGGAGGGACAAAGTTCACGACCAGATAACGAAGGTCGTTACGATCATGAATTGTCCACGTCACAACCGGTTGTGACGTCTGCACTTGTTGCATGTGACATGAACGTGTTCGGATGGTGTGTATCTTGGAACAGAACCTCGAATGAGGTAACTTACCTTACCTGCACAGAACTGGGAGCTGCTGCGAAGACTCGTGGATTTGAGCCTCGGATGCGCCGTCACATTGCCATCCGGCCGTAAATGAGCGGCGATATGTTGTGAGTCGCAGGGGGTCGTCGTGCTTACACCATACGGATTGGAGATCATAGAGAACTGCCTCAGCTGCAAGATGCGCGTAGCACATATCTTTTGCGATCTTCCCGCCTCTGCGTTGCAGACTTTCGAAACGATTAAGTATGCCAACGCGTATCCCAAGGGTGCGGTACTGTTTGTCGAAGGCCAGGCGCCGCGCGGCCTCTTCGTGTTGTGCAAGGGGCGGGTCAAACTTTCCATCTGCGCGTCCGATGGCAAGACCCTAATTCTGAAGATTGCCGAAGCGGGAGAAGTTCTAGGACTGAGCGCCACCATCAGCGGCACACCCTACGAGTTGACGGCGGAAACCGTGGATCCGTGCCAAGTGAACTTCGTGAAACGTGAAGATTTCCAGCGCCTAATGAGGGAGCACAGCGAAATCTGCCTGCACGTCGCCGAACAATTGAGCGACAAGTACAACGACGCCTGCCGCGAGCTTCGTGCGATCGGGCTGCACTCCTCCGCCGCGGAAAGGCTGGCAAAGCTGCTGCTCGACTGGAGCGCGCAAAACGGGGAAGCCGCCAAGACCGAGCCGCGCGTCAAGCTTGCGCTCACCCATGACGAGATGGCGCAGATGATCGGCACGTCGCGGGAAACCGTGACCCGTTTGTTCGCCGACCTGAAGAAGCGGCAGATCGTGCAGACGAAGGGCTCAACCCTACGCATACGGAACAAGGCGGCGCTGAAGGCCATGGCTCTTACGCAGTAACCTAAGGCCGTTCTCCGGAAGGCTGTCCCTAACAAAAACTCGATTTCCCCTGTACCGATTAGCTGTGAACGGTGCCGCACGTTTTACAGCGCATCTCGAACTTGGCTGGGGAATTTATTTCAATGGTCGGGTCTTCGGATGCGTCGGGAGTGAATTCGACTGTTGTCCGTGCGGTCGCCAGCACGGTTAGTTCAGCGGCCTACCAATGAACCGCGCTCACAGGTAGGATACGCTTATGGTATCGGCGGCAAATGAGGTAACGGCGAACGAGATGGCCGACGAAGCTGGTATCCCTCGAATAACGTTCCGTCGTGCATTGCGGAAAGCAGCCTTTCCTTGGCATGTTCGCTCTACGCGCTGGACAGTTCTGCGTGACAGCAACCAACATTCAGACATGAAGTGCGTCTTGAATCGGCTACGTTCAACCTGATCCACAACCCCGAATTTTTCGCTCACTGCCACACAATGGTTAGCGGTACAACTGTGGAGCGGAGGCGAGCGGAGTACTGATCGCCTTGCGGGGCGAGGTGTGACGTAGTCGGCTGGAAATTGGCTCTGGAAAACCAACCTCGTAACTCTCGCCATCACGGTCGATCACTACCATGCAATTGGCTCTGCATAACGTGGGGCGTTGCCCGGTGGCCGTGACAACTGTCATTTGACGTACGAGAAGAGTAATGAGAACATGAGTACAGCAGGTGTACTAACCTTCCGTCTGTGTTCCGAGTACCTCTCTCCAGTCGGCTTCTCATTCTTTAACGTTGTACCAGTCGTCACCGGTGCAGGAGGTCTACCATGCGACATAAAACTGCGAGTGTTTCAACCGCGAAGCCCGACAAAGGCTCGCTCGAATTGACCGAGGATATAATTCGTGGGCGTGCATATCGGTCTTACGAGGAACGGGGCTGTAAAGGCGGTCACCATCTCGAAGATTGGCTCCGAGCAGAGGCCGAAATATTTGGAAAGTAACCCGCTGCTGTTCGAAGCGAATGGAGCCCCAACGCTTAGCGACCATGGGGGACACCAGAAATCCCCGACACGTTCCATGCTCCCCGCCTCACGTATCCAATGCAGTGACACGTCGGTCATAAACTCCCGACCAACCTTCCACCAAATCTCAACAAGTAAGTAAGGAGACGGCTCTATGAAGAAAACGTTGATATGTTTACTCGGTATGCTAGCACTGGCAACCGCCGCATGGTCGCAAACCGAGACGGCCGAGAAAGCTGTCGCCGCACAAGAACAGCAGTGGTTACAGGCACAAAAGACAAATAATCCTGACCTGCTCGCCCCGCTGCTGGCCGACAAATTCGTGAACACCTCGGGCGAGGGGAAAGTCACTGGCAAATCCGAGACACTCGCAACATCCAAAAAGACCAAATGGGACAGTGCCGAGTACGACGACTTGAAGGTAACCGTATTTGGCGATACAGCCATCGCGACGGGAGTCTTCAGAGGTAAGGGCACCGAGTCAGGCAAGCCTCTCGATGATCATGAGCGTTGGACGGATACGTGGGTAAAGATGCCCAACGGTCAGTGGCAATGTGTTGCGAGTCAAGGGACACCAATAAAAAAGTGAGCAACCGCACAACGCTGAATCGAAGTGGCCACCATCCCCTGTGGTGGCATCTCTATTGCCCTCACGACCAGCGCCCCGGTCAGAATTGCGGCCTAGTTCGTCTCATTGTTTTCGCGCTCTGTGTCCAGCCCCCATACACTGTGACCTCCCGTATGGTCAAGAATCTCAAACGCTTTGAAAACGCATGGATTCCGGTCTCAAAAATTCCTCGCACAGCAGCTATCCGAAACCTCAAGAGCAAGTACAATCCGAGTTCGACGATCAAGGATAGGGAGGCTCG
>PLXE01000100.1 GCA_003151335.1 Acidobacteriaceae bacterium
CTCGGTGCGGAAGCGACGTACCCAAGTTCCTCTCGACGATAAATCGTAAGTCGAGCATGATGGTGATAGTCCATTCGGTCTCCTCGGTAGCTGTTGCTTCGCAACATCAGCTTCCCAGTTCTTGGCCGAATGGACAACAACCTATTGAAACATCACATTTAGAGACTGTGTCGCAACCCATATTGGTTTGCGGGAGTGGAAGGAATCACACAAAATTCAGCCCCGAATGGGGCGGAAGAGCTTAGCCCAGCGCTTCAGCGCTGGGTAAAGTGGGAAATGTGACCTAGTCCCGTAGGGACGACAGAGGTTGCGACACAGTCTCTTTAGCCCCTGAGGTACCTCGCTTTGGGCCGCACCGGTATTTATGAGATGGCTTCTAATCCCTAAACCCCTAGCCCCTAGCCCCTAGCCCCTAACCCCTAGCCCCTGGTTGCCCTCACTCGCTCCGCAGCGCCTTCATGGGATCTACCAAGGCCGCTCGGCGAGCGGGGATGAGAGCTGCCAGAGAAGCCACAGCGCAGACCAGCAAAGTTCCCAACAAGAGCGTGAGCGGATCGCTGGGGCTGACCCCAAACAGCACGCTGCGCAACAGCCGCGCCAGCAGCAGAGAAACCGGCAGACTTACGGCGATGCTGACGCCGGCAAGCCACAGCACATCCACCAGCACCAGCCGCATGACGCTGCTGCGCTGTGCCCCCAGGGCCATCCGAATACCGATTTCGCGGGTGCGTTGCGCGGTCGCGTAGGCCAGCACGCCGTAGAGCCCGATGGCGGCCAGCAGAATGGCCAGCCCGCCGAAGCTGATGGCCAGCAAGGCAGTCAGGCGCTCGACCGAGAGGTTGTCGGCAATCTGCGCGTCCATGGTCCGCAGATCGCTCAGCGCCAGTTTGGAATCGAGTTGCTGCATGGCGCCGCGGATCCCGGAGAGCGCCGCGTCCGGCGGCTGCCAGGTGCGCACCAGGAAAACCAGCCCGCTGGGATTGTCCAGTTGGAAGCGCGGGCGGTACACCGTGCGCTTGATGTCGTCGCGCACCCGCGCATGGCGCGTGTCTCCGACGACGCCCACGATCTCGGTGTCCTTCTTCCCTCGCGAACCACCGAAGCCGATGAAGTGACCAGGAGCGTTCTGCGGAGTACCGAAGAAGTGGCGCGCAAATGCGACGTTCACAGTGGCGACATTTGGTTTGCCCATGACATCGTCGTCGGTGAAGTCCCGCCCCGCCAGCAGCGGCGTCTGCATGGTGGCGAAGTAGCCGGGAGTCACGGCCGGCTGCTCGACGTCCATGTCTTCGTCTTCGCGGTCGTTGTATCCGGCGATCACGATGTTGCCGCTGTCATTGTCGTTGGCGAGATCGGGATCGTCGGTACCGGCAACGGCGCGCGTACCCGGCAGCGCCGAAAGCGTCTGCAACACGCGGCGGTACAAGGGGAAGACCTGATCGGTTTGATAACCCGCCAGGCGCGGGTTGATGCCGAAGCTGACCAGGTGATCGGTGGCAAAGCCGACATCCAGCGTGCGCAGGTTGTGCAGAGTACGGACGAACAGGCCGGCGCCGACCAGCAGCAGCAGACTGAGTCCGATTTGCACCGCAACCAATGCGCGGCGAAAGCGCAACTGTCCGCCGCCGGAGGTCGTGCTCTGCTGCTTGAGCGAATTAGCGAGATCGGGATGCAGGAAGCGCAAAGCAGGCGCCAAACTAAACAGCAAGCTGACGACCAGCGCCAGCGCGAAGGTGAACAGCAGGATGCGCGCGTCCACGCTTGACGAAAACGGCAGGTCGGGGGCGGTGTCGCCGGCAATCCGGTGAATCAGCAAGGACGAAACCGCCGGCGCCATGAGCAGACCTAGCGCACCGCCAAGCAGGCCGAGCAGCAGACCTTCGGCGAGCAACTGGCGGATGATCTGCCAGCGGCCCGCGCCCATGGCATAGCGCACCGACATCTCGCGTACGCGTCCCGCCGCCCGCACCAGCAGCAGGCTTGAGACGTTCACGCAGGCCATCAGCAACAGCAGCACCACCATGCCCATCACGATCATTACTGGCGTGCCGATCTGGTCGCGCAGCGGCGAGAAACCGCGCGCGCTGTCCAGCACCAGAATGTGCGATTCGTCCAGATAAGTGCGGCGCAGGTGCTCGGACGCGTTGGGAATCTTGGCCAGCTCAGCCGCGCGCAGTGCGTGCCACAGCGGTTGCAAGCTGGCTTCCGCCTGGCCGCGACTGACTCCGGGCTTCAGCCGGCCCACGACCATCATCCAGTGCGAATTGAAATCGTCCAGGTCCTGCCAGCGCGGGGTGATGATGTTCTTGGTGGTGAGCGGAACAAAGACTTCTTCCGTGGCGCCGGCGACGATGCTGTGGAATCCCGGTGGGGCCACGCCCACGATGGTGAACGGATGCGTATTGATGAGCAAGGTCTGGTTGATCACGCCCGGATCGGAGCCGAACTGCCGCTTCCAGTAGTTGAAGCTCAGCACGACTACCGGACTGCTGTTGGGTACGTCGTCGGCGGGAAGAAACAGGCGGCCCATCGCAGGCTGCAGGCCCAGCGCCTGGAAGTAGTTGCCGGAAGCCAGTTCGCAGCCAACCAGGTCGGGCTTGTTGTTCCATTGCACGCTCACGTTCTGCAGGTCGCTGGCGATCAGGCTGTCGAACACGCTGCTCTGGTCGCGCAGGTCGCGGTACATGGGATAAGAAAAATAGCCGTGATCGTCGCCGCCGAAGGTGTTGAAGTGGCCGCGCGTGGAGCCGGTGAATTGCAGGCGCACCAGTTGCTCAGGATGGCTGACCGGCAAGGAACGCAACAGCGCTTGGTCCAGCAAGGTGAAGATGGCCGTGTTGGCGCCGATGCCGAGCGCCAAAGTTACGACGGCGACGAGCGTGAAGACGGGCGCCTTGCGCAGTTGACGCAGCGAGAAACGGAGATCGTGGAGAAGCTGCATTGTTTTCACGCCTTTAGCATTTGGTACTTTCCACTAACCACTAACCACTAATCGCTAGCCCCTGGCCCCTATCCCCAAGGCCCTACTCCATCCGCAGGGCCTGCATAGGCTCAATGGACGCTGCACGGCGCGCGGGCAGATAACTTGCCAGCAATACTGTCGCCACCAGGATGGCCATGGCCGCAATCCAAGGCAGAGGGTTCAACATCCCGACCTTAAATAACAGGCTGGAAAAAATGCGGCTGGACGCCAGGGCCGCCAACCCGCCAAACATTACTCCGACGACGGCGAGCCGCAGACCTTGCAGCAACACCAACTGCATCACCTCGCCACGCTGTGCGCCCAGCGCCAGGCGCACACCGAGTTCGCGGGTGCGCATTCGCACCGAATAGCTGATAACGCCGTACAGCCCAAGCGCCGCCAGCAGCAGCGCCAGCCCGGCAAACGTGGTCAGCAGCAGCACCACAAAGCGGCGTCCGATGAGCGACTCGTCTACGCGCTGCTCCATGGTCTTCACGTCATAGATGGGGACGCTGGATTCCACCGAGCGCACGGCTGCGGCCAGATCGCCCTTCAAGTCCGCGGACGAGCGCGAACTGCGCACCACAATGGTGGCCGACAACTGCGGGAGCTGCGCGGCGTTAAAGTAGTAGAAGCCCTCGTTGGTGTCCGACTCTAGTGACGAGGCGCGGGCATGGGCCACCACGCCGACGATGGTGTACCACGGTCCCTTCACACGATCGTCAAAGGAAATATGTTCGCCGATCGCACTTTTGCCCGGCCAATATTGGCGCGCAAGAACAGTGTCAACGATGGCGACCCGTTCGGTGCCCTGATGATCTTGCGGAGTGAAGTCCCTTCCCATCATTAGGGGCTCGCGCAAGGTGGAGAAATATCCCGGCGAGACAACGCGGACATTTCCGTGAGGTCCGGGATCGTTCGGTCCTGCGGGGCGGCCCTCGATGAAAAAGCTGGCGGAGCCACCATTGCTGTCGAAGGGCACGGAGTCGGCGAGCGCCGCGCTGCTCACGCCGGGAATACTGTGCAACCGGTCTTGCAGTGCGCGGTAGAACGCTGCCACCTTCGCGTCGCTGGCATCTTGCGCTGCCGCCGCTTCCTTGGCCGCAGCTTCCTTGGCGGCTGCATCCTTGACTGCCGAAGCGCTGGTCACCGGTGGGGTCACACCGTAGATCGACTGCGGCAGCGAGAAGCGCGCCGATAGCAAGCCACTGGGCTGGAAGCCGGTTTCGATTTGCTCCAGCGCTTTGAGGCTGGTCAGCAGCAGGCCCGCGCCGGTGAGCAGCAAGAGCGAGAGCGCAATCTGCGCCACCACCAGCGACGAGCGCGCGCGTTGATGCACCAAGCTGAGGCTGCCAGAACGGCCGCCCTCCTGCAGCGCATTGAACCATCCCGGCTGGGTGCGCTGCCACGCCGGAACCAGTCCGCACAGCAGCGAGCACAGCGCGGCAATGCCAGTCACAAACAGCAGCACGGGCCCGCGGAAGGAAGGTTGAATCTGCGTGCCCAGCATGTCGGGCAGATAGCGCAGCAACAGCGGTGCAGTCGCCATCGCCACCACGAAGCCCAGCGCGACTCCGGCGACGGTCAGCACGATGCTTTCCACCAGCGCCTGCCGCAGCAAGCGGACCCGCTGTGCACCCAGGGCAACGCGTATGGCCAAATCGCGCTCGCGCGCCGAGGCCCGCGCCATCTGCAATCCCGCGATGTTGGCGCACGCGATCAGCAGCACCATGCCGACCGCAATCAGCAGCATGGTGAGCGGCTTGCGCAGGTTGCCGCCAATGAATTCCGTCAGCGGCATGGCGAACATTCCCCATCCGCTGGCGCGGCCGTAACTCTTGCTGCCCTCAGAGGCGATGTTCTCTTGGGCTTTGCGATCGAGATAGGCGTTTGCCTGCTGCAGAGTTACGCCCGGCCGCAGTCGCTCCACCGCGAACAGGTTTTCGTTATAGCGATAGTTGGGATCGTGATAGCGCGAAGGCGGAAATGCAATCGGCACCCAAAGTTCTGCCTGGTTCGGCCAGTTGAATGAAGGCCCCATCACGCCCACGACGCGATACGCCTGGTTGTTGAGCATCAGCGTCTGGCCAACGATGTTGGGATCGGAGCCGAAGCGTTTCTGCCACGCGCGATACGACAGCACGGCTTCGTTCGCGCCGCCGGGCTGGTCCTCTTCCGGGGTGAACACGCGCCCCAGATAGGGGCGGACATCGAAAGTGTCGAACCAGCCGGAGGAAACTTGGGCGCCATTCAGCAATTCAGGATTGCTATTTTCGCGGGCGTAGTTGAAGCTGCCGGCCTGCATGACCGCGCCCGACGAGAAGATGTTCTTGCCCTCAGCCGCGTCGCCGAAGTCCGGCGCCGACAGGCTGATGTTGTTGAGATCGGGCATGGCGCGGTAGCGGGCGCGCAACGCGACCAGTCCGCCGGCATGAGGAATGCCGCTGGGATTCAGCAGCACCGCGTTGGTGACGGAAAAAACCGCGATGTTGGCGCCGATGCCCAGGGCCAGCGTCAATACCGAGACCGCGGCGAACCCGGGCGACTTGCGCAGTTGACGCAACGCGTACCGAACTTCATGCAAGATGGTGTGCATAGTAACTCTGTCCTGTCATCCCGACCGAGCCCGCGGCGGGCGAGCGGAGGATCCTGCTGTTTCTTTCCGTTGGATGGTGGGGCCTCCCCGCAGCCGCACCTGTTTGAGTTCCTCACGGTTCTAACAGGCAACTGACAACTGGCCACTGACAACTGCTGTGCAAGATGCGGGCCATGCTGGGAGTCGAGTTCTCAGTAACTTAGGAGTGGCCGGGCGGTTGGAATGTCCGCCAGCGCAACGCCGATGTTCGCAGGCGGACAGCAGTTATCGCCAGAAATACGAAAGCCCAGCGGTGAAGCTGGGCTCTTCTCAATCTCAATTCTAAGTATATTATAGCACATTTAAGGGGGCAATGAACGCGGATTTAGGACTTTATATCGCTTTTTGGTTCATAGGTTTGCAGTCGATTGTTGTGTTTCTCTCTATTGACATGTAAGAACTACGTACCAAAGCGTGACAGTAGTCGCACTACCCTCGAAAAATGGCCCGAAACGGGAATTCTGGAACGAGTCAAGTAGCTGATCCTGTTGGAACCTCGGCGGGGACAGGCCGCGGGAAAAGTGATAGCACGGAAAAGAAAAAGCAGGTCCCTCCGCTCGCCCGCCGCGGCCGGCTGGCTCGGGATGACAAACGTAAAGGGATGACAAACGTCGGCAGGAAGCGACAATCTCGTTGGGGAACAGCATAGTATTATGAGAAAGTGGCAACCCTAATCCTGCCGACTTCTGCTGCGGAGCACGCCTAGTCCCGACCCTTATGCCCAGCAAAATGAGCAAGCCCCTCTGTGTATTCCTGTTCTGCCTTCTTACGCTGTGCGCGGCCCTGGCGCAGACTCCTCAGTTCGTTCCCTTTCAATCGGCCCAGCCCGTTCTCACGGCCATGCGAGACGCGCTGCCGCCCGAGCTGAAAACCACGAATCCAGTCACCGCCGATGCCTGGAACAAGTGGGTGCGGGACCGGGACAAGGAAATCCGCGGCCGCATCGAAGGAGGCGAGGCCGAGACGCTCACCAATTTGTTGCGCCTGGGCGTCACCTACACCAAGGAACCGCGCATTTCTTTTGTGGATTTGCAGAACTACGGAAAGGACCGCGAGGTCAATTCCCTCGCCGAAAAGCGGGCTGACGATCTTATCCGCGCGCTGGCGGGCCCACGCCTCAGCGAAGGCATGCTGGAAATGCGCGTCTTCCTCGAAAAGAAGGGCTTCAGTCCGGCGACCCCTGACGGGCGAAAGAAGATCAAGGCCTACCTGCTGGCCAATCTGGCACACCAGCGGGACGACCTAAATAAGTGGGGGGCGGAATTATCGGCAAAGAAGATCAGCATTTACCAGGGCTTCAAGGACCGCGACATTTCCACCGACAGCAATCTTTATCCCGACTACACCATCGAGCTGCACTTGCGGAAAATGATGGAACAAGGGCTGCTGAAGCCGGGCAGCGTGCACCGCGTGGCGATTGTCGGCCCCGGTCTTGACTTCGTAAATAAGAACTTCGGTTCCGATTTCTATCCGCCACAAACCACCCAGCCGTTTGCGCTGATCGACTCGCTCGCCCGGCTGGGTCTGGCCGATCCGGCTTCGGTCGACGTCTACACTTTCGACATCAGTGCGCGGGTCAACCGCCACATTGAGCGTGCGCGCAAGACCGCGGCCGCGGGTAAGCCCTATACGATCCAATTGCTGTGCACCCCATTGGAGCAATGGGAGGCCGCGTACCGTGCCGGCTTCCTGGACTATTGGCAAAAGTTTGGCGACCGGATCGGCAAGCCGGCTACGCGAATTGCGGTGCCCGCGGCGGCGGCCGAAATCTGGAATCGCGCGGTGACCATACGCCCCGGCGTGGTCATGAGAATTACTCCCGTGGACATGAATGTTGTGTACCAGACTCTGCCGCTGCCGCCGCAACAGCAATTCGATCTGGTCATCGGGACCAACATTTTCGTGTATTACGGCGCACTGGAGCAGGCGTTGGCGCGCGCCAACCTGGCGACCATGATCAGGCCCGGCGGCTTTCTGCTGACCAACGAGATCTTGCCGGGTACCGCTCCCTCAAAACTGGCGGACTCTCTGCAAACTTCAGTCCTGGTTGCACAAGGCGACACCGAGTACGTGTACGGCTATGTGCGGCAGAAGTGAGGACAGATTTCTCGACGCGTCTTCTAAAAACCTTTATGGTCTGTCACCCTGAGCGACGCGTCCGGTCGCCTTGGCGACCGGACGAGGAGTCGAAGGACCCCTATACTTACCCACTCGCTCTCGCCTGGTACGTTCTTCGACGGAGCGACCAGCGTAACGAGGGATGTGTGTTCAGACTCATGCGCAACTCGTGATTCATGAATTGTCATTACGAGCGCCGGTTTCTGGCGCGAATCATCTGCTTCTTCCATAACCACGCAAAAGCAGGTCCCTCGTTGCGCTCGCCATCACAACCCGATCTCTTCTCTGTCCCCTCCCCGCCTCTGTGGTGAAGAAGAATTGCGGAGGACATGGTTCAAATCGTGAACAGCACAGCAAATGCTGGGGCCGCGCAGGTTTGACGCTGGTTTCAGCGTTACCTATGATGAAGAATCCGGTCCACCACCATGCGCATTGCCTATCTCGAATGCTTCTCTGGAATCAGCGGCGACATGTTTCTGGGCGCGCTGCTCGATGCCGGAGTTCCCTTCGAGTTGTTTCAGAAGACTGTAGCTGGACTCAACATCGGCGCTGAGCTGGAGCACTCGCGGGTTCACCGCGGCGGCATCTCTGCAACAAAACTCGACGTCGTCGTAAACGGCAAGAAAGACATGCCGCGTGAGGAGTTCTGGGCGCAACAGCACGCCGGCTCGCAAGAATCCGAGGCGCAACCTGCGCATAAGCATAGCCACGACCATCACCAGGCCCGCCGTCTGAGCGAGATCCTGCACATCATCGCCGCAGCGCCCATCAGCGAGTACGCTCGGCGGACCGCCGATGAGATCTTCCTGGCGCTGGGCGCAGCCGAGGCCGCCGTACACAACGTCAGCGTGGAGGAAGTGCACTTCCACGAAGTCGGCGCGGCCGACGCGATCGTCGATATTGTCTGCGCAGCCGTTGGCGCTGAGGCGCTCGCGGTCGATCAGTTCCTCGCTTCGCCCCTGAATGTGGGCGGCGGAACCGTTGCCTGCGCGCACGGCGTCATGCCTGTCCCGGCCCCGGCCACTCTCCAACTGCTGAAGAACGTGCCGATTTATTCTGGCGACATTCAGAAGGAGCTGGTCACACCGACCGGAGCGGCCATCGTCAAAGTGTTAGTCTCAAAGTTCGGACCTCGGCCGGTCATGGCGACAGAGCGCATTGGTTGCGGCGCAGGAGCGCGCAATTTTCCCGGCCATCCCAATGTACTGCGGCTCACCATCGGCGAGGCCCAGGAAGCGGTCACTGACGCAGGCAGCACCGGCGAGAGTGACGACGCGGAAGAAGAGATCGCCATACTGGAAGCGAATCTGGACGACCTTAATCCGCAGGTGATCGGCTATATCGTCGATCTGGCATTCGCCGAAGGAGCGCTGGACGTCTTCACCGCGCCGGTGCAGATGAAGAAGAACCGTCCCGGCACCCTGTTGACGGTGCTGTCGCGGCCGGAGCACGAAACTAAATTGCGCGCCCTATTGTTTCGCGAGAGCAGCACGCTGGGCGTGCGCACGCGCCATGAGAAGCGTTATGCCCTGCCCCGTCGGCACGAGGCGGTGGTCACGCCCTGGGGCGACGTGCGCATCAAGGTCGCGCATCTCAACGGCTCGGTCTCCCAGTACGCACCCGAATACGAAGATTGCCGGCGCATCGCCGTCGAGCATCGCATCCCGTTGAAGACGGTGATGCAGGAAGCCATCCGCTTGTACCTGGACCAGAAGAATGCATAATCCCGAGAAGTTCTACATCACGACGCCCATCTATTACGTCAATGCGCGGCCTCACATTGGGCACACCTATACCACGGTGGTGTGCGATGCCATTGCCCGCCGCCAGCGCATGATGGGGGCCGACACCTGGTTCCTGACCGGCACCGACGAACATGGCCAGAAGATTGAGCGCTCGGCCGCCGCTGCCGGCTGCTCACCCAAAGAGTTCGTTGCCAAGATCTCGGGCGAATTCCGCGCGCTGTGGGACCGCATGAAGATCTCCTACGACGACTTTATTCGCACCACGGAGCCGCGCCATGTTCGCGGCGTGCAGGCGTTGTTCACGCGCTTGCAGGAGCGCGGCTACATCTACAAGGGATCGTACAGCGGGCAATATTGCGTCTTCGACGAACTTTACGTCGATGCTGTCGGCCCCGGGGCTCCCTGCCCCGAATGTGGGCGTCCCACCGAAACCGTGCACGAAGAGAATTACTTCTTCAAACTTTCGGCCATGCAAGAGCGCCTGTTGCAGTACTACAGCGACAACCCCGATTTCATTCGCCCGGAAACCCGGCGCAACGAGGTCATCGCTTTCGTGCGCAGCGGACTGCGCGATCTCTCCGTCAGCCGGACATCGTTCAAGTGGGGAATTCCCGTGCCGGGCGATCCTAAGCACGTGATTTATGTCTGGCTGGATGCGCTGGCCAATTACCTGACCGCGATCGGATTTGGCTCCGACGATCCCGCGGACCAGCAAAAACTGGAGCGCTACTGGCCGGCCGATGTGCACATGATTGGCAAAGAAATCGTGCGCTTCCATTGCGTTTATTGGCCGGCATTTCTGCTGGCCGCCGATCTGCCGCTGCCGAAATCCATCATCGCGCACGGCTGGCTGCTCTTCGAAGAGAGCAAGATGTCAAAGTCGCGCGGCAACATCGTGCGCAGCGAAACCATCCTCGACACGCTTGGCGGCGACGCACTGCGCTATTTCCTGTTGCGCGAAATTGTCTTCGGGCAGGATGGATCGTTCAGCTTCGATGCCCTGGTGCAGCGCTTTAACGCCGATCTGGCCAATGACCTGGGCAACTTGTCGAGCCGCACGCTCAGCATGATCACCCGTTATTTTGACGGCGAAGTGCCCTATCCATCGCCCAGCGAGACGTCGCCTGCCGATGAGAGTATCGCTGCGCTGGCGCAGAAAACTATTGCGGGCTTCCACGCCCAGTTCGAGCAATTTCAATTCTCGCGCGCGCTGGAAACCGCGTGGTCTTTGGTGGCCGCGGTCAATAAGTACATCGTCGAGAACGAGCCGTGGGCCGTCGCCGAGCGCGAAGATAGAGACTCGCGTGCCCGCCTCGCCACCATTCTGTACACGTCCGCCGAGGCGCTGCGGGTGGTCACCGCGCTGGTGCATCCGATTATTCCAGAGGCCACGGCCCGCATCTGGACACAACTCGGGCTGGGTGAGATCAGCCAATTGGACCTGCGCACGTTGGCTTGGGGAAACTTGCCGCTGGGCACCAAGCTGGGCAAGGTCGAAGGCGTATTTCCGCGGGCCGACAAGAGCACGGTCGAAAGGATGCAACAGATGGAACAGCAGCGCTCCGCTGATCTAGCGCAAGCGAGTGAGAAACCGGCAGCGGCGGAAGCGCAGCCCGCCGCAAGCGGCGCGCAGCCGGAACGGCCCGCCACCCAAGCAGCCGGAGTGCCATCACCTGCGGCGCCGCCGAAAGAGTCCGGTGCGATCGTCAGTCCGAAGACCACGCCTGCCACAGGCACCCAGGGCGGAGGCGTGACTGCGGCTGCCGCGGCCAACAACAATCAGATCACCATCGACGATTTCCTGAAAATCGAATTGCGCGTGGGCGAAGTGAAGGTTGCCGAGCGCGTGAAGGGCACCGACAAGTTGCTTCGTCTGGAAGTCGATATCGGCAGCGAAGTGCGCCAGGTCGTCGCCGGAATTGCCAAAGCTTACGAACCGGAAAAGCTCATCGGGCGGAAGGTCGTGATCGTAGCCAATCTGCAACCACGCAAGCTGCGCGGGTTGGAATCGAACGGAATGATCGTGGCTGCCTCTGTCGGCGACGATGGCCAGCCGGTCCTGGCGGGATTCTTGGAGGACGTACCGGCGGGCGCGAAGCTGAAATAGTGGCTAGTGGATAGTGGCTAGTGGATAGTGACTAGCGGGTAGAGTTTAGGGTCAACTCTTTGGGGGACTCTCTGACATGAAGCGATACGCCTGGGGAAGCTTGAATCCTCTCCAGCTCGGGCGATACGCAGAGTACTTCGTGAAAATGGAATTCACGATGTACGGACTCGACATATACACATCAGAGGTCGACGACAAGGGCATCGATTTCGTGGTGAGAAAAGGAGTAAATCGGTACTACGATATCCAAGTGAAATCCGTTTACAAAGCGAAGTACATTTTCTTTCCTAAACACGTATTCGAGCTTCGCGACAATCTTTTGACGACTGTGGTTGTTTTTCGCGACCACGAGGCGCCCAGCATCTACCTAGTTCGGGCGACCCAGTGGCAAACACCTGACAAATTGTTCGTGAGCCGCGATTATGTCGGCAGGAAGAGCAAGCCGGAGTACGGTGTCCAACTTTCTGGCAGGAACCAGGCTCTCTGGTCTTTGTACGCCTTCGACAAAGTTGTTGGCACGTTGTGAGCTTCAAGCGAGAAAATTTAACCTGATAGCAACGAGGGGGCCAAAACTGGAAACTATCCACTAGCCACTAATCACTATCCACTGTGTACACCGACTCCCACGCTCATCTCGATGGCAAGCGCTTCGACGCGGACCGCGCCGAAGTCATCGCGCGCGCCAACCAAGCGGGTGTCAGGACCCTGCTCGCGATCGGCAATGGCGACGGACCCGGGACGGGCACGCTCGACTGCGCCATCAAACTCGCCCAGCAGTACGACTGGATTTACGCGACGATCGGAGTTCATCCTCACGAAGCCGAGCTGGCCAAACCGTCGGACTTTGACGAACTCGAACGCTTGGCGAAATCACCCAAGGTAATCGCCTGGGGCGAGATTGGCCTTGATTATTTTTACGACCACTCGCCTCGCGATGTCCAGCAACGAGTCTTCCTGCAGCAGATGGAGATGGCCCGCGCCGCCAAGCTGCCCATCATCATTCACTGCCGCCCCTCCAACAACAGCGACAACGCCTGGGACGACGTGCTGCGCCTGATCGGAGAAAACTGGGCGGCCAGCGGATTTGGCGGCGTGCTGCACTGCTTCACCGGCACTGTCGATCATGCTCGTGCAGCGCTTGATCTGGGATTCATGATTTCCTTCGCCGGCAACATCACCTTCCCCAAGGCGCAAAGCATTCGCGACGCGGCCAGCATCGTCCCGCTCGATCGCATGTTCATCGAGACCGACTGCCCTTATCTTGCGCCGGCGCCCCATCGCGGTCAGCGCAATGAACCTGCCTTCGTGGTTGAAGTCGCCCGCCAGATCGGGCAGCTACGTAATCTTTCCTGCGAGGAAGTCGGACAGCAGACGACCGCCAATTTCCACAACTTTTTCCGGCTTACAAAATCCGACTGAGGTGCTACGCTTCCCCACCCGGAAAGTGTGCGAGGACAAAGCTGAAAGCTTGCCACTTGAATTTGCTGACCGAAAATCCAGCGCCGCAAGGCGCGGGAGAGTTTAGCCCAGCACGGAGCCGCAGGCGGAGTGCTGGGTAAAGTAGGAAATACATCCGAGTCCCGTAGGGACGACACAGGTTCTTACACACACTCGGAGGTGGCGGGGCCTCTGCCGCAATTGCGGCAAACGCCGCGTCTCTTGTTACACTTAAACCTTATGGCCGAATCATTCGACATCGTCAGCAAAGTTGATATGCAGGAAGTTTCCAACGCCGTGCAGCAGGCGTTGAAAGAAATCCACACGCGCTACGACCTGAAAGACTCGAAGTCGGAAATCAAGATCGAGGAGAAGGAAGGTCTGGTGCTTGCCTCGGCTGACGAGTACAAGCTGAAGGCGGTGAACGACGTGTTGCAGGGGAAGCTGGTGAAGCGCGGGGTCTCGCTCAAAGCGCTCACCTATGGCGCTATCGAACCCGCCGCTGGCTCGACGGTGCGCCAGAAAGTCAGCCTGCAGCAAGGTATCCCGATTGAGAAGGCGCGAGAGATCGTTAAGCTGATCAAGAACTCCAAGAAAAAAGTGCAGGCGGCGATCCAGGGAGACCTGGTTCGCGTCAGCGGCAAAGACCGCGATACACTTCAGGAAATCATTGCGTTGCTGAAGCAGAACGATTTCGGCATTGACATGCAGTTCACAAACTATCGATCCAACTGACGGGGCGAATCCGTTTGAATACGACTGTAACCCGCACCGCGAAAGAAGTATTCGACTTGCTGCACGACGACCTGGCCGCCATCGAGCGCGAGTTCGGCCGCGACACCGTGTCCAGCGTGCGGGCGATCACCGAGATTGGCGAGTACCTGCGCGCCGGCGGCGGCAAGCGGCTGCGGCCTGCGCTGTTGCTGCTCTCCTGCAAGCTGATGAACTACACCGGCCACGGCGCGATCAAGCTGGGGGCGGTGGTCGAAATCATCCACACCGCAACCCTGGTCCACGACGACATCATCGACGAAGCCCAGACGCGCCGCGGCCGCCCCGCCGCCAACACGCAATGGGGCAATTCCAAATGCGTGCTGGCGGGCGACTGGCTCTATATGCAGGCATTCAAAATTGCCGTGCAGGAGCGCAATTTTCACATCCTCGACGCGCTCATCGATTTGACCCAGGCGATGGTCGAGGGTGAATTGCTGCAGATCGAGCGGCTGGGCAAGGCCATCACCATGGACGAGCACTTCGAACTCATCTACCGCAAAACAGCGTGCTTGTTTTCGGTCTGCATGAAGATGGGCGGAATTCTCGCCAACGCCAGCGAAGCCGACCAGCAACGGCTGGCCGAATACGGACGCAACCTCGGCATGGCCTTCCAGATCGTCGACGACGTGCTCGATCTCACCGCCTCCGAAGAAGTGCTGGGCAAGCCGGTTGCCAGCGACCTGCGCGAAGGCAAAGCCACCATGGCGGTGCTGCACGCGCTGGAACATTGCACCCAGACGGAGCGCGAGACGATTGAGTCTGTCCTGAGTAACGGTGGCTTCAACGGCATCACGCCTGCCGACATCGTGGCGATCCTGGGCCGCAACGGCTCCATTGACGCCGCTTACGCGCGGGCGGTGGAGTTCAGCAACAAGGCGCGCGAGGCCCTCTGCAGCTTTTCCGACTCCGAGATCAAGCGCGTGCTGCTGTGGGTGCCCGAGTTTGTGGTGGAGAGACAGAGCTGAAAGAGCCCGCGACACGTATGTATTTACTGCGACACATTCAAGGACTGGATCTAATCGACAAGGTGGCTATCGTCCTCGGAGTAATGGTAGGTGCTCCGATACTTCTGGGGATTTGGGTCTATTGGTTGTCTCAAGTGACTCCCGCGCGACCCAGAGGAGTAGCGGCTGATGCCGTGTTCCTGTGGGCGCCTGCGGTCGGTTTTCCAGGTGGGCTCCCAAGGCGAGGGAAGTGACTGAGTTGCTCGTTGAACTTCGACGGACGCGATCACTGCAAGCTCAGCGACATCGATGGAAAAACTGAATATGAGGGCGCATTCGTTTCGTACAGCAACCAAGGCTCCTTACCAGCCGATAAGCTGCATATAGACCCAATTAAGAGCCGCGAACATGAAGTCTGGATCGGAGAGGCTCTCGTCCCGTTAATCTATCTCCGTAGTGGCGAAATTCTCATACCTATGAATGCGTATGAACAAGGTGCTGCGGTATTGAGGACTCAGAATCCGCTCCACTAATCTCCCAACGCATCTATACTCGACAAAATGTCCATTCCCCAGGAAGTTGAAATCAAGTTTCTCGTTTCCGATCTGAAAGCGCTTGAGCGGAAGCTGCGCGAGTTGGGGTTTCACGAACAGACGCCATCTACCCACGAGGTGAATACCCTTTACGATCTTCCCGGCCAAAAACTGCGCCGCAAGGGCGAACTACTGCGCCTGCGCGACTACGGCGGCAACTGGAGGCTGACGCACAAGGCCAAGGCCAAACTCGGAAGGCACAAGTCTCGCGGCGAGTTGGAGACGGGTGTCTCCGATGGCAAGCAGATGGACGCGATCCTGCGCGCGTTGGGTTACTCGCCGTCGTTCATCTACGAAAAGTTTCGTGCCGAATGGAGTGACCACGCAGGGCATGTCGTGCTGGACCACACGCCCATCGGCGATGTCGCTGAGATCGAAGGCAAGTCACGCTGGATTGATCGCATCGCTCGCGAGCTGGGAGTGAAGCCAGCAGACTACATCACCAAGTCGTACGCTGAACTTTTCTTCGACTGGAAACGTAGAACAGGTTGTAAGGCAGAGAACATGACATTCCGCGAGGTGAAAGGCAGGGCTAGGGGCTAGGGGCTAGGGGCTAGGGGCTAGGGGCTAGGGGCTAGGGGCTAGGGGCTAGGGGCTAGGGGCTAGGGGCTGGTTTGAAGTTTCGAGTTTCGAGTTTCAAGTTTCAAGTGAGAAGCAACTGACCTCAGTCACGTAGCCAGTGCGCTCGAACAAAAGTTCCGCGGAAGCCTGCGCCGGCTCCGGAGTTTAGACCTTGCCGGGCCTGAACCGGAGCCGGAAAGCAGTGATTAGTGATCAGTGGATAGTGATTAGTTGCACACCATCACAAAACCGGAGAAACGAAACTATCCACTATCCACTATCCACTAGCCCCTGCCCTTCATCCTCTCCAGCACTGCGCCCGCGATCAGCGGTAGTCCCACGGTGGCATCCAGCAGAACTTCGGCGAACCGGCCACCTTCTTCCGGAGGCACGAACTTACCCCACGACACGGCTTCGCTATAGGTGCATCCCGACAAGCCGCCCCAGTTCACCGGCTCAGGGCAGATGCGCACGCCATAGTGGAAGCGCTTCAATGGCAGGTCCTCGCCGCCGCGGCGATGGCGCAATTCTATGAATGGCCCAAATTGTTGCGCCCAGTTTCTGGGCACACCACCGCCGATGGTAAAAATTCCAAGGCGTTCCTGCTTTAAGAGTGTTTCCGCGTAATACTCCAGGTCTTCAAACGGATCGAAGCGCAGCGGCGGAAGGTTGTTTTTGCGGCGCATGCGGTTGTGCAGGGCAACGTCGAGGCCGATCTCCGAATCACTGAACGCGGGCACAAACACCGGCACATTTTTCTCGTAGGCCGACTTCAGGATGCCGCGCTCTTTCACGTGCTCGCTCAGGTAGCGCCCGATTTCACGATTCAATTTGTACGAGCAGAGCACCTCATTGTGGTCCCAGTCCTTCAGAATGCGCGCGACGATGGTCTCGACGAAATCGAGATTGGTCTCCGGCTCCAGCGTGTCGTACACGCGGTTATAGCCGGCTTCGTAGAGTTCGGTGTCGTCCATCTTCGGGTCGTAGCGGAAGTGCGATCGCCCGGCAGCCTCGACCAGACCGTGCGCCATCAGCGCTCCCGTAGAGACGATGGCCTTTACTACCCCATGATCGATCAGGTCGGTGACGATCAGCCCTTGCTTCGCAACCGTCATGGCGCCGGCCAGCGTCATCACGATGAAGCAGTCCTTGTCGCGGGCCATGGCTTCCAGGACCTCAGCGCCTTCTCCCACCTGCCGCCCGGTGAATGCGGTGTTGCCCATGGCGCGGACAAGGTCATCCACCGTGTGGATCTTCGAGAGATCGAGTGGCTCCAGCGGAACTAGCTTGTCGGAAATGGGATCGTGGAGTTTGCGATCAATGCCCGCGCCGTGCGTCTTGTGATGTTCATCGGCCAAGATTCACCTCGATGGAGTTCGACAACGCAGGTGCGTGAATGTCTTTGAAGGGGCGCGCCTTTAGGCGCGCCGTAGCACCGCCACAACCCGGTGGCTTTAGCCACCGAGAGCAATCGCTTCCAGGCCTACAAACTGCGAGTACCCTCAGAGGCTAAAGCCTAGCCTCAAGATGCGTAATCGGCGCGGCTGCCGCGCCCCTTCCCTCGAAGCTACGTTCCTCTGCGACAAACCGTGCGCATCTCTTGCCGAACAATCGAAGCTACAGGCTGAATGCGGCCTCCGTCAATGCGCGGGACGCGTGCGACGAGTTGTCATGGTCAATTAACAATCGAGTCGGTCAATGACCAGCGCGCGCGGGATGCTATTCTTGAAATGCATTTCGCGCGGGAGCTAAGAATTGGCGGAACGAAACTTCCAGATTGGCATCGTGCAGATGTCGTGCACCCCGGAGCCGGAGCAGAACCTGGAGCGCGCCATTGCCCACATTCGCGATGTGGCCGCCAAAGGCGCCGAGGTTGTCTGCCTGCCTGAGCTGTTTCAGACGCAGTATTTCTGCCAGCGCGAGGACATCGCTCTTTTCGACTTGGCCGAGTCCATCCCCGGTCCCACGACGGCGCGCCTCGGCGATCTCGCCCGTGAACTGAAGATCACAATCGTTGCGTCCCTGTTCGAGCGCCGTGCTCCCGGCGTCTATCACAATACTGCGGCGGTTCTCAGTGCGGATGGCAAGCTGGCCGGCATTTACCGCAAGATGCATATTCCCGACGATCCCCTCTATTACGAAAAGTATTACTTCACGCCAGGCGATCTGGGGTTCAAGGCCTTCGAAACTGGCGTCGGAAAAATCGGGACGCTGGTCTGCTGGGACCAATGGTATCCCGAAGCAGCGCGCTTGACCGCGCTTCAGGGCGCGAACGTGCTCTTCTATCCCACGGCAATTGGATGGCATCCTGACGAGAAGGCGCAGTACGGCGAGGCGCAATACGACGCATGGAAGACCATGCAGCGCGCGCACGCTATCGCCAATGGAGTTTACGTCGCGGTGCCCAATCGCGTCGGCTTTGAGACGGGCAACATTCGCGGCAAGGTTGCGCCGGGCAAGGGCCTTGAGTTCTGGGGCGGATCGTTCATCGCCGATCCTTTTGGCCAGCTAGTCGCGCAGGCCTCGCACGACAAAGAAGAGGTGCTGATCGCGGAGGTGGACCTGCAACGGATCGAGGAGGTTCGCCGCAACTGGCCCTTCTGGCGCGATCGCCGCGTGGATGCGTACGGCCCGATTACGCAGAGATTCCTGGTATAGCCGTGCGAATGCCCAAGCCTCGGAAATTCTCGCAAACCCCTGCCGCCCTCGGTTACCGTATGCCGGCCGAGTGGGAAGCACACGAGGCGACGTGGATCGCGTGGCCGCACAATCGAACCGACTGGCCGGGCAGGTTCGAGCCCATCCCGTGGGTGTACGCGGAAATCGTTCGGCAGCTGGCGCGGGTGGAGCGCGTCAATGTTCTGGTCGAGGACGTGGAGGCGGAAGCCAGGGTCCGCGAGCTGCTGATTCGCGCCCACGTTCTGCCGCAAAAATTCGCGACGCCAGGCAAACCTGCTGGTGCGATTCGCTTTCACCCCATTCCTACCAATCGCGGTTGGACACGCGACTCGGGCCCCATCTTTCTGCGGCGCGATTCCCGCGCGACGAGAGACTTCCCTGCCGTGGCGGCCACCGCATGGCGCTTCAACGCCTGGGCCAAGTACAACGATTGGAAGCTCGACGCGACCATCGCGGGTGAAATCATCAATCGCCTGCGTGTGCCGGCATGGGAGCCGCAAGTCAAAGTGAACGGGCACCCGCGCCAGGTGGTGTTGGAGGGCGGAAGTATCGACGTCAATGGATGCGGGACGCTCATCACCACCGAAGAGTGCCTGCTGAGCGACGTGCAGCAGCGCAATCCGGGCGTGACGCGGGAGGAACTGGAAGAAATTTTCGCCGACTACCTGGGGGTGGAGAAAGTGATCTGGCTGGACCGCGGCATCGCCGGCGACGACACCCATGGCCACGTTGACGACATCACTCGCTTCGTCACGCCAACGACGGTGGTGACCGCCTATGAGCCTGACCCTGCCGATCCCAACCACGAGCCCTTGAGCGACAACTTCCGCTGGCTGAAGAAGAGCACGGACCAGTCGGGCCATCCGCTGCGCGTGGTGAAGCTCCCCATGCCGGCGCCGGTGTACTTTCGTGGACGGCGCTTGCCTGCCAGCTATGCCAATTTTTACATCGCCAACCAACTGGTGCTTGCGCCCATATTCAGCGACCCCAATGATCGCGTGGCGCTCAACACCCTGGCCACGGTATTTCCCGATCGCGAGATTGTCGGAATTTATTGCCGGGACTTGATCTGGGGACTGGGCGCGCTGCACTGCATGACGCAGCAGCAACCGGCGTAACAGTAGCCAGTTGCCAGTAGCCAGTTGCCAGTTTCACGAGGAAGATTGTTGAGCTGTCATCCCGAGCAACGAGCACAGAAGGTGTCATCCTGAGCGGAGCGCCCGCAGGGAATTTCTGCCCCGCTGGTTTTGCGGGTCGGGCGGGCGCGGAGTCGAAGGACCCCTATAGCTGCAAGAGATCACAAAGTGAGTGAGCCGGATAGGGTTCCTTCGACTCCTCGCTGCGCTCGTCGCTCAGGATGACACTCCAAAATAATCCGGGTTCAACGGGTGCAGGCGTGGTCCACCCACCCCTATACACCAGATGTGAAACTGCTATGCCGGCCCCTATCATCGCAGTTTCTTCTTCTTCGCAAGCGTGAAAACAAAGTAGCCGCCGGCAGCCACCCCGGCGTAGAGAAACGCGTTGGCGAAGACGATAGTACCCACGACCAGCACTAGGGCAAGATCGGAATCCGGAATGGGACCGATCACCAGTGACAACACAAAAGGCGGACAGATGGTCAGCGCGATTGCGGTCAGGAAGCCGTGGGCCTGAAGTCCTCCCACGTTTAGCCTCCACGCGAAGTAAACCGCCAGGGCCACGGCCATCCCCAGAACGAAGCTGAGGGACAGCACAGTCAGCAAGTTGTCGTTATCTGTTTTTCGCAACGGAGTCGCCGCACACCAGCGTGATCAAAAGGAAGGGTGGATCGCGAACGGCATGGTGAGCCCGGCAGGAATCGAACCTGCGACCCACGCATTAAAAGTGCGTTGCTCTACCAACTGAGCTACGGGCCCACACTCACTAATCTACCATAGCGAAAATCGGCGCGGCGGCCAGCGACCGGACCCATTGCGCGTTGCTCTGCCAGGGGCGCACAATCGTTTGTGCATGGCACAAGGAGAACGTCATGAAGCGCTATTCCTATTGGGTCCTGATACTTTGTCTGGCGCTGGTGAGCGTCGCATTCCCCCAGCAAAGCACCAAAGCTGCAGAAGCCGCGGCTACCCACTGGTTGAAGCTGGTGGACTCCGGCGACTACGCGCAGAGTTGGCAGCAGGCCTCTTCCACGTTCCAATCTGCGATCAGCAAGCAGGAATGGGAGCAAAAGCTGCGGGTGGTGCGGGTGCCGTTGGGCGCGATGGTCTCACGCGAACTGCAATCAGCGGAGTTCGCTACGCAGTTGCCAGGGGCACCGGACGGCCAGTATGTCGTCATCCGCTATGACGCCAGTTTTGAGCACAAGAAAACCGCGGTCGAGACGGTTGTTTCCGCACTGGATAAGGACGGCCAGTGGCGCGTGTCTGGGTATTTCATCAAGTAGGACCGATTCTCTCAACCTGACATTCGATTGACGTTGCTCCCTTGCAGCATAGCCACGCATCTCATCCAGTAGGGCTATGAATACGAAATCGCGCCCGCATGTCATCGTTGTCGGAGGTGGATTTGGCGGTCTGGAGACCGCTAAATATCTAGCGCGTCTGCCCGTCCAGATCACCCTGGTGGACCGCAAGAACCATCACACCTTTCAACCGCTGCTCTACCAGGTGGCGACGGCCGGACTGTCGCCGGCAGAGATCGCGGCGCCTATTCGCGAGATCCTCGCCAAGCATGAGAATGTCGAAGTGCTGTTGGGCGACGTGCGCGGCTTCGACCTCGGGCGGCGCATCCTCAAGCTGCATGGATTCGAGCTTCCCTACGATTACCTCGTCGTGGCCGCCGGTGCAACCCACGCCTACTTCGGGCACGACAAATGGGAGCCGTTCGCTCCGGGATTGAAGACCATCGAAGACGCGCTGGAAATGCGCCGCCGTATCCTGCTGGCATACGAACTGGCAGAACGCGAAGCAGCGTTGACCGGCCATCATCGCCCGCTGAATTTCGTGGTGGTGGGCGCGGGGCCTACGGGAGTTGAGTTGGCGGGCACGTTGGCCGAGATCGCCCGCAAATCGCTGCCCGAGGATTTCCGCCACATCGAACCGGCAAAGGCCCGCGTTCTGCTGGTCGAGGCCGGACCTTCGGTGCTGAGCGCTTATCCCGACGATCTGCGCCAGAGTGCCGTGAAGCAACTACAACATCTCGGCGTCGAGGTGCGCACCAACTCCGCGGTCACGGACGTACGCGCGGGCGCAGTTTGTATCGGCGAGGAGGTGGTGCCCGCCGCCGCCGTGCTGTGGGCCGCTGGAGTAGCGGCCTCCCCGCTTGGGGCCGCGCTTGGCGCCCCGATTGACCGCGCCGGACGGGTGCTGGTCGAACCCGACCTCAGCATCCCCGGACATCGCGAGGTCTTCGTCATCGGCGACCTTGCCAGCATGAAGGACGCAGCCGGCAAGCTGCTGCCTGGCATCGCTCCGGTGGCCACGCAGCAGGGCAAGTGCGTGGCGCGTCAGATTGCGGCTGACCTGGCCGGACGCTCGCGCCAAACCTTTCATTACGTGGACAAGGGTTCTCTGGCGACGATTGGACGCGCCGCCGCTGTCGCACAATTCGGCAAGGTACACATCTCCGGCTTCCTGGCCTGGCTGTCGTGGTTGTTCATCCACATCCTGTTCCTGATCGGCTTCCGCAACCGTGTCCTGGTGATGCTCCAGTGGGCGTGGAGCTATCTCACGTATGAGCGTTCGGCGCGGCTGATCACCGGCGAATCGAGGGTAATCTCCGTTCCGTTGATGGAGCGCGCCGAAAAGGCAGCCGCGCATTTCGATCGCGATGGCAAGGCAGGATCAGGTGACGCACCCATGACAACACGAGAGGTTCTGCAGGAAAGCAAAAGTCCGGCTCGCAAAGTGAGCTAAAGTGAACTAAATGCCAAGAGCTGATCCCCCCGCGAAGTTCTAGACGGCACGGTCAGAACCTCATCTTCTGGACTGTCGTCGTGAGCGCGGTGCTGGCTTATTGGGTGAGACGGAGGAGAATCTTGGCGGCGATAGTCTGAAAGACTTGCTGCAATTCAGCGCTGCACTGGCTGGATGGGCAGTTGGAGGCAAATACCGCCTGTCCCACCGGCTGGGTCGGATCGTAAGTCGAGCTGGCTGGGTCATTAGCGATCTGTTGCAGGAAAGCCTGATCAACACTGTTCCCCAACCCAATGGAGTAGATATACATACCGGGATTCTCAGTGCGCATGGCGGTCGCGGTTTGAAGGGCCCGATACTGGGCGTCCGCGGTGACGTTGGTGCGATTCAGGGACTTTAACTGCCCGTTAATTGCGGAAGTGAACTTGGTCACGTTCTTTAGGCAAGTGTTCGAGGGTGTCCAACTGGAAACCCCGTCGTAGGTCGCAAGAGAAGTTCCGCTGGTAGGATCGAAAACGTCGACCCAGTTACCGGAGTCGTATTCACCGTAATTACAAAGAGTAAGCGTTCCAGAGCAAGACAGCTTGTCCTGGATGGTATTGACATATCCGTCCGTGAAATAGACCACTACCTTCACCGTGTTTTGCCCAGGCAGCACGGCAACGCTGTCGTTCTGGGTCTTCGCGTTAGTCAGTCCGCCCGGACCAAAGGTGCCGCCGGCGATTTTCATGGCGTTGACGGCATTGGTAATCGGAGTGATGAAGTTGTAGCCGATGGGCACGTCTATGGTCGCATTGGAGGCGAAGCTGATCATTGCGACCTCGTCGTTGCTGTTGTCGAAGTAGTTTATGAACGTCGTGACCGCGGGAGGAAGCGCTGTCGATCCGCCATTACCAGCCATCGAACCTGAGCGATCCAATACCACTGACATCACCAGCTTGCCGCGTGTCGCCTGCGCGCTATCATTGACGGAGAAGGTCTGATAATTGGGCAACATTCGCATGAAGAAGGTTCGGATGGTGGCTGCGCCGTTGACATTGACCAGGGTTTGGCCGTAGGAGTCCGTAGTAAAACTTATGGCCACCGTGGGTGGGACCTGGTCAAGACCGGACACCTTGTAGTTGCCATTGAACGAATTGATCGCCAGATTCCTGGCTATTGTTTGTCCTTGGGCAAGGTTTCTCATGGCCGTAAGGCAGGCGGCGTCCACCGACTTGGACAGCTTCGCTTTCGTCACATAAGCGAATCCCACATCAATCGCCAAAGCCATGAACAGCAGCATAACCGTGAAGCATACCGCTACCAGGAGAACCACCTGGCCGCGCTCGTTCTCCCTGCTCCGATTGCGACTGAAGCGTTTCACTCTCTCGGCTCCTTAATCAGTAGTACGCCACGTCGTATAACTGTGATGGCAATACGATTCCGACCAAAAACTTGCCGACCGGCGTGATCGACTTGTAGGTGTAGAAGACCTCCGTCACATAAACCGTCTGGTTGAGTTGGGGAGTGACCAAGGCTGGAAGGATAGCTGTGCCACCAATGCTATTTCCGATTTGGCTACTCCCCCCCATGGCACCTTGGGATACTTGTCCGGTGAGCTGAAGTTGATTGTTGTTGTTGAAAACGGACGAAACGATCACTTTCCCACTGAGACTCAGGTTAAGCGGCGCCGAGGCTGCAACCACGGCGGCGGCGGTATCGGAAAGCGTGGAGCCGCGGGAGGACATGCTCGACCCTTCCCCGGTCAAATTTGTGATTACTTCCTTAATGAAGATGGCACGGCTGAAATCCACCACCGCAAACACCAGGGTGAGCATCAGGGTTGCCGATATGGCAAATTCCACCAGCGCCTGCCCAGAATCGTTCGCCCTTTGCGGGTTGCGCCTTGCGTGATCGCGGCCGGGTGCTGCCATCGTGATTCGCTCCGTTAAACCGTATTGCCTGGCGGGAAGGCCTCATTCTTGAAGCTTACGGCCACCGTAAATGTATAAGTACCGTTGTTGAAGAACTGGGCAACGATGGGTGTCAGGAGTTTCAGATTGGTGGTCAGGGAGATGGTTAACGTGTCTTGCGGACCGCCGGCGCTGCCTATTCCCCCGCCGGTGCTGGAGATTTGCATGTTGGAGACATCAAGACCGAGGGCCGCCTGCTGCGCAATTTGAATCATCGAACTCACGCGCGATAGGTTCTGGCCCGGATGGTTCGGATCGGCAAGGTGGTTTCCTGTGACACCGTAACGTCCCGCCGTGCGCACCGCGTTCTGAAGCGTCATCTCAACGTAAAACAGACGCGTGAAGTCGAACACGCCAAATAGCAGGAGGAAAACCATAGGGGCAACCAGGGCAAACTCCAGCAGGGAGGTCCCCCTGGTCGCCCCGCCGCCGCGCTGCTGGAGTCTTACGTCCTCGTTGCGAGTCTGCACGTAGGGATTATCGGCACAACCTGCGCGGCGGGTTAGCGCGGTTTCAAGCTACAAGACCGGGTCGGCGCATTCCACGTTTTCATACCATGCGTAGGCTTCCTACAATGGGAACTAATTCACATTTGGGAACAACCTTATGCTGCTTGCCAATCCACTATGGGAAGCTCACGGGCTATTTACCTAAGCACAAGTGAACCATTATTCCTATGTTATGCAAATATGTGCAGCACCTGTGAAGGGGATCCTTCCACGCTTTCGTCAAAACAATGACTTGCAGCCCTACTGGCTTGGAACCAATCGTGCACTTAAGACCTGTATCCCTCCCCTGCTCCAGGAACTGAAGTCGGCCACTAAAGTCAAGCTGATTCCCACTCCTGCACTACTCCGTCAACGGCTCGCGAATGCGGCAGCTCTTGGCGGAATTAGAGTCGAAGGAAAGAGCCGAGAAGCTCGGTAAGCACCGCAAATTGCTTCACACCTGCCTCGTAGGAGACGTAAGAGTATTCACCCCACATTAAATGCTCCCCGGTGCTTCTCTGCTCACCTTAAGAGCTTGCTGCCAAGTGGAAAGTTTGATGGGGCATCCCAAACAGGCGAAAGAACGAGAGTTCCAGGAAGGATAGATGAAAGTATGAGAGTATTGCGCACACTAGCTTGTCTTGCTGTAGTTTCGATCATGGGTGCTTTGCTGGCTAACGGCGATACGGTACACGGTTACTGCGTATCTCCAGCGGCTCCTTGCAGCGAAAACGGTACCATAACTCCAACCAATAACAATCCGCCAACGTTTGCCTTCAGCTACGCTGGGAACTTGAATCGTGGACACGGAGACTTCTGGCTGATTCAGTTAGTACCTGACAATCACAACTCCGGCTTTTCACTCACCCTGAACGGCGGCAACACGGCCAACCCGTCCGAGGCAGCAACGTTGTTCAGTTCGACAGAATGGAATAGCGGGAAACTAAGCAGCTATTTGTCAACCTTTGATTTCGGCGGCCCGTCCCATCCGCTGAGCGCTTATTTGCCCAGCACCCAGTCGGTCGATGCGGGCGCCAACGGCTATTATGTTTACCTCTACGACTTCGGCGCATTTGACTACAAGACGGCGTCCGGAGATCCTATGTTTTCCGTCAGCAGCGGCGCCGTTCCCCAAGGTTCGGTGTTCCTCTCTGTTCTGACCGACTACAACACCACGAATGTCACGGCTGACACTCCTAACAGCGCTTCGATTCTGGAGACTGGCTCGCCGTCTTCTGTTCCTGAGCCTTCGTCGATGCTGTTACTGGGCTCCGGCGTCTTAGGATTTGCCGCCGTGATGCGCCGCCGCCTGAAGATGTAATCCTATTGCCAGACAGCAAATGACGCCGGAGCCGCCAGCTTCGGCGTTTTTTTCTGGGGAGCACGAGGTAGGTTGAGAAGGCTGCCGGGGCTTCCGATGAACCGCGGGGTGCGACTGCTGACTCCAGCCTAGCGCTTCACAATTGGGTTGTAGCCCTCGCCGGTCAGCTTCGCCTTCATCGCCTCGGCGTCCTGGATCGAGGTAAACGGGCCGACCTGCACGTGGTAGAGCTTGTCGTTGGTGATGGGATTGTTCACCACAAAGACGTTGTAGTTTTTCTTGCGCAGCGCACCCGCAAGTGCGACAGCGTCGTCTTCCCGGGAAATCGCAGCGATCTGCACGACGATAGTCCCTGGGCCGGTCACGGGAGCTGGGCGGGTCACCTGGGGCGCCGGGCTGGAGCTAGCCGCACTCGGCGGGGTTGTACTCTTTGCCGTGGTCACGGGCGCCGATTCCGGGGCTGCCGTCGCGTTCGCTGGAGCCGTGGAAGATGTTTCCTTAGGCGGCAATGGCGCGACGGCTCCCGTCTGCTGCACCGCTTTGTAGAAAGTAAGGTTGCTTTGCCGATTGGAGGTTGCGGACTCCTCCTGCGGCGCCCGCTCAGCCTCTGCTTTCACCGCCACTACGGCCGAAGGCTTGTTCTGACTGCTTCCTGAGATAATCGCCGCCGGCTCCGTCGCAGCGGTCGCCGACTGATCATTCAGCGCCTGTTCGCGCCCCGTATTCTTGCCCAGCGAGTAGCCAATCGAAAAGAAGACCCCGCAAATGGCGGCCAGCAGAAAGAATAGCCCCAGCAGTTTTCCCATGCTCAAGGTTATTTCAGTGTCGTCAGAAGCCATGGTCCTCATGTTCCTCGCTATTTCTCCGGCGGCCCGGAGCCTGCGATTTTCGCCGGGGCCGCTTGCACCCGGTTCAGCAAGCCGGCCAGCAAGTCCACCGGCACCGGGAAGATGATGGTGGTGTTCTTCTCCACTCCAATTTCGGTCAAGGTTTGCAAATATCGCAACTGGATGCTGGTGGGCTCCTGGGCAAGCAAGTGCGCGGCGTCAATCAGGCGCTGGGCCGCGGCAAACTCGCCCTCGGCGTGGATGATCTTGGAGCGCTTCTCGCGTTCGGCCTCGGCCTGCTTGGCCATGGCCCGCGTCATGGTCTCCGGCAGGTCCACCTGCTTGACCTCGACGTTGGTCACCTTCACGCCCCAGGGATCGGTGTGCTGATCCAGGATGGACTGCAACCGCAAATTGATTTTTTCGCGGTGGGCCAGCAACTCGTCAAGCTCAACTTCGCCCAGCACCGAACGCAGCGTAGTCTGGGCAAACTGCGACGTCTGGTACATGTAATTGGAAACCGCGACCACAGCCTTGTTGGAATCGACCACGCGCAGAAAGATGACTGCGTTCACCTTCAGCGTGACGTTGTCGCGGGTGATGATGTCTTGCGGCGGAACTTCCAGCGCTTCCTGCCGCAGCGAAACCCGCACGATGCGATCAATCGGCGCAAACACCAGTATGATGCCTGGGCCCTTCGGCGTCCCCAGCAGGCGCCCAAGACGGAAGATGACACCACGCTCATACTCGGCCAGGATTTTGATCGAGTTGATGATGTAGAGAGCGACAATGACGATGACAACAATGCCAGCTATACCGGGCACGGGACGCCTCCGCTATTTAGAAGTGTAGAACGGGTACTACTGCGGATTGTAGGCCCAAGTGGCGAGGTAACCCAAGTCGGCAACAGGACAGCCGTCAGCTATCAGCCAAAACGCTGGGAGGGGCTGTCCAAACTGCCGGAGTATGGGAATTGCTGATAACCGACAACTGGCTACTGATAACTGACTACTGCTTCTCCACTTCCAATTCCAGACCCTCGACCTTGCGCACCACGACGTGCTCCCCAAGGCCGACGCGCGAGCGGGCGTGCGCGTTCCACAGCTCGCCCTGGACAAAGACCTTCCCTTCCGGATCGATATCGGTGCGCGCTTCACCCACCGCGCCGATCATGCCTTGCAGTCCGGTAACGACTTTGCTGCGTCGCGCTCGCAGGGCAATGGTCATCAGAAACACCGTGATCAGACCCAGCGGCACGCTGACCCCGAGCGCCGTCCATAGCTGCACCCTCATTTGCGGAATGGGGCCATCCACCAGCAACAGCCCACCCAACGTGAGCAGAACTATCCCGCCGAGGCCAAGGATGCCGTGGGTCGCAAATTTGGCTTCCAGGGCAAACAGCACGAATGCGGCAAGGATGAGGGTCAACGAAGCGTAACGCGTGGGCAGCAGGTTGAGCGCGAACAGCGCCAGCAGAATAAAAACCACCCCCACCACTCCGGGCACGATGGCGCCTGGGTGATTGAACTCGGCGTAGAGCGCGAGCGCGCCGACCGCCAGCACCAGGAAGGCAATGTTGGGATCGAGCAGGAAGTTCAGGATTCGTTGCTTCAGCGTCATGGGCAATTCGTCGATCGAGTCGCCGGCGAGATGCAGCTTCGCCGTCTTGCCATCGAAGCGCTTGATGGTGCGGCCGTCGAGCTGATGGAGCAAGTCGTTCTGATCGCGAGCCACCACGTCGATGAGGTGCTGCTGCAAAGCTTCCTGGTCGGTCCACGACTTCGACTCGCGCACCCCGGTCTCCGCCAGTTGCACGTTGCGTCCCCGAGGCCCGACGTAGGAGCGCATGAAAGCGGCGGAGTCGTTCTCGAGCTTGGCCTTCATGGTGTCGTCCATCTTCTCGCCACCGAGGGTGACGGGATGCGCCGCACCGGTGTTGGTCCCCGGAGCCATGGCTGCAACGTCGCCGGCTTCGAGGATGAAGAAGCCCGCAGACGCCGCTCGCGCCCCGCTGGGCGCCACGTAGATGATGATCGGGACGGGCGAAGCCAGGATCGTCTGGATGATCGTACGCGTGGAATCCAGCAGGCCGCCGGGCGTGCTCAGTTCGATCAGCACGGCGTCGGCGTTGGTCTGGCGAGCGTGTTCGATGGCGCGGTCGATGTACTCGGCCGTAATCGGCTGAATGGTGTCATCTATGCGGATCTTGACGATGCTGTTCGCTGCAGCCGCGCTGGTGGCGAACAGCGCCACCAGCAGCCCACAGCAGAGAATGAAACGAATCCGGGACATGTGTGCCTCCTTCCGGAGGGTCATTGCCGCTGGCCACTAAGAGCAGTGGTCCCAGCGCGACAAGCGCGCCAGCAGCAGTGCCGGGAAATGTGGCGACTACGCCGGCGTTTGCCTCCCGGCGGCACTCTTATCATAAATGATGACCATGCTCCCCTGGCGGCGTGATGAACTCGGCTGGAGGCCAGGGCCCGCTCAAGCGAAGCCGGACCCCCTGCGATGGTCCGGCCCCGCGCAGCGACGCGACGAAGCGGTCGCGGCTCTCCCGAGGCACCAGCGCGAACCAGCGATGGCTCTTGCGCTCCTGCCGCGCCCGCCACTCGCGCACCGAACCGGCGGTGACGCTTTTCAGCTTGCTATCGATGGCCGCAACGCGTTCCGTCGCCTGCGAACGTCGCTGGAGATATTCACGGCCGCTGACCGGTGTCGCCAGGTCAACCTGCTCGTCCTCAGCCCAGCTTGCCACCACCTCGTACTGCACGGCATCGCCGATCCGCTCCAAGGCCGCGCGATACAGTTCCTGCCCCTCTGCGAGCTGCTGCTCGATTCCGTCTTCGCTTTCCAACAGCGTGGGAAAACGAAACGGAATCGGGGCGGCTGTCGCCAGAATCTCGCGCAGCACCTGGTGAAATTGCAGCGCCGCTTTTTTCAGCGATTCGGCCGACCCCAGGCAGGCTTCAGGATTGGCGATCTCGCTCCAGTACACCTGCACTCCCAACATCTCACGCGACTGGACCTCGCCTTCACAGACTCCCGCGGCAATTTTCACGATTTGCTTCGGCTGGGTGACGCAATAGAGCAAGCAGGGCATTCAGCAGCTCACGAGGCGTGGTTCTCCACCGCTCACTCTCGCACGCGCCCTGTCATTGCGCAACAGGGATGAGGAACTCCTTCGGCTGCGGCCCATCCGTCTCTGCCATCTGAGCGAGGTCGCCGCGGCGACCGAGTCGAGGGACGCCCTATACTGCCCGCGCATTCGAGCGGTTCGACAACGCAGTGCGCCAAGTGCTCACCGTTTCAAAAAGAGGAATTGCTCAGGTGCGAGGCGGGGGAAAAGGAAACGCGGGAGTGCAAGAGGCGGCGAAAAAGCCGTTAAGACCCGGTTACTTACGACAAGGGGATATTTCACCAGTCACGTCGTCTTCGGGAACATTTTTGCGTCAATTGGAGCCTAAAATGTTAGGGGCCCGAGATTCTGTGCGGTGATCAGGCCGCATAGCAAGAGTTCAAACCATGTCGCGCACACGTCATTTCTTTTTACGGCTAGTAGTTGCTGTAGTCGCATTCAGCGTAGTGTGTTATGGATCGCTTTGGGCCTACGTTGAATACGAAGCCCATCGTGCAAAATCCATGCTCGCCGAGCTATCCCGCGTGCAGGTCGGCGATCTGGAAGCGTCTGTCCTTACGTTGACGGGCCGATACGGTGGATTCAAATGGACTCCGGAGCCGTTGTCGCCAAGAGGGCAATGGATAGACAAGGAAGAGTACGACTATGAGGTGACGCGACAGAGTGATTACAAGTACGAGCTAGGGGTAAGTCCGTTTGGGACTAGTGTTGCCCGTGTTAGCCGCTTGGCTCAGGCCCTGCGCGCTGCAAGAGAGGTCGTTCCCATGCGTCTACAACCGTTCTTTGGGTTGCGTGACTGGGGCACTGTGGCCGAATTGTCGATCCGAAGCGGTCGTGTGCACTCAGTCTCAGCAATGACACTCTTCGAGGGTCGCTCCGAATGGCTCGGCCATAAATGGGAACTTGCCGAGGGCATGCCACGGTATCGTATGCCAGCACGAGCGTATGCCATCGGGGCAGCACATCTTACGATGGCCAACGGTGGTGGAGAGATGATTACGAACTTCTACACACCGCGAGCCTCCGACGAGGAAGTCGACACGGCCCACAGATTCGATTCCAGATCTTTGACCAGCGTAGAAGGTTGCCGTGGGTTGTGCGATGCGGCACCCCGTCCGCTGGCATATCTAAAGCAGCACTCCGATGCAGCTTGGAACATCATTCCACCGCCGTGCAACTGACGGTGGATGAGTCACCTGTCGAAATCAGGCGTTATCATAAGCGATCCGAATAAGGGTAACGTCCCGCCATCTCCCGCGACCTCCCGTCATTTTGCCAAATATATTATTGCCTCTGAATTTCGCGCCGCTCAACTCACCAGGTACTCCATCGCTTCTTCCCGGGTGGCGAAGGTCGGGATTTGCCGGGCGGAGAAGCTGAGGATGGAATCATAGAACGCTTTGGGAAGGTTCTCGGTCAGCACCCAAGCTGACCGCTTCAAGTGAGGGCGATCGAAGACTGCTGAGATCTTAATATGCTCGACTGCGTCGCGACTGAATTGCGCACCGGTGAAATCGCCCAGCAACAGCACCGATCCAAGCGGCTCGCGAGTGACAAACTCAGGCATCAGGTCGGCAATCGTGGCTATCTCAGCCGCCGTGCAATGGCTGCAATCCACCAGCAGGATGCGCTGCTCCCGATGCGTTATGAACCGAATGCGATCCAACGGCTACTCCTGTCCAGTGGTTCGGTACAGCCTCGTCTGCTGAAACCCGAGTCTAAGTTGCGAAGTTTACTTCAGAACGTCTGCTGACTCAAGCGGCTGCGTCCTGCGGCCGTGAATCCCCACCCCGCTTCGTGATAGTTTGGAAGCATGATCCACGAGATCTTCCCGGTCGGCCCGCTGCAGTGCAATTGCTCGGTGATCGGCGATGAACAAACCAAAGAGGCCATGGTCATCGATCCCGGCGATGACATCGAAGACGTGATGTCCGTCATACAACATCACGGGCTGACGGTGAAGCAAATCGTCGTCACCCACGCGCACATTGACCACGTGGGCGGAGCGACCAAGCTGAAGCGTCTGACCGGCGCGCCCATTCTGCTGAACCAGAACGACAACGCTCTGCTGAAGATGCTGCCGGTGCAGGCAACCTGGCTCGGCATGTCTCCGCCGGAGAAGGTGGTGATCGACGCCAGCCTCAACACGGGCGACCAAGTCCGCGCGGGCAGCCTGGTTGCGGACGTTCTGCATACGCCCGGTCACACCGAGGGCAGCATCTGCCTGTATTTCGCGCCCGAGAAGAAGCTGATCGCGGGCGATACTTTGTTCGCGGGCTCGATTGGCCGCACCGACTTGCCGGGTGGCTCCTACAAAAAGATCATGCAGTCGTTGCACGGCCCCGTACTGGCGCTGCCCGACGAGACCATCGTGGTGCCCGGACACGGACCGCTCACCACCATCGGCGAAGAGCGCGCCACCAATCCTTTCCTGGTGGGGTGAAACAACTCGCTTCTCGCTATTCGCTTTTCGCTATTCGCTATTCGCCGGACAGCGCACTTCAAGTTCTTCTACCCTGAATTCCTAATCTCGGACAAGCTTTAGACAAATTTTGCTTTGGCGAGGAGCGAAGAGCGAAAGGCGAAAAGCGCCTCCCCCTCAGCCGCCAGTTCCTGCTTAAACAATCTGCGCACAGTAACGCTTTGCGGCACTACGAGCACGAGGAGGTAAGACAAAATCGTTCCGCCAATCACGCCCAGCGAGCCGATGTGCCGCACCAGCGCGATGGACAACGCGATATTCACCACCGCCGCCACGATCGACAGTGCGGCCTGCTCACGTATCCGGTTCATGGCCGCCAGCAGACAGGATTCGACGCTCATGAATCCGCTGATTAGCGCCCACACTCCCATCGCCAGTAACAGAGAAAATGTCGGCACTGCCGCCGCACCCGCCCACAAGCGAATCAATGCGCGGCCACACACGACCAGCACAGCCACGCAGCACAGATTGAGCGCGACCGTGCCCTTCATGGTCAGGGAGAAGGTGCGCCGTATCCAGCCATAGTCGCGTTTGGCATAAGCTTCTGCGTAGGCCGGCCAGAGCGCGGGAAAGATGAGCGATTGCAGTACCGCGGCGAATCCCACCAGTCGCCAGGTAACGCTGTAAGGCGTGACCTCTGCCGCTCCCAGATAATGGCTGACGACAATATTGTCGGAGCTGAACACCACCACCGCCGCCACTTGGATCAGAAAAAAGGAAGAGCCGGAGTTAAGCAGTTCCCTGCTGGTCGAGCGGTCCAGCAGCGATGGCCGGGGCAGGAGCCACGGCTTGTGCCACGTGACCACAAAAATCAGATTAGCCAGGCTGGCAAAAGTCAGGCATCCCACCGACATCACAAACAGCATCGGCATCGAGACGCGCAAGACGATGCCCAGAACAAGCCCGAATACGCTGGCTACCGCGCCCGCGCAGACAGCGTAGTTGTTGCGATGCAGCTCCTGGTAGCCGGCGAGAAGTTTCGCGCCTAAGGTGCACGGCAGGCCAAGCAACATCAGTGCGGCCGCAACCAGCACCGTGCCTCGCACCTCGGCCGCCGGCACGTTCGCGCTCACGTTGAACAACCTCATCCAGTTCACGCGGGAACAGACGGCGGCGAATGCTCCGCCCACAAACGCTGCAATGGTTCCGGTGACCAGCAGCGCGTTGGTGAAATAGCGCGCGGCGGAAGCCTTGTCGTCCAGCGCGTACGCTCGCGAGATGCTGTTGGTTAAGGTGTTGGCGATGCCGAGGTCCAGCAGGTTGATCCACACTACGGTGGTGGTGATGGTCGCCCACACGCCATAGCGTTCGGCGCCCAGGTAGCGCACGGCGAGGGGCAACGACACCAGCGTGATTGCCGCCGACAGCAACCTCGCGGCAGCGCCCGACGACACCGCCTTCGCGATTCGACCGTAACGGGATGCCGGCAAGCACGTTGAGGACATGGCTGGTCTTTCAAAGCAGGTTCGCAGGCCTGTTCCCTGCAAGCCTGGAAAGTTCCGCTTTGCTGAGAGCAACTGCTGCGGCTGGATCAATTACCGGAGGGGAATCGTCGCCACGCGGAGGCGCCATATTCGTCTGGGTGGCACGCGACGATGAAGAGTGATCTCTCCGCAGCATCTCGCGAGCGGCGGCAACCGCCTGCTCCACCGACACAGCCGTGATGCAATGCGGCCCAGCGGATAGGCATGCGGCTTTGCAAGCATCCAGCCCAGCCGCTGGTTGCAGGACGCACACGCGATCGCAATAGGGCGCAAAGCGGATGGGACTGTTGGCATGGTTCGGATCGCCGCCGCTCGGATGCCGGGAAATTACGATGGTCTTGCAGTTCATCGCGCCGGCCAGATGCGCGCTTCCGCTGTCGTTTCCGATGAAAAGATGGCAGCGCTCCAGCACGGCGCACACCTTGCGCAGCGGAACGCCACTGATGATGATGGCTTCGCTGCACAGAAGCTTGTCAAGCTTGCAAGCTTCTTCCCATTCGCCGTCTGAGCAAATGATCACCGGCTGCATGCGACGTTCCTTCCAGAGTTGATTCAGGCTCTGGGCATAGTTTTCCAGCGGCCATCGGCGGCTGGCGCTGCGGCCACCGATACCGACGGCGACCAGGGTGCTCGTGGCGGGTACGTTCGCCAGCAGCTTCGACGCGAACTCACGGTCGCGCTGGGTCAGGCTGATCTCCAGCTTGCTGTCTTCAACCTTCCCACCCAGGATCCTTACGATTTCAAGGTTGCGCAACACTTCGTGCTGGACCGGACCCGCCGAAAGGCAGGTGCTGAATGCCGCGTCGAATCCGCGATTGTGCCGCTGCTTGGCGGGCGAGGCCATCTCGGTGTAGCCCACCCGCTCCTTGGCATCGACCAGCGAGCACAGAAGTGTCGCCAGCCGGTCATCGACATCCCACCTCGGAGAGATGGCAACGTCGAAGCGCCGGCCGCGCAATCGGTGCCAATACAGCCACAGCACCGACAGCAGACTGCGCGCTCGCGCCGGTAGCCACGCAGCGTTGACCGGGCGCAAACTGAGGACCTCGTCAATGTGCGGATTGGTTACCAGCAGCGGGCGAAAGGCATCTTGCACCACCACCGTGCAGGACGATCCAGGAAAGGCACGCTTCAGTTCCCGGAAAAGAGGCGTAGTCAAGACCACGTCGCCGAGCCCATCGAGCCGGATGACAAGCAAGGAGAGGGTATCGCGACGAGGAGGGTCGGTGCTGGCTGCCGGCGCCAGATGGGCGCGCCAGAAGATCGCCAACTTTGTCGGCACACCAACGGACAACAACAGAGGCGGCAGCATCGGTCCTTTCTAACCTGGAGATCAGGCCATGACGGCCGGTGAGGTCAGCCTCGACGAAGGTTTCGGCCCCGTTCTCGCAATCAATCGTGTGGTGCTGATTCCCTCGACCAAAGGGATGAGTTCGACACGCCCTCCCCAGGCCCGCACTTCGCGGGCCCCCACGACAGCTTCTTCGCAGTAGTCGCCACCCTTCACCAACACGTCCGGACGAATCGCCTCGATCAGTTTCAAAGGTGTGCTTTCGTTGAAGACGATCACCGCGTCCACCGCGCTGAGCGCGGCCAGAATCCGCGCGCGCTCGGGTTCGCCCACGATGGGCCGCAACGGTCCCTTGACCTGGCGTACCGACGCATCGCTGTTGAGCGCGACAATCAGGCGATCGCCCTTGCGGCGCGCCGCCTCCAGCAAAGAAATGTGCCCGACGTGCAGGATGTCGAAGCATCCGTTGGTGAAGACCACGCGGTCGCCGGCCGATCGCCACGTCGCCACGCGAGAAAGCAGCCGCTTCAACGGCAAAATTTTTCCGTCCATGTGCAGGGCAAGGTCTTGCGATAACGCGCCCAGCAACTCTTCTCGCTGGATGGGAACGGTACCCACCTTGTTGACCACGATTCCGGCTGCCAGGTTCGCCACCTGGGCCGCAGTCTCGATCTCGACATGGCACGCCAAGGCCAGCGCCAAGACTGCAATGACGGTATCGCCGGCCCCGGAAACGTCGTAAACCTGGCGGACGACGGCGGGGGCGTGCAGGCGCGAGTCCTGGCGCAAGACAGCAATGCCCTTGTCGCCCAAAGTCACCACCATGAACTCCATATCCAGCGAAGCCAGCGTGGCATGGCCTGCGGCCAGCACGCGCTCGACGTCAGAGAAAGGCTCGCCGGTAGCTGCCGCCACTTCCTTCAAATTGGGGCAGATGGTAGTGGCGCCGCGATAGCGCGAAAAATCTCGCTGCTTGGGATCCACCAGTACGGGTATCCCTAACTTCCTGGCTTCCGCAATGATGGAACGGCACACGGCTTCCGTCGCGACGCCCTTGGCGTAATCGGAGAGCACCACCACATCGGCGTTCGGCAGCGCGGTGGACACGCTCTTCAGCAGGTTTGCATAAGCTGCGCTGGAAACTGGCGGCGCGACCTCGGTGTCGAGTCGCATCATTTGCTGGTTGCCGGAAAAGATGCGCAGCTTGGTGGTCGTGGGAATGGCCTCAACTGCGGTCAAAGCCGGCTCAACTCCCGCCTCGGCCAGCATGGATTCCAATCTTGCCTGCTCTTGGTCGCCGCCGCCGAACCCGACTACGGTGACGCAAGCCCCCAGTCCTGCAAGGTTCATGGCTACGTTGGCGGCGCCGCCCGGTCGCTCGTTATGCCAGGTAGCGCGGACCACGGGGACCGGCGCCTCGGGCGAAATGCGTTCCACATCGCCCCAGATGTATTTGTCCAACATGACATCACCGACCACCAGCACCCGAGCGCTGTGCCAGCCCGACTCCACGAGAGCGACAATGCCAGGCACGTTGCCGATCATTGTGCGCCTCCCTCGACGGCCACCGCGTCGGTGATGCAGGTGGCTAGCTCGATCCATTCGCACAGAATGTGCCCGCAAAGAATATGGCCTTCCTGGATGCGCGCCGGATCGGTGGCAGGAACGCGCAGGCAGACATCCGCCAGCGTTGCCATTCGACCGCCGCTGCGCCCAGTCATGGCCACGGTGAAGGCCCCCAGTTCACGCGCTTTGGCCAGGGCGGCGCAGACATTCTTGCTGTTTCCCGAGGTCGAAATCCCCACTAACACGTCCCCCGCTACGCAAAGAGCTTCCACCTGACGTGTAAACACGTCCTCGTAGCTCCAGTCATTGGCGATGGCGGTCAGAACAGAGGAGTCGGTGGTGAGGGCGATGGAAGGAAAAGCGCGGCGCGTGCGATGGAAGTGTCCCACCAATTCAGCCGCAAGATGCTGTGAGTTGGCTGCACTGCCGCCGTTGCCGCACCACAGAACTTTGTTTCCCGCTAGCAGACAGTCGGTGATGCGCGCAGCGGCGCGCTCGAAGGAGTCTTCCTGCGCCATAAGCTGGTGAATGATAGTCAGGTGTTCGGCGATGGCGTCAGCGAAGACGCCAGATAGGTTCAACGACGAAGATGGCATTCGCTCCTCGTTTCGGCCAACGAGTTTCGAGGATCTTCGCAGAACTTTTGGGACTAGCTATTGTGCGGAATTATAGACGATAGGGGCGAGCCTGGCGCCAGCAATTTTTCCAATATCGACCATGCCTTCCCAAATTGGGACGGGAGTCTGGCCCGCTGTAGCCTTGTCTCTGCCGGACTGCGCGCAACGATATCGCTCCCGCGAAGCCACGCCTTGAAGTGAAAGAGACTCGACGAACCTAGCGGACAAGCTGTTCGAGCGCCTGGTGCACCACGCTCAGGCTGGCCGGCCAAAGAACCATGATCGCCAGCGACGCGGCCATAAGCCCCGCGGCCCCGCTTACCAGGGGAATCAATTCCTTCGCCGGCTGGTCGGGAATGGGCTGCGGACGCAGCAGACGATCGACCCTCTCCGACAGATCGTGATCGTCGGCCATCAACGAGCTGGACAGATAGGAAAGCTGCGGCCGGTTGCCCATTTTCGCCACTTTCACCAGCGCGTCGGCCAGGGAAAGAGCGCGCCGGGGATCGCCCGCACTGGCTTGATCGTCGGCCGCCCATTCGATGGCTTTCGCCCAACGCTGTTCCAGGGCGGCAAAACCGCGCAGGAAAGGCAGAACATCAGGCGCCAGCAACATGAGAAAGCGCTTGAGGTTGTCGCCCGACGCGCGATGAGCACGCTCATGACGCAGGGCAGCGTCAATCTGTTCCGCGCTAAGCCCGCGCATGACGCGACGCGAAATCAGCAGCCGGGGATGGACCACTCCCGCAACCGCCAACACTGGAGATCTATCTTTGAGCAACAACGCCGGAGCGGTTTCTCCCGGCATTTTGATCTGCTTCCCGTGGCGCTCACAGCGATGCAGATAACGCGCCGTGTCACGGACCGCATGGACCACCCGCACGATGGCCAGCGTCCAAATGGCCGCTCCCAGCAGCGCCGTTAAAAAGCAAACCAATCCCACTTTTTCGCCGGTCGCTTCCGGCTCCAACCACAGATAACTGGGAATGCAGAAAGCCAGCACCGCAAACAGTGTCAGCGTAAAGGGAAGCATGCGCACCGCAAATAGAAGGCGCGCCGCGGAACTAGGTTTCAGGCGTTCCGCCATGCGCATCGCAGTGCCGGCACTCAATCGGGTGGCAACAGCCAGCGCAACGTGAATCATGAAAAACGAGGCGCAACACAGGCACAGTAATCGCAACGTGTACGGAAGACTCATAACGTCCTCCCCGCTAACAGCTCTTTGCGCTTCTTGCGGATCTTCTCTTCCAATTGCTCCAGCAGAACGGCGTCGTGTTGGCCGACGGCGTCCACCAGCGAGGACAACAACAGTTCGCGGGCGGGTTGCGGACCGGCCAGAAAACCGGCGATCAGGTCGCCGGCACGCTGGCGCTTCCACTCTTGACTGGACAAGCGAGGCAAATACAGGAACGCGCGCGCCGACTTCTGCCGATCCAGCATGCCCTTCTTGAAGAGCCGGTCCAGCGTGGTCATTACGGTGGTGTACGCCAGCTTGCGGTCCAATTTCTCGGCCACGTCACGTACACTGCTCTGGCCCGCGGTCCACAGCACCTCCATGACGCGAATCTCCAGCGGGCCGAGTATCGGGTGCCGGTTCGGGCGGGTTATCGCATTGCTAAGCAAACTATCGTTCCTTTCGTAACAGCGTAAGGGCTGCATTGAGGGCTGTCAAATCAGAAATCGCTCTACTTTCGTACGGAGCTGTTGGCGGGAAACTCTTGGCCACGCACGGGAGCCAAAAAGGGAATGACGTAGCCCCTTATATCAAAATGGCCGGACTTGATGGCCTCAACGATGAGGTCGTACTTGAACTCCCCTCGGCTGAACGACCCATCCTTCAAATGAAAAACGATCATCTGGTCTTTGGCGCCTCGCATGGAAACCCGTTCCGGCGTCATGTTCTTGACCACCAGCAAGATCGCTCCCCCGTTCTTCTCGTCCGCCTCCCGCTGCTCTTTTGACTCATGCTTGTTTTGCGCTTGCCGCTTCTCGCGCGCCTCTCGATCTTCGCGCGGCAACTGGAATCCGGGTATCAGCTTGTGCGCCTGCTCCAGATTTGTCGCGGGGAAGTTTCCCGCCTGCCAGGCAGCGTCTGCAATGTCGGACGGGCCGTCCAGGATCGGCCAAGTCACTATAGTCTGACCCGCTTGCAGTTCCCTATCTCCGTTCTTGAGGGTGAACTCGCCCACTGCCACCGGCAGTGCGACCACCTTTGCGCCCTCCGCAATAAATAAGGGCCGCGGCCCCGGTTCGGTCCGCTCCGGGATGCGGATGTATGCCATATCGGACGTTTCGGCCACCACCATCGCAGGGCGGTCTTCGAACGCGGCGAAGGTTTTGCCGCCTTCTCCGCGGAACGGTCCGCGAACGGTACACAGTTGCCCCTTCAGGCATAGCGCCGCCGCCTCAAACCAAGCTGGCGCCTTCTGCTTCTTGACCGCGCTTTGGGGAAAGCTTATTCGCTTGGAAACGGATTGAGCGGAATTCCCCGTTTGCTTGAAGGTGATAGTAAGTTCCGCACTGCCACGCGGCACCGTGAAGGCGATCGGTGCGTCGGCGCGCTGCGGGCTTTCGCCGGGCACTTCGACACTCCAGTCCGCGAGGGTTGAGGCTTCGCCCGCCGATCCGCGCGGCACCGCGACGCGAGTGACCGTTACTTCTGCCATAGGTTCATATTCGGCGGGGTTTGCGACCATGCTGCCCGATATTCGCTCGCCAGCATAGACCGGCGCCGGCACCACCAACCCGAACTCCTGGTTCGCCGTGGTGGCAGTCGCTTCTGCTTGCGCCTTCGATTTCACCTTTGGTGCTTCGCCGGCCGCTTTTCGCGCAGTGTCCAGATGTTGCATGACCTCGTCATACGTGAACTTCTTGACCTCTTCCGGTTGCCCACCTTCCTCGCCCGCCGGACACTCGATGGACTTGTAGGTTTGCGTCGGGGGGTTCCAATCCGCGCAGGTGTACACATTGGTCATGGGTTCGTGGGTCAACCGATGTCCGCCGATTTGTTTGCCGGCCTCGTCGAAGTCCTGGACGAACTCGCCGGTGAAATTTGCGCTGGCATCGTAGGTGGCCTGGGTAATTCTGTGGACCTTGCCGTCCGGCCGATAGAACGTGGTGGTTTGGTCAGCAACGTAGTATCCAGGCCGATGCTGGTAATCGACTTTCTGCTGCAGCTTGCCATCCGCGGCCAGGGTACGTTGCTGCGTCACCTGGCCGGCGGCGTTGTAGTCCAACTCCAGCTTTCTGCCGCCTCCAGCGTCCTGCACCACGGTCTTCTGCGCGAACAATGATGTTGCACTCCACATCAGGACCGCGACGAAAGCAAAGCTGAGCCCAATTCGCGGTAGGCAGTAGTTATGATTTTGTCGCACGTGTCTTTCCCCTTGGCGAGAACCTTGCGGTTAATTAAAGTTTTGAAAAACTCAGGAGCTGGAATGGCAGCCCTGCGATTGACGCGCGCACGCATTGGGGCTACCCGATAGCGGTCAATGCTCTAGTCTAGCACGGAGCCCTGCACGCACAGGCTGTCCACAGTCTAGCCACCAGCAGCGGCGCCGAGCGAGAACGGAAAAAACCGTCCTATATTTCACTTCTCTCCGCAGCAGGGCAGCGCCCGGGGGTTAGGGTTCACTCCTGACCCTTCCTGGTCACGACAAAGTGCCGCCCAAAAAGGGAATGCGCAGCAGGCGATTCTCGTATTCTTGCCATTTGTAAAATTTCTGTGACATTTTTCTCATATAGACTGGGCCACGAACGGGCACTCCGATGCCACTTCCGCTTAAAAGCCCGTGAAGACAGGGGTTTGACTGCACTCCGGCGAAAGCCGGATCGACTTGAAAAAGGGGGGCTGGGCTGGAATGGGGCCTCGTAACTACGTGAATAATAGTTGCATTAGCCATTCTAATGTGTTTCAATCTTTTCACCTGCCTAGAAACACTTCAAACAGGTAAGAATCACAATTGCCCAGCTACGAAGACACACGGAGGACCGTGTTCCAACTAATCACACCTGCCGAGTTGCGAAGACTACTGCGCGCAAGCGATACCCAATGCGCCCGTAGATCAGTTAAGGAGAATGGGATCGATATGACAAGAAATACCGCGAGAATTATCGGGTCGTCCATGCTCGCCATGGCCGTACTCGCACTCTGTGCCCTGCCGCTCGTTGCGCAGGAAATAACCGTGAACCACGCGACGGCGTCTGGCGTTACCGCGCGCCTTGGCGAGCTGGCGAAGCTGCCACAGCCGATGCAATACGGCTTCCACGAAGCCAATCCGTATCGCCGCATTGCAAAACCCGACTTTGGATCTTCCGTGGATCCAGTGGAACAGCGCGGCGCTGCTCCCACATCCAATTACTCAATCATTGCCAACTTCCTTGGAGTCGGCAACGGCTTCCCGGGATACACCGTTCCTGACGCTCCGCCCGATACGAACATGGCAGTGGGCGACACCCAGGTGCTGCAATGGGTAAACGTTTCCTACACAATCTGTTCCAAAACTTCACCTTACACCTGCGGGCCCGCCATCCAAGGCAACACGCTTTGGGCTAACGGCATCCCTGGAACGTTATGCGCCAATCACAACGCCGGCGACATCCTCGCGCAGTTTGACCGTAAGGCCGATCGCTGGTTGCTGTCGCAGAATGTCTTTACTTCTCCGTACGCCGTTTGCATCGCCATCTCCGACACCAACGACGCGACTGGCACCTACCACGTTTGGCAGTTCTCGGTACCGGGTAACGGCTTCCCCGACTACCCGAAAATCGCTACTTGGCCAACCACTGGCGTCAACAACGGCTACTATGAAGCCTGGAACAACTTCGGCCCCGGCGGCAGCGGCTTCCAGGGTCCTAAAGTCTGCGCCTATGACCGCGCCGCCATCCTGGCGCACGCGGCCAGTCCGACACAGATTTGCTCCCAGTTGACCGCGACCGAGGACAGCCTGTTGCCCGGCGACCTGGATTCCATTCTCGGTCCGCCGAACACGCCCGCCGGAACTCCGCAAGATGAGTTCTATATCGGCAGCGTAGGCGATGTGGACAACTCTCATTTGTCGCTGTATCAGTTCCATGCGGATTTTGCGGTTCCCGCCAATTCCTTCGTTCTGGGTAGCCCCAACACAATCCTCCAGACGGTACCCACCTATAGTGGTTCCTGTGGTGGTGGATTCGGTGGCGCTTGCGTTCCCAGCCTGGGCGGCGCTCCCATGGATTCCCTGGGTGATCGCTTGATGTATCGCTTCGCCTATTGGAATGATGGTATCGCACCCAGCGCCGCACCGTGCGCCATTTGTGCGGTTCCTCACTTCCAGCACTGGTATGTGAATGGCGACGTGGAATCCTCCGGTGGAGAGATGGGCGTCCGGTGGTATGAGTTCCGGGCTGCGCCGTCACCCGGTATCGGCACCCTGACGTCTACCACTCTCACCACCTTCCAGGCGGGCACGTTCGCTCCCGACAGCACTTACCGTTGGATGGGCTCACTTACCCAGGATAAGGCAGGCGACATCCTGTTAGGTTACAGCCAATCCAGCGCAACTACGCACCCGGCAATTTACGTAGCCGGACGGACCAACAATGATCCGGTTGGCCTCAACAATCTGGAATCAGAGTTGTTGGTGGTTCAGGGCACCGGTTCGCAGCCGGATACCTCCAACCGCTGGGGCGACTACAGCTCCATGCGGATTGATCCGGTTGACAACTGCACCTTCTGGTACACCACCGAATACTACAATGTGACCCAGAGCTTCGACTGGAGCACGCAGATCGCTTCCGTGAAGTTCTCTAACTGCCACTAGAAAAAATTCCCCGCTGGGCCTGACGGCCCCGCGGGGATGCAGTAACTAACCTCACCACAGGGCATTCCGGCAGCGGGAAGCCCTGTTTCTTTCTCCCCCATTGGTGTTTGTGCGCTTCTGGCCTTGCCAAGAATCAGCGAGCGTGAAATCGCGTGCCGCGAAGGGCTCCCTTGACTATTGCGGAACCGCCCTAAACTAGCGCGCTTTCCGTGAAATAGGATGGAGGCCCTGGGCAGAGTTGAACTGCCGACCTTCGGTTTAGGAAACCGCTGCTCTATCCATCTGAGCTACAGGGCCGTCGCGACGTAACCTCATTATCTCATCTCAGTTGAGAGCGTTTGGGCGGCGACCGATGCATGGTGCGGAGTAAGCTCGATAAATTCCGACCGCACCTCTGGGATTCACAACCCGACATGGAGTGCCGTTATTTTCCTGACGCCTCCGCAATCATCAAGCTCTGATGCTTCTCACTTCCCCGCCGGTTTTTCCAAGTGGCCGCCGAATTCGTAACGCATCGCCGACAAAAGTTTGTCGGCAAAGTCGGCCTCGCCGCGCGAGCTGAAGCGCTCGTAGAGCGCGGCAGTGAGGACGGGACTCGGCACCGCCTCGTCGATGGAGGCCTTGATGGTCCAGCGCCCTTCGCCGGAGTCCGACACCCGGCCGGCAAATTTCGTGAGCTGGGGATCTGCCGCCAAGGCGGACGCGGTCAGGTCCAACAGCCAGGACGCGATCACGCTGCCTCGCCTCCACACCTCGGTAACATCGGTCAGGTTGAAGTCGTACTGGTAATGTTCCGGATCGCGCAAGGGAGTGGTCTCGGCGTCGATCGTGTGGGTCTGCTTGCCCACGTTGGCGGAGTGCAGAATATTGAGCCCTTCGGCGTAAGCGGCCATGATGCCATACTCGATTCCGTTGTGTACCATCTTGACGAAGTGTCCGCCACCGCTGGCTCCGCAGTGCAAATAACCCTGTTCGACCGTGCCGCCCATGTTCTCGCGTCCCGGTGTCCGCGGTATGTCGCCGATGCCCGGGGCAATGCTTTTGAAGATGGGATCGAGGTGCTGCACCGCCGAATTCGGGCCTCCGATCATCATGCAGTAGCCGCGCTCCAAACCCCACACGCCGCCACTGGTGCCGACATCCACGTAGTGAATGCCCTTGGGTGAAAGCTGGTTCGCCCGGCGAATATCGTCGATGTAATAGGAGTTGCCGCCGTCGATGAGGATGTCCCCGGCTTCAAGATAGGGCACGATCCCGGCGATGGTCTGGTCCACCACCGCGGCCGGGATCATCAACCACACCGCGCGCGGCTTGGTCAGCTTGCTGACAAAATCCTTCAGCGAGGACGATCCCACCGCCTTTTCCTTCACCAACTCTTCCACCGACTTCGGGGACATATCGAAGACCACGCATTCGTGGCCCGCTTTCATGAGCCGCCGAACCATGTTGGCGCCCATTCTTCCCAGACCTACCATTCCCAGTTGCATAAATCGCTCCCTCTGCTCAGAAAAATCGTTGGACTCTACCTGGCTTTGCCGGTCTTCTTCATCCTCTTGCTGCCCCGCTTCTTTTTCTTTTCGCTTTGCAGCGAAGGTTCCGCCTCCACTGCAACAGGTGAGGCGAAAAGCGTTGGGGCGACGTTGCCAGGAAGAGGCTCAACCCCGTCTGCCCACAAGCGAAAACCTCCGAGAAAGGCATTCGCGTTGTTGCCCACCCGACAGCCCGGAGGCAGTTCTCTCAGCTTCTTGACGTTGCCGCCACCCAGCACGATGTCGTCAGGCTCCAATGCCGCCGCCAAGCGGGCAACCACGTCAAAGACGCAGCGCCGCCACTTTTTCCTGCCTAGCCGCTCGAGTCCGCGCAGGCCAACGTAGTCCTCGTACGTTGCCTTCTTGTAGGGAAGGTGGGCCAGCTCCATCGGTTGCACCTCTCCGCCCACGATCATCGTGGAGCCCAGACCGGTCCCCAATCCCAGAAACAGCATTCGCCCCTTTTGGTAGCTCCCGAGAGCCTGCATGGCGGCGTCGTTAATGACTTTCACCGGGACCCCGAATGCCTTTTCGAACTTGAAACCCACCCATCCGGACGCCAGGTTGTGCGGCTCTGAGATGGGCCGCCCCTGCATCACTACCCCGGGATAACCAATCGATACCACATCGTACTGCCACTCGTTAGCTAGCTTCTTGGTTTCGGCAACCATGCGTTGCGGCGTCAACGTCGGGCCCGAGACAAACTTGCGTGGCTGGCCCTGTCCCGCGGCCAGAATTTTGACGTGGGTCCCGCCTACATCCACCGCCAATACATTCATTACACCGCGCCTTTGGGTCGCCTTCATCATTCGTCTCCTTGAATTTACCGCGTTCGAAGTTATCAGCCCTTGCCGAAACCCACAACTCATAAATTTTGGAGACGGGGCGGGTCTCTGGTCTGGGGCCGGGCTGAAAGTGCAAGAGGCCGGGGTGAAGAGGCACGGCTTCACCGGCTGCGGAAATTGGTCTAGCTTTCCAGTTGTTCCTGGCTCTTCTTGAGCAGTTCCCTCTCCCCTGCCAAGCGAGTCTGGGCCTTCTTCAACTGGGCTTTCGCTTTGTCGCGGTCGCGTGTCGCCTTCTCCACCCGTTGCTGGGCATTTTTGATCGCAGCCATGGCCTTCTTGTGTGATTGCAGCATGGACCCTAGTGTAGTCCTGCAGGGTCATGGCACGCTGGGCGAAGACGATGCGATCTGGAAGCGCAATACCGACTTCGCAATTTGGTATTGGTATTTGGCGGCAGCGAACTGGATCGCGGCTTCCGTCAATGATTCCCCACAAAGTCAATTTTCAACGCGACCGCAATCAATTGAAAGCGCCAGCGACTAAACTGTTGGTGGGCGTGTGTAGCGCAATTTCCTGCAAAGGCAATTTCTATGGCTAATGTAGACCCTAAGAAAGGCGCCATCGGAATTCTGACCGGCGGCGGCGATGTGCCGGGCTTGAATCCCGCCATCCGGGCGGTCACCATCCGGGCGTTGCGCGAAGGTTACCAGGTCATCGGCCTGCGGCGCGGCTGGGCCAGCCTGGTGGACATGGTCCGGGAAGCGGATTACGACAACAGCGACAACTTTCAGCATCTCACCGAAGAAGAGGTCAATCGCTGGGGCCGCACTGGCGGGACCTTCCTGCACACCTCGCGCACCAATCCCGGGCGAGTCAGCCAAGCCAACGTTCCGGCCCACCTGCAAGGCTCCTATACGGCCCCAGTGAACGATCTCACCGCGGAGGTGCTCAAGAACCTGGACTGGCTGGGAATCGACAATCTAATCCCCATTGGCGGCGACGACACGCTGAGTTATGGCGTGCGGCTGCACCGCGAGGGGGTAAAGGTAATTGCCATTCCCAAGACCATGGACAACGATGTGCCCGGGACCGACTACTGCATTGGCTTCAGCACCTGCGTGACCCGCACCATCGAAATGACCAACCGGCTGCGCACCTCCGCCGGCTCGCACGAACGCTTGCTGGTGCTCGAAGTCTTCGGTCGTTATGCGGGCTTCACGGCCATGTTGCCCACCATGGCCGGGGCCGCCAATCGCTGCGTGATTCCCGAACACAAATTCAACATCGAACGTCTGGCCGAGTTGCTCATAACTGACCGGCGCAAGAACCCCAGCCGGTATTCCGTGGTGCTGATCTCCGAAGGCGCGACTTTTGAAGGCGGCGAGATGATCTTCTCGCGCGACACCGCAGACGCTTTCGGCCATAGGAAACTGGGCGGCATTGGCAACCTGGTTTCCGACAAGCTGAAGGAACTCTCGCCCCGATACAACAACGGCAAAGCGGTGGACACCATCAACCAGAACCTGGGCTATCTGGTGCGCTGCGGCGATCCCGACGCCATTGACTCGATCGTTCCCATGGCTTACGGAAATCTCGCCCTGGACCTGCTGCTAAGAGGGATTCATGGAAGGCTGGTTGTGCTCAAGAACGGCCGCTACAGCAACGTCCCGATTGAGACCGTGGTGGCCTCGAAAAAAGTGGTCAACGTGAAGGAGCAATACAACACCGAAAGGCTGCGGCCATACTACAAGAGTTTTGAGGACAAGCCGCTTTTCATGATGACCAGCGAGGGTTGACGGGCTTGCTGCAGGGTGCAATGGTACGGGATCTGCGGTTATTCCCGACGGCAGTACGGGCGTGTGAGAACTGTGCCGTCCCTGAAGGGACTCGTCAATTTTTTCTACTTTACCCAGGGCTTAACCGCCCCAACACGCGCAACAACGCCGCACGTTGGGGACCCCGGTACGCCCTGGGCTAAAACCAATTCCGCCCCTGCGGGGCTCGATTTTGCGCAATCGTTCCATCGTGCCAACCCAAAGCGATTTCTCACACCGTGGGCCGTTCTGACCCCAATCTCAGGACGATCTCTTTCAACCCCCGGTGTTGCTGGAGCAGGCGGAGATACTTGCTCTCATCGGCGGCAACCTTGGCGCGGATGATGTCCACCAACGCCTGTTTCTGCGGATTCGTCCATTGGCTGAGTTCGGGCGCCAGCGACAAAACCGACGCAAAATCTGCGAACACCGCCTGCTCGAGGGGATTCCACCTTCGAATATCCACATGCAGCTTTTGGGACAACGCTTCGGTGGCGGCCCGCCGCAGCTTTTCAGGATCGCCACCGAATTCCTCCGCCATCCGTTGCTGCACCGCCAGACCGATTCTTCGGGTTGAGAAGGTGTCCCATTGTCCGGGTAAGCCGTCGCCAAATTCATAAAACACGTGGTCTGCGGCCAACTGCCGCAGGATGCGCGCCGAAGTCCGGTGCCCCGGATCGCGCCTCATTTTCGCTTCCTCTTTCCTGGTGATTGCAAGCAGTTCGGGACGTCCGGGGCGAAAACCCAGCTTGCGATAAAACCAGAATGCGCCGGACTTGATGGCCTCTTCGTTCTCATGACCGAGCTGATAGGGATAGACGGAAAAACAGGTCACGCCAGCAAGCTGATGCAGGAAGTGAAGGACCTTGGAATAAATCCAAGCTGTCTCCCCGTCGCGAAAGGCGTAAAAGGTGTTGAACCCAACCTCCATCCACTCAAACAGCGAGATGCCCTCGATGTAGTTGATGGGAACGCCATTCTTCAGCGTCAGGCCCGCGTGATAGGCGCGCAGCGGCAAACGCCGCTCGGGGGGCAATCCCCAGAGGAAGATCTGCACCCCTCGTCCCACATCCGCCTGAAAAACCTGATTCGGATCGCCACGGGTGGTGCCGTACAGTTCGCGATAGCGGACGGTGAGGGCGGTGCGTGTCATATCCAGCATGTCTTCGCCTTGACGGCGCGAAAGTTTGCGGACCGGCAGCGGCGGCGAATCCATCTCGCCGGCCAACGACACCTGGTTGCGACGGAGCAGTGGCTGCCGGTGGTAGAACATCCGCGACACTTTTCGACGGGCGTGCGTCCGGCTGGCCGCGGAATTGCCTAGCTTCCACGTGACGTTGACCGCTAACGAGTCATAGAGCGACGTCCTCTGCAAGCGGGTAAGAGGCGTATCGGCGACGCGCTGCAAAAGCCACGGCAGTATTTTTGTCGGGCCACCGGCGGCATTGGCCATCCAGTCAAAGAAAGGCGTGTCGGCTTCGACGAGCGAATCGTCTTCCAGCAGCGGAATAAAACGAGGCAATGTCACCCCCATCGGGCGACTTTGCTCTTCAAAATTCCACTCGACCGTAAGCTGTTGCGGATAGCGCTGCGCCAGCCAGCGGGCCACGTCGTAGGTGAAGTTATCGCTGATGGTGGTGCCCGCGATGCCGGAGAATTCCTCGTCGTCGAACTGCTCCAGGTCAGCGCCCGAAGCCTGAAGTCTCTCCACCTGGTGCATGATGCCGGCCAGCAAATCGTCGGCAAGGTAAGCGACTTTGCGACTTTGCGGAAACGCCCGCAGAAACAAGAGCAAGTCATGAAAACGGATGAGCGATTCGGCATCGTCGAACTCGACCTGCCCCATCGCAGACAGGAGCCTCTCGATGGTCTCGGCACACCCGGGCCCGAATTGAGCTTTGGAGGCTTCCAGTTGCGCCCAAGGGGATACCTTGCCGGCCGTCACGTTTCACCCTGGCTTGCGGCGGAGGCCTTCATGGCAGCAGGAACATCAATCGAGGGCGGTTTTAACTCTTCCATCCCGTAAGGCTTTCCGATTGACGACGGCACGAGGGCCCACGTCTTCGTCGACCTCACGGCCCCCGCCACAACAAACAGGTTGGTCACCAAAACGACGGTGAACGCCATCGCCGGCAGAAAGGCAAACACCTCCCCACGGGCGCTGACGATCGCCAGCGCCAGCACCGCCGTGACCAGCCCCCGTGGCAGCATCCAGAACAACAACTCGGTTTCCCGGCGGGTCACGTCTCGGACCGCCCATCGGCTGGTCTGCATGGCGAGGAAGCGTGCCAGGAGCAGCGCCGCGAGAATACCGGCGATGGGAAGCAGGTATTTCCGGCTGACAAACTCGGCAACAAACCCCAGGAGAACGAAGAAGAACGATCGCACCAGAAAACTTAGCTCGGCATGGAAAGCGAGCAGGCGCGCGCCCTGTCGAGCCATGTGGGGTGTACGGGGCAAATTGGCCAGGGTGATGCCAAAAATCAACACCGCCAGCAGGCCGCTGCCGCCGACGTAGCGCGCCAGCGCGTACACACCAAACACCACTCCCAGGTTTGCGATGTTAGCGTTGGGATAGCCTGCAATCCGCGGCCACAGTCGAGACCAGATGGCGCCCGCCAGCACGCCCAGAAGTAGCGCGATCACGATGTGCCGGGAAAAGTCGGCGGCCACCCCGAACAGCAGCGAGTGGCTTACATCCGCATTCAGCAAGCTGCCGATGAGCAAAACGGCGATCACCTCGCCCATGGTGGATTCCAAAGTCAGGGTGATCTTGACGGATTCAGGAGTAGAAATCTGTTCCAGGGCGGGTATGACAATGGTGCCGCTGGTGCACCCCAAGGCCGCGCCCAGAAGCACGCAGTCGCTCCACTGGAGGTGCAGCAGTGCCCGGCCCATCAAGGCAATCAATCCCAGGCTCAGTCCATAGCTGACCATCATTAACAACAGTGCAGCGGGAGCGTAGCGGGCGGCTTGTCGCAACCTGAGTTCGGCTCCGCCGGCGAAAAGAATCAGGATGAGGGCCAGCGTTCCGAGGATATCGATGGCGCCCTGAAACATCGCAGGCCGGACCCAATGCAAAATCGGACCAAGGGTTACGCCGATCAACAGCAGCACAACCAAGTCGGGCACACGGGTCAAACGCGACAGCCGGTTGGCAAGGTACGCCACCACCAGCAGAACGCCAACCATACCGAATATAAGCGTCAATTCCACAATGAGGATCTCGCCAGTTCAGCGCCGCACCAGGATTGATGGAAGAACACATCATATACGGAAGTCCGGAGATGCCATAGACAGAAAGACTAACTATAGGAAGCTGGATACAACGGCGACGTTCCTCGGTCACCTTGGTAGCAAAGTCACTTACGCAGCCCTGGTTCGAAATCTTGCCCATCCGATCCATACCAGCGCCAGCAGCGTGAGCACGGCGATAATTCCTTGCGAGATCACGCAATAGAGACACCACACCTCCAGAACGCGGGCCTCAATGTTTGTCAAATACAAAGCGAATCCCATCCCAATCAAAACGCAGACCAGCAGCAGCCCACGGCGGCGCATAAATCCCAAAACGCCGATCAGCAGGTATCCAACGATGCCGATGGCGGCCACCGGCGCGCCGCGGATCACCGCATACGGGCTGTGGTTCACGACGCCGCAGTCCCACTTGTCATTGATGCTGCACGGCTCGGAACCCGTGTCGTAGTGGACTTTCAGGGCCAGGCCGGAAACCACGATCCCGGCGATCGCCAGCAGCACAATGAGATAGCGCACGAAGTTTCTCCCGTGTGGAATTGTAACGTGGAAGTGGCAGCGCGCGGTCTGGCTCCGCCGTCCGCCGGCGGCGGTCGCCATCACAAACCATTGTGATGTAGTAGAATTCTGCTGCTCATGCGCCGTCTTGCTGCCAGTTTACTGCTTGTCCTGATGTTTGCGGGACTGGCTCTGCCCATGCTGCTGGCGCGGGAATCCGGGGTTCCGGCCTGCTGCCGTCGCAGCGGCAAACACCATTGCGCGATGCTTCCGCAAGGCGATGGCTTCCCGACGGTAACAGCCAATTGCCCATATCGCCGTTTCACCGCTCTGACCTCGCACTCCATACCTCTCGGCGCAGCGGCCACGGTGTTGAGCGTCAGCCTCGACTGCGAAAACTCGGTTGCTCTGGAATCGCCTGATGTCGCGCTACGCCTTGCCGGCAATGCCCAGAAGCGCGGCCCTCCTCTTTCCTAGTTCTCTTCTCTCGACCGATTTGTACACAAGCCAGAGCCGGCTCACGATGCAGGTGAGCGAGTGGTGCTCCGCGTGTCTGCGCTGAATTCGCGACTCAGCGGTGCACGTCATGCGCGGATGATCCGCCCACGCTCTCGGCCTCACCACAGCTACTACGGGGAGAACCAATTTGCAGCACAGTGCCCGGATTGCGAGGACGGCCGCGCTCATCGTGCTCATCAGCGCGTTGCTCGCAATGGCAGTCTCGCCATCCGCAGCGACCGTGTTCGGCAATGTGCGCGGGGTTGTCCATGACCCGCAGCACCACCCCATCACTGGGGCCCACGCCACGCTTCAAGCTGGCGATTCGGACTATTCCATGACGGCGGAGACTGGCGCCGATGGAGAGTTCCACTTCGACGCAGTCCCTCTCGGCCAATATACGGTCACCGTCGAAGCGGCTGGATTCGCTCCTCAGAAGCAGGCCCTGCTGGTCGTGTCGGGCAGTGCGCCAATCTTGCATTACCAGTTGGCGATCGCCATGGCGCAAGAGAAGGTCACGGTCACGGCAGCGCCTGAGGACCTGGATCCGGAGTCGCCGCGCAGAGACATCGTGATCGACCAAAAGCAGATCTCGCGCTACGCCGGTGTGGATGCCAGCAACAGCTTCAAGATCATCACCGAATTTGTTCCCGGAGCGTATATGGTGCACGATCAGCTTCACGTCCGTGGCGGCCACCAGGTCACATGGGCAATCGACGGCGTGCCCATACCGAATACAAACATTGCCTCCAACATCGGATTGCAGTTCAATCCCAAGGATGTCTCCTACCTCCAGGCCGAGACCGGCAGCTATGCGGCGGAATACGGCGACCGAACTTACGGTGTGTTTAACGTCGCCCCGAACAACGGCTTCGAACGCAATCGGGAAGCGGAACTGATCGCCAGCTACGGCAACTACAACCAAACTGACGACTGGCTGAGCTTCGGCGACCACACTGCGAAGTTCGCCTATTACGCCAGCATCAGCGGCAATAACACGGACTGGGGTATGGAGCCGCCCACCAGCATCAATCTGCACAACCATGCGAGTGGAGGCGGCGCATTCACTTCTCTCATCTACAATCCCAATTCCAAGGACCAGTTTCGTTTCGATGCCGGCCTTCGCCTCGACCACTACCAGGTGCCGAATGGTCCTGACACGCAGGCCGCGGGCGTCCAAGACCGCGAGCGCGAACAGGACATCTTCGGAACGGCCACCTGGGTGCACACGTATTCCCCCGGGCTCATGCTGATCGCGTCGCCGTTTTATCACTTCAATCGCGCCGCGTATGAGGGAGGGCCGAGCGACGTTCCCATCGCCACCGACAATCGTAGCTCCAACTATGAAGGCGGCCAGGTAACAGTTTCTGCCATCAATGCCAGGAACAATGCGCGTGTCGGGATCTATGCCTTCGCGCAGCAGGACAACACATTTTTTTCGGTGATCGCAAACAACGGTTCAGGAGACGCCTTCAGCCAGCGCGTGTCTCCGGGCGGCAACCTGGAGGCGGTGTTTCTCGAAGACCAGTTCAAGGCGACGTCGTGGCTAACTTTGACGGGAGGGCTTCGGCTTACCCACTTTGCCGGTCAGCTCACTGAGAATGCCGCCGATCCCCGTCTGGGAGCGGCCATCCGTATTCCTAAGCTCAATTGGGTGCTGCGCGCCGCCTACTCCTATTGCTACCAGCCGCCGCCGCTCGACACCGTGTCGGGGCCGCTGCTCCAGTTCGCGGCCAGCCAGGGAGTTGCCTTCCTTCCCTTGAAGGGCGAACGCGACACTCAGCAGGAGTATGGGGTCACCATTCCACTGCACAACTGGGTATCGACCCTCACCTACTTTCACACCGGAGCGCGAAATTTCTTTGACCACGACGCCCTCGGCAATTCGAACATCTTTCTGCCGCTCACCATTCAAGCGGCCCGCCTCAAGGGCTTGGAAGCAGCCGTCCGCTCGCCTCTGATTCTCAACCATTACCACGCCCATCTGGTGTTCTCGAACCAGCAAGCCCAGGGGTTTGGAGCCGTAACGGGCGGGCTGACGGATTTTTCGCCTCCGCCTGCGGGAGGTTTTTATCTGGACCACGATCAGCGCAACACGCTTTCTGCCGGGATGGAAGGCGATCTGCCGTGGCGCAGCTTTGCCGCCCTGACGTTCAACTATGGCTCGGGATTTCTCAATGGCAACGGGCCCAATCACCTGCCGAGTAATTACACCTTCGATTTGGCGCTGGGAAAGACTTTCGGCGAGAAGATTACGGTCAGGTTGATCGGCGCCAACATCACCAACAATCGCTACCAACTGGATAACAGCAACACTTTTGGCGGCTCGCACTGGGCCGATCCCCGGATGCTGTCGGTACAGGTGAAATACCGGTTCCACTACTGAGGCAGCTCGATTCGGCAGTGCAAAACCGGCCTTCGGGGACGCGCACAATTCACAGTATGTTCACCGCCCTCGCCGCCAGCAACACGATGATGGTCAACGAAATGAGCGATTGCAGCATCATCAGGGTCTTCGCCCAAGGGGAAAGAATTTGCGTATCCGTCGGCGACAACGCGGTGCTGGTGTTGAACGAGAGAAAGAGATAGTCGATGAAGCGAGGATGCCAGCTATCGGGCTTCGCCGGGGATTCCTGGTGAAGGGCCATCTGGGGAAAGAGGAATGCGCCTTGGTTATGACTCCTTGCCTTTTCCCTCTGGTAGGGGCCTCCTGCATCTAACTTCCAATACCAGGCGGCAAACACCAGCACGTTGCTGATCCAGAGGGAGGCCGCCGATTGCAGGAGATCAAGCGGTGACTCCTTGTGGGTTGGCAGGAAGCGTACCAGCAGGACCAGGGATGCGATCACGGCCAGAGCAACGGAACTGATCAGAATCAGCCCGCCAACGTACGCAGTCTTCTCAGCGCCTCTCGAATGAGAAATCGAGACAAACGCGGCGAGCACCGCAAACACTGCAACCAACAGCCAATTGGGCCCAAGGCTGAGGACAGCAGGCAGGGAGAAATGAAGAACTACGACGGCCGCTAGCCCAAGAAAGACCGGCCAGCGCGGCTCGACATGACTAGATCGATTGGACATGCATCCGATAATACTGCGTGTGCGCCGTTCGGGCGAAGCGATACCGGGCCGCACTACCCGTGCAAGCGGATACACCAATCCTGGAACCGCTCTAAGAAAACCCCATCAACGGAGTTACTGAGGTGGGACGGAACCGTAAGCGTGAATCAGCTACTTGTTCGGAACCAGTCTGGCATTCTCGTACTGGCTAAAGATGGCGTTGGCGCCTTCGTGCGCGGGCGTCCCGGCCAGCAACTGCTCTTTGCGGTAAACCAGGCTGCTGGCATTGTAAGTCGCCAGTTCGAAGCCGTGACCATGGGTGATTGCGTCCGTGGGACAGGCTTCCACGCAGTAGCCGCAAAAGATACAGCGGTTGTAATCGATGTTGTAAACCTTGGCGTAGCGCTCGGCGCCGCTCACGCGTTTCTCGGCGGTGTTCTCGGCGGCTTCAATGTAGATGCAGTTCGAGGGACAGGCGGCGGCGCACAGGAAACACGCCACACACTTCTCCAGCCCGTTCTCATCGCGCTGCAATACGTGCATTCCGCGAAAGCGCTCCTGGAACATCGCGCCCCTGGTCGGACCGGGACCATCAGGATAGTTCTCCACGATGGTCGGGTTAAACATTTCCCGGAAGGTCACGCTCATGCCTTTGGCGATCGCCGCAATATTTCTAACGATTCTCATGCTTTTTCAGTATAACAATCCAGCCAGTTTGTGGCGCCTCCGCGACGGGCGGCTGCTAGCGGCCTGTTCCGGCCCCTTGGGGGAGACCTGCTTTCAGGGATTCGAAATGGTGTTGCGCGTGGCCGGCGGCAATATACGCCAGCGCGCGGACGGTAACTTTATTTCCGTTGGCAATGCCAGCGCGCGTCTCGGCCTCCGGAGGCAACGACCCGAACAGAGCGATCGTCGCTTTGCGGATGCTCTCGAATTCGGCGAGCAGGTCGTCCACACTGCGCGAGTTGGAATGCGCTTCGCGGACGTAATCGTCCTGCTCGAAACCGCGCAGCTCCTCGGCATCGCTGCGCGCAAAGCGCAAAGCGCGGTATGTCATGACGCGCTCGGCGTCGCACAAGTGCCCGAGCACCTGCTTGATGCTCCACTTCCCCGGCGCAGGCGCCGCGCTGGCTGCCTCGTCGGACACGCCCACCAGCAGTTGACGGTAATTGCCAAGCTGTTTGGCGAGAAAATCGAGGACGGAGCCTTCGGGAACGCGGGCAATGTAGTTCTTGTAGAACTCGGCGTATTCGGTGGGATTGGGACGTGTAAGCATGCTCATAACTGTGACACGGACGATATCGGGAAGCAAGTTCGCGAAGGCGGACTTAACCAAGGGCGATCCAAGAAAGTCTTACGTGTTCATTGCCTCCATGTTGTCCCGGGTCTCGAAGAGCGCGAGACCCGGGGCCCCGGCCGGTTTTGTGAAACACGGAGTTTTTCAACAGCCACAGGCGATTTCACTCATTGACCCTCAATGAGCGCTATGGGGATTTCACAACAGCTATCTGCCGCTGACTAGCCCTGAGCTTCCTGAGATGCGCGAGCGCCCTTGACAAACTCCGCTTGCATCGTTTGCCGCAGGCTTTGGAAGCGGTGGCTGAGTTCCGCAGGATTCGGCCTAAACGTCGGGAGTGGCGACAGCATCATATCCAACGCGCAAAGCAAGCCTACGTTCGCTGCCAGCCTGCCTCCGCTCGCCCGGATGCCGTCTAGTAAGGCGTACTGGTCATAGTCCGTGGGATGCTGCCCCAGTAAGCATTGCAGCATTACTACGCCGAGGGAAAAAACGTCGGAGGCGCACGACAATGCCTTTGTCCCTTTGATCTGCTCCGGCGAAAAGTAACCCAACGTTCCGACAGGCCTGGAACGACGACGGTCGCGTCGGTCTAAGGGCTTGAGTGTAAGAATATTGACTTGATCTAAATATTTGGCCGCGCCGAGGTCGATGAGAACGGCGCTGTCCGCTGAGCCGAACTTGATGGGGCCGCCGGAGTTTCTAAGCATGATGTTCGAGGGCTTGATGTCCCCATGAACAATGCGTCGCGACCAAATTTCCGCAATTGCAGACGAGACATCGCGCCCGATCGCCAGGACTTCGGACTCCAGCAGCGGTCCGTTTTTCAACAGAACGCTCAGGGTTTGCCCGTCTATGAATTCCCACGCGACGTATCGCGTGTGTCTACCGGCCACCACGTCACAATCGCCATGCTCGATCATCCGAGCCAAGTTTGGATGCGAGAAGTTCTCCATCGCGGTGATCTCGGGCTGTACGCGAATGCTCCGTCTGCGATCGAAGCTTAACTTCAGAGCTACACCGTCATTCGCGGCTGTGCCGTCTGGCTGAGAAGTTCTGGTCGTCCTGAAAACTACTCCCTGGCCGCCAACGGCAATTTCGGAATCAATGATGTAGCGCCGACCCAGCGCAGCTTCTATATCTGCAGGGACAAACTTACACATATACTCGTGGACAGCCATACGATCTACCACGTAAGCGCCTGGTCCGCTTACATTTCCCTTTTCACAGAATCTGAGAAAGTTACGATCGAGTATACCCGCGAATAGCAACATGCGGAGACGCTTCTTCGGCGGCTGGGGATAGCTGGCGTGAACAGGCGATCTCGTAACCAATCTGAACCGGACAGAATGCTCAGCTAAGCATTCGGTCGTCACACGGGCCAGAAACCGGCTTCGGGGAGATCGGAGCGCAAGCGATGCACCGTCACGCCACATTTCCCCGAAGAGGACTTCGGGACAAGTTGGCGATCGGCCTCCGGACGATACCCCGTTCTCCTCTGCAGGCCCTATGGCGCGAAGTAGCTGGAGATGTCGAGGATCAGTTGCGTGAGCCCCGACGCATAAGCATCGACCTTGCCATTGGTGCTGGGCACGATCGCCATGTTGGACGAAATTGATCCGTCCAGTGCGTTCAGAGTCGACACCAGAGGCTGGGTGGTGCCGTCCGGCCACAACGTCAGATAGCCCAGGGCGCCGACGGGCACGACGCTGGCATTGAACACATACGCTTGCGCCAAACTCGAAGCTACGCATCCCGCGTCCACCACATCCACCGGCGGACTCAGGGCCCCATTGAAGGCGCCGCTTAGCTGGCGGGTGTCGATCACCCGGCAGGGTTGCACACCGTAGAGCGACAGCCCGCCCGGACCCGCTGCTGCGAAGTAGCCATTGATGTCAATGACCAAGTCGGTGTCATTGGTGGGGTAAACCGAGACGTTGCCTGTGGTACCCGCAACCACAATTGCGGCATTGGCGATGATCGTCCCGGGGATGTCGTTCAAGGTGGAGACCACCGGCCGGCTTTCGCCCGTCGGCCAAACCGTCATATAAAACAGCGAGCCGTGCGGCACCACCGAGAAATTCAGCGAATAGGCTTGGGCGCTGGAGGGAATGTTGCAGCTGGTCGCATTCAGTATGGGGAATTGCCGTTCCTGGCCGGCATTCAAAAACGGCGGTCCCAGGCCCTGGGGATAGCTGCTATTGCGCGTGTCGGCGACCCGGCATGGTGTGAGCGGATAAAACGCCAGTGTCGAACCCGACACCGGCGCGAAATAGCCATTGATGTCGACGATCACGTTGGTCGTGGCCGCAGGGTACACGCTGATGTCTCCACTGGTGCCCGCCGGGATGATTGCCGCATTGGCCTTGATGCGGCCATCCAGCGAGTTCAACGTCGAAGCTAACGGACGCGGCTGCCCCGCGGGCCATACGGTCAGGTAGCCCAGCGGTCCGTTGGGAACAACTGAGACGTTCATGGAGTAGGCGGCTGCCGACGGCAGATCCGGGCAGCTCCCTGCGCTGGAAATTGGGAAGTTCTGGAAGCTGCCACCTTGAATCGGGCCGCCTCCGCCGTGGTCTGGCCGGGTATCGACAGCGCGACACGGCTGGGCCAGTGGAACAAATTGCAGAGCCGTGGGAGGCGGAGTGTCAGCAATCACCGAGACCGTGCCGTTGTGAGTGCGGCAAGACAGATCGTTGCCGCAATAGTTCGGGACGTAAACTCTGTTGGTCGTAGAGTTGACAGACAAACCAAAGGGATTAGCACCAACGAAAATGGTGGTGGTAGCAAGGGTTGCCCCGTCGAGCACCGTCACCGTCCCAGTGTAGGTATTGCAGGCGGGATCGGTGCCGCATTGGTTGGCAACGTAGATTTTGTTGGTGGCCGAATTGACCGCCATGGTGCTGGGGGCGATCCCCGCGCCAACGCTGCTGTAGGCAAGGGTCCCGCCGTCAACCACCGAAACGGTTCCGTTAGGGTGGCCGTGGCAGGAAGCATCGCCAAAGCAATAGCTGGGAACGTAAATCTTGTTGGTGACCGAATTGACCGCAATGGCACGCGGGAAAAATCCGCCGACGGGGACCTGTGTGGTGGCGAGTGTGGTCCCATTGACAACAGTCATGGTGGCGGTGCTGTTGCAGTTGGGGTCGTCGCCGCAGACATTCGCCACGTAGATCTTGTTCGTCACCGGATTGACATCCAGGGCGAAGGGATAGACCCCGACGTTGACAGAAGTGGGATTGTTGGTAACGCCGTCGATCACGGTCACGGTTCCCTGGCTGTAAGGCTGAAAAGGACAGGAGGGATCAGTGCCGCAAGAGTTCGGAACATAAATCTTGTTAGTCGCCGAGTTGACCACCGGCTGGACAGGGCCAGCCCCAACGTTAACGCTGGCAGTGACGGTATTGCTGGCGCCACTAATCACCGACACCGTCCCATTGTGAGTCTGGCAAGTGGTATCGTTGCCGCAGTAATTTGTCACGTAGATCAGGTTGGTAGCCGGGTTCACCGCGATGCCGTAGGGTTTGCTCCCGACCGTAACGGTGGCAACGACGGTATTGCTCGTGCCGTCAATCACTGTCACCGTGCCGCTGAAGCTACTGCAAAGCAGGTGGTTTCCACACTGATTGGCGACGTAGATCCTATTCGTCACCGGGTTGACCGCCACGCCGAAAGGAAGGCTCCCCACGGGAGCGCTGGTAGTGGCCAGCGTTGCGCCGTCGATCGCGCTCATCGTCCCGAATCCCGCACAATTGGGATCGTTACCGCAAGCGTTGGGCACGTAGATCTTGTTGGTCACCGGGTTGACCGCTGACTTCTGGGGCTGTACACCTACCGGCACCGTCGCAATCACTTGCTGCGCGACGACCGGCGACGCCAGTACTGCGAAGCTGAATATGAGAAACCAGCGAAGTCTGCGGTCGGCCATCGCGAATCCTCTAACAAATTTTCCCAAGGTTCTCTTTCCGGTGCTTGAACGCGCCAGAGCAACCTGACACTTTGCCGATTGCTGGCGCGGATAGTAGCACGATTAGACCGCCAAAACTAAAGCCTTTTTCGCCGTTTCAGTACATCAAGGACGTAGGTAGATTGCGCGAGGCGAGGAGGACAGGTAAAGCTTTGATGCTTCCACCTGCCTTCGTGAATCGGTCGACCGAATCACGACTTTCAGCTACGGCGCGAAGTAGCTGGAGATACTAAGCACGATCTGGGTCAAGCCGCTTGCGTAAGCATCCACCTGGCTGTTGTGGGTGGAACGATAGCTGTCGTAACCAGATGGGATGAGAAGGCC
>PLXE01000030.1 GCA_003151335.1 Acidobacteriaceae bacterium
GAACTGGTCACCGCCGTGGTGCTGCTCCCTAGTGGGATCAGACGGAAGACCGTGCCCGCCCCGTTCGTCCCGCCTTCATACGTTGTTCCGTAGAAGTTCCCGTCGGCGGCTTGCATCAGCTTACCGTAAGGCAGTATGCCGTCAGCGCAATTCGGCTGAGAGCAAAAGTTATACAGCGTGGTCAGCGTGCCCGCCGCGGTGATTTCGAAGACTGTGCCACAGGCGATACCGCCACAATTGCCATGGCTGCCGCCTCCGTTTGTTGTCCCGTAGAAGTTGCCATCGGTGGCCTGCACCAACGCGCCGTGAGGGAGGTCGCCGTCGGTGCAGTTTGTTCTGGAACAAAAGTCGTACAGTGTGGTCAGTATGCCCGCGGGAGTGATCTTGAATACCGTGCCCCCGACAGGTACCGGGTAGCCACAGTAGCCACTAGGCCCACCCCCGCTCGTAGTCCCGTAGAAGTTCCCGTCGGTGCCTTGCACCAGCCCTGCCTCGGGATAGCAGCCACCAGCGTTGTCGAAGCTGTGCAGCGTGGTCAGTGTGCCCTGCGGGGTAATTTTGAAGACCGTGCCACAGCCGTTAGAGGAATATGATGTACAGTTGCTGCTGGTTCCGCCTGCATAGGTTGTTCCGTAGAAGTTCCCGTCGGTGCCTTGCACCAAGGTCAGAGGGTACTCGCCGTCAGCGCAGTTCGGCTGAGAGCAAAAGTAGTAGAGCGTGGTCGGCGTGCCCGCAGGCGTGATTTTGAAGAACGTGCCGCCAGCTTGGCCGCCGGACGTCCCGTACAAGTTCCCGTCGGTGCCTTGCACCAATGCGGAGGGAGGTTCGGCGCCGTCGAAGCAGTACTGCTGCGAGCAAAAATTGTAGAGCGTGTTCAAACTGCCTTCCGGGGTGACTTTGAAAACCGTCCCGCACCCGACAAAGCCGCCAAAGACGCAGCTAGGGTCGTCGTTGGCTCCGCCATTGAACGTTGTCCCATAGAAGTTTCCGTCGGTGCCTTGCACCAGCTCGGCCAAAGAGTTCGCGCCGTCGGCGCCGCCGAACGTGTGCAGCGTGGTGAGTGCACCTTGGGGAGTGATCTTAAAGATCGTACCGTCGTCGGCTGCGCCTTGGGACGTTGTGCCGTACAGGCTCCCGTCGCTGCCTTGCACCAACCCCGCGTCAGGCAAAGCCCCGTCAGCGCAGTTCGTTTGAGAGCAAAAGCTGTAAACCGTGGTTAAAGTTTGTCCAGACGAGGCGATCGTCATTGCGGCACAAAACACAAAGACGACGCAGGCCATCTTCGATACGCTAAATTTCGTCACACTGCCACCCTTTCCTGTTGAGCGCGTCAGCCGAGAGCGCTTTCAGTGCGAAGCTGCACGCAAGAGATGACAGGCGGGGTCGGCGCGCAGTTTGCATTGGGGTGTTTCCGAAGGAATTTTCCTCGAGACCGCCCCCGGTGTCCCCGGGTAAACCCTTCGGTTCTAGCGTGCGCTGACCAATCCCGTTTTGTCGGTAATTGCGCTCACGGGTCTCTACAACTTATTGGTCACCCCCCTCCTTCGCTCGCACCATCCGTCTGAGTACCATGAACAGGCTTTGAGGTGTGCGCGGCGTGCCCATCACTTGGCCTTCATCACCTCGAGAATGCGGTCGAAATCCTCCAGGGAGGAGTACTCGATCAGGATCTTGCCTTTGCCATTGCGGTCGGTAATGGCGACCCGGACGCCCAGCGCCCGTTGCAGCTCTTGCTCGGCTTCTTTGACGTTTGGGTCCACAATTCGAACCTTTTCGGCCCTTTCCGGGGGGTGAACCAGATTAGTAACCGCCTGCTCGGTCTGGCGAACTGAAAGCGAAAGTGCGACCACCCGCCGGGCCAGCTGCTCGATGGCCTCGGGCGACTCCAGCGCCATCAGCACCTTGGCATGGCCGAAGCTGAGCTCGCCCTGGTCGAGCATGGCCTGCACGCTGGTCGGCAGCTTCAACAGGCGCAGGAAGTTGGCCACCGACGACCGTTCCTTGCCGGTGCGCAGCGCCATCTGCTCCTGGGTGAGGCCGAACTCGCGCGACAGCCGGTCGTAGCCGCGGGCCTCCTCCATGGGGGTCAGATCCAGGCGCTGCAAGTTTTCGACGATGGTCATCTCCATGGCCTGCTCGTTGGAGACCGGGCGCACCACTGCGGGGATGGTTTGGTGGTGGAGCATACGCGCAGCTTCGCAGCGGCGCTCGCCGGCAATGACCTGATAGCGTCCGCCCGCCACCGGCCGCACCACTATGGGCTGCAGCACGCCTACGGCTTGAATGGAAGCGGCCAGCTCGTTGAGCGCGGCCGGGTCGAGAGAAACGGTGCGCGTCTGGTAGGGGTTGCGGTCGAGGTGGTCGAGCGAAATCTGGTGCAGCGCCTCGCCGGGGCGATCGCTCGGCGCTGGGGTGTGCGCCGTGGACGAAACCGCGGTCGAAGCATGAGGCAGGTGTCGCGGCGGGAGCAGGGTCTCCAAGCCTCGGCCAAGGACTTTGCGCTTTTCGGTCATGGGAAGTCCCTAGCATATCGCAAGAAGCAACGGGCAACTAGCAATTAAGCAACTAGCAATTAGCAAAAGCTGGGGGACGATGGGAGCCTGCGTATTTACGCGGGGGAAGAAGCGGAACGCCGCAGCGCTCGTCCCAACGCTAGCCAAAGCAGATTCCTCGCTGCGCTCGTAATGACAATTCCAGAGAAGGGCAAGCGCAAAAACAAAGCCGGACGATGTGTCCGGCTGTTTGTCATGCTCACGAGGGCCTTAGCGAAGGTTGCGGCTAACGGGAACCGAAGCCGGCTCCGTCGCGCGCTGGCTCGCCAGGTATGCAATGCCAAAAAAGACCCCGCAGAACAGCAGGTCGGAGACAACTTCGGCGCGGAAGAAGGGCAAGCCGGCGACATAGCACGTCAGCAGGCCGTTGATGGTCTTGGGATACATGTCGCGCCAGACCATCCACACCGCTAAGTTGCTGATCAGGAAAAACGAAACCGAAGCGGTCAGGGAAGCGGTGCCGATGCGCAGCGCCGAGAAACCCTTGATCAGCACACCACCCAGCAGCAGCATGGCCGCATACCAGGCCCAAGTGACGAAATGGTCGGCTGTCAGCGGATAGGCGTAGGTCACCCGCGTGAGATAGACGTCGGAGGCGACCAGCAGGGCCACCGGAATCCACATCTGCTTGCGGGGCATGCGCGCCCCGAAAAACAGCAGGGCGGCGGCCACCGGCGTGAAGCTGAAAGGCATCGCGAAAAACCGCAGGTGCACGGCCACGGCAACGAGTACGAAGACATACGCCAGCATGTTCACCTCAGCCCTTTGATTCTGTACGCCGCGTCGCCGTCCGTCAAGGGGGTCAGCGGGTGACGGCAAATTTTTGGTGGAATCACTGCCGGCCAGGCCCGTGCTCCAGGCTGTCCACCGTCGGCGAGCGGCTGGAGTTCATCCCCTGCTGCAGCACGCGCAGGTCGGGGCTGAGCACGACGTAACCGCCCAACGGCGTTCGGCCCCGCATATCCGGGAAGGTGTAGCGCAGGTCCTTGAACTCGGCGAGATAGCCTCCGTGCTCGCCCCGAAATTCCTGCACTTCCACCATGGGAAATACCGCCCAATCCAGGTACACCTGCCCAAAGTACGAAGATTTTGCCGCGCGGCTGGCGTCGGTTTCAGCCGGCTTGTAGAAAACCAGGCCGTGCGAGTCATCGACCTCCGGGGCCAGCGAATTCACCGGAACGGTTTCAAGAAAGCCAGCCGTCTCGACCACGCCGTGCCAGCGGAATGGATTGATCATGTAGGGATACGCGGCCAGCCGCAACGGCGCGGCCCCGTGGTAGAGGAACGAGTTCATGGCGGTGACGGCGCGGCGATGCTGATAGTCGCGGAAGCCCCAAACCAGCACCAGACACGCCAGAGCGAAGATTGCCCCCGCCCGGCCTCGCGGGCCCGTGCTGCGGGCGCCAATTTCCTGGTTGATCAAGCCGAACAGCGAAGGCAGAACCAGCCCGGCGATGAGCGCAAGCAGCATGATGGGCTCGATGATGGCAACGATGTCCCAGGAATACCAGCGGAAGTCGAATGGTTCAAACAGGCGAATGCCGTAGGCGGTCGTGTAGTCCAGCAGTAAATGGCTGAGAGCGGCCACCACCGCGCAGAAGTAAAGATATCCCCAGCGGATGGGCAACCGCGGCGGAGCTTCGGGGGAGCGCGCACGCGGGGGCCGCAGTCGCAGCTTCAGCCGATGGCCGAGATACACGAAGGCCAGCACCGCGGCGGCAATCAACGGCACACCCACGAAGCTGTGCGTGATTCCGCGGTGATGCTGGAGCCCTGCGGTGGAGCTCTTGAGCGCCCACAGCACGTCGATGTCAGCAGCCTCAGCGGCCAACACCATCGTCAGCGTGGTGAGGGCGCTCTTACGATTGAAGCCTGCGCGTCCCATGCACGCGCCAGTCAGAAAATGAGTGAGAGGGTCCAAGTCTTTCCCCGGGTGGTTCTCGGCACAGCAAGAGAGCTATTGTACGCAGGCGCGAGCTGGATTGGATGCTAGAGCCTACTCGGAGCGCGGCGGGTGGGCATCGTCATGCACGGTTTTGCCCGCCAATAGATCGAGCGCGTGGGGCAGAATCTCGACGACGGCCAGCAGCGACTCCGATGCCCCGGTTGGGCTGCCCGGCAGGTTTAGAATGAGCGTGCGCCCGCGTACGCCGCAAACCCCGCGGCTCAGAATGGCGTAGGCAGTGTTGGCCGTCCCCTTAGCGCGCATTCTCTCCGGAATGCCCTCGATCAGCTTGGAGCACACCGCGCGTGTCGCCTCAGGCGTGACATCGCGAGCGGCAATGCCGGTTCCACCCGTCGTCACAATCAATTGGACCTGGTCACTCAAGCGAACCAGCGCCGACTCGATGGTCGGCTGATCGTCGGCAACGATCTCCAGGCGGATGACATCGAAGCCTTCCTGGCGAAGCAGCTCGGCAGTGGCCGGCCCGGAGCGGTCGGCGCGCTCGCCTCGCGCCGAGGAGTCACTGATGGTCAAGACAGCGGCGGTTCTCATAATTCCTTATCTCGACTTTGATTTCTTGCGCTGATACTCCCCGCTCTTACCGCCCGTCTTTCGTACCAGCGCAATCTCGCGAATCTCGATGCCTTTGTCCAGCGCCTTGCACATGTCGTAAACGGTCAGCGCGGCGACCGAGGCCGCGACCAGGGCTTCCATTTCGACGCCGGTAACAGCGGTTGTGCGAGCGAGACTGCGAATGGCGACTCCGTCCTTCCGCACCTTAAGTTGAACATCGACTTTGCTCAGCGGAACCGGATGGCACATGGGAATCAGTTCCGCCGTGCGTTTGGCGGCCATGATACCGGCGACGCGCGCGACTTCCAGCGGATCGCCTTTGGGATTTTGCGGCAGGGCCCGCATCACCGCGCGGCCCATCGCCACGAAGGCCCGGGCCTCGGCTTCGCGCAGGGTGGGCTGTTTGGCGGAAACGTCCACCATCGACGCCCGCCCGGCGGCGTCGTAGTGCGACAGCTTCTTCGACTTGTGGTTCCGCTTTGCCATCGCGCCGTCGAAAATCATTTACCACCCTTCGGCTTCGCTCAGGGCAGGCTTCGACACGGAGGACACGGAGTTATTGGTTTCTGTCGAGCTTTCTCCGTGATCTCTGTGCCTCCGTGGTTATTTTTCATTCCTATGGCTGGGCCACAGGCGATGTAGCACTCGAATCAGAACAGCAGGACCGTCACCGCTTCTCCGGCAGCGAACCGCTCGCGATCCGGTGGTACCACAATGTAGCAGTTCGCGCCGGAGACGGCCATTAAGTCTCCCGAACCCTGCCAGCGCACCAGTTCCACCTCCGGCCGCTCGTGCGTGCCACCCAGTTGCGCCGGCAGAAACCGCGTCAGTCCTGTCTTAATGGTGAATTCCTCTTTCAGACTCGCTTGTGCAAACGGCAACGGCTGGGGCTTGGAGCCGGCCAGCCCATCGAGCAAAGGGCGAGCGAAGAGTTGAAACGTGACCATGGTAGAAACTGGATTTCCCGGCAGCCCAAAGAAGGGTACGGTGCGCCCGTGAAGCGCAACCTCGCCGAACACCACCGGCTTTCCCGGCTGAATGCGAACGCCGGTGAACAGGAACCGGGCGTCGAACGAAGCCAAGACCTGTTCGACCAGATCGTATTTGCCCATGGAAACCCCGCCGCTGATCAGCAGCAGATCGCTTTGGAAGCCTTTGCGTAACAGCAGGGCCAGTTCATGGGCGCTGTCGGGCGCGACCGGCAGAATCACGGCTTCGCCACCAGCGGCATAAACCTGGGCGGCCAGCGAGTAACTGTTGGAATTACGAATTTCGTTGGGGCCGGGCGGCAGGTTGATGTCCACCAGTTCGTCGCCGGTGGCGAGAACGGCGACCCGTGGTCGGCGATAAGCGGCGATCTCCGCGCGTCCCACCGCGGCTGCAACGGCCACGATGGCATGGTTCACGCGAGTTCCGCGTAAGACCATGGTCGCGTCCTGACGCGCTTCGGCTGCGGCGGGAACAATGTTCTCGCCTGCTCGCACCGCGCGACGAACCGTCACCACGTCGCCGTCTCGCTCGGCGTATTCCACCATCACGACGGCATCGGCGCCGGCGGGAACGGGCGCGCCCGTCATGATTTCGGCGGCTTCTCCGGCTGCAATTTTGATCGCGCTTTGTTCTACGGTTGCTCCGGCCTTGATCTCCCCGACACAACGCAGGCGCGCAGGCGTTGCAGCGACGTCGGCAGCCCTCACTGCAAATCCATCGCGCGTGGAGCGCGGAAAGGGTGGGAAATCGCGGTCGGCGCGCAGATCTTCGGCAAGCACAAGACCGAGAGCGTCGAGCAGGGACAGCATCTCGGGCTGCGTCGGCCCGAGCGTGGCAGCGTACTGCTCAACCGTCTGTCGCGCTTCGGAAAAGGACAGAAGCTTGGGATCGGGAGTCATGGCCTGACCGGATTTTACCGGAGCGCGGAGTTCATTCAAATGAGCGAGACTTCTCAGTTCACCCACGGCGGGGTGGAGTCGCCGTTTTTCTTGCGCACATCGCGCGTGCTGGGATCGCGGAAGTTGCCGTGTTCGTCGAAGTAGTCGTCGTGCCGGTAGTCGCCGCGATCGTGCTTGCGCATATACACCTCGAACTTGCGTGCGGCGCGCTTGCGCTTCCAGCGGTAATAGGAGTTCCGCAGTCCGAAGGCTCGCTCCGAGGCGGCGTAGCCAAAGCCGCGGCGGGGAATAAACTTCAGCCAGATGTAGCCGAAGAGCGCGCCGCCCAGGTGCGCCATGTAGGCGATCGACTGGCCTCCACCCTGCGCGGACGACAGCGCGCCATACATTGCCAGGGCGATGATGCCGATCACGAAATACTTGGCCTTGATGAGGAAGGGAAACGGGAAGAGCATCACTTGTGATTCGCCGTGCAGAATGCCGAAGGCCAGCAGCAGTCCGTAGATGCCACCCGACGCGCCGACGGTTAAAGTTCGAGGCGAGACACCGAGCAGGCCGGTGAAGGAGACCGCGACCGTGACCAGCGCCGCGCCCATCACGCAGAAAAAATAAAACTGCAGGAAAAGACCGTAGCCCCAGTCCTGTTCCAGTTGCGCGCCAAACATCCACAGCGCCAGCATGTTGAACAGGATGTGCAGCACACCATAGTGCAGGAACGAGTAGGTCACCAACTGCCAGATCTCGCCATGCGCGACGGCCGCGCCTTCGAGTCCGAGATGGACGTAGGCCCACTCCCCGAACAGCGCCGTGGCGCTAAATGCGCGCAGAAACCAGAACAGCAGGAAGACAACGCCGTTGGCGATGAGCAGCTCTTTCACCGCGCGGGTGAAGGGCGGAAAACTCATGGACATGGTCGACGAGCCGCGTGGCATGGCTTACTCCGTTCTGTGCATGGCCGGGCCTCAGCGTTCCGGCAGCGGTACGATCGCCAAACTGCGATGGCCCCTGGCATCGAGGGCGCGTACAGCAAAGACTACATCGTCCTTGGAAAGCGGCAAAGTGGCCTTGGCGACATTACCCACCGGCTTTACATGTTGCCACTCGGCCGCGGTAGTGTCGCGCCACAGGACTTCATAGCCAGTGGCCAGCCCGCCGGGCGAAGGCTCCCAGGCCAGCGTGGAATCGTTTTGCAACTCCTTGGTCAGCAGGCGCACATTGGCCGGTGGCGCTGGACCTGACGCCAGCGACGCCAGGGTCGCCGCATTCAACCGCGCCACGTTCGCGGTGTAATCGTAGTCCACGAATTTTGGCAGATCACCGTATTCGATGCCGTTCTCGGTGCGCACGTTCTGGTGCTGATGGTTGTAGTTCTCGCGAAATTCGGTAAGCCGCACCGCCGCAAACCCCTCGGCGTTGAACGAGAAGTGATCGCCGCCGCGCAGATAGCGATCGTGCCGGAAGACCAGCAAGGTGCTAAAAGTTGCGGCAGGCAGATACTCTTTGGCGACCGATGCGACATAGCGCGCCAGTTGCCGCGAAGGGCCGTCGCTCTCGCCGCCCAGCGCGCGAATCATCTTAAGCTGCTTCTCGTCGGAGGTGCTCGGAATGCCTTCGGAAAACACACGCACTACATGCGTATCCTGCAAGGTGTCTCCCGGTGTGCGGTCGCCGCCAACGATGTCGTTGTTCAACACCGCCTCAAGGTCCCAGCCGGCCGCTTTGGCCGTTTTGGCGAAGTGGGCGCTGCCGTATAGCCCTTGTTCTTCTCCGGCCACGGTGAGAAAGATGATGGTGGCGGGAAAACGATGCCGGCTCAGCACGCGCGCGCATTCCAGGCTCACCGCCGTGCCGCTGCCGTCATCGTTTGCGCCGGGAGCGGCTCCCTTGGTGTCGTTGTTGTCGCTGTCGCGGGAATCGTAGTGACCGCTGACCAGATAGATGCGACCGGCATTCGCAGAGTCGGTCCCGCGCAGAACCGCATAGACGTTGGTGATCTTCGTGGGGGTCGGAACGCGCGGTCCCGGCTCTTGCGTAAATTCGTCAGTCTTCACTTCCAGGCATCCGCCGCAGGCTTTGGCGTAGCGTTCGAATTCGCTTCGGATCCACTCTGCGGCAGCGGTGGCGCCTTTTCCGCTGGAGGCCGGCATGTCGGACGAGAGCGTCGACCGGGTCTCGAAGCTGACCAGCTTCTCAATGGTTTGCTGGATGCGCTCGCGTGAGACCTGGTGCAGGGCCGCAGCGATCTGCGGGTCCGGGATGGCAGGGGAGATGGTGTCCGGCGGCTGAGAAAAAAGAGCAACCGAGAGGACGATGGTCAACATCAAAACCGCGATTCCGTTTAGGATTGCATTCAGACTGGGCATCGGAACTCCAGGAACCTCAGGAAAGCGGATGCGTCTATTACTTGACGCTGCCAAGAGATTCTAAATATAAATGCAGGGACGTGCGGGCCTAATTCTGACGGCGCGGCAACATCGAGAACGGGGAGGCTAATGATTATGGTTATTTGTCCTGAATGCGAGAGCGATCTGGACATCGAAGAGGATGAGGTTGACGAGGGCGAAATCGTTTCCTGTCCGGAATGCGGTACCGATTTTGAAGTCGTGGCCGTGGAGCCTCTGGAACTGAGTCGCGTCGAGGAAGAGGACGAGGAGGAAGAAGAGGACGAAGAAGAAGAGGACGATGGCGACTACTGATCAGCCTCGCGCCGCTCTGCAACGCGGAGGGTTGGCTGGTCGTGCTTCCCTCCTGTTCCCGATTTCGGCTGTGGCCGCCGGGCCGCAGGCGGTTCAGCCTGCTTTCCGCTTGGTTCAATCCGCTTCGCAAGTCCTCACTCCTGTTCGTCAGTTGATTACCCCGTAGTTAGCACCCCATTTAGGGGATTCCCCAGCATTCGCAGCGGTGCTATTTCTAAATCGGTTCCAGGATTGGTGTGTCCGCCGATACGGGTAGTGCGGGCCTTCAGGCCCGCGTATAGGGGCAGGAAAAAAGATCGCCTAAGCCGCTGAGGTCGACGACCTCAGCGGCTTAGGCGGGTGTTTGGCCGCGGCGAAACGCGGCGCTGAAGCGCCGCACTACCCGGACAAACCGGACACTCTGCTGGCACCTGGGGGTGTGTGATCAAGAAAAAATCAAAGTCGAATCCGCACGACTACGAACGCGAGGCGGCGATCTGCAAGGCCTTCGCCAATCCAACCCGGTTGCAATTGGTCGCGATGCTGGAGCGCGGCGATCGCTGGTCCGCAGAACTACAAGCGGGACTCGGTATTTCCAAAGCGAACCTTTCTCAGCATCTTGGAATCTTGAAATCCGCCGGCCTCGTGGGCACACGGCGGGAAGGCAAACAGCTTTACTGTGGCCTTTGCATGCCGGAAGTGAAACAAGCCATGACGCTTTTGCGCGCCATGATCAAGATTCAGGTGCGCGCTAACCGCCGCGTGATCTAGCCCATACTCGACTCCCCGCTCATAGAAAAACTATCCCGTCATTCAAACAAGATAATTCCCACCCTTTTGTGTTCGCCAGGATTACAAACCGTTGTTGCGCGGCGAAGAACACTTGCGCGGCTTGCCATGGAAGCGCCAAACTGCTGACGTGCAGTTTAACCTCCGCAACTATCGCGCTGCCGACTTCGAGCGCTTGTGGCAAATCGACCAACTCTGCTTTCCCCAAGGCATCTCCTACACCCAGATGGAATTGAGCGGCTTCATCACCCGGCGCAACGCGATAACGCTGGTCGCCGATTATAACGAACTGCAGGATGACCGGGAGAAGCTCACCGTCGCCAGTCCCCAGCCGGGTAATGGATTGAATTCTCGCGAGCCGGGAGCGGAGCGCTCGGCAACTCCAGCAGGGACACCGGCAACTGCAGCAGCGACACAGGCAATTGCCGGCTTCCTCATTGCCCACCCGGTCCGAGGAAAAGCGGGGCGCATTCTGACCCTCGACATTATTCCTGAAGCGCGCCGGATGGGACTGGCGTCCCTGCTGATGCAGGAATGCGAGCACCGGTTGCGCGACTTCGGTTGCACAGAGGTGTACCTGGAAACAGCAGTCAATAACGGGCCCGCGTTGCGGCTCTACCGCAAGCTGGGCTATCAGATATTGCGCACCCTGCCCGGCTATTACGCCGCCTCGCTGGATGCATTCCTGATGGGCAAACCGCTGTAGTGGCCGCGGAGCGCGTGCTAAAATCGGCGATTCTCCGCGCCAGTGTTCGCTCGACCATGTCCGCTTCGCGCAAGCACACTTCGAAGGCACCCTCCCGCATAGCCGTGGATACCGGCGGAACTTTCACCGACTGCGTTTGGATCGAACGCGGCCGGTTGCGCATGGTGAAGGTGTTCTCCACCCCGGAGGACCCTTCGCAATCCATTGCCGAAGCGGTTTCGCGCAGCGGCTGCGCGGGCGAGATCGTGCTGCTGCATGGGACGACCGTGGGCACCAACAGCCTGCTGGAACGCAAGGGCGCGCGGGTGGCGTTGGTTACGACCGCTGGATTCGAGGACATCATCGAGATTGGACGGCAGGCCCGACCCCGGCTTTACGACCTTACGTTTCAGCGAGTGCCTCCGCTGGTGGAGCGGGCCATGAGGTTCGGCGTGCCGGAACGTGTAAGTTGCGAGGGCGAAGTCCTGCAACGGCCCTCGGCGCAGGACCTGCGGCTGCTGGCGCGCGATGTCCATGCCAGTGGTGCAGACTCGATCGCCGTCTCCACCCTGTTCGCCTTCGCTAATCCCGAAAACGAGCGTGCGATCGGACGGGTGCTGGAAGAACTTGGTCTGCCCCTGTCTCTCTCCCATTTGATCTTGCCGGAGTTCCGCGAGTACGAACGTGCCAGTACGGTGGTGGTCAACGCATACCTGCAGCCCATCATGCAGAGCTATCTGCAGCGCCTGGACACGCGACTGCGACAGCGCGGCCAGCCAGGCGCCAAGGCATCGCGGGTGTTCGTGATGCAATCCAGCGGTGGCATCACTTCCCTGGAATCGGCGGCGCGCCAGCCGGTGCGAACGGTACTGTCCGGCCCGGCCGGAGGAGTGGTCGGTGCTGCCGCGATGGCCCGCCGCAGCGGCTTCGAGCGGGTCATCACATTCGACATGGGAGGAACGTCAACCGACGTCGCGTTGGTGAGCGGCGAGCCTAAGCCCAGCAATGAGGCGGAAGTGGCGGGCTTGCCGGTGCGCGTGCCCATGCTCGACATCCACACCGTGGGGGCTGGCGGCGGTTCGCTGGCGCGATTTGACGCCGGCGGCGCGTTGCGGGTCGGGCCTGAATCCGCGGGCGCCGATCCCGGCCCCATCTGCTACGGGCGCGGAACTCGACCCACCGTGACCGATGCCAATCTGCTGCTCGGACGTTTGCAGGCGGACTTATTTCTCGGCGGAGAATTCACTCTGGACTTCGAGCGCACCCAGGCGCTCACTCGCGAATGGCTGAAAGCCCAGGGCTCGCGATTGTCCCTGGAGCAATTCGCAGAGGGCGTCATCCGGGTGGTGAATGCCAACATGGAGCGGGCGCTGCGCGTGGTCTCCATCGAACGCGGTCACGATCCGCGAAATTTTGCGCTGGTCGCGTTCGGCGGGGCAGGCGGTCTGCACGCCTGCGAGCTGGCGCAGGCGCTGGGCATTCCCCAGGTCATCGTTCCGGCGATGCCGGGCGCGCTTTCCGCCTACGGCATTCTGGTCAGCGATGTGGTCAAGGATTATTCGCGGACCGTGGTCCGGAACATGGGCCCGAAACCTTCCACCGCGCCGATACGCAAGCAATTTGCGGTCTTGGAGCAGCGGGCGAAACGAGAATTTCGAGACGAAGGCTGGGGCGGCAAACTGCACTTCGAGCGCAGCGCCGACCTTCGCTATCGTGGACAAGGTTTTGAGTTGAACATTGCGTTCTCGCCGGACTTCGTGAACGAATTTCATCGCCAGCACCATTTTCGCTACGGCTACAGCCATCCTGACCGGGAAGTCGAGCTGGTGACTCTGCGAGTGCGGGCCCGGATCAAGACGCGACGTGAATCTGCGAGGCTGGTCTCGAAGGCAAATGAGTCCGCCAGGAAAATGGAGAAGCGACCAGTCTGGTTTTCGGGGCGTTCAGTGGCAACTGCGCTCTATGAGCGAACCAGTTTGCGTTCCGGCCAGAGACTGCGAGGTCCCGCCATCATCGCCGAGTACAGCGCAACTACTTTCGTTCCCTCCGGATCAACTTTCCTCGTCGACCCAGCCGGGAATCTGCTGATCGAGAGCGCCGAGAAAAGAAAGGTGCCTCGTAAGGCGCCTGGTTAAAGGTTAAGAGTTGAAGGTCAGTTGAAGATCAAGCGACGTTGCGATCTTCGTCACCCTCGGGCTGTTCCTGTTCAATGTCTTTCGACCGTTTGTGCTCGCTCTTGGCGTGGTCAGTTGCATGGCGAGCGGTAATCATTGCCGGCACTCTGTTATCCTCTGCGCATTACCATGAAAGTTGCGATTCAGGGAGAACTTGGTTCGTTCAGCCACGAAGCTTCCACGAACATGCTGGCGGGAGCGACCGTGGTTCCATGCGCCCGATCGGCGGAGGTATTCGACCTGGTGGAGAGCGGCTCGGTGCACGCGGCAGTGGTCCCGATCGAGAATTCGCTGGCCGGGTCGGTGGCCGAGCACTTCGACCTGCTGCTCACGCGGCAGGTGTTCGTGCATCGCGAGTTTTATTTGCGGATCCGTCACAACCTGATTGCCATGCCGGGCGTGAAGAGGAACGCGATACGGCAAGTGTTCTCGCATCCGGTGGCGCTGGACCAATGCCGGAAGTTCTTTCGGTCGCACCCCCGTATCCAAGCGGTGCCGTTCTACGATACTGCCGGAAGCGTTCGCCACATTGTCGCGGAAGAACTGCACGACGCGGCGGCGATCGCTCCCAAACAAGCGGCCGCACAATATGGAGGGCGCGTGCTGCTGGCCGGGATTGAAGACGACCAGGAGAACTACACGCGCTTTCTGTTGATCAGCAAGTCCAAAAAGATCGGCCAGGGGGCCAACAAAACCTCGATTGGTTTTGCCCTCAAGAATGTGCCGGGTGTACTCTTCAAGGCGCTGAGCGTCTTTGCCCTGCGCGATATCGATCTCAGTAAGATCGAATCGCGCCCGCTGCGTGGCCGTCCCTGGGAATACGTTTTCTTCATGGACATCCTTCGCGGAGATGACGAACCGTCGCGCAATGCGTTGCGTCACCTGGGAGAGATCGCAGAATTTGTGAAAATATTGGGAGTTTATCCGGCAGCCAACTCCAGAGCAGGTTAGGGCGTAACATGATTGGCGGCCAACCTATAGGTTTGGGAAAGTGAGGGGGTGGATTGCACTCCTTATCGGCTCTGAACGGCCCGTTGCTTATTTGCCATTCAAGGCTCTTTAGATCTTTGAGAAGTACGGGCGCCGGGCGTGATGGGAGCCTCAACCAACTCGGTGTCGCGGTCGATATACCGTTTGGGCGACGTGATGGCGCAGTATCCATCACCGCTTCCGGGGGCGACATCAAGCTTCTCCGGTCACTACCGTCTGCATCTTTTGCAGGGCCGCCTCATCTAAAGCTTGAGTGTGATAGACTCAAGGAGTCATATGTCTAAGGAAACAAAAGATTTAAAGGTAACCGATCCGGAATTGCGGGACGATGCATCAGCCGCCCGCACCGTTCCGGTCTTGCCGGTGCGCGACACCGTGCTGTTTCCCCACGCCGTGCTGCCGCTGACGGTTGGCCGGGAAAGTTCGGTCCAGTTGATCAATTCCCTGGGTGAGGACAAGACCATTGTGGTGGTGGCGCAGCGCGAAGCTCGGGTCGATTCGCCGCAGCCTACCGACCTTTACACGGTGGGAAGCCTGGCGGTGGTGCATAAAGTAGTGCGCATGCCCAACCAGAGCCTGTTTGTTTTTGCCGAAGGCTTGGAGCGCGTCAAGGTGACGGAGTACACGCAGTTGACTCCGTTCATGTACTCGACGGTCGAGACTATTCCCGAGATACCGGCCCCCAAGAGTTCCGCGATCGAGGCTTTGCAGCGCAACGTATTGACGCTGTTTCAGCAGATCGTGGCGGGCTCACCGACGCTTTCCGATGAACTTTCCACGGTGGCGGCCAACATCGACGACGCCGGCCGCATGGTTGATTTTATCGCCTCGTCGCTGCCGTCGTTGTCCACCCGCGATAAGCAGGACGTGCTGGAGACCCCCGACGTTAACGCGCGCCTGGAGAAAATCAACCAGCATTTGGCCAAGGAACTGGAAGTTCAGCAACTGCGCAATAAGATCCAAAGCGAGGTGCAGGACCGGGTGCAGCAGACGCAACGCGAGTACTACCTGCGCGAGCAAATGAAGGCCATCCAGAAAGAACTGGGCGAGCAGGACGAAACCACGCGCGACGCGGAGGAGCTGCGGCAGAAAATTGAATCGGCGGGCATGCCCGACGACGTGAAGAAGGAGGCCCTGAAGGAACTGGGCCGGCTGGCCCGCATGTCACCCATGGCCGCCGACTACGGGCTGACGCGCAATTACATCGAGTGGCTGGCGATACTTCCCTGGCAGAAATCCTCGGGCGTGGAAGTGGACATTCTGAAAGCCAAGGAGATCCTCGATTCCGACCATTACGATCTGGAGAAAGTGAAGGACCGGATTCTGGATTACCTGTCGGTCCGCCGGTTGAAGCCCAATATGAAAGGGCCGATCCTGTGCTTCGTGGGACCGCCGGGAGTGGGCAAGACTTCGCTGGGCAAGTCGATCGCGCGCGCCCTGGGACGCAAGTTCGTGCGCTTGTCGCTGGGCGGGGTGCACGACGAGGCCGAGGTCCGCGGACATCGCCGCACCTACATTGGCGCTTTGCCCGGCCAGATCATGCAGGGCATCCGCCGCGCGGAAACCAACGATCCGGTTTTCATGCTCGACGAAATTGACAAAGTGGGACGCGACTTTCGCGGCGATCCCGCGTCGGCGCTGCTGGAGGCCCTCGATCCCGAGCAGAACTTCAGCTTCCGCGATAACTACCTCGACGTGCCCTTCGATTTGTCGAAGGTGCTGTTCATCACCACCGCGAACGTGCTCGATCCCATAGCCGATCCGCTGCGCGATCGCATGGAGATCATCGAGCTGCAAGGCTACACGGAAGAGGAAAAGGTACACATCGCATTCCAGTACCTGGTTCCCCGCCAGATCGAGGAGAACGGAGTTACCGGCGCTCAGATCGAGTTTCCCGAGGAAGCGGTCCGTTTTATCATTCGCCACTACACCCGCGAAGCCGGTGTGCGCAGCCTGGAGCGCACCATCGGGACCATCTGCCGCAAACAGGCGCGGCGCATTGCCGAGGGTAAGCACGACAAACTGACGGTGACGCCGGAGTTGGTGCAGCAGAAGGACATGCTGGGTGGGATGAAGATCCGCACCGAGGGCGAAATTGCCGAGCGCACCAAGCGATCGGGCGTGGCCGTGGGCCTGGCGTGGACGCCGACCGGCGGCGACATCCTGTTCATCGAGGCCAACAAGATGAAGGGCAAGGGCGGCTTCACCATGACCGGCCAGCTCGGTCAGGTGATGCAGGAGTCCATGCAGGCGGCGCTGACCTGGGTGCGGTCGAATGCGAAGGAGCTGAACATCAACGAAGGGTTCTTCGCCGACCATGACATTCACATCCACGTGCCCGCGGGCGCTATTCCGAAGGACGGACCTTCGGCGGGTGTGACCATGGCTACGGCTTTGGTGTCGCTGCTCACCGATCGGCGAGTTCGGCCGCTGACCGCGATGACCGGCGAGATCACGTTGAGTGGCAATGTGCTTCCCATCGGCGGCATCAAGGAGAAAACCTTGGCGGCAAAACGCGCGGGCGTGACGGACATTATTCTGCCTGCCGACAACCGCCAGAACGTTGACGAAGACCTGACGCCGGAGCAACTTCAGGGCCTGACCATGCATTACATCAAGACCATTGAGGAGCTGCTCGACATTGCTCTGCCCACCAGTCGCGCGGAAGCCAAGCAGGACGAGGAAGTCCGCGAGCAGGTGCTGAGCACGGTTCCAGTTGGATGAGACTGACTTTCTCCGTGCCGCGGGATCGAACTTGATCGCTGTTTTGGGAACCAGTCGCGCAACCGAGGGCCATCCATTCGGATGGCCCTTTTGATTTGGGCGCGCACCCCAGCATGCGCTCCGTCGTCCCGTACAATGATTTCCACCGCCATCTGCTCTCAACGAGTAGGTCAATCTGCGTTATGAAAAGGGCTCTCATCGTTCTCCTGTGCGCCCTGCCGCTCTTTGCCCAGAGCAAGACCGGTGAACTGCGCCTGCGGGTGACCGACCCCTCTGGACTTGGCTTGAGGAGTTCGGTGGAGCTGGTGAGTGAGTCAAATCAGTTTCGGCAGACGTTTCGCACCGACGAAGCGGGCGCACTCGACGCCCAGCGCCTGCCCTTCGGAGTGTACCGGCTGGAGGTGAAACGCGAGGGATTCGCTCCCGTTTCACAATCGCTGGAAATCCGTTCCGCTATTCCACGGGAACTCAACCTGAAACTGAGTGTTGCCGGGGTGAATACGTCGGTCAACGTCAGTGACCAGGACACGCTCATCGACCCCGAACGAGTTGGCGCTGTCAGCCAGATCGGCTCCGAGGCGATTGCCGACCGCGCCACATCCCTGCCGGGACGTTCCCTGCAAGATCTGGTGAACTCGCAGCCGGGATGGCTTTATGAAGGCAATGCGGTGCTGCATCCGCGCGGATCGGAATACCAGACGCAGTTCGTCGTCAATGGAATTCCGCTCACTGACAACCGTTCGCCCGGTTCAGGCCCGGAGATTGAAGCGGACAATGTCGAGTCGATGAGCGTTTACACCGCCGGAATCCCCGCCGAATATGGAAGGAAGATGGGAGGCATTGTCGAGGTCAACACCGCGAGAGACAGCCGGGAAGGGTTTCACGGACAAGTGGTGTTGTCAGGGGGAAGCTTCGACACTGCCGGCGCCTATACCATGCTGCAGTATCTCTCCGGCAAAAACCTGTTCAGTATCAGTGGCAGCGGCGCGATGACAAGTTACTATCTAAGTCCACCTGTTCCGCAAAACTTCACCAATACTGGAACAACGGGGGACTTCGCTGGCAGATACGAGCGGGACTTCACCACGAGCGACCGTCTGACTTTGATGTTTCGCCACGAGTTGGCTCGCTATGACATACCCAACGAGCAGGTCCAGCAAGCTGCAGGCCAACGCCAGGATGGCGGCAACTTCGAGAACATGGGAGTCGTCACCTATCAACACATGTTCTCTTCCAACATTGTGGGCGATGTTCGAGGAATGGTGCGCGACAACTCCAGTGGCCTGTCATCCAATCTGCTGTCCACGCCGATTATCGCTTTCCAACGTAACCACTTTACCGAGGGCTATTTCAACGGAGCGGTCTCGATTCATCGCGGCAATCAGGAGTGGAAGGCCGGTGTGGAATCGGACAGCATCTTCCTGCACGAACGTTTGGCCGATGTCATCACCGCCCCTTCGCAGTTCGATCCGGGTACGCCCACCCGGTTCAGCTTTGTGGGCAATCGCCCGGACCTGGAGCAGTCCGCTTTTGTGCAGGACTTGATTCGTCTGGGCAAGTGGACTGTCAGTGCCGGCGTGCGCTGGGACCATTACCAGCTCATCGTCAATCAAAATGCAGTGAGTCCCCGATTGGGAGTTTCGCGCTACTTCGCCAAAAGCGAACTACTGCTTCATGCCGCTTATGACCGGGTTTTCCAAACTCCCTCGTTCGAGAACATCCTGCTGTCGAGTTCCCCCGAGGTTGCAGTCCTGAACCCCAACGTGCTGCGCCTGCCGGTAAAGCTATCGCATGGCAACTACTACGAACTTGGACTGACGAAGGCGTTCATGGGGAAGGTCAGCGTGGACCTAAATTCCTATTTCCGCGACATGAACAACTTCGCCGACGACGACCTGCTGCTGAATACTTCGGTGAGCTTCCCGATCGCCTTTCGCAAAGCCCTGATCTATGGTGCCGAAGGAAAAGTCAATCTTCCGCGCTGGGGCCATCTGTCGGGCTTTGTGAGCTATTCCTACATGGTGGGCTCGGCCTATTTCCCGGTCACCGGAGGTCTTTTCTTGGGGCAGTCGGCAACCAATGGGTTGACCCAACTGGCTGGGCGTTTCTGGATCTCGCAAGATCAGCGCAACTCAATGCGGACGCGCTTCCGCTACCAGTTCCTGCCTCGGTTCTGGGCTGCGCTCGGCGGAGAATATGGAAGCGGCCTGCCAGTCGATTTCGACGGCACCTACGAACAAGCGCTCGCGCAATACGGTCAGCAAGTGATCGATCGGGTTAATTTCGAGCGCAACCGAGTCAAGCCTTGGTTCTCGCTGGATGCTTCCATCGGCGCCGATATCTGGAAAAAAGACAACCGAGCGGTGCGAATGCAGTTCGACGTTCAGAACATGAACAATGGGCTCAACCTTATAAACTTTGCGGGACTATTCTCAGGTAATTCCATTGCGCCTCCGCGCAGCTATGCAGTCCGGCTGCAGGCGAGTTTTTAGGAATGCCCTTCACGGTTTTCCGAAGAGCCGAAAGTAGAGCTTCAACAGACCAGAGCGCTCCGCTGGAGGCAGGGACAGCTGCCAGTCATAAATCTGGCGCTCCGACTCCCGCAACTGCGCCAGAAATTCATCGTCCGTGATGTGACGATTCGTCATAAGCGCTCTATGCTTGCGCCGCATTCCGGCGAGACCGCGCAGCCCGGCCCACCCTCCGCGCAGATACGCGCCCAGTCTCCGGCTGCGCACGGCAAACATCAGCCACAGAGCCTGATAGACGACGATTCGCGGCAGCAGCCGCCACAATACCGAACCGGGATAATCCTTGGCCAGGAGATAGATCTGGTTGCGCGTAAGGTACTCGACGATGCGAGGATGCAGTACATCGCCCAGGGTCGCACTGCCGATGTGGTAGGCAACTGCCTGCGGCAAGTAGAGTCCTGTGTAGCCGAGGAGATGCGCGCACAATGCCAGATCGAGGTCCTCAAGATAGGCAAAGAACTCTTCATCAAGTCCGCCGCAAAGTTCGAGGACGTCTCGGCGATACAGCACCGCGGCCCCGCAGCCGCTCAAAACCGGCATCGGATGATCGTACTGACCCTTGTCCTCGGCGAAATGCCCGAGCCGATAGGCGGCCCCCGCCATCAGCATTGCGTCTCCGGCGCCATCGAGATGAGTTGGCTGGGTTGCGCGTAGTAGCTTACCGGTAGCGAATCCGAGTTTCGGGTCAGAATCGAGCGCCTGCGCCAGCTTCGCAAGGTAGTCGGGGCGCATCTCGACATCGTTGTTGAGCAGCAGAACATAACGCGACTCGGTCTGCGCTACGGCGCGATTGATGGAGCCGGTCGTTCCCTCATTGGTGGACAGCTCGATGCGTTGCGTATTCGGCGGCAGTGGATCGGGAAAAATACTGTCAGGACGCGCCTCGTTTTCAATCACCACGACGTCCCAGGCGTCAGCCGGCAGCGTCTGCTGTTGAATAAAATGGAGGCAACGCGCGGTGAGGTCAGGACGATGCAGCGAGGGAGTTGCTATGGTGACGGTCTTCACGCGGCTATGCTCGCGATTGTACACACCCTGGGCCGCCTAGGACATCGCTGCCGGCCGTTCGTTCAAGACTGACCTTATGCTCTTGGCGAACGCGTCAGGACTAAGTTCGTCGATCACGCGTTGCAAGGCGTTTGCGCGAAGGGTCTGCCAAAGGGCTTCATCGCTGTATAGGTGGCTGCACTTTTGTGCGAAGGTATCCGCATCGCCGGCGACAAGATAATCGATGCCGTCCCGCCACTTCATTTGCCGCGCAATGATGTCGGAGACCACCAGTGGCACCCCGAATGCAGCCGCCTCGTACGCTTTGAACGGCAAACCTGCAGCGTAGCGGGTGGGAACGACAAACGCCCGCGCCTGTTCGTAAACAGGCCGCAAATTCTCCTGCGCGCCAAGCACGCGTACGGTGGAACTGTTCAGATCGCCCAGCACCTGGTCGGTTCCGTAGCCCGCGACGACCAAGCTTGCTCCGGTCGCCTTTTGCACCGTCGGCCAAATTGCGCGACAGAAGTATCGAATCGAGTCGGCATTGGGATTGTCCGAACCGTGTACTCCTCCGACGAAGAGAAAGGTACGGCGCTGCGCGAACCCAGTGGACGCAGGAGACGGAGAGAGCTGAAATCCAACCACGTGCACCGAGCGGACGCCGGACTGAAGCATCGCTATTCGGTCACTCTCCGAAACTACAACAACAGTGTCCGCCGACCTGGCCAGAGCGAATTCATCATAGGGCTCAACCGCGCCGGCACTCGGTCCGCCCAGGGCCCGCTTTTGTTGCGCTCTCTCCGAGAAAATCGCCTCCGCATCATAGATCAGGCGAAAATGTCGAGTGCTCGCACCGGCCAGGCATTGCGTCATGAATACGTGGAGATTGTGGGGACGGCTGATCCATACGATGTCGCTGCACCGGCAATAGTCCTTCGTCAATGCCGCACGGTTGCGCAGGCCGTCAAACAGCTCAATTTCGCGGGGGATGTCAGAATACTCATCCCGCAGCAACGGAAACATAAGCGTTGAACAGGTGACGTGATGACCGAGTGCCACCAGTTGCCGCAAAATGTCATTGCTTCGTGGATAGCCGGAACCGAGGTTCCTGTGCGGTATCCGGTCGTCAACATAGAGGATTCGTAAACCGCTGGCGCCGACTGCTATGCGCGCAGCACTGATTGGCGACAAGCCGGGAGCATAATGCCGTTGTAATACAGTGCTCCACTTGTGCAGAAATTTCTTCTGGTGTTCCGCCATCCGGGCCTGGGCAAACTCATTTCCTCCCGAGGTTGCCGATTCATAATGTCGAATGACCGCCAGCGGTTCATAAATAATCTGAAAACCTTTCTGCCACAGCGCCATGCAATAGTCGGTATCTTCGTAGTAGGCGGGCGCGAACTCGGAACTGAATCCGCCCAGCTCGGCGAACAGTCGCCGCGGCGTTAGTAAAAAGACTGCGGAGCAGTAGTCCACCGGCCGGCGAAACTCGTAGGTCGGAGCCTGCGGGTCATCGCCTCGTCCGTAACCCAAAGCGCTTCCGTCAGACCACACAATGTTGCCGGCTTCCTGCAGCGCGCCATTGGCGAGCAGCACCTTTCCGCCAACCGCACCCACGCTGGCGAGCGCGAAATTGGCGAGCGCGGCGCTGATCGTCGCGGGGCTTAGTAGCGCGTCATTGTTGAAGAAACACAGGTACTCTCCGGCAGCGCAAGCCGCAGCCTGCATGCAGGCCGGACCGAATCCGACATTGGTTGGGTTACGAATTACTTTTGCGCCCTGCAACCGGTCCAGCATCAGCCCAGTCTCGTCAGTGGAGGCGTTGTCCACGACAATCAGTTCATAACTGGCGTCAGCGTTTGCGATGACGGACTCTAAGCTGAGCAGCGACAGGTGTGCGCGGTCATGCAGAACTACGATGAACGATACGGTGGGATGCTCGGTTGCCGAACAGGCAAGTTGCTCGCCTCCCTGCAGAAGTTGACGCAGACGCGCACGTCCCTGCTTGTCCCACGCCTTCTGGGCGGGCCGGACGTCTGCGGGCCGCGCACTCCAAGTGCGCCCCACGATGCGGTCCAAACACCAGGAACATACCCGTTGTCGAGCCCGGACCGGCAAGGGCAGCCGGGTACACACACCTTGTACAACCCGGTAGCGGTCGTCCACATTCCCCGGCCGGAATGCGCGGAGCAGAGTGCGGACCCGCTTCTTCTGCCGCCGCATGATTTCCGTCAGGCTCTGCAAGGATGATCTCAAGTATCCCAGTTTCGCGATTTGCGGCTTGCCGTCACGACTCGTTCGATCTCTTCAGCTAGAGGACTTACTCCCGATTCATGCAGCGGCACCGTGCCCGAAAAATGGGGAGCGACAGCGGTCCTTTGCCGCAGGAACGATTGTCGGAGTGAATTTCTTAATCGCTGATTGAATTCGCCGGGGTAGTGTCGGCAATCCCAAGTTTTCCCTCGAGTTCGGCCACGCGCTCCATGAGGCGACTGTCGTATCCCTTGAAGTTTCGCAGGCGAAAGAGAAATTCTCCGAGCAACAGCAGTCGCGAACAGACAACCACCACAAACAGCAAGGCCAGCGTGATGTCCAGATTCGCGTGGAAGCGGCTGTACGCGCCGGGATCTCCCCGATTTTCCACCCGGATCGAAACTACCTCCAGGAAAATCCCGCCGATGAAAAGGCTGCTGAGCAGCAACACAAAGACCAAGAAACGGGAAATATAGACCAGAGTCGAGAAGGCGTTGTTTTGACATTCACAGAGATTGAACAGCTTGGAGTTTACCGAAAGCAGTCTCGCCTTCAAGATCCAAGTCGACAATTTCTGGGGAGGCAGGGACAGAAAATGCCGGAGTGTATCGGCATAGAACGCCACCAGGGCGCTGAGAATGACCAGGACAATCTCGAAGGACCTTGCGTGTTCGTGAAGCCAGTGAGCGAACGCGTGCAGCATAGATTGGCGCCAATATAACACGAATGCAGCGTGGCCGCGGGGAGGCCATCTTTCCTCGCAGCATCAATGGGCGCCGACCGCCTCCAGCGCCAGCAATCTCTTGTACACCTCGATGACGTTGTCCGGCAGGCCGTTGGCCATGATGCATCCCTTGTCCAGAAGAATGGCGCGGTCGCAGTGCTGCGCGACTTGTGCCATGTTATGGGTCACCATAAGGATGGTTTTGCCGGCCCGTCGAAAATTTCGGATGCGTTCGAAGCACTTGTCCTGAAATCCGGCGTCCCCGACGGCGAGGATTTCGTCGATCACCAGGATCTCTGGATCCACCTCCGTGGCCACTGCAAACGCCAGCCGCATGTACATTCCCGACGAGTACTGCTTCACCGGCGAGTCGATGAACTCGCCAATCTCGGCAAAGTCAATGATGCTCTGTTGGCGCTCCAGTACCTGGCGTTTGGAGTAACCCATCAGCAGACCGCTGAGCAGAATATTCTCCCGGCCAGTCAATTCATGGTGGAAGCCGGCGCCCAATTCAATCAGCGGCGCCAACGAACCTTGCACCTGCACGGTTCCGGCGGACGGCCGGTATACGCCTGAAACGATCTTCAAAATGGTGCTCTTGCCCGATCCGTTGCGCCCGATCAATCCCAGCATCTGGCCCTTTGGGACTTCAAAGGAGGCGTTTTTTACCGCCTCAAAGTCGTGATAGCTGGATTGGCGACGGAAAAACTTGGAGAACAGTTCGCGCACCGTATCGGGGCGCTCGTGAATCACCCGAAAGCGCTGGGTGACGTTCTGCAATCGAATTGCAACCGGGCTGGAAGACATTCCTGACTCAGACATAGAAAACGAAATTATCCTGGTACTTGCGGAAGATGGCAAATCCCAGGAACAAGCTTAAGAAAGCGCACACAAATGAGGCCACGATGGAAGGCGCCTTGGGCAACATGCCGTAATATACCGCCAGGCGAAATCCGTTAATGACGTAGATGATTGGGTTCAGCTTGAAAATCCATTGATAGCGCGCCGGTATCAGTTCAAGGGGATAGATAATTGGAGTCAGGTAGAACCATGCCGAGAGCAGGATCTGCAGGATGTGCGCTACATCGCGGTAGTACACATTGGCGGCGGCGAAGAAGAATGTCATCCCCAGGGTGAAGATAGCCAAGGCCAGCAGTGGGACCGGCAGGTACACCCAGGTCCAATAGAAGGGGTGCCGCAGGAGTGGAACCAGCAGGGCCAACGGAATAAGCGAGAGCAGCAGGTTGATGATGTTGGAGACCACTGCCGCCATGGGAAACACCAGCTTGGGCACCGCGATCTTCTTGATCAAATCGCCGTTGGCCACGATGGCTTCCACGGCATAGGAGAGCGATTGCGAGAAGAACGTCCAGGGAAGCAACACGCTGAGCAGAAAAACCGCGTAATGCGGTATGTTGAAGCGCATGATCGTGGAAAATACCAGGGTCAGCACGACCATGAGCAGGGCCGGGTTCAGCAGCGCCCACATGAAGCCCAGGACCGACCGCTTATAGCGGATCTTCAGCTCCTTGAGGGCCAGCGCCCAAATCAACTCCCGATACCGGTAGGTGTCGCGAACAAGTTCGATCATAGTTAGACAGTTTTCGTCCGTCGTCCCGCTAACGGCAACGCCGCAAGGGGCGGAAGCTCGATGTTAAATTATTTTGCCGCGCGGTGCTTCCGGTCGTAGGGAGAAACGGGCAGGAACATAGATTGTCTTGGTCTTCGGCTTAGTGCGACGGCTCGACATTCAGATCGGTCATGCCGCGCAGCAGGTCCCGTTCATCATCGGTGTAGCCATTGCGAAACTCGTCAGAGCTTAACAACCGATTGCGCGCCTGGGGCGGCATACCGCGCAACCTTCGGTAGGCTTGCGAAACCCTGCTCTTCTGGTCGTCAGGCAGATTGCGATACCGCTGAAACAGACTGCGCGTAGCGGTCTGCTGCTCCGGAGTCATGCGCTCGAAGGTTTCCATCCGATTGAGAATCGTGGCCTTCTTTCCCAGAGGCTGACTGTTGAAGTCCCGCAAACGATTGAGCAGATGGTTCTGTTTATCGGGCGGAAGACTGCGGAAACTCGGATCTTGTTGCAGTTGCCTCTCCTGCTGCTGCGGTGGCAATGCCATATATTTTCGGAGCCAATCGCCGCGATGCGGACCGGGACCGTTCAGGTGGGGCGGATAGCCTCCGTTAGGGCCTCGCGGCGAGAATGGCGGTGGGCCGTTCATAGGCCGAGAGCCTTGCGGCGAAGACGGCGGTGGACCGTTCATGGGTCTGGAACTTTGCGGCGAAGACGGCGGGGGGCCGTTCATGGGTCGAGAGCCTTGCGGCGAAGACGGCGGTGGACCGTTCATGGGCCGGGAACCTGGCGGCGTCTGCTGCGCCGATCTTGAGGGCGGAGCGTGCTGCTGCCAGCCGGGAAAAAGCGCCAGCGCTGGAATCGAGCTGAAAAGCAGCAGCAGGCTTGCCAGAATGGATTGAGCGGAGCGCACGACTTCTAATTCTCCGTTGGGGATTGCTCGTCATCAAGAGCGTCAAAATCTGAAAACAGATCGGCATTCTTGTCCAGGTACTGCAAGTCGCCAACCGCGGTTCCGGGGCTGTTGTTCACCCGTACCACACCGGGCTGGCCATTGGTCGCCAGGGTGTTGCGGTCGCGATTCACGCGGCCCATCTCCAACAGTCCGGCGCCAACCGCCACCAACACTATAGCGGCCGCCGCGGCCACCGGCCTGCGCAACCATGCCAGCCAGCCGCTTGGCTGCATCGCCGTTGCCTCGCGCATCCGCGCCCGCAATCGGGAACTGAAATACGGGGAAGGCTCCGGCGCCTGCCACTCGTCCAGGACCGACATGGTTTGCTGGAACGAAGCCAGTTCACGCGCGCAGGCCGCGCAACTTCGCAAATGCTCCTGCAATTGCGGCGAAGCCGTTTCCGGCCCGCTTAGCACCGCTTCCATAAAATCGCCGCGAAGCTTCTCGCACATCATAACCGCACCCTACTTCCTGCTCATAAAAACTGTTTCAATGTCTCCCGCAGCGTTTCATACGCCCGGAACAGCAACGACTTGGTTGCCGACTCACTTAACTTTAATACCGCCGCGATCTGCTTGTAATCCATATTCTGGTACTTGTGCATGATCACGGCCATGCGTTGGCGCTCCGGCAATGCCTCGACCTGGCGGCGAATGGCCGCCAACCTTTCCGTGCGCAGAAGGCTTTGCTCAGCATTCAAGCCGCCGTCCGCCAAGTCCACGGTCATGCCGGTATCGGTATCGGGCTCATCCAGATTCACCATGTTCTCGGGGCGTTCGTGCTTGGTGTCGCGCGCGTAATTCACCGCCAGGTTGGTCGCAATACGATAGAGCCAGGTGGTGAACTTAGCGCTCGCCGCATAGCCTTGCCGCGAGCGATAGACCCGCAGAAACACTTCTTGCGCCAGCTCCTCCGCCACCGACTGAATGTGGGTCATGCGGTACATGAAGCTGATCATCTGACGGCGGTATTTTTCCACCAGATAATTGAAAGCGACATCGTCGCCCGCGGCCACGCGTAGCATGACCTCGGCGTCGCTCAGCATCTCCAGCACGACAGGTTCGATCAATTCGCCCCGTAGTCCGGCGGGTAGCTCCGCTGTCCCCTCAGCGGAGCCACCCCCCAGCAAGCGTCGATCCAGGGCGATGCTGCTCACATCGGCTGTAACCCTTCTGCCTCCAGAAAGTTGCGTCGGAGCAGCCCGGCTTCCCGCCGGCCCGCGAGCAGGCCGCGCGGAACTGCGATCGGAAGAGTCAGCAAGCTCCGATTCGCGTTTGGGTTTGTCCATTGCCATGTAGCAGCCTGCTGCATTCCAGCGGGGTTAACAGTATTATGCATGAGTGGCCGAGTTCCGGCACACCGGTAATCCTTTGATGCAAAAGCGCATGTCGTTTATTTGCCGACTCGCACTGTTGTCTGGCGTCTTGCTGACCACAGTGTTGCAATGCGGTCTACTGGCACAGAATCAGCAGCCTCCGGCCCCCGAGCCCGCACAGCCGCCAGCCGAAGAGAAGCTGGATCTCAACGACCAGGTCATACGGGACGTGTTCAGCCCGCTGCAACGCGGAATGGAGGGCCACAATCCCTACCAGGTACTGGCCCTCTTCGACCAGCAGCAGATGCCCGACTACGCCCAGGTTCGCGACCAGTTGCGCGCGTTTTTCGCTCAGTACGATGCCATCCGCTTCCGTTACCAACTACTGCAGGTCACATCCGATGAGCACGGCGGCTCCGCGGTTGCCGAGATCGAGATGGAGGCCACGCCCGCGGACCCGTCGCAGATTATCGTGCGGCGCGCCACCCAAATGCGCTTCCGCTTGACCCTGGGGAGCAAGGGCTGGAGGCTGGTGGGATTTTCCCCTGCGGATTTCTTTGCCCAATGACGCCAGTGCGATGCCTTCTGCCTGACCGCAGACACCTGCCATGAAACGCGATTATCCCGAGCGGCCCATCATCGGAGTTGGCGCAGTGATCATCCGTGGGGACCGCGTGCTGCTGGTACGCCGCGCCACCGAGCCGCTCAAAGGAGAGTGGTCTGTTCCCGGCGGCGTGTTGGAACTCGGCGAGAAGCTTCGCGAAGGCGTTCGCCGCGAGGTGTTGGAAGAGACCGGGCTCCAGGTTGAACCGGGCGACGTGCTGGACGTCTTCGACAGCATCTTCCGGGATGGGCAGGGACGTACGCAGTACCACTACGTCCTGGTCGACTATCTTTGCCACTCCGTCTCGGATGAAGCGAAAGCCGGAAGCGACGTCAGCGAGGTCAGATGGGTGCGACAGGGCGAGCTGGCGGCGATGGGGTTGCGGGAGTCCATTGAGCAGGTGGTGCGCAAAGGCTTCTTGAGGGCCTCGCAAAATACCTGTTGACGCCATGCCAGTGGCGCAGGAACATGCTTCTAGCGGAGGATATAATGCCGCGCAACTTCGTTGGCTGTATCGTAATTTCGCTTCTTTTTTTCACGGTGATCTCGGTTGAGGCGCAAGATACGACGGAGCCGGATACGACAAACCCATCGGAGCAAGTTCCGACTGCTAAACCCGCGAAGCAAGTTCCGACTGCTAAACCCGCGGAGCAGGTTCCTCCGCCGAACCCACCTGACATGGTTTGCTTCGGCGAGGACCCCAAGTTCAACATGCAGTTCGTCTCGTGGGGCGCTAGATATCTCGGCATCAATCAGCCGGACAAAGACTTCCGAGGCGGCTTTTTCTGGGTACCGGACCAACAGGCCTGGCTGTGGCAGCGGGAAAATAACATCGCGTCGGTGGGCGGCGGAGATGTGCTGTCGGCCAAGATCCAGAAGGCGTCATGCACCGATCCTGAGCACAAGGGAACGTTCCCCTTTGCAGCGGTGATCACTTTGTCGCAGGGCGACATGCTAAGCGGCTGCTGTCGTCTATTGAAGGCCGGGGAAGCGCCAGCCGCACCGAAGATTGTGCCCTCCAATAACACCCCGCCAAAGTGAAGCGTCGCGGCTGCCTCGCACCTGGGCTTCCAGATAGAAAAGACCCGCAGCGCATGGCGCCAGCGGGTCTTTCCGGTTAGCTGTTGGGATTGGCCTGAGGCTGTCCACTCTACGTGGCCCCAGCGGCAGACTTCACAGCGATGCGAGTCTTGCGAGGATTTAGAGCAGAAGCCCTAAGCCTCAGCCACCTCACTTGGGATACTACACGGACAATCAATCTTCATATATTTGGATCACCCTCCTTTCCAGTGTAGAAGCAAAATAACACTGCGGAAGGCGTCCGTCAAACACAGAGTTGCGGGGAGTCTTCAGGTTGCAAATCCCCCAGCCACCTCACGAACTCGTTGTTTGGTCCCAGCACGATTTGTTTGGGCGCGACCGGCCGGTCGGCCAACTCGAAGCCCATGATGATGACCTCTTCACCCTTCTTGACCAGGTGAGCGGCCGCTCCGTTCATGCAGATGACGCCAGAGCCGCGCTCGCCCGGAATAGTGTAGGTTTCCAGTCGCGCGCCGCTGGTATTGCTGACCACCATCACTTTTTCGCCGGGCAGCAGTCCCACCATCTCCATCAATTCCTCATCGATCGTGATACTGCCTACGTATTGCAGATCGGCATCGGTAACTGTGGCCTGGTGAATTTTCGAACGTAACATCCACCTCATATTGTTCCTCCGTGTCCCGTGCCGCGAACGCGGCTGCAGGCACTAACCAATATCCTAGCAGGTTTGATTCACCACAGAGACATAGAGACACAGAGAAAGAATCGGTAGGCCAGGGTCCAATGCCCCGTAGAATCAGTCGTTCCTTGGAAATTGGAATTGAAAACTGAAAACTGAAAACTGAAAACTGGAAGCTGCAAACGTGTTGAACTAGTCCCTAGCCCCTGACCCCTAGCCCCTCACTACTGCCTGGGCGCGTAGTAGCCCTTGCGGGCGCGCACCTTGTACTTCTTATTGTCGGCCATGATCTCGATTTTGCGGTACTGGCCATTGGCAGTGAAATCCGCCGGTTTGTAGGCCACAGCGTACTGGCTGCGCAGCTCGTCCTGAATTTGCGAGAAGGCGTCGGCCACATCCTGGATCTTGAATGGGAAGAAGGCCTTGCCGCCGGTTTCGTCGGCGAAGTGTTCCAGGATTTTGTCGCCGCGCAATTTCAACCCGCTGGTGTTGGTGGAAATGGTATAGATAATGACCTCGGCGCGCTGCGCCATTTCCACGGCTTCTTCGCGGGAGACGCGGCTCTGGTTGTCCTCGCCATCGCTGAGCAGGATGATGGCGCGCCGGGTCGCCACCAGACTTTTGTCCTCCTTCATCAGCTTGTCGCGGCAAGCATAGAAGATGGCGTCGTACATGGCGGTGCCGCCCCCTGGCCGCAGCATACGCACGCCATGGGAGAGGGCCTCGCTATCGTCGGTGAAGTCCTGAGTCACCTCGGGCGTGGTGTCGAAGCCGATGACAAACGCCAGGTCGAACCTCGGCCGGATGATCTGGTTCAGGAACTCGATGGCCGCTTCCTGCTCAAACTTGAAGCGATCGCGCACCGAGTTGCTGGCGTCGATGAGCAATCCCACGCGCAGCGGCAGGTTGGTTTGCCGGCTAAACGAGCGGATGCTCTCCGCGGGCTTGCTGCCGTCAAAAACTCTGAAATCGTTCTGCGTAAGGTCTTTCACGAAATGGCCGCGCTTGTCGGTGACGGTGAAGACCACGTTGACTTCGTCCACCCGTTTGCGGATGACGGTGATCTCATCGTCGGGATTGCCGGCCTTGCCCGTGGCCCTATCGGCAGACCCCCCCGGCGCCGTGGTGGATCTATTCAACGCGCTGGAAGTGGCCGGCTGCGCAGGGCTGTTCTGCTGGGCCGTTGCCGGTGGTGAAGAACGTGGACTGGCAGCGCTCGCTGCGCTCGGATCAGCAGCAGGCGTAGCCGGTGATTGCGCCGGTGTCGTGGATTGGCCGCTCCCGGACGCTGGCGGAGCGGACTGCTGCGGAGGGAACTTCGTCGCCGATGGCGCGGTAGGAAGCTGCTGCTCTGTAGAGTTCTGGGCGGCCAGCCCCCACGGCAGTGCCGCCAACAAAACCATCATCACCCAAGTTTTCATTCCGAAATTCTATTATAGCCGCTTGCGGGCTTCGCCAGCGACGCTCCGTTGTCATCACGGAGAACACGGAGGGCACGGAGAAGAAATAACAATAGAAACCCCGTGATCCCCGTGTCCTCTGTGGTGAAAAGAGAGTTCTTGGGAAGAGCCAGCCTTCAGGTTGGTGTCAAAGATCGGCCCGACACTCAGCACGCATCACCCTGCTGGTCACCCTCGAATCTGCTCCAGAAAATGCGTCAACTCCGGAGGCAAAAGGGCACTGAAAGAGAGCGGCTCCCCGCTTCGGGGATGTGTGAACTCGACGGCTGCCGCATGGAGGAAATTGCGATTGAGGGCGAGTACGCTGGGCAGCTGCGTGGCTTCCGACCGGCTTGCCCCTCGCGAGGCAGCCTTGGTTGAGGCCGTTGGCGGAGCCGTAGGCCGGCGCAGTTCTTTCGGCGCGCGGTACAGTGAGTCACCGACAACCGGATGGCCAATGGACGACATGTGCACGCGGATCTGGTGAGTGCGGCCGGTCTCGATACGGACATCCACCAGCGCGAACTTGCCAAATGGCGAGGCTATGCGCTCGCGAACTTCATAATGAGTAATTGCCGCGCGACCTCGGCTGCCGCGGGTGGTCATGCGAACGCGCCGCACAACATCGCGGCTGATCTCGGCATTGATGGTGCCGCGGTCTTTCGCGGGCCAGCCATGCACCAGGGTCACGTAACGCTTCTTCACCTCGCGCCCCGAGAATTGCTGGCCCAGCTTGCGGTGGGTCACGTCGTTCTTGGCGACGATGATCAGCCCGCTGGTTTCCTTGTCGAGACGGTGCACGATTCCGGGGCGCAACTCGCCGCCTACCTCCGACAGCTTGGCGAAACGATGCAGCAGGGCGTTGACCAGCGTCCCGCGGTTGCGTTCGCTGTCGGTGGCGCCCGCACCGGCGTGCACCATCATCCCCGCTGGCTTGTTGATGACGGCCAGGTCGTCGTCCTCATAGACGATGTCGAGAGGAATGTCTTCTGCGATGGCGCGCAGCGGCGGGGGTTCGGGATCGCCAAGGATCGTGATCTGTTCACCGCCGCGCAGCCGCAGCGACGGCTTGGAGACGGTTCCGTTGACCAGGGCTTTCTGTTCCGCCAACAATTGCTGCACGCGCGCACGGCTGATGTCGGGGATGTGCGCGGTGAGAAATTGGTCGAGGCGCTGGCCGGCCGCATCGGGAGAAACGGAGATGGTTACGGGGAAGTTCCGAGTTTCAAGTTTCAAGTTTCAAGTGTGCGGAACGGGCGGAAGTTCGTCAAGAACAGACAGCGACCGGCCGTCTTGAGGGTGTTCGGAGGAGCCCATTGTTGCCGGGCCAACTCGAAACTTGAAACTGGTTCGAAACTCGAAACTACCTTGCGGCTTTGGCCGGTACCACCGGGGCCAGCGCCGCGCGACGCATCCACAGCAGGCCGCCGCCAATCACCAAAAGCAAGGCGATCGCCTGCGTGCCTGACATGAATCCCATGAACTCGCCGCGCCCGGGATCGCCGCGGAAGAACTCAATGAAATAGCGGGCCACCCCGTAGATGATCATGTAGGTGCCCATGATTTCGCCTTCAAACTTCTTGCGCCGAAGGAGCCACACCAGGAACAGGCAGTTGGCCAGCTCGACGACCATCTCGTAAAGCTGGGTGGGATGCAGAGGCACGTTGAGCGGGGTCCCGACGATTTCATTGGCCAGGGGATTGTGGAACGTCACGGCCCAGGGCACGTGAGTTTCGCGGCCCCAGCAGCAACCGGCGGCGAAGCAGCCGACACGGCCGAACGCGTGTCCCAGCGCCAGTCCTGGGGCAAACACGTCGCAGATCCGCAGCACCGGCAGATGGTTGCGGCGCATATACCAGATGCACATCGCGAGCGCCAGCACAAAGCCGCCGGACCACACGCCCCCGGCCTGGAAGGTTGACAGGCTGAAGATCTCTGCCGGGTGGTCGCGGTAGTAGCCGAGATCCACCAGGATCATCAGGAGCTTGGCGCCGGCAATGCCGGAGAGGATGGCAATGATGCCAAGGTTCCAAAGCTTGTCGGGATCGAGTCCTTGCTCGCGGCCGAGCTTGACGATGAGCATGAGACCAAAGATCAGGCCCAGGGCCGCCATCAACCCGTAGGTGGGCAGGCCGAAGTTGCCAATGTGAAATAAACGGGGAAGCACGGTTCCATTTTAGATGCAGATGGGCAACTTGCGCTTCAGGACACGTCAGAATCGATGACAGCTCTTGTCGAGCCTTAGCTGACGGCTGAAAGCTGATAGCTGACAGCTGACAGCTGACAGCTAGAAAAAGCCGACCCGCGGGGCCGTGTTCAGTGGGCCGTCAATGAACCCGTCCTATACGGTGGGAACCCTCCGCAGCTCTTTAGGCATTTCCGCATGACGGAACATCGCACACCGAGCCAGATACGAGTAGGGCCCCCTGTTCATTGAGCATTGGTTCAAAAAACGGTTGCCACCAACACCAACTTTGCAGGCCGGCTTTCTGCTCAGATGCTATGGAAAAGTCGAAGGGATGACAAGGGCTGGGAGGTAAATAGTTGGAAATTTACGTGCGGCAATATTCTTGGATCACGGCGAACAGGGAGGGCATCGACTTTCCGGATTTAGGCAGCGGTAGGACACGAGTGTATTGCCTGCGCGCGCCGCGAGTCGCTGGTCAGCTTCAGCCAGCTCGACGCGGCTCCGCCAGAACTTCGTCGAGCGCGCCCGCCAGTTGCTCAGCCCGCTCGTTGTAGTCGGTAGCGATGGAGTCGTACTTCCGTTTCAGCAGGTGGAACTCATCGGCGATGTTCAGCGCGGCCAGCACGGCGACGCGCAAGGAATCGACCGTAGCGGCCTGCTTGGAGATCAGTCGCATCTTGCTGTCCACGTAGTCGGCCAGCTCGCCAATGTATTCCGGGTCGGAACCCCGGAGATGGTAGGTCTGGTCGTAAATCTCGACACGGACGCTGCCCGCGCCGTTTCCGTTGCCGTTAGACTGACTCAAGCGCCGCCTCCTGTTTCAGGGGTTAGGGGTCAGGGATTAGGGGCTAGGAAATCGACGATGCAACTAGTCCCTAGCCCCTAGCCCCTGCCTTGCATTATCCTGCCGATTCTTCCGCGTTCAAAGCTTCAATTTGGTCCAGCATCTTTTCTACTCGGGTACGTACCTCTTCGCGCTCCCGGCGCAGGCCGACCATTTCCTGGCGCATGGTGTCAATTTCCGCTTCACGCTCATGCAATTGCTGGCGCAAGCGGGAGGCATCGCGCTCGGCGGCGGCTTTGGCCTCACGGGCCGACTTCAACAGCTCGATGGTGCGCAGAATTTTTTCTTCCAGGGACTTGAAATCGGCATTAGAGGAGGCGGAGACGGCTTCGACTGCATTCGCGGGCATATAAAGACCAAACCTCGAAAAAATTTGTTATGGCGAGCGCAGTATACCGCAAAAGTTTGTGGGCGGAACTGTGCAAAGCACGATTGCGTTGCCATTTGTGGTCGGCGAACCTGAATGTGCAACGTTCGCGGTGCAGACGGCCCCAAATTTGCTGATCTGTGCTTACGGTTGTGCTCTCATTGCGCGCGCAGCACGCCGCCCAGCGATTGCAGTTTCACGACGATCTGCGCCGACCATTGCGCCACTTCGTCGTCACGCAGCGTGCGCTCGTTCGACTGGAACTCGGCGTGGAGCAGCACCGAGTATTTGCCGGCGCCGACCTTCTCGCCGCGAAAGATCTCAGCCGGGACGAACTTCTGCAGCTCGCCCAGCCCCAACTCTTCGATGGCCGAGCGGATGCGCTCGAAGGTCACCGCTTCATCGAAGATGAACGAGAAATCGCGCTCGACCGTGGGGAATTTCGAGATCCGCTGATACCGTGGCTCGCGCAACGGGTGGCGATACACCCGCTCGAGCATCAACTCTGCGATGTAGATCTCCTGGCGGAACTTGCGTTCTGTTGCCAGATCAGGATGCAACTGCCCGAAGCAGGCGACGGTCTCGCCGTCCATCAGTGCACGCGCCGAGCGGCCGGGATGGAAATACGGCGGCGTGTGATCGTCGAAATGCAGCTCCTGATGCTCGAAGGCCGCAAGCAGCTCTTCGACGTCGCCCTTCATGTGGAAGAACGTGTACGGCTGCGCCGCTGAATGGACGCTCTTCGTGATCGCGTCGCCGGTAGCGACAAAGCCCAGGTGGCGGCGCTCGTCTTCGATGGAGCGGTCGCCCAGCTTCTCGAAGACCTCGCCGGCCTCGAAGAGCCGTACGTTGGCGTTGCCGCGATTCAGGTTGTAACCCACCATGTTCAGCAGGCCGGGAATGAGCGAGGTGCGGAGGTATCCCGCCTCTTCGCTCAGCGGATTGGCGATGGCCAGCGGCTCGGCGGGCGCCCCACCCAAGCTGGGCGCCCCACTCAAGCCGGTGTTGCTTGAGTGGGAGCTTGCAAAGGCCTTCGCCTCCTGCTCGGAGACGAAGGTGATGGAAATGCTCTCGTCGTAACCGAGCGCGAGCATGGTTTCGCGAAGCTTGGCGTTCTTGGGCTCGTCCGGCAGCGTGACGACTGCGCCGGTGAACGCAGGCAGGGTGTTGGGGAACTGGTTGTAGCCGTGGACGCGCGCCAGTTCCTCCAGCAGATCAACCTCGCGCTCCACGTCGAGGCGCCAGGTGGGAATCTGGATGCTGAAGCTACCTTCGGGTGCGCGTGTGACGCCGAAACCGAGCCGGCCCAGGATGCGCTGGATCTCATCTTCATCAAAATCGATGCCGAGAATACGATTCACCTCCGAGCGATGCAACGCGATGGATGCACGCTCTGCTTTACGGGCGACAGTGTCGATCTGTTCACCGTGTAACTCGCCGCCGGCGCTCGCGAGAATTAGCTCGGCTACGCGATCGCAAGCCAGCGGCGTAATGCCCCAGTCAGCGCCGCGCTCGAAGCGATGCGACGCGTCGGTGTGCATGAGGTGGCGCTTGGCCATGCTGCGGACCGTCGCCGGGTCGAACCATGCCGACTCGATGAGCACGTTCTTCGTGCGCTCGGTGATCATGGAATCGAAGCCGCCCATGACGCCTGCCAGCGCCACCGGCTTCCTTCCGTCGGCAATGACGAGGTCGTCGGTCGAGAGCTTGCGGTCCACGCCGTCGAGGGTCTTGAGCACTTCGCCTTCGCGTGCACGGCGCACGATGATGGTGCCGCCTTCCAATAGATCGAGATCGAAGACATGCGTGGGATGGCCAAGCTCGTTCAAGGCATAGTTGGTTGCGTCGGCGGCGTTGTTGATGGGGCGCGAACCGAGCAGTTCGAGCCGCCTGGCGACCGGCTGCGGCGATGGCCCGATCTTCACGTTGCGAACGATGCGCGCGGTGTAACGCGCACAACCCTGGGCATCCTCGATCACGATAGGGAACGCCTCAGCTGTTGTGCTGTCATCAGCATTGAGTTCGTCTTTCGTGAAACTTGTCATCCCGATCGGAGCTCGCCAGACAGCCGAATTGGATTGACGCGTCTTTCGTTCCGGCAGCATCGGGCTGACCTTCTTCAGCTTTACGTCGTAGATGGCCGACGCCTCGCGCGCCACGCCGTAATGGTTCATGGCGTCCACGCGGTTGGTGGTCAGGTCCATCTCGTAGATGGTCGCGCCGTTCTCTTCCTGGACGGACTCCACCGCGATGCCGGCCGAAGTGAGATCCTCGGCGAGTTGGCGGTCGTTGGCGGCAACGTTGACGAACTCACGCAGCCATGCGGGGAGAATTCTCACGCGAACTGCTCCAAAAACCTCACGTCGCCCTCATAGAACAACTGAATCTCTTCCACCTCGTACTTCAGGATGGCAATGCGCTCGACACCCATGCCGAAGGCGAAGCCCGAGATCTTCGATGAGTCATAACCGTTGTGCTTGACGAAGTCGAAGACGTTGGGGTCAACCATGCCGCAGCCCAGCAACTCGATCCAGCCGCTGAATTTGCACTTGCGGCAGCCCTTGCCGCCGCAGAAGATGCAGCTCACCTGCATGTCGGCGCTGGGCTCGGTGAAGGGGAAGAACGACGGATAGAAGCGCGTCTTCACCGACGAGCCGAACAATGCTTTCATGGCGTGGTCGAGCGTGCCCTTCAGATCGCAGAAGGTGATGTTGGTGTCCACCGCCAGCCCTTCGACCTGGTGAAATACCGGCGAGTGGGTGGCGTCGAGCGGATCGTTGCGATGCACCTTGCCCGGGATCACGATGCGCACCGGCGGCGGTTGCTGCTCCATGGTGCGAATCTGCACCGGCGAGGTGTGGGTGCGCAGCAGCAGACGATCGCGCGCGGGTTTGCTTTCCTGGCCGGCGATGAACAGCGTGTCCTGCGTATCGCGCGCGGGATGGTCCGGCGGGAAGTTGAGCGACTCGAAGTTGTAGTAGTCAGTCTCGACCTCGGGGCCTTCGCCGACGGAGTAGCCCATCGCTTTGAAGACGGCGACGATCTCGTCCATCACGCGCAGCACGGGATGCTTGACGCCGATGGGGCGCTGGATGCCGGGGAGAGTGATGTCGAGACGGTCGGCGGCGAGGGCATCTTTAGAAAGGGAGTCTATGACGGTTCGAATGTCCTCGTCTCGGCTCTGCCCATGGGTTACGAAATGCTCGATCTCCGGACGCAATGTGTTGATGATCTGTCCGATAGTTCGCTTTAGATCGGCTGGACAGGGTTTAAGCCAAAGGTTATTCAGCTGAGTGAGGATTCCATTCTTGCGAGCGAGCCATCGATCGCGGAATGCCTTCCAGTCAGCCTGAGAGGAGATCGAAGCTTCTTCTTCAGCAAGTGCCCGGCGAAGATCGGCGACGGCGCGATCGAGCGCTTCCGGCGAATAGTCCTCGAGTTTGGGAACGGTGTACATGCTGAAGGAAAAAAGCGCAACGGGCGGCCGCGCGGGCCGCCCATCGGAATTCTACTGCAAGGTTTCTGGGATGGGCGGACTACGCCGTGGCGGCTTGCGCCTGCTTGCACAGCGCCGCAAATCCGGCGGCGTCGTTGACCGCCAGATCGGCCAGGATCTTGCGATCCAAATCGATGCCGGCCCTCTTCAAACCATGGATGAACTGGCTGTAGCTGGTGCCGTTCAGCTTGGCCGCGGCGCCAATGCGCACGATCCAGATGGAGCGATACTGCCGCTTCTTCTGCTTGCGCCCGCTGTAGGCGAACTTCAGGCCTCGTTCGACCGATTCTTTCGCCGAACGGTAGAGTTTGGATTTTGTTAAGTAATAGCCACTGGCGCGCTCAAGTATCTTTTTGCGGCGCGCGCGGCGCTTGGTACCACGTTTAACGCGAGGCATGTTGCTCCTTTTTGCAAGTCACTAAGCGGCTGGAGGCAAGGACTTCGACCACGCTCGCCTTCCCGTTCGGGTTGGCACAGGGGCCCAGAATAGCCTCTTCACACGCTGTTGGCCGTCGTGGTCTGATGACGCGCGCCGGATGCCGCACCATGCGGCTAGTTGTGGATCAGGCGTAGGGGATCATGCGCGCAATGCGCTTTTGGTCCGCCTTGTCCACCAAAGTATCGGTATCGAGCTGGCGTTTGCGCTTGGTCGCCTTGGAAGTCAGGATGTGGCGCTTCATCGAATGGCCACGCTTGATCTTGCCGGTTGCGGTCTTCTTGAAGCGCTTCGCCGCTCCACTATGGGTTTTCATCTTTGGCATAACGTCTTTCCATTACAACATAAATGGGCGTACTCGGCCAGTTGGTCAGAACTGTGGCACTGGGTCAATTTCAAAACGACAGTCCGAGCATTAGAATACCCGTCGCAACTAACGCTACCACTTGGGGATTCCCCTTCACCCCGAGGGCCGCGACCGCCAGTGCAATGAACAGGAGCATTAACACGTTCGTGACGCGCACGATGAGGCGTACGTCTTGTTCTTCTCTGTGTCTTGTGTGAATCAGGTTGAGCGCGCTGTAGAACAACAGGGCTAGTCCGGTACCCAAAAACCATAGCGCGTTGGCGTTCAGTCTTTTATAAGGGACAAACGCAAGAGTTGAATGCAATATCCCCAGGAGGAAAGCGATCACCACCACTGTCAGATATGCCTTGCGCTTCATTTAGCGCTCCTTGACAGAGCCGACGCCTTCATAGATGACCCACTACCCGAACTGTGAGAACCTCTGCCGTCCCTACAGGACTCGAATCTGTTTTCCAGCCTACCCAGCACTCCGCCTGCGGCTGCGTCCACCCCAATCCGCGCGAAAGCGGCGCGGCTTGGGGACCCCGGTGCATGCTGCGCTAAACTGTTTCGCGCCTATGGCGCTGGATCTCCGGGCAGCAAACTACACTGGCTAACACCAAGTTTGATCGTCGCACCCACTCGGAGTTACTGCGGCGGTTGCTGCGGCGGGGCCGGTTGCGGAGCCGCGGCCTTGTCTGGCTTGGGCGCGTGCGGCTTGGCTTCGGCTTTGGGCGCGTGCGGCTTGGCCGGCGCTTGCGTCTTGGGCGGCGCCAGAATGAGGTGCAACGTGTTGCCCTCTTGCCGCGGACGAAACTCCACGATCGCCTTGTCGCCCAGGTCCTTGATCAAGCGCTCCAGAATTCCACGTCCCAAACTCTGGCGGGTCATCTCGCGTCCGCGGAAGAAGATGGTGGCCTTCACCTTGTCGCCTTCGGCGAGAAAGCGCAACACGTGGTTCTTCTTGGTGTCGTAGTCGTGATCGTCCACATTGATGCGGAACTTCACTTCCTTGACTACGATCTGGTGCTGATGTTTCTTGGCCTCGCGCTCGCGCTTTTCCTGCTGATACAGGTATTTCCCGTAATCCATGATGCGGCAAACAGGAGGTTGGGCGGTGGGCGAGACTTCTACCAGGTCCAGGGTTTTCTCGCGGGCGATCTTGAGCGCGTCGAAGGGGGTCATGACGCCTAACTGGTTGCCTTCGTCGTCGATGACGCGAACTTCACGGCCACGAATGCGTTCATTCGTGCGGATAAAACGTTTATCGATACAGTCCTCCGCAACAACTGCAGTATTTCAAAAGTATAGCATGGGAACTAGGCGGGAACCGCGGTTGGAATTGCCAGCTTCGCGATTGCGACCGAGCCTACCAGCGCATCGGAATGCGCCGCTTCGATTGTGCCGCGCACCCACTGATTCGCCCGGTGCTCGCCGCGCAGCTTGAATTTCAAATAGTTGTCCGTCAACGCTTCAGTGCACTCGCCGTCGTAATGCGTAAGCGTGATCGCCTCCACCTCGCGCCCGATGAACGACTGCATGAACTCGCGCTTCTTCCTGGCAGCCAACTCGCGCAGCACACGATTGCGTTCGCGCGCGATGTGCACCGGGACCTGCTCCGGCATTTCCGCGGACGGAGTTCCCGGCCGCGACGAATACGTGAACACGTGCAGATACGTGAACGGCAGGCGGTCGATGAGCGCGCGGGTCTGCTCGAAGTCGTCGTCGGTCTCGCCGGGGAAGCCGACCATCACATCGGCGCCAATCGCGGCACCGGGCATGGCGCGGCGGATGCGCTCGATGCGATCGGCGTAATGCCAGGGGCGATACTTGCGGTGCATCTTGCGCAGAATGCGGTCGCTGCCCGATTGCAGCGGCACGTGCGCGTGCTTGGCGATGCGCACTGAGGTTGCGACCAACTCGATCACCTCGTTGGTCCAGTCCATGGGCTCGACCGAGCTGATGCGGACCTTCTCGATCGCCGTGTTCGCGAGGATCGCGCGCAGCATGGCGGCGAAATTCATGCGCGGCGTTAGCTCCCGTCCCCAGCGCCCCAGGTTGATGCCCGACAGCACAATCTCGCGATAGCCGTTGGCGACCAGCCCGTCCACTTCGCGAAGCACCTGCTCCAACTTCAGCGACCGGCTGCGGCCGCGCACCGACGGGATGATGCAGAACGAGCAACGATTATTGCAGCCGTCCTGCACTTTGAGGTTGGGGCGTGTCTTCTCGAAGGAGCCGGCTGCAAAGACTGGAGCAGCCATTAGCTCGGTGTGAGCGAAGATGTCGCCGACGATCACGGTTGACGCAGGATTCAAGCCGATTTGATCCAACGCTACGAAGCCTGCGTCGCTTGCCGGCGGGACGGCGTAATTTGCCAACTCGTGCTTATGCGAGTTTCCGATGACCAGACTGACACCGGGCAGCGCCGAAATCTCCTCGGGTGCGCGCTGAGCGTAACATCCGGTGACCAGGATTCTGGCGGCGGGATTTTCGCGGTGAATGCGGCGGATGGCAGCACGGGCATCCTGATCGGCCGAGGCGGTGACCGTGCAGGTATTCAGGACGACGACTTCGGCCTCGACGGCCGCAGAGGCGCGCTCTAATCCGCGGGCCAGCAGTTGGCGCTCGATGGCGGCGCCATCGGCCTGGGTCGCGCGGCATCCGAAGTTCTCCACATGATAAGTCGCCACCAAGCTATTATAATGGGCGCACTTTAAGGCTGGCGCGGGTCCGGCGCGGGGGAAACAGGCAAGGGGACGCGCAGCCGGGCCAGAATTCGATTCGCAGCAACTTAGCGGTAGGAATTGGCATCACACCAGCCGCACGTCGATGACGAGGCTTTTCCCCTGGAGGTCCCGATGAAACGTCGCATCCTGTTGGTCGATGATGAACTTGCCATTCTGCTCACCCTGCGTGCCATCCTGGAAATGAACGATTTTGAAGTGGACACCGCCTCCTCGGCCAGGGAAGCTGAGCGCAAACTGAAGAGCGGCGTCTTCGAGATGGTCATTACCGATATGCGCATGGAGACCGAGACCGCCGGTTACGATGTGATGCGAGCGGCGCGGCAACTGCCCTACAACCCGGCCACCGCCATCCTGACCGCGTACCCGTCTCTGGGCAATGAATGGCGGAGCCACGGAGCGCAATCGTTACTGGTGAAGCCGGTGAATACGCAAGAACTGCTGCGCCAAATTGAAGCGCTGTTGATCAGCCATCAGGACCACAAGACCCGGGCAGCCGCTGCGAATGGCGTAAAAACTCTCAACCCCACTTCCAAGAAAGAAAGTCCGGCGGTCGAAAAGGCGGTATAGCGGTTGGTCGAGTTTGCCGGCGTGCTGAAAAACCGTTTGCTGCCAACCCCTGTTGAGACGCAAAATCCCCCACGCGTCCACAGCACGTGGTGGCTGGCGCTAGCGGATGGCTGGGATTCGGCAGCTCAGGCAGTGGCGGCGGTGGTGCGCCGCTGCTGGAAGCACTCCCGACAGAAGACGGGCCGTCCTTGCGTGGGCTTGAATGGCACGGTGGTTTCCTTGCCGCAACCCGAACAATTGGTGCGAGTTTCCACCTTTGGGTAATTGCCGGGCGGCGTGGCGCCCACTGAGGATGCCCGCTTGGCCTTGCAGGCTTTGCAACGTTTGGGTTCGTTCTTGAATTGTTTGTCGTAGAAGAACAGTTGTTCTCCCGCGGTGAAGACGAAGTCGGCGCCGCAGTCAATACACGTCAGAACCTTGTCCTGGAATTCCATGGGGAGTTGCTCCTTCAGTCCGCGATCCCCGCAGCTATGGACAAGGGTCAAGTTGCAAGCGGCCAGAGAACCGGACTGAATATTCTTGCTGCCGGTTGCAAATTCCAAAGCTCGGGCACATCCCCGGGGTTCGGCCCACCATGCAACGCATGGTTTACTACCGGTAAGACTGCGGTCCTGTGAATCAAGAATTCCCCACCAGGATTGGGGAAAAGCAAGGGCCGCCGTCGGAACGGCGGCCCAACGTTGAATTAGTCCTGCTCTTTGCGAGCCTTCTTGCGGCTGCGCTTGCGCGCCAAAGCTTCCTTTACGCGCTTTTTTTCGCCCGGCTTGAGGTAGAAGGAGTGACGCTTCACTTCCTTGATAATGTCCTCTTGCTGGACCTTGCGCTTAAACCGCCGCAGAGCGTTCTCTAACGATTCGCCCTCTTGAATGCGAACTTCCGCCAAACGGGAAACACCCCCAAACTCGTCCACGAAGGACAGTAGTAGTTATCCCAATGTTTGTAAGGGAAGTCAAGGAAAGAGTACGAAGCGAGCTTGCGCGAAAGGGGGTTTGCGTCAGGCCACCAAAGTGCTCTACGCCGTATGTGGCTCAGAAATTGAGCCTTAGCGCGATTTGGATCTGCCGGGGTGCATAGGCATTGGTAGGATCCAGATAGGTCTTATTGACCTGATACTGGCCGGGATAGTACTTCCCGTTGGCCTGGATCAGGGTGGAATAGGCGACAAATTGGCCGGCGGAATTGAAGAAGCCATCGTCGCTGATCTGGACCCGTTTGTTAGAACGATTGGTCACGTTGAACGACTCGGCGAGAAGATCCAGCTTGGCTCGCCCGCTAATCTTCAAGTTGCGCGTCAGGCGAAGATCGGTGCTGAAGTAATCGGTGCCCGTGAATGCATTCCTACTATTGGTGGGCAGGCGGTCGTTGTAAATGTTGCCGTCGCCATTCGGGTCGCTGGCGATGGTGGCATTCAGCCGCCGCCCCGATCCAAAGGTGACAATGCTGGAGAATTTCCAGTGATTGACCAGACCGTTAAGCCACGCTTGGTTCAATTGGAACTTTCTGGGCTCAGCCACCCATGCGGCCACGAAGCGATGCCGCTGATTGTCGGTACTATAGGCCCGTTCCGCGCTGGTGTTATAGGAATTCTGCACGTTTCCGGGGCGGCCAACCACCAGCGCGTCGGGGCCATCGTCCAAGGCTTTCGACAATGTATAACCAACCCTGAAATACATGCCATAGCCGACTTGCCGCTTCAGCGAAACCGTCATGCCGTTATAGACGCTGCTCGACGCACTCTCGAAAGAGTTGATTGTGCCCAATTGCGAAATCGGCCTTTGCACGGGATTAATACACGGAGGATAAGGACAGGTCACCGAAGGCGTGGTCTGCCAGGTGGCGAAGGATGCGACGTCATAAAAGGTGCCCAGGAAAACGGACCCAGTATCGTTGTACACCGGGTATTGCTCCATGATTGGGGGCGGCAGGTTGGCGTCGAGCGAGCGCAGCAAGTGCACCCCGTGAACATACAGATAGCTGACGTCGCCGACCACCTTGGAGCCAAACTGGCGCTCCATGCTTAGGTTGGCTTGCTCGGTGCAAGGCGTCTGAAAGTTGGTCGCGAAAGCGGAAACCTGCGTAGTCACCATTCCCGCTAGCGATGGCGGCGGCGTGCAGACCAGGGTGCCCGATGGGCAATTCACCAGGGGGGTTGGATACTTGGGAAAAACCGCCGCGTTTGAGGGAATCATGTTGTCGAGAAAAATTTCGCCCTGGGTGATTCCGTTGTCGGTCGCCACCTGCGATGCGTATATGGACGGAATCTGCATATAAAACACGCCGAAGCCTCCGCGAATCGCCAGCGAGCGATGCTCCCCGACCGCGTAGGCGAAACCGAATCGGGGCGACACATTGTGCGATACGGTAGGAATCCTTCCTGACGGAAGATACAACGGATTGGTGATCAGGTTGCCAGCCTCAAAGGTCTGCAAGTCGTAGCGGAGCCCGATATTCAATGTCAACCGATCGCTGACCCGAATGGCATCTTGCATGAACGCGGCGTAGGAGCGCGAATTAGGATGGGATATGGCGGTTCCGAAGTCCTGCATGTAATAGCGGGGTACTTCGTGGGCGTAGGCGCGTAGCGGCGTCAGCGGCTCGCCATATTTCATCGGCGCATAGGTCCAGGGGTTGACCTTCACGTTGTCGAAGTAATATTCGCCTCCGAACATGGAGGGGAAGTAGTTGTAGATCCATGCCTGAATAAAATCGCCGCCGAACTTCCAGTGCACCCGCCCGGTTTCGTAGCTCAAGGTATCGGCGATGTGCAGCTTGTGCTCATTCGTGTTGCGCGGCAGTATGCTGGAGCGCCCGAAGCCGGCCACCAGGTTGTAGATTTTCGTCAGTGGTTCTTCGGTGTTGGCATACGACTGCTCCGCGTCACGCGAGAATTGCGCCCGCAGCGTGGTAGCCAGTTTGCTGGTCCACATACTGGTAAGCGATGCGGCCAGGCTTTCGGTCTTGACGTCTTCGGTTCCGTTAGCGCTTTCCGCGTAGGTGGTTATGGGACTGGAGGGATCGAAGAACACGTTGTTGGTGCCGGTGTAGCGCGAGGTGCTAAGCCGTAGGAACGCAATCTGCTTGGGGGAGATGGTGAAATCCAGTTTGGCGAATCCGGCGTTGCCCTGCATGGTGGTGGGATAGGCGCCCCCCATCGCATTCAGTTGCTGTGCCGCCGCGGTAACCAGTTGCTGGTCGGTGTAGTCGTAGTCCGCCGGGGTCGCAACCACGGAGCTGGCGCCATGGGCAAACTGCATGACGGAGGGAATGGTCAGCAGATGCTGGTCGAAGCCGGCGTAAAAGAACAAGCGGTCTTTGCGAATCGGTCCCCCGATGGTGCCGCCAAACTGTTGCTGGCGATCATCGGGCTGGCTGGTGACGTAGGACTGCTGGGCGTCGAAGATGCGATCGCGCAGATAGTAGAAGGCGCCGCCGTGCCAATCGTTGGTCCCTGATTTGGTGACCACGTTGAAGACCGCGCCTCCAGCCTTCCCGAGCTCCGCGCTATAAGCGTTGGAGGAGACCCGGAACTCCTTGATGACCTCGTTGCTGAACTGATAGGGCGCGCGATAGCGGCCCCGCGCCTGGGCAAAGAAGGAATTATTGTTGTCGGCGCCATCCACCAGAAAGCTGTTCTGAAATCCCCGCGTTCCGCCAAACGACAGATCGCCGTTCGAGTTGGAGGTGAGACCGCGCGGGTCCTGGGTCACTCCCGGAGTGAGCAGCGCCAGATCGGTGAAGCGCCTTCCGTTCAGGGGCAGGCCTTGGATGGCTTGCTGGGTGATGACCTGCGAAACATCGCCGACCTGGGTCTCCACCGCTTCCGACTGTTCGCGCACGGTGACCGTTTCCGTGACCCCGGTCAGTGCCAGGCGTACTTGCACCACGGCCACGCCCCCCACATAAAGCTCCACGCCGTGGCTTGTCTTGGTGGTCATGCCGGGCGCGGAAGCGCTGATGTCATAGCGTCCTGGCGACAGCATGGCGAAGATGAATTGGCCTTGGGCATCGCTCTCCGCTTCCGAGCGGAAGCCTCGTGCCGGATCCAGGACGGTGATCTTTGCGCCGGCGATGCGGGCGCCGCTGATATCTTCGACCACGCCTTGCAGCGAGGCGGACCCGTCTTGCGCGATTGCACGATGCGGAAGAGTCAAGCTCAGCAGAAGAAACAGTCCGGCGCTGAGGCGGAGGAGGCGAGTGGAGAGGTACAGAGGGGGGATTCCCCGATTGGGCGGCGTTCCCATAGTGATACAACCTATAACGGGGTCGCCATTCGGCAGTCTGTGATGGGGACCTCACGAAAGGCCAGTACCAAAATGGGAATGGATTGTACTTTCGTTTTGGGAAGGGAAATTTTCAATCGCTACGCTCGTGACGTTGAAGCGCTGCGGCAGTCCAAGCTTCTCCTGAAAATTTTGGATCCGCGTTATAGAACCTCCGTTATGCTGTTCCAGAATAATTAAAGTTTTTAACGGGAAAGTTTAGTTACGAATTTGACAGCTCCTTTCCTCCTTCCCGCCGGCATGTCTCGGAAATTACCGATCAATCAAACGATGAGCAAAAACCACTGATTTCCGCGCGGAGTGTTAACCGCCTTAGATGAAATTCGAATTGAGCAAATGACTGCCGTGTCTGCGTTGACCGCTGAAAAGTGCGCGTGTTACCGTACTTGGTTACACCAACCTCATTTGCGCGATCTGTGCGCCAAAGGATGCCCCCTTGTCCTCTGAGACTGTGGCGGCCACGCCCCGTAAAACTGCTTTGAATCCTGTCCATCGCCAGATGGGCGCCAAGATGGTCGATTTCAACGGTTGGGACATGCCGGTGGAATATCCTCCCGTGGGCGGACTGATGAAGGAACATCTGGCGGTCCGCAACGGAGTCGGAGTTTTCGATGTCAGCCATATGGGCGACATCAGGATCGCGGGACCGCAGGCGCTCGCTGCCGTGCAGCACATCACCATGAACGACGCCGCGGGAATGGCGATCGGCCAATGCCGGTATTCGGCGATGCTGTATCCGCAGGGGACGTTCGTCGATGACGTGATTGTGCATCGTATGGGCGACGACGATTACATGCTGGTGATCAACGCCGGCACGCGCGAGAAGGACGTTAGCTGGGTGACCGAGAACACCCGCCAGTTCGACTGCAAAGCCGAGAACCTGAGCGATAACTACACTCAGATCGCGATTCAGGGACCGAAGGGCGTAAACACGCTGCAGAAGCTGACCGATGCGGACCTGTCGCAGGTGAAGTTTTACTGGTTCACGCACGGCACAGTTTGCGGGCTGCCGAACATCTTGATTGCGCGAACGGGCTACACCGCCGAAGATGGCTTTGAGATTTACGTTCCCACCGACGAGCCGACCAGCGCGCGGGTTTGGTACGCGGTGATGGAAGCGGGCAAGGAGTTCGGCATTGTTCCCTGCGGGCTGGGCGCGCGCAACACGCTTCGCCTGGAAGGCAGGCTGCCGCTGTACGGGCATGAGATTTCCGATTCCATCAACGTGTGGGAGGCCGGCCTGGAGCGCTTCCTCAAGATGGAGAAGGGCGACTTCACTGGCCGCGCGGCGCTGGAGCGCGCCAAGGCCGATGGCATCAAACGCACGCTGGTGGGGCTGGAGTCGGTGGACCGCGGCATTCCGCGCGACGGTTACAAGGTGCTCGATCTGAAGGGCAAGGAGATCGGCTACGTCACCAGCGGTTCGTACGCGCCATTCCTGAAGAAGAACATCGCGCTGGCCTACGTGCCCATGGAGCACTCCGCCATCGGCAGCGAAGTGGCGGTGGAAATCCGCAACCAGCCGGTAAAGTGCAAGGTAATTCCGACGCCGTTTTACAAGCGTCCCAAGAAGCAGTCCTGAAAAAAGAAGCAGGCGTGAAAGAAGGGGAGGGCCGGTGCTGATCAGCGAATTGTTATTGCCGGAATTTGACGAAGAAATGAAAAAGACGCGTACGACGCTGGAACGGATTCCGGCAGACAAGCCGGAATTCGCGCCCCACCCCAGGTCTATGCCGCTGGGCAAGCTCGCGCCCCACGTAGCTCAACTCGCCAGCTTCGGCCTCACCATCTTGACGACTCCCCAGCTGGACTTCGCCACGGCCAATTTCAAGCCCGTGCCGTTTGAATCGGCGGCCCAACTGGTCAGCGTTTTCGATGAAGGCGCAGCGCAGACACGGAACGCACTTCTCGGCACGCCTGATTATGCGTGGGAGCAGAACTGGAAGCTTCTGATGCAGGGCAAGAGCATCTTCGACGGCTCGCGTTTCCTGGCGTACCGCCAAATGTTCCTTAATCACATTGTGCATCACCGGGCGCAACTTGGTGTTTATCTGCGCATGAACGAAGCAAAAGTTCCGGCCATTTATGGGCCGTCGGCGGACGAGACTCTTGGTTTTTAGGTGTACTGTGTCCCGTCCGAGTTTTTCCGTAGCGAAGCAGTCGCTGGAAGAGAAAATGATTTAATTCGCATTTAAATTTTCGCCCGTGCAGGCGCGCAGTGCTGAGGAGGCAATTCCTATGGCTTATCCCGCGGACTACAGGTACACCAAAGAACACGAATGGCTGAAGGTGGAAGGCAACACCGGAACCGTCGGCATCACCGATCACGCACAGGAATCGCTTGGCGACATCGTGTTCGTCGAGTTGCCGAAGGTGGGGACCGAGCTCACCGCCGGCAAGACCCTTGGCACAGTCGAATCGGTGAAGGCGGTTTCGGATATCTTTGCGCCGGCCTCCGGAACTGTGACCGAAGTGAATGAAGCTCTCAACACTTCGCCTGAGCAGGTGAACAAAGACGCCCATGGGGCGTGGATGGTTAAAGTCAAGCTGAAGGACCCGAGCGAGGCGAACCGGTTGCTGTCAGCCGCCGATTACGAGAAGTACGTCGCCGCCGAGGGCGGGCACTGAGGGAGCTTTGGTCCGCAACCAGCAACGGCGAGTCTCGCGGAGACGGCACAAAGCAGGTCCCTCGACTCGCCCGCCGCGGCGGGCTCACTCGGGATGACAATTCTGATGTGTAGCACCTAACTAATTCAGCCTCCGGGATTCGCCGGAGGTGCTCTTCATACAGTCGCCCAGGAAAGCTGCAGGTACCCATGCGCTATCTTCCTAAGTCTGAATCCGACCGCGAGGTCATGCTGCGCCAGATCGGCGCCAAGTCCATCGACGATCTGTTCGCCGCCATTCCACCCGAGTATCGCCTGAAGGGCGATCTAAAGATTCCACGTGCCTATGCGGAAAGCGAAATCGTGGAGTTCTTTCGCGATTGTGCCACCGGGAGCGCGCAAGGTTATGCCACGTTCCTGGGCGCAGGCGCTTACTCGCACTATCGCCCGGTCGTGATCGACTCGCTGGTTTCGCGCGGAGAGTTCTTCACCGCTTACACTCCCTACCAGCCCGAGATCGCCCAAGGGACGCTGCAATCCATCTTTGAATTTCAGACGATGATTTGCGAGCTGACCGGCATGGATGTGGCCAACGCTTCCATGTACGACGGCTCGACCGGCGCCGCCGAAGCCCTGATGATGGCCGCCCGACTGACTGGCCGGCACAAATCGGTGGTCGCCAGCAGCGTGCATCCCGAGTATCGCGAGGTCATCACCACCTATGCGCGCTATCAGGGTATGCCGATCTCGACTGTCGCTTACTCGAAGAATGGCCGGGTTGATCTGAGCGCCCTCGAGAAAGGCATCGACAACGAAACCGCCGGTGTGCTGGTCCAGTCGCCGAACTTCTTCGGCGCCATCGAGGACGTTGCGGCGATCGCCGACCTCGTGCACAAGAAGGGAGCGCTGCTGATTGTCTCCATCGCGGAAGCGGTTTCGCTGGGCATCGTCAAGCCGCCTGTCGAGGCCGATATCGTCAGCATGGAAGCGCAGTCGTTCGGCGTGCCGCTGGGATTCGGTGGCCCCTACTGCGGGGTGATGGCGACGCACGACAAGTTTGTGCGCCAGATGCCGGGGCGGCTGGTCGGCCAGACCTTGGACCGCAACGGCAAGCGCGGATTCGTGCTGACGCTCTCCACGCGCGAGCAGCACATCCGTCGCGAGAAGGCGACCTCGAACATCTGCACCAACCAGGCGCTGGTTGCGCTGATGTGCAGCATCTTCATGACCGTCTATGGCCGCGAGGGACTGAAGGACTTGGCCAAGCAAAACCTGGCCAAGGCGCATTATGCGGCCGGCGAGTTCAAGAAGGCCGGGGCAACTCTGCTGTTTGAGGGCGCGCCACGATTCAACGAGTTTGTCATCCAGACCAAAACCGATTCCTACGCCATCAATGACAAGCTGCTGGGGCAGCGAATTATCGGGGGCTTCCCGCTGAAGAAGTTTTATCCCGACTTGGGGAATGCCTCGCTGTGGTGCTGCACCGAGACCACGGCCAAGGCGTCGATCGACGCGGCGGCCAAGCAGGTGGCGCTGTGAATAAAAAGATCCGCAAAGTCACCACCCACATCAGCCAGAACGAAGTGCTCCTCTTCGAACGGTCGTCGGCAGGCAAGAAGGCGTATGAGTTGCCGCCGCTCGATGTGCCCGAGGTCGATCCCGCAAAGTTGCTGGGCGCGCAGGCGCGCCAGGACCTGGGCCACATGCCCGAGGTGAGCGAGGTCGAGATCATCCGCCACTTCACCCGCCTGTCCACGTGGAACTATGCCGTGGACCATGGCATGTATCCGCTGGGCTCGTGCACCATGAAGTACAACCCGCGGGTGAACGAGGCGGTGGCGCGATTGACCGGATTGGCCGAGGCGCATCCTTATCAGCCGGAGCGCATTTCGCAGGGCGCGCTGCGCATCCTGAAGATGCTGAGCGAGCAGCTTATCGAAATCACCGGCATGGATGCCATCACCTTGCAACCCGCGGCCGGCGCGCACGGCGAGCTGACCGGAATTCTGCTGGTGCGCGCGTATCTGGAATCGCTGGGCAATCCGCGCAAAAAGGTCCTGATCCCAGATTCGGCGCACGGCACCAATCCGGCGACGGCAGCGATGGCAGGCTATGCGGTCGAGAACTTGAAGTCGAATGCCGCCGGCATGGTGGACATCGCCTCGCTGGTGGCCCAGGTGAACGAAGACGTAGCCGCGCTGATGCTGACCAACCCCAACACGCTGGGCGTGTTCGAGCAGGAGATCCACAAGATTGCGGAAGTGCTGCACGCCAAGGGCGCGCTGCTGTACATGGACGGCGCCAACATGAACGCGCTGGTCGGCAAGACGCGTCCCGGCGACTTCGGCGTCGACGTGATGCACCTGAACCTGCACAAGACCTTCTCGACGCCGCACGGCGGAGGCGGACCGGGCTCGGGACCGGTGGCGTGCAAGAAGATTCTCGAACCCTTTTTGCCTTCTCCGGTGGTTGTCACCAAGCCGGATGGCACGTTGGGCTTCGACTACAACCGGCCGCAGTCCCTCGGACGCGTGCGCATGTTCTACGGCAATTTTGGGATGCACATCCGCGCGCTGGCCTACATCATGGCCAACGGTCCCGACGGCTTGCGGCAGACGACCGAAGACGCCGTGCTCAACGCCAACTACATCCGCAAGGGACTGGAAGGCGCTTACGATCTGCCGTACAAGACGCCGACCATGCACGAGGTGGTGTTCAGCGACCACATCCAGTCGCAAAAGGGGATTAAGACCGGGGACATCGCCAAGCGGCTGATTGACTACGGCTTCCATCCGTACACCGTCAGCTTCCCGCTGGTCGTGCACGGAGCAATCATGATCGAGCCGACGGAGAGTGAGTCGAAGGAATCATGCGACATGTTCATTGAAGCGATGAAGGACATCGCCGAGGAGGTCGAGGAGCATCCGGAGTTTGTCCTCGAAGCTCCCCACAACACCCGCATCTCGCGTCTGGATGAGACCATGGCGGCGCGCAAACCGATCCTGCGCTGGAAGCCGCAAAGCGAGGCGGTAGGGAAGTAGCTGTTCAACACAGAGGCACAGAGACACAGAGTTGCGGAAACAAGAATTCCCTCCAGGTTCTCCGTGCCTCCGTGGTGAAAACAAGCATCTCTAACAAACAAAAAGGCGGGCCCGTGGCCCGCCTTTAAACTTTGCTTAAGTTCGGCCTACTTCGCCGCGCCCACAGCCTTCACCCGTTTGCTGAGGCGGGATTTGTAGCGACTGGCGGTGTTCTTGTGCAGGATGCCCTTCTGGACGCCCTTGTCCACCACGGAAACCGTCTCGCGATAGGCGGCTTGGGCGGCTTCCTTCTCGCCCTTGGCAATGGCTTCGCGCAGGGAACGCAACACGCTGCGCAGACGCGACTTGTTGGCGCGATTGCGCGTGGTTTTAGTCTCGGTTTGACGCGTACGCTTAAGCGCCGAAAAATGGTCTGCCATATTTTGCTGTGGTCCTTGTAGGAAATCTCGACGTGAGCCGGATAGTTGATTCTACCGGAAGCTGTCCCCTTCGAGCAAACGGCGGCAGCTTGCTCCTTCGAACTTGTCTCCGTCAGGCTATGAAGAGCGCTCTCGCTGTCAATCCTGCCCGGCGACAAAAAAAGGAGGGCGCTTTCGCCCTCCTGGATTGGTTCTTTACTCCAGTCTCAGTTACTGCCTCGGAGGGACTCCGGGAAGAACCACGATCGAACCAAATATGCCGTGGGCCTCTGCGAAATATCCCGCCGTAAAGAACAGCGTAGTGGTTGGACCGGCAGAGCCACCATTGCCAAAGCCCAGTCCCCACAACCCGTCAATTCGCAGTTGCAGAATATTGGGATCGAGCAGCAACGCCGCGAGATTGCCGGTCGTAGGGTTGTACGCCACGATTGCGCCGCTACCGAATTGTCCAACCAGAAGGTCTCCGCTGTATCCGCCAAAGCCGGTCGCCGGAGCCATCACCACAGCCCAGGGAGAATTCAGGAAAGCACTGTGTTGAAAGCGGCGCACCAGATTGCCTGAAGTGTCAAAGATGTCAAGGTAGCCATTTCCCGGACCCGCCACATCATCATGCTTGGCGGCATTCTGTTTGGCGTAGGTCACGGCCAGCTTGCCGCCACCGATATTGGCAACGTTGAAAGGCGCAAAGCCGGTGGGGATGGAGCTGTCCTGGAACGCCCCTGACCCAAACGAGTGCGGCGCAAAGTTCCCGTCAAACACGTCCACCGAGCCGTTGTGGAAGTTCGCCACATAAAGGTAGTTGGCGCCGCCCGCCGAGGCCAAAGCAATTCCCTTATAGACGGCATTGCCACTACCGCTGTTGTTAACCACGAGCTGGGCTGTCGTGCCGGTGTACCATCCGGAGATGGTTCCGTCCTCCCCTGCAAAGAGGAAGTGTGCGGGAGTGCCGACAATTTTGAAGTCTGTCGTACCGTTGTAAACCTGTCCCGTCGGCGCTCCCGGGTCTACTCCGTTTCCCGAAGGAATGGTAACCACCAGCCCCTGAGGCGTTCCGGACGCGTTATACAGAGTGGAAAGCCCCGTCCCATTGTCGGAGACCCACCAGGGACCCGAAGGGCTGGAAGACATACCCCAAGCGTTGACCAGGTTGGCATCGGTGTTGACGCTGATGTTAACGATGTCGGATGTGAGAAATGTCGCCTGAACGGACTGGGCCGTTGCCGGCAGGGCAAACAGGGCAGTCGCCAGCAGCAACACGGCGGCGCTCAAAAGCAGCCGGGAAGTGGTTTGGGATTTATTGATCTTGTGGGTGCTTAGCATGGTTCCTCCATCAATTTCAGAATTGAGAATTTACTTAGGCAACGCGGAGTCCGGTGAAACTTTGTTGCCATGAGTCTTCTGCAATCTATCGAGGACTGAAGCGGGAGTTGTCGTGGACAGGTAAACACCTTGTCAAAGTTTAGTGACAAACGTCAGGAGGGCAATTCCATCGGGCGCGCAGGATGTCACGGAATTGTCAACAAGCCATTGACTGCCACTTCGAGGTGTTGTTAGCTGTAGTTAGGACGCTGTGTGGAAGCGAGCGATGGACAAAATTCTGGTCATTGAAGACGATTTGGCAGTGCAGCGGGCGTTGCGGCGGACCTTTGAATCCGCCGGCTTCGAGGTGTCTGTCGCCGCCGATGGAGCGGTTGCCATGGAGACCTTCCGCGCCACCATGCCGCGGATCGTTATCCTGGATTTGCGTCTGCCGGGAAAGTCGGGTCAGGACATTTGTCGTGAGATCAAGCAGGAATTCTCCAGCGTTCCCATCCTGGTGTTGAGTGCCGCCAGCGATGTGCTGGACAAAGTCCTGCTGCTGGAAATCGGCGCGGATGACTATGTCACCAAGCCCTTCAGCCCCCGCGAACTGCTGGCACGGGTGCGCGCCGCGATGCGCCGGTTGAACCAGGCTTCGGACAAGCCCGACATTTTTAGCTTCGATGATGTGGAAGTGAACTTCTCCAAGATGGAGTTGCGGCGTGATGGCCAGTCGGTGGCCATGACTCCGCAGGAGTTCAAGATGCTGCGTTTCTTCCTCCACCACCAGGAGCGGGTAGTCTCGCGCACCGAACTGCTGAATGAAGTGTGGGGCTACACCAATTACCCGACCACGCGCACGGTCGATACCCACATGCTGCGCTTGCGGCAAAAATTGGAAAAGGATCCCGCCGATCCAGTACATTTCCGTACTGTCCACGGAACGGGCTATAAGTTCGTCCGCTAAGCGGAGCGGGAAGGAGATTGGCGATGGGGCGGGTGCGGGTGCGGTTGCGGACCAAGTTCCTGATCGCCATGCTACTGACTTCGGCGGGATTGACTGCGGTCTCCCTGCTGATTGTGCAGCGCACGGTGGAAAACCAGGTACGGCGCGACCTCAGCAACGACCTGGCCAACTCCGTCGAAACCTTCCGCAATGCCCAGAAGGAGCGCGAGGCGGTCCTGGCGCGTTCCGCCAAGCTGATGGCCGATCTTCCCAGCCTGAAGGCATTGATGACATCCCGTCACCCGCCCACCATCCAGGATGCGTCGGATGAGATGTTCCGCCTTTCCGGCGGCGACCTGTTCGCGCTACTAGATCCCACCAGCCAGTTTGTGGGATTTCACACCAAAGCGCCCGGCATCACCCGCGAGCAAGCCCAACAACTGCTGGACCATCGCAACTCCCTCGACCAGCCATTGCAGTGGTGGTTTGCCGGCGGGCATCTTTATGAAGTCGTCCTGGTTCCAATCTACTTCGGGCCCAGCACCGACAATTCTCTGCTCGGGGTGGTTGCAGTCGGTGATGAGATGAACGCGGCCGTTGCCCGCCAGGTGAGCCAGATCGCGGCCAGCCAGGTGACCATTGTCTGCGGGTCTGACGTCGTGGTCAGCACACTCAGTGCCGGTCAGAGAAGCGAGGTCGGCGCCTACCTGAAGGGCCAAGCCATTCCACGGGGCCCCATCGATTGGAAGCTGGGCGGAGAAAGCTTCGTGGTTTCGTCACTCGCCTTGGATCCCGGCGAGGCGCCGGCGGTCACCCTGCTGGTGATGAAGTCGTACGACGAAGCCACTGCATTCCTCAACCATCTGCGGCGGCTGTTGCTGGCAGTAGGACTGGGTGCGGTGTTCGTGGGGAGCGTGCTGGTGTACGTCACGGCCCGGACCTTCACCCGTCCCCTGGAAGAACTGGTGGATGGAGTGCGGGCCTTGGGCAAAGGCGATTTTCGTTACCCGGTCGAGGCGCGCGGCGCCAGTGAGATCGCGGAGCTTACCAATGCTTTCTCGCTCATGCGCGAGAGCCTGCATCAAGCGCAGCAGCGGCTGCTCCATGCCGAGCGATTGGCGACCATTGGAAGAATGGCCAGTTCGATTTCGCATGACTTGCGCCATCCCCTGACCGCGGTCCTGGCCAATGCGGAGTTTTTGGCCGATGCCGATCTGACCCGGCAACAGCGCGAAGAGCTTTATCAGGAAATCCGCGTTGCGGTGAACCGGCTGACCGATCTGGTCGATTCGCTGCTGGAGCTGTCGCGTCCCGCCGATTCGTTGAACCTCAGCGAAGCTCCCATCGAGCGGACCATCAGCCGCGCCATTGAGCTGGTGCAAGCGCATCCCCAGTTTCACAAGATCCTGGTCAGCATTGAATCGCCGGGGCTGCACAGCGCGCAATTCGATCCGCGGAAAATGGAGCGTGTCTTTTACAACCTGCTGCTGAATGGCTGCCAGGCTGCCCAGGTTTGCGGCGGCCACGTCGCGGTGCACGTGGCTGAGGTCAACGGCAACCTGGAAATCCGCACCACCGACGATGGGCCCGGAGTAGAATCCTCTCTCCGCGACAAGCTTTTTCAACCATTCGTCAGCCACGGCAAGGAGAACGGCACAGGGCTGGGTCTTACGATCGCGCAGAAGATCGTGCAGGACCATGACGGCACCCTGGAACTGGAAAGCTCGGTACCGGGGCACACCGTAATGCAGATCGTGCTGCCCCGGGTGTGCAAGAAGATCGTCACGTGGAATGGCCGGACCGCGGACGCCTCTCAACCGTTCACTGTCTAAACCCGCGGGCCGAGACCCGCAAGTGTCGGGGCATTCAAAACTCGTTGCGCGAGGTGTGACATGAAATTCACCAGGTGTTTGCAGGTTTCGCGTCTGGCGCTGCTGGTGGCTCTCGCCTTGGTGGTAGCTGTGCCGGGTTCCACCCAGACAGCTCAATCCAACGCCACGGCTGGGGACAACGCCAGCGTGAAAGCGTCCTTGGGAGAACTTCAATCCCAGGTCCGCGAACTGAAGGAAATGGTGTTGCAACTGCAACAGCAGACGATGGCCGGCCGCGCCGAGATCTCCCAACTGCGACAGGAACTCGAAGCACAACACGGCGCAAGCGGCACGGTAACCGGCGCTGAGGCGACGCTCGACGAAGCCTCGCCGGCAATACCTTCTTCGAGCACCGCCCAATTGGCGCATCGCGTGGACCAGCTTGCCGAAGACCAGCAATTGCTCTCTGACAAGGTGAACGAGCAATATCAGACGAAGCTGGAGAGCGCTTCCAAATACCGGGTGCGCTTTTCCGGCATCGTGCTTTTCAACTTGTTCGGCAATAGCGGCTATCCGGACAATCAGGACGTTCCCACGTGGGCGCTCAAACCCGATCCCATGGACTCGCCGGGCTCGGTGGGCGGCACGCTTCGGCAATCGATCCTTGGCTTCGAGGTTTTTGGGCCAGACCTCTTCGGGGCGCACTCCAGTGGCAACGTCAACTTTGACTTCGGCGGCGGATTTCCCTCCACCAACAATGGTGTGAACTCCGGTGTGGTGCGATTGCGTACTGCCACCGTTCGTCTGGATTGGAAGGACACCTCCGTGATCGCGGGGCAGGACGGCTTGTTCCTTTCGCCGCAGTCTCCAACTTCGTTCGCGTCGTTGATCGTTCCGGCGCTCACCTACTCGGGCAATCTCTGGTCATGGACTCCGCAATTGCGGATCGAGCATCGCTTCGAATTTTCCAATCATTCCCATTCCAATGTCAGCCTGCAAGGCGGGGTGCTAGATCCGTTGACCGGCGAGACACCCAACAATTTCAGCTACGTTTGGTACCGGACTCCCGATGCCGGAGAAGAATCGCGGCAGCCGGCTTTCGCGGCGCGGATTGCCTACTCCCATCCATTGTTGGGCCGGACTTTCACCGTGGGCGTTGGAGGCTACTACAGCCGCGAGTACTGGGGATTCAACCGAAAGGTGAATGGATACGCGGCGACCGCAGACTGGAACCTGCCGCTTAACCGTTGGTTCACGCTGAGCGGTTTTTTCTATCGTGGGCAAGCCATCGGCGGACTCGGCGCTGCCCTTAGTCGCAGCGTCGTCTACAACGGGCCGCTCACCGATCCGGCCACCAGCGTGCTGCCGCTGAATTCCGTCGGCGGCTGGGCGCAGTTGAAGTATCAGCCTCTGCCGAAGCTTGAGTTCAACGCCGCGTTTGGACAGGACAATCCTTTTGCGGCAGACATTCGCTACTTCGGCGAGCAGGCCCAGAGCTATGCCAATCCTTTCTTGACCCGTAACCGCGCCGGGTTTGGCAACGTCATCTACCGGCCACGTTCCGACTTGCTGTTGTCTTTGGAATACCGCCGGCTGCGGACCTTCTCGATCTACAGTTCCAGCTATGAGGCTGGGCAGTTGAACATGGCGATGGGGATACTGTTCTGAACGGAACTATGCATATCGCGAGGCAATTCGCGCTCTCGTTGACTGTCGCGTTAGCGCTATGCGCGACGCCAGCCTTGTGGTCGGAAGACATCAGCGTATCCGGTCGCGTGGTGGCCGAAGGAGGCGGCAACCTGTCTCCTGCCAGCGCCACTGTCGTCTGGCTGGCCCCGATTGGCGTCGCGCAGGGCGATCCCACTGTCGTTCCCCCGATGCACGCCATACTGCAACAGAAGAACAAGACATTCGAGCCGCACCTGCTGGTCGTCACCAAGGGCTCGACCGTGGATTTTCCCAATCGCGATCCCTGGTTTCACAACGTGTTTTCGTTGTTTAACGGCAAGCGTTTCGATCTCGGGCTCTACGAGGCCGGTACCAGCCGCACCGTCCACTTCGACCGCGAAGGAGTGTCGTACATCTTCTGCAACATTCATCCCGAGATGAGCGCGGTTGTGGTCGTTCTGTCCAGCCCACACTTCGCCGTCCCCAACAAACAGGGCGAGTTCGCGATCACCTCCGTCCCGCCCGGCCGCTACCGGCTGCACGTGTGGAATGAGAATGCGCTGTCCGCCACGCTGCGGGCGCTTTCACGCGAGGTCGTGGTGAGCCAGGATGCCCACGCGCTGGGCCTTATTCACGTGCGGGTAACGATGGCCGCTTCCGCTCCGCACAAAAACAAGTACGGACAGGACTACCAGCCGCCGTCTCCCAACAATCCGATCTACGTCCAGCCGTGATTTGAGGGTTTGAATGTACGCTTGTGCCCCAGATTCGCGGTACGGCGGCCGCTAATCGCTCAAAACTTCAGCACCAGGTCCAAATCCGCAGCCTCTGCGAAGGCGCGAAAGTCCCGGTCACGCGTGAGAAGGGGCGCGCCCCTATCAATGCAGCTTTCGGCAATCAAGGCGTCTCCGAGCCGCGCTTTTCGGTGCTTGGCAATTGCTTTTGCGCGCAGTACTCCCGCCCGTTGCCAATATCCTGGCTCTACCTCCAGCATCGGCACTTCCGACAGCGTTGCGGACACGCTGGCAGGAAGTTTAGGGTCGCTTAGGAGTTCGGTAAGCACGACCGGCACCATGAGGACCTGGTGGTCGCCCAGTGCCTGGTCCAACAAACGCGTGTCCGGGCCGCTGCGGCCCTCCAGAAACGCGATCCACGTGCTGGTATCGGCGGCGATCATCGGTCCGCTTTCAGCTCCGCCAACGTGCGGCTAAAGCGGACCTTGCCTCGCATCTGGCGCAGCCGGGCATATGCCTGGGATGCCGCCAGCAACTGCAGTCCGCTACGGACCGTCTGGGTGATGCCGGTTCCGCTGGCCTTCTGTGCTTTCTCCAGAAGTTCAGCAGGTATCTCGACAGTGATTTTTCGCGCGGCTGGCATGGCAGTCTCAACATACCATACTCAATACCAGCATTCAATATGGTAAAGTCGGTCGCTCTCCGCCTCGACCGATAAAAGGATGAAAGTCAAAAACCCCACCCAACCAAAGGAAGGTTGGATGGGGCACCTTATTGTTTATCCACTCATCGAAGTGCCTGCCTGGGCCACCCGCCCAACTTTGGCTCGGTGACGAATTGCATGGGCTCCCTTCAAGTCAACTAGCAAATCCGGATGTTTGTCCAGCAGCCGGAACAGATTTAATACGGCGGGCATCGGAGTTGCCTGTCCGCGTTCGTAACGCGAGAATGCATTGTGGCCGCCGCCAGTCAGCCGAGCGGCCTCCCTTTGCGTCAAACCAAGCTTGCGCCGAATGCGCCGAATCTCTTCGCTCTGTTTAGCCCGTTGCCGTAGAACCAGTGCATCACCCGCGGCCCCATAGCGCTTCGCGCTGGCTGCATCAAATTCCACTTCGCCGCAATCGTCGCATCGCCAGCCCGAAAGTCCCCCCACCTTGGCCTTGTTTCCTGCGTATTCGACCTCAAACGTCTCTCCCTCAAAACGGGTCATGGCTCTACGCAAATCGCAATTCAAGCACTTCCGCGGCATTTCACTTCTCCTTAAACTGGATCACCGGGGCCAGGTCCCGCAATGTGATCTTGATATACGCTTGCTTGTTCACAGGCGTGTCAGCGTGATAAACGTCTTGCCAGACGCGATAATCGGCATACGTCGTCATCGACTTGTAGAAATTCCGGCGCGATAGGGAAGCAATGACCGCCAGCATTTCGGCCGTGGTCAATCCCATTTCGCGCCCGCCGTCCAAGGCAGTCTTGGTGAATGCCGCCGCGCCCATTCGTCGCACCTGTTCCTGGATACGCACCAATTCGTAATGTGGTGTGCGCTTCTCCACAAGATCAGATTACCCTATTAGGGTAGAAGGTGCAAACCTATCGCGCGTTGAAATCGCGTGAATCGATTAATGAGGGAACTTGGGCCGTCGGGAGCCTTTCCCAGGCCCAGGTTAGCGTCCAAAGGAAGGACGCGAGACCTGGGGTACCCACAGTTACCTGATTTTGTTGCCCAAAATTAAGGACGGCTCCGGGCAGGAGACCCGGGCCACCCGCCCGAACCTGGGAAACACCAAGTACAGTACAATTTTGGACCATGGGAAATCAAAAATCCAACAAAAGTGTAAACAAGCACAAACGTCGTCGTGAAACGAAAAAAATAGCGAGGTCCATTAAAGACGTCCTCCTTAGCAAAGAGGAGCAGGAAAAGTCCAAGTCCAAGTAGAAATTCAAAACAGCCCGCTACCCGGGGTTGACATTTCCATCGCGCGGGCGACTCCACACCGCACTCTGTGGACTCTTGATTGCAAGTTCATGGGGAAGTGCTGTTGCCCTTAACGCCGAGTTCCCGCGCCGCAAGCGCCTGCAAGACGTTGAACAGGAACCATCCGCAGTCGTCCGCTATCCCGGTATTTTTCGGAATAAAAATTTGCTCGTTCGCTCCGCTTCTGCAAACCCCGACAGCATCTGTGTAGTACTGGAACCGCATGATCTGGTTATACGGCAGGCGAAAGTTAACCCCCCTTTGGTTACCACCGAAGTAGATTGCTCGATTGGTCAGCAGAAAATCTCCGATGTCGACATCTTGCAATTCGGAATGCTCCTCCCGATGACCACGGCCCCCGCCGAACCGGTACCAAAGTCCGCCAGCCACTCGGACGCTCAGGCCGTTGTAGCCTCCTGCATAAGAAACCCGCATAGTCTGCTGTCTTAGCAGCATATGTGGCATACCCCACACTTTGTATTCTCCGGCTTGAAGATTGAAAGCGTTTCTGATTTGGGGTGGGAGGCAATCTTGTGCCACTTCCTTACCGTTGAGTGCTGCCCAAATTGTCGAACTAAACGATACCGCTGCCATCGCTGTATAAATTGCCGGATTGGCTGTTCCATCTCGTATGGCAGCTGAGAAAGTTTCTTCGGTGAGGCCTTCTGCATCGGCTATGAGCTCCCATTTTGCATCGCCTTCAACACCACTCATTGGTTGAGCCTTGCTACGTTCTATAGTGGCTTGACTCCAACTGTTGATGATGCTGGCATGAAGTTCAGCAGGAGACAAACCAGCTTCGGATGCCAGCTCATTGATCCTGTCTGACACTTCGTTGTACTTCTTTCCAGTTGTAACCGCATCTGCCATGCAACTCTTTATCGATGTGATAGCTTCGTTTGCTTTTTGTACGCAGGCATCGTGAGCGTCGCTAAACCAACCGGCCTTTTCGTGGCAGTACCTGCAGATGCTCATGTTGCCTCCTTCTGCGGCACGGGCGCTTCGATCATAGGCGGCGTCAAGATATCCTGTAAGTGAGCGCTGTCACAACAGGACTTTGCGCCGGGCGCCCCACACATTCGCTTGCTGCCCCGGGTTCGCGTCCCAACTTCGGTCGCTAACCTGGGATCACTCACACTCGCAACCGACATCACATCCTCCCTTGACCCGGCCATTTACAATTCCTCCTGCTGCCAACTTGCCCGGAGGCTGTATCCATGGCCACAGCTGCACCCGATCTCGAAACCAAGTCCCTGCCCGCGAACGCCTATCAGCCGTTGAAAGAGGGTGAACTCTATGTGCCGCTGGTGCCCACCGGCATGGACCTGCCGGAAGTCACCTGGCGCGCGGTGCTGTGGGGCACGCTGCTGTGCATCATTTTCAGCGTGGCTTCGGCCTACTCCGCCCTGAAGGTCGGACAGGGAATGGAGGCGGCGATTCCCATTTCCATCCTCGCCATCGGCCTGGCGCGCATGTACCGCCGCCGCTCCACCGTGCTGGAGAACATGATCATCACCGGCATGGGCGGCGCCTCCGGTAGCGTGGTGGCCGGCGCCGTTTTCACTGTGCCGGCGCTCTACGCGCTCCACCTCGACCCCCATCCGGTGCAGACCATCTTCATCTGCCTTGCGGGCGGCTGCCTGGGCATTCTCTTCCTCATTCCGCTGCGCCGCTATTTCGTGCGCGAGATGCACGGCAAATTCCCCTTTCCCGAAGCCACGGCCATCACCGAGGTGCTGGTCACCGGCGAGAAGGGCGGCTCGCAGGCCAAGCTGTTGATCCAGGCCACCATCGTCGCCGCTATTTACGATTTCTTCGTCACCACCTTCCATGTCTGGAAGGAGTACGTGAACTTCCAATTTGTGCCGCTCATGCGAACGCTGGTCGATCGCCAGCGCATGGTCTTCAACTTCGACGCCATCGGCTTCATTCTCGGCCTCGGCTACATCATGGGCCTGCGCATCGCCATGATCTTTTGCGCCGGTGGCGTGCTGGTCAACTTCGTGCTGGTCCCCGTGATCTGGTTCCTCGGCAGCCACATGGGCGACGTCACGGTCTATCCGGCCACCATTCCCATCTCGCATATGACGGCTGCCGAAATCTACCGCAACTATGTGCGCTTCATCGGGGTGGGCGCCATCGCTGCCGCTGGCCTGGTCGGTATCCTCAAATCGCTGCGCGTGGTGGCGGGCTCGTTCGGCATCGCGCTGCACGCCTTCCGCCACGGCGAAGCCCCGCATATGGAGCGCACCGACCGCGATATTCCGATCATGGCCATACTGCTCGGCGTGGTGGTGGGGGCCGTCGCCGTGGCCGTCTTCTACGGACAACTGCATGTCACCTGGACCGTGGTGGCGCTGGGTCTGGGGCTGACGCTGCTCTTCGCCTTCTTCTTCACCACGGTGGCCGCCAACGCCATTGCCACCACGGCGAACAATCCAGCCTCCGGCATGACCCTGCTCACCGTGATCATCTCGGCGGTGGTGCTGCTGAAGTTTGGCCTCTCTGGAACCACCGGCATGTTCTTCGTGATGGCGCTCGCCGGCATGGTGTGCGTCGCCCTCTGCGCCTCGGGACAATTCATTACCGACCTCAAGGCCGGCTACTGGATCGGCTCGACGCCCGCGGCGCTGGAGAAGGTGAAGTTCATCGGGGTGGTGGCCGCGGCGATCACCGCCGGCTTGACCATCATCCTGCTGGCCAAGGCCTTCCAGTTCGGCGAGGCTGCGCCCGGAGACGTGCGCCAGGTGCTGGCCGCGCCGCAGGCCTCCGCCTTGAAGGCCGTGGTCGAGGGATTCATGAGCGGCCAGCCGGTCGCCTATGTGCTGTTTGGCATCGGCGCCCTGGTCACCGTGGTGTTGGAGATGCTCGGCGTCTCGTCCATGGTCTTCGCCCTGGGAATTTACCTCCCGCTGCAACTGACTACGCCCATACTGGCTGGCGGATTCCTCTCGCACCTGGTGAACAAGCGCGCCGACAAGACGGGCGGTGACAGTGGCCGCAGCATACGCGAGCGTGGCGTCATCGTCGCCGGCGGACTCATGGCGGGCGGAGCGCTGGGCGGCGTCTTCGGCGCGGCCTTGCGCCTGCTGCCGAAATATAGCGAAGACATGGTCCACACACCGTTTTATTCGAATGAGCCGGTGTCGCAGATGGTTTCCGCGCTGATGTTCGTTGGGCTATGCTTGTACGTGTGGTTTAGGTCGATCCAAGGAAAGAAGGCATCATAATGGACCAGCTAGCACGATTTGTAGCCGAGGCCGTGCTCGGCATTGACACGCTTTGGGGTGGAGACGTGATGTGTCCGTCGGGAACGGGACGCTTCATTGCGGACTCATGGTTCTCCGATGAGCCACTGCCCGCTGCCTACACCACGCCTGCGGCGGCGCGGGTGCGCGAAACCGGAGGTGTCGGCGGTAAGACGGTCGATCGCGAGGCGGTCGAAGCGTATTTGCGCGAGGTGGACCTGCCGAAAGCGATGGAAGGGATGTGCAGCGAGGCGGAGAAGGCCGGAGGAATCCGAGGCCAGTATCTTGCCGGCCTCGAACTTTGCATGAGAACGATGTGGGAGCTGGCGATGGAGATCCTGGGCAAGGGCAAGCCCGTTCCCTACGATCGCTGCGTCCAAGCCTCCACGGGAAAGCTGCCGGAGCCTTCGCAGCCGGAAGCCAAGCGCGATCGAGTTGCCGAGTTGCTGGACCGCGGCGGTTATTCGACGGCGAAGCCCGGCGGCCTGCTGGGCGCGGTGGATGCCTGGCGGCGCGAGCGCACCGTTCCGATGGCGTCGGTGCGCGCGTTGGGCGCAGCCGTCATCGCGTACTTCGACAATCTCAGTGCGGCGAACCTGCTGCCGCTCTTGCCGAAGGAACTGGCAGGTGTGCCGCGCGCCAATATCGACTTCCTGCCTATCAAAGACGCGTGGTTCTCCGGCTCTATGAACTACCTGGGCCGCGCTCGCAACGCCGACGGCAGCCCGAAGTACGAGGCGAGCTACGAGATCAATGCGTCGTTGCAAATGAGCTTTCCGGAGTTCCAGCAACTGGTCAGCCATGAAGTCGTGCCCGGACACGTGACTACGTTTGCGTATCTTCAGAATTTGTACGTTCGGGGGCTGGCCGGTTTCGAGGCCACCGTCCTGACCATGAACACGCGCGCCGCCACGCTGTTTGAAGGACTCGCCAATAACGCCATCCTGATCGCGCACGGCGTGACCGAAGTTCACGAACTGCCGGACGAGGACATGCAGATCGGCGTCCTGCTGGCGCTGTTGCAGGACGACGCCAAGAACCAGTCGTCGTATCTCACCTGGGGCGAAGGCAAGCCGCAAGCCGAGGTGGCTGCGACGTTGCGGCGTGATTTTCTGGTGAGCGAGGAGCGCGCCGACAAGCTGTCGGGCGCATGGGGACGGCATCCCCTGCTGGGCCGCATGTACCTTCCGGCGTACCGCTCCGGTACGGAGAAGGTCGCGCAGTTGCGGCGTACCTACCCGTCCGAGCGCGTGCTTCCCGCGATCTATGGCTGCTTTGGGCTGGTGGACATCAGTACCGTGGATGAGGTGCTAAGGACAGCGAAGGCGTAAGGCGTAGGAAGAGGCTTGTGTTTTGGCAACTTATGGTGTAAGCTCCCTCCCCTTGCGCGCCTTCTGGCCGGCTCGCGGAAAGGACAAATCATCATGTTGCCTCCGGGATGTAGTCGGATTTGGAACTTCGGGACCAAACTGCAAGCAGCAGCCAGCCCCATCGGATCGGCACTTGCAATTGTGCTGATGTTGATGGTCTTCGCTGGCCCGCCGGCGCAGGCGCAGGTTTTCACGACACTGCACACTTTCACTGGTGGAGGAGACGGAGCCGCTCCGTACGCCGGCTTGAGCATGGATCGAGCTGGGCGGCTCTACGGCACAGCCTCGTCTGGGGGGCGCCCTTCCTGCGACTACTGCGGCACCGTCTTCAAGATGGAGCACAACGGTTCAAGCTGGCTTCTGGTTCCGCTCTATGAGTTCAGCGGGCCCGACGGGGCCACTCCGCAAGCCCGGGTCATCATCGGCCCCAACGGCAATCTCTACGGCACCACCACATATGGAGGCTCCGCGGGCAAAGGCGTCGTCTTTCGGCTACAGCCTCCGGCTACTGCCTGCAAGACTGCGCTCTGCCCGTGGAGGGAAACTGTGTTGTACTCCTTCGCTGGAGGCAGCGATGGCGCGTATCCCACGTTTGGCGACTTGACCTTCGACAGACAGGGCAACATCTACGGCACCACCCCGGACGGTGGCAGCAGTTCCTGTGCTGGTGTTGGGTGTGGTGTCGTCTATGAGCTCTCGCCCTCGAGCGGCGGATGGACGGAGAAGATTCTCTACGCCTTCCAGGGAGGGCAGGACGGAGAAGCCCCTGTTGCCGGTGTGGTCTTCGACAATGCCGGAAACATGTATGGCACGACCGTAGCCGGCGGGGCTTATCAAGGCGGCGCAGTCTATGAGTTGACGCCTTCCGGCTCAGGATGGACGGAAAGCATTATCTACAGTTTCACGGGCCAATCAGATGGCTATGCACCCTACGGCGGGTTGATCTTTGACGGCGCAGGGAATCTCTATGGCACCACATTCACAGGCGCGACTGCGGTGTACGAATTGAGCCCGTCCAGCGGCGGCTGGACGTTCAATGTGCTCCATGCTTTTGGTGCCTACGAGGGCTCAGTTGCCACTTTGACCTTCGATGCAGCCGGCAATCTCTACGGAACCCTGACGATTGCAAGCCAAGAGCCAGCAGAGGTATTCCGATTGACTCCCTCGGGAGGGCAGTGGACGGTTACCGGCTTTGCCGGAGAGATCGGGACTTATCCGCTGGGTAACGTGGTCCTCGATGCCAGCGGCAATCTCTACACAACCGCCGCCGGGAACCCAGGTTACGTCTTCGAGGTTACGCCGTGAGCAGTCACGTGCTTCCAGCGATTTATGGCTGCTTTGGGCTGGTGGACATCCAAACCGTGGATGAGGTGCTAAGGGGGGCGAAGGCGTAAGGCGGCGCGTGATTGATCAGCCTGTTGGCTTCTCGGCAAGCATCTTCGCCGCTTCCGTTACGGTGATCATGAGGGTCATCGGATCAACCGGCGATGCAAGGAAGCCGCACTTCTCATAGAATCGCTTGGCGCGCCCCGAAATCGCATGCACCAGGACCGCCCGAATTCCCGCGATCTCGGCGGCTTGCACAGTCCGTAGAACCGCATCGCGTAGAAGTGCCGGCCCTATACCGCGGGCTTGAAACTTGACGTCAACAGCAAGCCGTCCAATCACCATCACAGGCACAGGGTCCGGCATGTTGCGCCTTATGCGGCCGGGCGCGTCCGCGTGGGCCACAGCGCCCCCAGCAAGTGCGTAGTAACCCACCACCTGTCGCCCAGCGCAGAGCACATAGGTCCGGGAGGCGCCGCTTTTCTCATTCTGGAGTGCTCGGCGTTTTAGCCAGTCATCGAGCGCCGGTTCGCCACATTGAAATTGCGACAGATCATGGGCCGCAGTCAGCTTCTCAGGAGCAGAAAATTCGCCCCTGGCGCCGCTCATTTGTCCCACGGCGCCTTCGACCTAAGCAAACGTGCCAGCCGGGGATTGTTGGCCGGAGGCTTATCCAGCATGGCAGTGAAACGCCGGAATTCATCTTCGGGAAGATTGAAATAGCGCCTGTCGAGCAGAACAGATTCTGCCTCCCGGCAGGCCGTCTCCAGCATGAAATCGGAGCGGTTACGGCCGAGCGCGGTCGCCGCCCGATCGATCAGCGCCTTCTGGCTTCGGCTGACCCGGAGATTGATGTTCTCTGCGCGCAACCTGTCAGGCCGGACTGTGGTACTCATCTCTAGCCACCATCCTGTACTCACAATGAATGTACATTAGTGTGCGCACAATGTAAATACCTCTGGTTCACCCTACCAACTTAGCGCAGGCCACCGGCTCCAAATGTGCGGTGAAGTGGCGCAGGAAGGGCGCTTCGTACGTGAGATGCATGCCCTGTATCTGCTCGCGGCGCTTCCACACCGCTAGGATCACTTCGATCACGTAATCCATGTGGCTCTGGGTGTACACGCGGCGCGGAATCGCCAGCCGCACCAGGTCCATGGTGGCTGCCGCCCCAAACATCAGCGTGCCAATCTCCACGGAGCGAATGCCGCCTTCCAGATACAGCTCCGCCGCCAGCGCCACGCCGGGGAACTGGTCCAAGGGAATGTGCGGCAGAAAGGTGCGCGCGTCGAGATAAATAGCGTGACCGCCAGGTGGCTGCACGATGGGAACTCCCTGCTCTGAAATGTGGTTCCCCAGATAAGCGGTGGAAGCGATGCGGTAGCGCAAATAATCTTCTTCCAGCGACTCCTGCACACCGACGGCAATGGCCTCAAGGTCGCGGCCGGCGAGACCGCCATACGTCGGATAGCCCTCGGTGAGAATGAGCAGATCTTTTTCCTGGCCCGCCAGCACTGAATTATTGGTGCACAGAAAGCCGCCGATGTTGGCCATGCCATCTTTCTTCGCCGACATGGTGCAGCCATCGCCCAGCGCGAACATTTCCTGCGCAATTTGCTTGGGAGTCTTTGCCGCGTAGCCTTCTTCGCGCAATTTGATGAAGTAGGCATTCTCGGCGAAGCGGCAGGCGTCGAAGTACAGCGGAATGCCGTGCTTGCGGCAAACTGCGCTCACAGCGCGAGCGTTCTCCATCGAAACCGGCTGCCCGCCGCCGGAGTTGTTGGTGATAGTGAGCATGACCAGCGGAATGCGTTCCCGGCCAACCCGCGCGATCAAATTTTCCAGCGCGGCCACATCCATGTTCCCTTTGAAGGGAAGGCGCGTTGCAGGCTGACGAGCTTCCGGAATCGGCAGGTCGGCGGCTTCGGCGCCCACGAATTCTATGTTGGCCCGCGTCGTATCGAAGTGCGTGTTATTGGGGACCACGTCGCCCTTCTTGCACATCACGCTGAACAGAATGCGTTCGGCGGCGCGCCCCTGATGGGTCGGGATCACATGCTGGTAGCCAAAGATGTCCTGGACGGAATCGCGGAAATGGTCGAAGCTGCGGCTGCCGGCGTAGCTCTCGTCGCCCAGCATGATCGCCGCCCATTGCTGGGTTGACATCGCGCCGGTGCCGGAATCGGTGAGCAGGTCAATCAGCACATCGTCAGCGGGAAGGAGGAACAGGTTATAGTGCGCCGCCCGCAGATGGTGCTCGCGTTCTTTGCGGGTGGTCCAGCGGATGGGTTCGACGCTCTTGATGCGAAACGGCTCAATGATGGTCTTGGTCAGCATGGCGCAGCGCTCCCTCGCAATGACAATAGTATCGTTTGTTGCTGATGAATGATGCGGGATGGACTGTGCCGGCTAAAGGACTTCGCGTTGCCGCACCGCGCGGTGGGCCAACTGGTTGGCCTCGCAGTTGTCCTCGCGCTGGATGTGCTCGATGGTGAAGTCAACCGCCCGCGCCAGTTTGCGGCAGGTCCAGTTCAGGGAATGCAGGCGCGGGCTGCGGCAGGCGTATTCGCCGGTCATCTGCTTGACCATCACTTCGGAGTCGGAATAAACATGCAGGGTCTTGGCGTTGACCGCGATGGCGTGCTGCAAGGCCTCGAGCAGGGCGACGTATTCGGCTACGTTATTGTCCTGATGCCCGATCCAGCGGGCGATACGGGTGATTTCGCCGTCGTGGCTTTCAATCACGACGCCAATCCCGGAGGGCCCGGGATTTCCGTGCGAGCCGCCGTCCACGTAGGCTACGAGATCGGGCATTCCACTCCTACGTACATACGATGCTTCAGCCTGTCGAATTCGTCAAGAGCCAATTTTGATTCTCCCTAGACTATCGTACGGATGCTACAACTCTGTGAAAAAGATGTGAATTGGCTTCGGATAACAGCAGCGGCGTTTCAAAAGGAGTGTAGTTTCTGTCGCTTGCGCGAAAAGATTCGCACACGAAAATAAACTGCACTTGCACCAACCTTGGGCGTTGACAATTTCTCATCCTGCTGTAGGATCACACATGTCGACGGCAGAAAAGGACAGGCAAACATAATAGTCAGCCAGTCCGAAGTAAGCTGGGTGATCGGTTCCGCGGGGCGACCCGGAGGAACCGCCAGGCCCGAAAAAACCGACTGCGCTGCGAGGTGTCAGCCGGGGCTTGGAACCGCGAAAGCGGTGATCGCACCAAGGGCTGTGACGGTACATGCGTCCACGCCGGTGGCTCCCTCGCAGGAGTCGGCGGCTAGAGCATAACCAAAGTCACAGCCTTTTTATATTGCTCGGCGGTCCTCGCCGGGAAATTCCCTCAAAGCCAAATCATGGACTCGATACCGCTTCGCTATCGCCGGCGTTGCAGCCTTTCGGCTGCGACGAAACATTCCTGAGCGTGCGCCGTGTCTCCGAGATCGCTATAGGCACGGCCCATGTTATTCAACGCGGCAAGCCTTAAGCGGGCGTCGTGCGAAGAACTCAGGGCCTTCTGGTAGCGCGCGATGGCCTCCGGCAAATTCCCGCGTTGTTGCTCGTAGGTGCCGATGTTCATGTTGCTGACCGGATCGGCCGGGTAAATTTCCGTCGCCTTCAGGAAGTGCGACATGCCTTCCTCGACCCGGCCCCGGCTCATCAGTATCTTGCCCAGATTGTTCTCAGCCAGCCAGTTGCGGTTGGTGACCTGCAAGGTGTGCGACCACAGGGTCGCACTGTCGCTCCAGTATCCGATCTGGCGATGCGTCACCGCCGTCAGAACCAACAGCACTGCGAAGCTGAGGCCGGCCAGCCAGGCGGTGGAAATGCGCCGTTGCTGCGCCCACTCCGATATGCCCCAGCAGACCATGATGAACAATCCGAGGAACGGCAGATACGCGTAGCGGTCAGCCATGCCTTGCATTCCCTGGTAACCCACTCCTTCAAGCCCAATCATGGGGACCATGGTGCCCAGGAACCAAAACCATCCCATCGGGAGATAGCGTTGCTGCCGGCGATCGATGACCAGCACGGTAATGGCCAGCAGCAACAGAAGCGCTGCGCCAACCTGCCACCCGCTCAAGGAATTTCCGGGATGCGGATAGAAGACCGCCAGGCGCGAGGGCCAAACCGCATCGCGCAGATACTGCGCGTAGGAGAAGATGGCGTTCTCCAGCCGGACCCACGGCGAATACCAAACATTGACGGCACCGGCGCGCACTCCCTTCATGGTCATGACCGCGCTGACCGCGGAAAGGGCCAGCAGCGGCAGTTTTTCCACTACCAGCCAGGAGAGTTTCCTTGGCGGCATTGCGGTTTGGACTGCGGTCCCGGAAGCAGATTCCTGTGCTGAGGCAAACATCCGCCGCAACGGCCAGTAGTCCCACAACAGCAGAACGAAGGGGAAGGTAATCACCTGCGGCTTGGCCAGCAAACCGAGTGCATACAAGAATGCAACTGCCAGGTACCTGCCGATTCGCGGCTCACGGGCGTACCAGCGATATGCGCCCAAAGCGAGCAGAAAAAACAACAGGCTCAGCGGGTTCTTGCGTTCGGCGATCCAAGCCACCGATTCCACGTTGATGGGATGCAGCGCAAACAGCGCGGCCACCATCAAGCTGCGGCCGGCGTAACCTGTGGCACGCAGCAATACCCAGAACAGCAGGACAACGTTGAGCACATGCAGCAGCAGGTTGACGTCGTGATGCCCGGCCGGATTCAGTTGAAAGAGCTGGCAATCCAGGGCGTGCGAAAGCCAGGTGAGCGGATGCCAGGCGTCCACGTCGAACGTGGTGAATGCCCACGTGACTGTGTCCCAGTTGATGCCGCTCCGGACCTGGAGATTGTCGGTCACGTAGAGGCTGTCATCGTAGTTGACGAATGGGTGCCCGTGGACGGGGCAGTAAAGCGCAACCGTTGCCACCACAAGAAAAAGCCCGAGAAAAAATGGCTGGGTAAACCAGCGTGACCCGGGCTTGGACTGCGCTTCTTTGTCGGGCGATGAAGCAACGGAAGCCATGCTACCCATGTTGCCGAAGAGTATAGCCGATCGGTACCGCGGGCTTGCACTAGCCCAAATCGGCGCCCGCGATTCTCTGCGCTGCAAATGGTGTACTCGCTAGAACAATGCCGCAAACCCTGCATGGCGGAATTCGGCCGTTACACAATTTAGCATCGCAAAAACCTTTGAAGTAGTGCGCACCGGTGGGTTACGGCTGGATAACGGTTTCGATCTCCAAATCTCGCCCTCACCAAGGGCTCGGCGGGCGGTATGCGATCTTTGGAGCGAAGCAGAGCTCCCACCTCTGGCCGATAGGACCGGCATTCGACCGGCATGGTTTTATTCACCACGTTCCGCAATGAGCAAAAACTGTTTACCAAAAATACGCCAGAAGATCGGCATCTTCAGATAGGCCGCAATCAGTGCCATCGGGTATTGTTTCTCACGGACCATCGAGTACGGCAGGAATTTCGCAAGGGCCAGACGGATGTTGAATCCCACGGCCTCACACAATTCTTGGAGCGATGCTTCTGTCAGTGCGAGGCGATGATCCCAAAAGTCCCAGTAGGCACCGCCAGTGAATCGTATATTGGGGCCCATTGCGATCAATTTTCCACCTGGCCGAAGGCACCGGTGGGCCTGGGTCACTGTTGCAAATAACGCCGATTTGGAGGGCAGATGTTCGAAGAAATTGCTGGTAAAAATAACATCGACGGAAGAATCCGCAATGCCCCACGGTTCCATGCAGTCCTGTTCGATAAATGTCACATCGGGAGCAAGCAGTTGCCTTGCTTGCGGATTCAGGTCCATAGCCAGTTTCTTTCCGCAACGCAAGTTGTTGATGAACTGACCGTATCCGCAGCCCAAGTCCAAGACGGTCTGGTTCGGACCAATGAACCTGGAGAAGTATGCGGCGATTATCGTTCGCCATACGCGATTTCTGTAGTCTGCGTCACGGCCAAATCTACGAGCGTACAGTTGTTCCAGCTCGCCAGGACCCGTCCCTCCGTCCTTCGCGGCGGCGGAATCTAATTTTGACATAAGAATTCATCCTGGACCGCAGTCGCGAGACTCTGCTGCGCGATTCCCACACGTGCTGGGCGCTATATCGTGCGGCAGTAGGCAAGGTAGCAATACCGCGGGGTGCCGTCAAGCGCAGCCGGGCGAGGGGTAGTGGTGCTTTAGCATTGAACGTGAGGACACGGATTTCCAACTAGTCTGCGAAGACAGAGGCAAGCGGTTGCGACTTTGCAAGCAGCGTGGGCCAGTTCAGTGCGGGTTGATCGCTTCTCCACCCCTGGTATCCCTGGGCGACTCCCAAAACGGGAACAAGTCCCACTCTGGCAATAATTCCGTGCTGCAAACCCTGAAGACAGGATGAGAATGGGGATGGCCTCTAGCAGACCCACGAGGTGCTCTTCCATGCGCACTGCATCTTTCTCGTTGCTTACAATTCTGTGCTTGCTGCTGTTTGTTGCTCCGGCCATGGCAGGCTGGGTCTATTGGAACGGTCCCTATGACGGCAACACCGCTGCCTGGCCCATTAACTTTGGCTTCTCCGTTTCCGACTCGTACACCAATTGGACAGCGGGGCGTGACATCACCGTGCTGAATTTCGTTTATTGGGATCTCGTCCCAGGCGACGTTCTAACGACCGTTGACGCGCAGTTCGGCCCGGACCCTTTCAGCGGCGCCGTCAACACCTACAGTGCCACTCACAACAAAGACCTGGGCTCCAACCACTACGGTTATGAATTGTACGAAGCGACCGTATTAATCGACCCTTACGAGCCCGGCGAGGGGGGCTTCCTGACCCTGAGCAACGCCTGCACCACCTCCGGCTGCTCCACCAACCCCATCTACTGGGATGAGAACAGTGGACCGTCTATCGCCTTTGAAAACGAGGTTGGCTCTATTCCTTCGGAAGCCTTTACTCTGCAATGCGCACCTGAACCCTCCAGCATCCTGCTGTTCGGATCGTGCGTCCTGGGACTGGCTGGCATACTGCGGCGCAAGCTGGGCCGCTAATTCTTATTGCGCCGCCGCGTAGTATCCCTGGCGGGCGTGGACCTGGGTTTTTTGCGGAGTGCGCACCTGCACTTGCAACGCGTGGAATCCCGGTGTTGCTTGTTGCGGCGGAAACGACACAAAGTACTGGGTGCGCAGCTCCTGTTCGATTTCCGCGAACCTTCCCTCCAAGTCCCGGCTGGATGGCGCCACATAGAACCGGCCACCGGTCTGCTCGGCCAGCCGTTGCAGCACCGCGTCCGCGCGCAATACCGGCTTATTGCCACGCAGGGCCAGGGCATAGATCTGGACTTCTCCGCGCTGGGCAATGGCGATGACATCGCGCACATCGTGGAAGCTGTGGGTGTCGTCGCCATCGCTGAGCACGACGATGGCGCGATGCACCAGGCCGGTCTCGTCGCCATACAACGGATACTCCTTGCAGGCGGCATACAGCGCGTCATAGAAACTGGTACCCCATCCCGGTTGATGCAACCGGCCCACCGCGTCGATCAACCGCGCGCGATCGGCGGTGGAAGCCTGCCAGATGCGGACCTCGCCGCCGAACCCCATCACAAAGGCGCGATCGCTTTGCGGCCGCAGGATGCGATTCAGGAAACTGAGCGCCGCCGCCTTCTCGTCGGGCAACACGCTTTTCACGGAATCGCTGGTGTCCAGCACGATTCCCAGGCGCAAGGGGAGATTCTCCTCGCGCGCGAAGTCGTTGAAATGTTCCACCGGCACGTGATTGTCGAGGATGCGAATATCTTCCGCTGCAAGATCGCGTAGCAGGCGGCCATGTTCGTCGGCCACGGTGAACTGCAGCCTGACTTCGGGCACGGTGCGGCTGACGGTGTATCCCGGGATGCCGGCGGGAGAATAGCTGCCCGCGGGAAGCAAGTTCATGGGCATGGGCGCAAGGGCGAGCACGCGACTTTCGGCGTTCTGCCCGGGCGCGGCAACCGAGGCGCTGGAGGATGTCCCCGCAGAATTGCTGGATCCGCCGGCCGCCCATTCGCCGAGTTCGGCCAGCGGGGCCGCGCTCAAAGCCAGCGTTAACCCTATGACCATCGCGGACCTGTGCACAAATGAGTTATCGGCGATGCGGGCCAAGAGCATGAGCAGGAAGGGACAGCCGCACGCGGGCAAGGCGATGGCACTGGACCGCGGTCCAGGGACACCACCGACCGCCAGCCACTAGCCACTAGCCACTCGTCCCCGCTACACTCGCTAAGTGAGAAGAATCCGCCCGAATGCCTGGATCTTCGCCTGCGCATCAGGCGTTCTTCAGGTGCTGATCTTCCCCAAGCCCGCACTTTATCTGCTGAGCTGGGTGGCGCTGGCGCCGCTGATTTACGCCATCCTGAAATGCCGCGAGCAAGATGTGTCCCTGGCGCTGGCCGAGGACGGACTCTTTCTTGCGCCCGCGACGGCGTGGCAAGGCTTCCTGCTCGGTTATGCCAGCGGCGTCATCTGGTACCTCGGCAGTTGCTATTGGGTCTTCTATGTAATGCACGTGTACGGCGGGATTGGCGTCGCCACTTCGCTGCTGTTGCTGCTGATGTACGCCCTGTATCTCGCCCTGTATCACGGGCTGTTTGGATTTTTGCTCGCCCTGATTGCCGCGCGGCGCAACGGATTCAGCCGGCGCGCGCTGGTCTTCACCCCTTTTGTCTGGGTTGCCATCGAGCTGGCGCGTACCTACATCACGGGATTTCCCTGGGACCTGCTGGGCACCACGCAGATCGACAACATACCGCTCGCGCGCGTCGCCACGGTCACGGGAGTGTACGGCCTCTCCTTCGAGATCGTGCTGGTGAATACCGCAGTCGCAGCCGCCTTCCTGGTGCCGCACGCGCGGCGCAAGATCTTGCTCACCGCGGCGCTGGCGGCGGCCATCGCGTTACATGCCGGCAAGCTGATAAAGCCTGCGGCGCTGCCGACGAGCGACGGCGCCACCCTGGTGCAGGCCAATATTCCCATTCTCGATTCCGGAGCGTGGACGCTCGACTACCTCACGCAGACGCTCGACGCGCTGGCGGCGCTCAGCGTGAGTCCGCAGCACAACAAGATCGGCACCCCCGGACTGATCATCTGGCCGGAATCGCCGGCGCCATTTTTCGTGACCGATCTGCATGTGCGCAGCACGCTGGCCAATGTGGCCCGCGCCACGAATTCCTATATCGTCGCCGGCTCGCTCGGTATCGAGCACACCGGCGAAGCGAGCCGCCAGCCCGACATCTACAACTCGGCGGCAGTGATTGCGCCCAATGGCGCGTGGACAGCGCGTTACGACAAGATCCACCTTGTCCCCTTCGGCGAGTATGTGCCGTTCGAGAAACTGTTCAGCTTCGCCAGTGGCCTTACGCGCGAGATCGGGACCTTCGCCCGCGGCCAATCGCGGTTGCCGCTGCCAGTCGGCGACACCAAAATCGGCACGTTTATTTGTTACGAGTCGATCTTTCCTGATGAGGTCCGGCGGTTCGCAAAGAACGGCGCTGAACTGTTCGTCAACATCTCGAATGACGGTTGGTATGGCGAGGGAGGCGCTTCCTGGCAGCACCTGAACCAGGCGCGCATGCGCGCGGTGGAGAACAATCGCTGGCTGCTGCGCGACACCAACACCGGCATCACGGCGGTGATTGACCCGCTGGGGCGGGTGGTGGCCGAGGCCCCGCGCAATCAGCGGACGCAGTTGCAGGCAGCGTATTCGCTGGAGGAAAGCACCACCTTCTACACCCGCCACGGCGACTGGTTCCCGCTGGCGTGTGCGATAATCACCTTGCTGGGACTGCTGTTGCGCGTCTTCAACAACAGTAGCCAGTTGTCAGTTGCCAGTTTGCTAAATGTTAAATGCCAAGTGCCAAGTGCTTTCTCTGGGTCTCTGTGGTGAAGTGAGAGGTTAGATGGTCGAAGAACTAGAACAGGAATACGCAGCGCTCCGCGACAAGGTGCGCGATCTACAGGAGTATCTTTGACGCGCCCAAGCTGCGCGAAAAACTGAGCGCGATCGAAAAGCAAACTACCGATCCCACGCTCTGGTCGAATCCCGAAAAATCACAGCAGGTCATGCGCGAAAAGAAGCGCCTGGACAGTTTGCTGGCCACCGAAGCTGAACTGGCGCGGCGTTCCAGCGACATCACCGCTTATTTCGATCTGGCGCGCGAAGGCGAAGAGGTCGCGGCTGATCTGCGGCGCGAAGTGGATGCCTTGCGCGGCCTGGTCGAGAAGCTCGAAACCGAGACCCTGCTCTCCGGCGAGAACGACGAGCGCAGCGCCATCGTCACCATTCATCCCGGGGCCGGCGGCACCGAGTCGCAGGATTGGGCCGAGATGCTGATGCGCATGTACCTGCGCTGGGCGGAGCGCCAGGGTTTCTCCACGCAGCTCTACGAGTACCAGCCGGGCGACGAGGCGGGCATCAAGTCGGCAACCTTCGGCGTCAATGGCGAGTACGCCTATGGGCTGTTGACCAGCGAGATCGGCGTGCATCGCCTGGTGCGCATCTCGCCGTTCGACCAGGCCAAGCGCCGGCACACCTCGTTCGCCAGCGTCTATGTCTCGCCGGAAATTGACGAGACCATCGAAATCAACATCAATCCGGATGACATTCGCACCGACACCTATCGCTCCGGGGGCAAGGGCGGGCAGCACGTCAACACCACGGATTCGGCGGTGCGGATTACACACATCGCGACNNTGCAGCCCTATCGCATGGTGAAGGACCTGCGGACGCGCGTCGAGATCGGCGATGTTGATCGCGTGCTCGACGGAGATTTGAATGAGTTGATTCGTGGGTATCTGCAGTTGCGAAGGAAAGAGCAGAGAGCGTAGGTCGTCAACCTCAAAGCTTGCCTGCTAATTGCTGTCCGCTAAGCAGCCCGCCGCTGGCGTGCCGGTTGGCGCGGCTTTTGAACGTCCAACGACAGGCCCAGGCGATCGGCATAGATCAGTAACTTTTCGATACTCATCTGCGTGATTTTGCCGTGCAGCAGATTGCTCCCAACCGGCTGGTGCTCATCGAGGACCTTCACCAATTGGGCCTGGCGATATTTCTTGCGCTTCACCTCATCGAGAATCGCAATCAGAATCTTCGCTTTGAACTTAAGGGCGAGTGCCTTCTCAGGCGAGAAGCCTATATCACGGAAGACATTTCCCTGGGTGATGTGGCTAGGCTCATTCTCGGTCACTCGCATATTTCCTCTGCTCCGGTGAATGGGAGATTTCTTATACTCACCTGTCCTCCAATAACTCATGGAAAATCGGAGAGTATCTCCTGTACTTCCTTGTGGGTCAGGACTGGGGCGCCTGGGCCCAGGGTCAGGACAGGGAACCCGGTAAGCGGATCAATCACAATTTTTGCTTTCGCTTGGGCCTTCCTTTTGCGCGGCAAGGCGCTGCGCCGACGCTTCGGAATCACCTGTTTTTTGCTGGAACCCCTCTTGCGCATAAGAAACGATCTTAGCAAAAACGTGGGTTATACATGAACCTGGAGGTGTCATCCTGAGCGGAACGCCCGCAAAGAATTTCCGACCCACCTCTTTTGTGGGTCGGGCGGACGCGAAGTCGAAGGACCCCTATAGCTGCGAGAAATTACAGGTGGCCGTGTGGCGCAGCACAAGTCTAAGATTGCCGGCGGCCAAAGGGTTCCTTCGACTCCTCGCTACGCTCGTCGCTCAGGATGACACCCGAAGACACGTGCGCTCATGAATAATCCGGGTTAGCAAAATGGTCCTAATCAGCTAACATCATGTCCATGGACGATTGCCTCTTCTGCAAGATCATCGCGGGAAAGATTCCCGTGAAGAAGGTGTACGAAGACGACAAGGTGTTCGCCTTCGAAGACATCAACCCCAAAGCGCCGACCCATGTGCTCATCATTCCCAAGCGGCACGTGGCCGGATTGAAGGAAGCCACGCCAGAGGACGCCGAGATTCTCGGTTACTGCCAACTGGCCGCGGCGAAGATCGGGCGTGAGCGCGGCATCGAGGACGGATATCGCACGGTGTACAACGTGGGCCCGCGTGCCGGGCAGTCGGTGTTCCACCTGCATCTGCATTTGCTCGGCGGACGAGATTTGACCTGGCCGCCGGGGTAGAAAAGCAGGGGCTAGGGGTCAGGATCAGTTGTCAGTGCGGGAGGAGTCTCCTCTGCGTCTCGGCGGTAGGATGACCCGGTGGTTATGAACCGCAGATCCTTCGACTCCGGCGGCCAACGGCGGGCCGCCTCCGCTCAGGATGACAGCATGGGTATTACTAACTGCTCGGTGCTATCGGCTGCTGCGTTTTCGGGTTCCACGGGACCGAGAACTGGCGCTCGATCTTTTCGCGATAACACGGGCCCGAGTTGTAGGTGCAGAAGGGATACAGCTTGCCATCGGGCGTGGCGTAGTGAATGACGCAGCGCTTGACCCGTGCGATGTCGTAGTTGTAGGCGTCCTGGAAGTGCATGCCCGCCACCAGCAGAGTGCGATAGGTGAAGGTGCCATCTTTTCCGTCGCGGCCCAGTTTCTTGTTGGTCATGCCTTGCAGGGTCTGCAGGAATTTCGTAAACGTCAATCCCGGCGGCGCAAGCTGCTGCTTGAAGTGTTTTTGCAGCGAGTTCCACGCCTTCACCTTGCTGTAGAGTTTGAAGCGCGCCTTGCCGGCTGAGCGCGACAGCTCTTCCATGTCCTGCAGCATGTTGGGCACGTCAACAAATTGGGTGATGGGCACGGCCTTCTTCGACTTCTCGTCCACGAAAAAGTAAGTTCCCAGCGAGCAATGCGGGTGCGACGAGATGGTGGGCACGCCGGTGCCACGCAGCGCCGCGGTCAGCTTGGAAAACGGCGTGACGCAGGCCAGCGGGAACCAGTCGGCGCGCGCGTCGGTGATGCCGGTCTGCTCGCTGACGCAGCGCGCCAGATCGGAGAGGGTAAAGCGCTTGGCCAGCAGTTCGTGTTTGGCGATGCGTCCGGTGAAGGCCACCGGCTGGAAGCTGATGCCGGAGACGGTGTCCACGTTGTCGATGGCGCAGCGCACAATGTCGCCGACCTGGTGGTCGTTGACGCCCTTCACGATGGTGGGCACGAAGACGATCTTCATGCCGGTGGCGCGACAGTTCTCGATGACGCGCATCTTGGTCTCAAGCAGCGCCCGCCCGCGAGTGCGCAGATAAACGTCATCGCTGACGCCGTCGAATTGCAGGTAGAGCGTGGCCAGCCCAGCGTCCTTGGCTTTCCTGGCGAATTCGAGATTGGCCAGCTCGATGCCGTTGGTCGCGGCCTGAATGTGAGTGAAGCCCATCTCGCGCGCCATGCTGAGGATCTCGAAAAACTGCGGATGAATGGTAGGCTCGCCGCCGGAAAACTGCACCACCCGGCCGTCCACGGGTCGCTCACCGCGCAGCGTCTGCAGCATGCCGCGGATCTGCTCAACCGAGGGCTCATAAAGATAGCCGGCGACGTTGGCGTTGGCGAAGCACACCGGGCAGGTCAGGTTGCAACGGTTGGTGAGATCGACGTTGGCGAGCGCCGTGTGTGAGGTGTGCATGCCGCACAGGCCGCAATCGTCAGGACACGACTTTCCGCCTTCCACCTGGGGATTGGCCAGGCCAAGATTGTCGCCGAAGTTCCACTCTTCCATCTTGAGGTAGAGTTCGACGTCGCTGAAGATGATGTCGCGAAAGCTGCCATGCTGGGCGCAGGATTTTTCCATCACCACCTTGCCGTCGTCGGCGAAGATGTCCGCCCGGATGACCCCATTGCATTCCGGACACAGTGACTCGGTTTGCTTGGGCAGGCCTTTTTGCAGCGGCTGGATAGGCGAGCCGGTGTAAGTCACGTCCGGTTGCAGGATGCGCAGAGTGGGCCGCTTGGTCGGAGAAGGCTGCTTCTGCTGATCCAGGTTAGTTGGGAAGATTGGGATATTAACTTCCGGCGACAAGGTCTGAGTGCTCACGCAGTATTCACCTCGAAATCATGGGACAGCGCGACGGCCAAAGGAGGACGATCCAAGATGGTGATACACCGCCGCGCCGCCTCATCCATGATTGTCGCGCCGAGGGCCGCTGCGGCGCTGTGTCGCGCCTCACTCCCAGGAGTGAAGCTGGTGCGCAGTGAACGGGAAGAATGCGCAGCCATTGGGTCTCTGGCGACGGTGAATGGAGGCCGATTTTGAGCTATCCGGTGCCGTAAAGGTAATGTCCCGTTTCGCGATTTTGATTTGTCATCACGAACGGCCTCCTGGCCGTGAGGGATCTGCTGTTTTTCCATCCGTCGTTCCACGCACAAACGAAGAGCAGATTCCTCGCTTCACTCGTAATGACAACTCCATAGAGGCTACAATCGCCCGATGACCTCCGATCGTCTGGAACGCGTGCGGGAGCAGTTGCGGCTGTACGAGCATCCCCTGGTGGAGTTCGACGCGCTGGGCAAAGGCGAAGCCGTGGAGGTGATCATCCGGCCGCGCTTTAGCGACCCGCCGGTCCACACCTACTACTTCGAGTTGCATCCCCGCGATCTGGACGACACGCTATTCGAGTGGGCCTTCCAGCGCCAGCTCTTCGACTGCCTGCACGATTACCTGGTGGAGATGTTCGTGCGCACGCCGCAGCACCGCAAAGAGCACCAGCAGATGGAGCGCGAAGGCAAGCTGTGACCATCAGCCCCAACCAGCCGGAGAGCGGCGCTGGCGGCGAATCGCGCCTGCGCCGGCGCATTGCCGACGAGATTCGCCGCGATGGTCCCATTCCGTTCTCGCGCTACATGCAGATGTGTCTCTATGAGCCCGAGCTTGGCTACTATTCGCGCTCGCGGGAGCAATTCGGCAAAGCTGGAGACTTTTACACTTCGAGCGATGTTCATGCCGTGTTTGGGCGGCTGCTGGCGCGACAGTTCGAGGAGATGTGGCGCGCACTGGATTCTCCGCAGGGCATTGACCTCATCGAGCTGGGGCCCGGACGCGGCCTGTTCGCACGCGATGTGCTGGATTGGTCGGCAAAACAGTTCCCGGAATTCTCGCGCGCTCTCTGTTACGCGCTGGCGGAGCAGTCGGCGCATTTGCGCGAGCGATTGCAGGAACGGCTGGCCGAGCACCTGGCGGCAGAAAGAGCGCGTGTCTTCGAGTCGCTCGAAGCGGCGGCTTCGACGGCCGGCGAGAACATTATCGTCTTCGGCAATGAGTTCTTCGACGCGCTTCCGGTTGAAGTAGTGGACTATCGCGGCGGGTTGCGGATTGGCTTGGAGAACGGGAAATTCGTGGAGACATTCGATCGGCCAACCGCAGCCGAAGCCGAATTCCTCGATCGCTACAGTGTTCATCCGGACGCGGGCGAGCGGGTGGAAGCGACGCTGGTGGCATTGGAGTGGATGGAGCGCATCGCAGAGGCATTTCAGGGTAAGCGAGGCTTCCTTGTCGCGATCGACTACGGCTACACCCGCGAGGAGCAACTGGCGGGGCGCCATCGCGACACCCTCATGAGTTATCGGCAACACACCGTCAGCACGTCGCCCTACGAAGCGCCGGGTGAGCAGGACATCACCGCCCACGTAAACTTCACGGCGATACGCGAAAGAGGCGTTCAGCGCGGACTGGAGCCGGTGGCCTTGCTGACACAATCGCAATTTTTGATCGGGATTGGAGAGGAGACGGAATTTGCGGACGCGTTTCAGGAGTGCGAACTTCCTCAGGAGCGCGCCAAGGTGGCGTTGCAACTGAAACACTTGATTTCACCCACAGGCATGGGGGAAACGTTTCAGGTACTGCTGATGTCGGCGGGAGTGGCAAAAGAAAAGGCCGCGGGGTTGAGCGGATTGAGACTGGAGCGAATTTAGAGTTGGTGTGCCTGCGAGGTAGAGCCGGCCTTCAGGGACTATGTCGCGAGTAGTGTCGCCGCTCCGCGGCTCGGATAAATTTCCCACTTTATCCGGCGCTTGCGCGCCGGGCTCAAACCGAAGCCGCCGCTGCGCGGCTCGTTCTTCGCCAATCTGTTCCACTGGCGAACAATACAAAATTGCTACATGCCGGGCTTATCCGTGCTCGGGGCCTGGTATGGGGATTGCAAATACTTGCGCGCCTCATCGAGCGCATTCTGAGTATTGTCGTTGGTCTGCAGGGCCTGGCGGTACTCGTTGGTGGCGCGCTCGCGCTGCTGCGTCAAGTCGAAGATCTTGCCCAGTTGGATATGGCTCCAAACCTCGGTCCAGCGGGGCTCGCCATCGCCGTTGAGCGATTGGCGATAAGCGTTGGCGGAGGACTGGTAGTTGTGCTGCAGGAAGAACACCTCGGCGATGCGGTAGTGCGCCAGCGAACTGTTCTTGTTGATGTCGAGCGCCTTCTGAAATTCCTTCAGCGCTTCGGTCAGGTCGCCCTGTTCCACGTCCTGCTGACCGCGCATGATGGAAGTGCGGACCTGCAATTCCTGCGAGTTCTGCAAGACATCGTTGTTGGGGTCGATCGAGATCCGCCGCGGCTTGCCGAAGGTTTCCACCGCATAGGCCGAATTCGTGCCCGAAACTTCCACGCGCTTGGTCTCGGTTTTGCCATCGGTGTCGATCCTCAGCTCCACCGGCATCCGGAAGAGGTCCATGTCCTGCTGTATCTCGCCGACCACGCGAAAGCCCTTCTGCGTGCGGTACACCGTATATTTATTCTTGAACTCAGGCGCCCCGGTGGAGTCCAGCCACTGGGTGAAGAACCAGGTAAGTTGCTGTCCCAAACTCTGCTCCGCAATCTTGCGAAAATCGTTCACCGAGGCGGATTTGCCCGCGTACTCGGTAACGAAGGTGCGCATGGTTTTGTCGAAGGGGTTGTCGCCAATCACCCAGCGCAGCATTTGCAGGATCATGCCTCCCTTGTCGGCCACCAGCGATTGGAACTCGGGCGAAAACGTATCCAGCCGGCCGACATCCGCCAGAGGGACCGATAGGTAAGCCAGCGCGCCCACCGACATGTCTTTGGTGACTTCCTGGAAACCAGCCCGGCCGGCAACGTGCTCCACGTAGAGCGCCTCGGAATAGCGGGCGGAGCCGTCATTCAGCCACCAATCATTCTTGGTCGCCGGGCTCACCATGGTCCCGAACCACTGGTGCGCAATGCTGTTGGCCAGCAGGCGGTAGTTAATCTTGCTGACAAAGGCGCGCGAGGCCAGGGCTGCGATCTCCGGGGCCCACGCGGAGGGGACCGTGTCATCGGGCAACTCAACCACGTTCAGGGTGCTGCTGAACGGAGGACTATAGGTCGAGGTGTAGAAGAAAAATTCCTTCACTGCGGCGTCGGCGTATTGAGTTGCGAGCGCCTTGTGTTCCGGCGTGGTGTACACCGTTACATTCAGTCCGCCTTCGGTGCTCTTGGTCGGCTCCCACTTGCCGATCAAAATGGTTCCTGGAAAGCTCGCCCTTTCTTCGTAGCTGAAGGTGACCGTCTTGTATCCGGCGGGAACGGCCAGCTTGGTAAGGCCCTCATGAGTTGCGCCGCCCTTGCGGCCGGCAGGTTCGGTTGCGATTTCAGCAGCCGCGCCGGAGCTCTGCTTGCCGCTGCCGATCACCTTGTACTCAGAGGGAACGCTGACGCTGATGGTCGAGGTGAAGCGATTGACGCCGTAGCCGACCATGGGGAACCACCGTCCGGAGTAGAGCAGGTACGTTATGGGATCGCCGATGTAGGCGAGCTTCAGTCCCGGCACCGGGCTGTCGTCTCCCGACTGGATCGCGCCTTCGTACTCGAAGGTCAGAGTGTCGCTGCTGCCCTTGGTCAAGCCATTGGGCAAGGAGATGCGGATGGTCGAGTCCTGGCTGACCCGCTCCACCGAAAGCGGCTGCCCGCTGGCGTCGAGCACGCGGGTCGGACGCAACGCATTGTGTAACTCAAAGATGGCGATGGTGATGTCGTCGAGCGCCGTGAAGCGCACGCGAGCCTGTGCCTTGATCTGATGGGTCTGCGGCGAGACGACTGCCTGGATGGCGTAGTCGTTGACCTGGAGGCGCTGCTTCTCCGCCGCGAAGCACGGCAAAACCAGGCTGACAGCCGACAGCACCAGAACGACGCGCACCAGAGATCGCGCTGCGATTTGCATTAGGGAGGTTGCTCCTGTTGTGCTCACTATAAATGATGGAAAACCAGCCGCAAAGGGACGCACGGATCATCCTGACGGCCCCAGCAATGCAAGTACGGCCTGGGCTGCCCGCTCGGATGCAGTGCCGCCCTCGCCGCTGGGCCGCAAGCGCCGCCGCACTTCGCCGAAGGCGGCGATCATGGTCTCTCGCGCTTCCCCTTGCGGAATGAGCCGCTGCAACTCGGCGCAAACCCTTTGCGGCGTGAACTCGCTCTGCACCAGTTCCGGAACCACGTCACGTTCCGCGATCAGGTTCACCATCGCAAAACGATCCACCTTTACTAGACGGCGGCCGAGGCCCCAAGTGAGCGGGGCCACCCGGTACACCATGGTGAACGGCGTGCCGATCAAGGCCGCCTCAAGCGTGGATGTGCCACTGGCGACCGCCGCCGCCCGCGCATGCAGCAAACTAGCCTGAGCGTCGCGAGTGAATGTAATCTGCGGTCCCTTGTAGTCGCGCAAAAACGCAGCCACCCAGCCTGCATCGAGGGTGGAAGCAACGGGAACTATGTAAACGTATTCCGGACCGAGAAGTTGCGCTGCTTCTAACAGCGCGGGGAAAATGTGCGAAACTTCGCCGCGCCGGCTGCCGGGCAGCAAGGCAATCCATTGCCGAGCCGGATCCAGCTTGTGTTGCGCGGCAAATTGTTCCCGCGTTACCTGCGGCGATGGCAGGTCGGCCAGCGGATGGCCGACAAACTGCGCCTCAATGCCGCGCTCGCGATAGAAGCGCTCCTCGAACGGGAAGATCACCAGCATCTTGCGAACGTACTTGCGCACGCGCTCGATGCGGCCCTGCTTCCACGCCCACAGTTGCGGGCTGACGTAATAAATGACCGGCACGCCGCGCTGGTGCAGCTCGCGCGCCAGGCGCAGGTTGAACTCGGGAAAGTCGATGAGCACCGCGGCGTCTGGACGCCGCCGTTCGGCCTCGCGCACCACTTCGCGGAAGCGGCGATAGATGAGCGGAATGTGCTTGATCACCTCGACAATGCCGACTTCGGCGATCTCGCGCGCATCCACCAGAAGGTCGCAACCGGCGGCGCGCATCTGGTCCCCGCCGACGCCGAAGAACTCCAGATCAGGCGCCGGAGTTTGACGCGAGAGTTGGCAGCGCAAAGCTTCCATGAGCTTCGCACCATAAAACTCGCCGGATGCCTCTCCCGCGGAGATGAGGATACGCACACTGGGATTATGACAGGCGAGAGCCGTCAGGCGTGGTTTTCGGGCCGCCGTGGTCAGCGGGATTTCAACCAAGGAGCAATTTCGCGGCTAGCGTACCTCGCTGTGATTTCGCGGGCAGCGAGCAATTGTGACCAGATTCGGTCGCGGTGAGACCCATACCATAGTGACTGACCAACGTAATCAAGGAGAATCGAATGAATTTCAAGAAGCTATTTGCTGTTATCCTGGGGTCGCTCGTTGTGCTCGCCCTGTCCCTGCCGGTACTGGCACAGAGCACCACACAATCCAGTTCCACCACGACGACACAGAATCCACCTCCCGCTCAGACGCAGAGCACCACCACCACGACTTCGCAGGATGCGGCAACTGCGCCGCCGGCCCAGACCACTCAGACTACCAGTTCCACTACCAAGTCCAAGCACCACAAGGTAAAACAGTCCGATACGACAACCACCACAACCACGCCGCCACCTGAGGCGAAGAGGGACACCACCACGACAACCACTACAACCCCGCCGCAATAGATCGGCAGCCACACAGACCCAGATTCTTTGCTCCCACTCTTTTAGTTGCCGACATATAAGGGTGTGGAGCATTTTCGGTTAGCAGTTCCGCAATAGATGTGTCCGGTTTGCACGGGTAGTGCGGGCGGATACATTAATCCCGGGACCGCTCTAGTCGTCGGCCGAGACGTTGACGCCGGTCACGGAATATTCGTTCGCCGCAATGGCTGCAGGCGTGGGGATCTCCTGATCTTTGTATTGCAGTTGATACAGCTTCCAATAGATACCGCGATTGGCCAGCAACTGCTGATGCGATCCGACCTCGCGCACCTTGCCCTTGTGCATGACGATGATTTTGTTGGCGCGCTGAATGGTGCTCAGGCGATGGGCGATGATGATCGAGGTGCGGCCTTCCACCATGCGGGTGAGCGCCTCGCGGACCCGGAACTCGGTCTCGGTGTCCACGCTCGAGGTGGCCTCGTCGAGGATGAGGATCTTGGGATTGTGCGCCAACGCGCGCGCAAACGAGATGAGCTGTTTTTGTCCGGTCGATAGCGTGCTGCCGCGCTCGCGCACCTCTTCGCCGAAGCCGCCCGGCAGCGAGCGAATGAAGTCCGCAACATTGACCTGCTCGGCGGCATTCTCGACCGCATGGTCTTCAATCCAGTGCGAGCCCAGGCGAATGTTATCGGCAACGGTGCCGGAGAACAGGAACGGGTCTTGCAGCACCACGCCATAACGCCGCCGCAGAGCGTTCAAGTTCATGTCGCGAATATCGATGCCGTCAATGCGGATGGCGCCCTTCTGCACGTCATAAAAACGCAGCAGCAGCGAGATGATGGTGGTCTTTCCCGCGCCGGTGTGGCCAACGATGGCAACCGTCTCGCCGGGCTCGATGGTGAACGACACATCGCGCAGCACCCAGTCGTACTCCAGCGCGAGATCGCCGGTTCCTTCGACGGCGGTCTTGAGTTTTTCCCCCTTGCTGGCGGCTTCTTCCGCGGCCTGCGCCAGGGTGCGATAGGCGAACCACACGTGGTCAAACTCGATGCACCCCGGTCCGGCGGGCACCTTCGGCGATGCGGGGGTGACGATCTCCGGTGTGGTATCCAGCAGCTTGAAGATGCGCTCGCTTGAGGCCATCGCCGACTGCAGGATGTTGTATTTTTCGCTGAGGTCCTGAATGGGGCGGAAGAAGCGCTGCGCGTATTGCATGAACGCCACCAGCACGCCCAGGGTGACCAGGTTGCGCATGACCTGGCCGCCGCCGAACCACACCACGCAGGCGATCGCCGTCGCCGACAGCACTTCCACCACCGGGTAGTACACGGCGTGGGCCATGATCGCGTCTTTGAAGGCGTCCATGTGAGTGCGGTTGATCTTCTCGAAACGCTCGTAAGCTTGCTTCTCGCGATTGAACAGTTGCAGCACCACGATGCCGGTCACATGCTCTTGCAGGTAGGCGTTGATCCGGGCGATGGCGATGCGGATGCGCCGGTAGCTCTCGCGCACTTTGCGGCGAAAAATCGAAGTCGCGTAGAAAATGAGCGGCAGCACGGCGAAGGTGATCAGCGCCAGCCGCCAGTTCATGTTCAGCATGATGACCAGGATGCCCAGCAGCACGAAGATGTCTTCGAAGACGGAGACCACGCCCGCGGTGAACATCTCGTTCAGCGCATCCACGTCGCTGGTGACGCGGGTCACCAGCCGCCCCACAGGGTTGCGGTCGAAGAAGGCAATATGCAGGCCCTGCAAGTGGCGGAATATTTGCGCCCGCAGATCGAACATCACCTTTTGTCCCGTCCACTGCATGATGTAGGTCTGGGTAAATTCGAGCAGGAAGCAGAACAGCAGCAAGCCGATGTAAATGCCTGCGATCTGGGCGATGCCGGTCATCGGCCGGGGGCTGAGAAAGCGGTCCAGCAGGGAGTGGGATTCGGTGTGGCTGGCAAGATATTTATCGATCGCGACCTTGGTGAGATAGGGGCCGAGCACGTCGGCGCCCGCTTTCAGCACGATGGCGACGAGGGCGATGACGACCTGCATCCGATAAGGGCGCAGATAGGTCAGCAGGCGCTTCATCAGCCTGCTGTCGTATGCCTTGCCTAATACCTCTTCGTCGTGGATGGAAGCCATGTCCCTTATGCGATTGTAAACAAATGCCGGAAGTCATATAGACGAGAAGGGGCGGGGGCGGGATGGAAAAGTTGGATTTCTGGGTGAGTGAGAACCAGCGCCGCTAAAGGGATCTCCCAGACTGCAAAATGGGAGCATTGATTCGCAGTCTTGGCATCAGGAGAAAAACACAGTGGAAGCGCCGAGCCTTTAGGATTAGGCTTGTGAATCGGCATTAATAGTAAAGGTAATCGATGAGAATCCCCAGGAGCATAATCTGCTGCCTCTGGCCCATGTTGCTGTTTGCCTGGCCATCCCTGGCACAGGCGAAAAGCGAGGCAGAAACTTTTAGGTCGGTTCGAGATTTCGTAAGCGAGTTTTACAGTTGGTATGTTCCGGAGGCGGTGAAGAAACATAAGGGGCCCGCTTGGGATCTCGTCCTGAAGTACAAGGGTCATACGTTTAGCGCCGAACTTTTTCGGGCCTTAAGAGACGACTCCCGGGCCCAAGCTCGAGTCCAGGGGGAGATTGTCGGTCTCGACTTCGATCCCTTTCTCAATACCCAGGACCCTTGTGAAAGCTATGAACTGGGGAACATCACCCGCAAGGACCATCATTATCGGATTGACTTGTACAGCGTATGCTCAGGGAAAAGGAGTGAACGCCCGAGCGTCATATGCGAGGTTGCACGCACAAATGGCAATTGGGTGTTCGTCAATTTCCTCTACGAAAACATGATGAAGGAGTATCCAAATAGTGCGAACTTGCTGGCCACACTAAAGCTACTTCAAGAAGAGCGCAAGCATAACTCCCCGTGAGAGTTTCCGCAGCCTAGCGCTTTTAAGGGTCTCTAGCATTACCCAAGTTTCCTCAGCACCAGCGCCGAGTTCTTCGATCCAAATGCGATGCAATTGCAAACTGCATGTTCGATTTCGACGCGCCTTCCTGATTCGGGCACATAATCCAGATCGCACTCGGGATCGGGCTTCTCCAGATTGATGGTCGGCGGAATTTGTCCGTGATGCATGGCGACCAGGGTGGCGGCAATGCCGGCTGCGCCGCAGGCGCCCTGGGGATGCCCGATCTGCGACTTCAGGCTCGACATCGGCGTCCGGCGCGCTTTTTCGCCCAGCGCCAATTTCAGCGCGCGGGTCTCGATGCGGTCGTTCAACTGCGTGGAGGTGCCGTGCAGGTTGACGTAATCGACGGCGGCGGCGTCGATAGCGGCATCTTCCATCGCCATCTGAATGGCGCGGGCCGGTTCTTCGCCGCACTCCTGCAAACGTACGCGATGGAAAGCTTCGCAGGTGGAACCATATCCTGCGACCTCGGCGAGGATTCGCGCCCCGCGCGCGCGCGCATGTTCGTACTCTTCCACCACGAACATCCATGAACCTTCGGCGACGACGAAGCCGTCACGATCGGCCGAGAATGGCCGCGAGGCGCGCTCCGGTGCGTGGTTCCACGACGAGGTCATGATCTTCATCAGGGTGAAGCCCTTCATGATTCCCGGCGCGATGGGCGCGTCCACGCCACCGACGAGCATCACCGGCAGAAAGCCGAACTGGATTTGGCGCAACGCGTAACCGAATGCGTCGGTGGACGATGTGCAGCCGGTGGTGATGACGTGACTCATGCCGCGCAGGCCGAAGCGCATGCTGACTTCGCTGGAGAGCGTGCCCATGGTCCCGCTGGGAATGCAGAACAGGCTCACCTGTTTCACTTTGCCGGTCAGCCATAGCCTGACCTGCTCTTCGGAGAACTCCTGCGCGCCGCCACCCGACCCCAGCACCACGCCGATCTCACGTTGCTGTTCCAGCGAGAGTTTCGCAGCATCGATGCCGGCAGCGGCCAAAGCTTCGGTGGATGCGGCCAGCGCCAGTGGCACGGCCCGCGAGACGTGTTTGCGCTCGTGCGCGTCAACCCACGCCAGCTCGTCGAAATCCTGCACCTCGCCGGCGATCTGCACCGGCAGGTCGCTGGAATCGAAGCTGCGAATGCGCTTTACGCCGCTGGTCCCGGCCAGAACAGCGCGGCAGAAGGCTTCGTTGCCAATGCCATTGGGGCTGACCACGCCCATTCCGGTGATGACGACTCGTTTTTTCATGAGAGAGCAATTAGCAATTAGCAACTAGCATTTAGCCATTAGCAAGAAAGCAAAAAGCGTCTGGAACCTCCATTGCTGTTCGCAGATGCTGTAAATCATCAGATGCTAACAGCTCATGATTCATTGCTAATCGCTAGAACTATCAACCATAACTCGTTTTGTGTCAGGGCACGGCTTCAGCCGTGCGCAAGGCGTTACCAATGACCTGGGCTTCAGCTCCTGAGGACTTATTTTTGCAGGGGCTAAATGTGATGATTCAAAAGGTTGTTGTCCAATCGGCCAAGAACTGGGAAGCTGATGTTG
>PLXE01000106.1 GCA_003151335.1 Acidobacteriaceae bacterium
AAAAGTCGCGGACGAGATGTTCAGCGCCATGCAGCAAGACGACAAAGTCGGCGACATCAACCCCATTTACGTCATGGCTGACTCCGGCGCTCGCGGCTCGAAGCAGCAGATTCGTCAGCTCTCCGGCATGCGTGGCCTGATGGCCAAGCCTTCGGGCGAAATCATCGAGACCCCGATCACGGCGAACTTCCGCGAGGGCCTGACGGTGTTGGAGTACTTCATCTCCACCCACGGCGCCCGCAAGGGACTGGCCGATACCGCGCTCAAGACGGCGGATTCGGGCTACCTGACCCGGCGCTTGGTGGACGTGGCGCAGGACGTGATCATCAGCGAATACGATTGCGGCACGGTCGATGGCATCTACGTCACCTCCATCGTAGAGTCGGGCGAGATCATCGAGCCGTTGCGTGACCGTATCGTGGGCCGCGTCTCGCTGGAGAAGATCAAGGACTACGAAGGCAACATCATCGTCGACATCAACCAGGAGATCACCGAAGACCTGGCGGGCGCGGTGCAGGCAGCCGGTATCGAGCGCGTCAAGATTCGTTCGGTGCTCACCTGCGAGTCAAAGCGTGGCGTTTGCGTGATGTGTTACGGGCGCAACCTGGCTTCCGGGCGGTTGGTCGAATTGGGCGAGGCCACGGGCGTCATCGCGGCGCAGTCCATCGGTGAGCCTGGGACCCAGCTCACCATGCGCACCTTCCACATCGGCGGTACGGCTTCGCGCGTTAGCGAGCAGTCGCGCCTCGATGCCAAAAACCACGGCAGTGTGCGCTTCATCAACCTGGTGACCGTGCGCGCCAAGGAAGGCCATTTGGTGGTGATGAATCGCAACGGCTCCATCGCCATCCTGGACGACAAGGGCCGCGAAAAAGAGCGCTATGCGGTGGTTTACGGCGCCAAGGTAAAGGTGGAAGACGGGCAACAGGTTGGCTTGGGCGATGTCCTGGTCGAGTGGGACCCGTACACCTTCGCCATCCTGACCGAAATTGGCGGAACGGTGCAGTTCAAGGACTTGCAGGAAGGCATGACCCTGCACGAAGAAGTGGACGAGGTCACGGGTCTGTCGCGCCATGTCGTGGTTGACTCGCCGGATGAGAAACGTCAGCCCACCATCATCATCAAGGGCGCCAAGGCCAGCAAGCGCTACCTGATGCCGTCACGCGCTCACTTGATGATTCAGGACGGTGACACGGTAACTCCGGGCGACGTGCTGGCGAAGATCCCCCGCGAGACCACCAAGACCAAGGACATCACGGGTGGTCTGCCACGCGTGGTGGAATTGTTCGAAGCCCGCAAGCCGCGCGAAACCGCGGTCATCAGCGAGATCGATGGTGTGGTGAAGTTTGGCGACGTTGCCAAAGGCCAGCGCAAGATCTATGTAGTGGCCGACAACGGCACCGAAAAAGAGTACCAAGTGCCGCGTGGCGTTCACATCAATGTGCAGGAAGGCGAGCGCATCCGCGCTGGCGAGCCGCTGATGGATGGTCCTCTGAACCCGCACGACATTCTGGCCGTGCTGGGCGAAAAGGAATTGCAAGCCTACCTGGTGAACGAAATCCAGGAGGTTTACCGCTTGCAGGGCGTCAACATCAGCGACAAGCACATTGAGGTGATCGTGCGCCAGATGATGCGCTGGGTGAAAGTGGAAGACGTGGGCGATACCTCGTTCCTGCTGGAACAGCAGATCGACAAGTTCCGCTTCCGCGAAGAGAACGAGAAGACGATCGCCAATGGCGGCAAACCGGCCACCGGCCGTCCGCTGCTGCTTGGCATCACCAAAGCGTCGCTCTCCACCGATTCGTTCATCTCGGCGGCGTCGTTCCAGGAAACCACGCGCGTGCTCACGGAAGCCTCCATCCAGGGCGCCGTCGATCACCTGCGCGGTTTGAAGGAAAACGTCATCGTGGGCCGTCTCATCCCCGCGGGCACCGGCATGGAGTACTACCGCAACGTCCGGCTCTCGCAGGAGATGGAGGAGGCCGCATCCAAGGTGCAGGAGGAGGTCACGGCCGCGTACGAGGAAGCCGAACGCGCGCTGGAACTGCTCCGTCACGAAGGCGAAAACGAGGCCGAGGAGTTGCCGGCAGAGTAAGGGCGTAATGGTAGAGCGGACCTTAAGGTCTGCGTCTACAACTGAATAACAAGGGACGGCCGTCGCGAGAGATCTCGATGGCCGTTTGTTGTTCTTATTCATGGGGTTCGAAATGGCAGTAAACGTAAAAACCCAGGTCATGCTTTGGGGCCGTGCCGCGTATAGGTGCGCGTTCGCCGACTGCCGTCTCGAACTTGTCACCGATCCTACCGAAACCGATGATGAGTCGCTCATAGGCGAGGTTTGTCATATCGTTGCACAGAGCAGCGCCGGACCAAGAGGAGATTCGCCGCTGACAGCCGCACAAAGAGATAAGTATGCCAACCTCATACTTCTCTGCCGCAACCATCACAAGCTCGTCGACGACCAGCCGGGCACTTATACCATCGCGCGCCTACACGATATTAAGGAAGCGCATGAAAGATGGGTAAGAGAATCCTTGGCGGAGTTTGATCCCGCGGAACAGAAGGACAAAGAACTATACGCATCTTACGTCGAAGAGTTCCTAAACCGAGCAGACCTGGATAACTGGATAGGGTGGAGCTCAAGTCTCTTTTCCTCTGGTGTTCAGTGTATTTCCAAGGAGCGTTACGATGAATTGGGGGAATTGAAGCGCTGGATTTTCACCCGCGTATGGCCACAACGAATTCCAGAGCTGGAAAATGCCTTTACGAACTTTAGACGGGTTTTGAACGATCTGATGTTGACCTTCGACAAGAATTCAAAAGAATGGCATGAAGATAAGCTCTGTACGGAGAAATTTTACAAGATTCCCGAATGGAACCCGAAACTCTACAAGTATCTTGGCGATAAGTACGACTTCTATGTCGAACTCGTGGAAGATCTGATGCTTGAGCTGACACGTGCTGCGAACTACATCTGTGACTTAGTCCGGCGGCATCTGGATCCGAGCTTTCGGATCAAGGAAGGCGTACTTGTAGTGGAATCAGGCATGTACATGGATCTTACGTATCACTCTCTCCGTGCTGAGTACCGTAATGACGAACGAGGCGAAATGCCATACCCAGGATTGGAAGAATTCAAGGAAACACGAGTGACGCGTGATCATCACATGGGTGAGGGGTACGGCCCCGACGGCAAGGAAGAGCAATTCTCCTGAGGCCAGCGTTTTCAACGCCGGGTGCCCCACTCATTCGCGGTTTTCGAATGAGTGGGATCCTATACTCAGATTGTCGTTAAGACTGCATGATCCGTTTTAGCTCATCATCGCTCATCAGACGGCTCCGAAGACCAATCAGATGCTTCAGCGCACGTTCGCCATCGGTAAGGACGGATGCCACAAAGAAATCCTGGCTCAGCCCTGCACTTGCTTGATTCACCCGTTTTGCATCGGGCTGATATCGCGATTGCGGACTTCTGCCGATCAACAGAGCTTTGTCGGAAATGGGCAGGCACACCGCTTCGAGTTCTTCTTTGCCCGCCATCAGGACGTTACAAAGCGTTTCGCTGTTGAAGAGTTTGGCAATGCAGCCGACGTCACCCAGAATCCACGTCGGCTCTGCCCGAAGGTCAACCGCCCATGAGAAGCTCTTCAGAAGCTCCACGCGTTCCGTGTCCTTGAATGTATTGCTTAGGGCTTGCTTGTGGGCCTTCATCGTCATCTCCGGCACATCAAGTTGTGACACCACTTGCTGAACACCGGTTTTTATAAACTTCGACATGTCCTTCTTGCCCATCTCATCCTTCAGCAACAGATCAACTTTCAGGCGAATGAGCCTCGGAGAGAGTGCTGGAAATTTCTCACGCAAGTTTCTCATTGCAGTCTTGCGCGCTTGATTGCGTATCTTTTTTAGATGTTTGTCCGTGCTCAGTGCATCTGGAGCCGCCGAGAGCATCACTTCCACAGCACCAGAAAATCCCTCCCTCACGTTTCTCGTTCGCGCGCTGATGTTGGCGACAAACCGGCACAGTTCCGGTACATAGTTGCCACATTCCCCTTGCCGTGCGGCTCGGATAGCGGCGGCGTAATGTGACTCCAGCTGAGACATCTTCAATTCGAGATCAGACTGGTCTCTCCGACCATGAAAACTGTGTTCCTGGGCAACCTTCTTGATGCTCACAAGCTTTGGCTCTGCCTCACTCCGAAATAGGTAGGCCTTCATTCCGTTTGAACCGGAAGCAGCGAAGCCTTTCAGGAGTACTTGGGGAAGATAATGGTCGCCCATTCGCATTTGCCTCGATGGTGCAGCTATTTGAATCTTACTCCCGAGCGCCCCACCGGCTTTTGCTTGAGTGGGAGTCCTCGTAATTCGTGCATGTGCCGTCCCTGAAGGGACTCTGGATTTTTCTTCCGTTGACCCAGGGCTTACGCCCTGGGCTAAGTCTGTTTCGCCCTCCGGGCTCTCTCCATCGGTGCAGCACAGTGACGGCTAGGATCATTATTCTCCCGGGACCGAGATGCTGCCATCGCCGGGTGCCCCATTCATTCGCGGTTTTCGAACGGGTGGGATCCCCGCCCTCCCGATGCACAATTTTCGACAAAATTGGTGTATGCTGTTTCTTGTGGCGCGGACCAACATCGACATCGACGAGAGCTTGATTCGCAAAGCCCGCAAGCTCACCCGCCTCAAAACCAAGCGCCAGATTGTGGACAAGGCGCTCGAGTTGCTCGTCCGCTCCGAGAGCCGCAAAGGGATCCTTCGCTACTACGGAAGCGGTGTCTGGAAGGGCGACCTTAAGTCTTCCCGGAGAAATCGCGTTTGATGTTGGTGGACAGCTCCGTCTGGGTTGACTTCTTCAGTTCCCGTCCCGGATTTGCTGGCGCCGAGCTCCGCCGCATGATTGAGGAGGGCGATCCCCTGGCGCTGACGGGAGTAGTAGTAACCGAGGTTTTACAGGGCCTTACCAGGGACGCCGGCCGAATTGAACGCTTTCTGGGCGAATGGGACATGCTGGAGCCCAAGGGGTTCGAAACGTACCGCGCTGCGGCCGCGATCTACCGCACGGCGCGTGGAAAAGGCATCTCGCTGACCACCATTGACACCTTGATCGCAGCCATTGCGCTTGAACATGGCGCGAGCGTCTTCACTCTGGATCACGACTTCTCCAGAATCGCGCTCATAACGGGCTTGGTGCTCCACCGCTTCTAATACTGCCAGATCCCCACTCATTCGAAAACCGCGAATGAGTGGGGCACCCGCACAGCACTGTTTTCCAGTCGCCTCGCTTTGCTGAACGTGTAAACTTCTTTTGCTTCCTAATTCTTTAATATGCGGCGGTTCTTCAAACACTTTCGGGTCGCACTGTGGCGTGCCTTTCAGCACGACGCGTTCGCCGTGGCCAAGGGGACGGCCTTTTCCGCCATCTTCACCTTGTTTCCGGCGGTGCTTCTGGTGGCCTCGGTGCTCTCAGAGTCGCACACCACAGAGGCATTCATTCGCGAGATCGGCCGCGCCGTAGGACGGATTCTGCCGGAAGGGACAAGCGCAGCCGTCCTGCAATACTTCAGCAGCACCAAACCCGTCAGTGTGAGGACGCTGATCACCCTGGCAGTCATCACGCTGTGGACGGGATCGGGCACCATGATCTCGTGGATGGAGGGCTTCCGCAACGCCTATCAGATGCCCAAGGTCTGGGGGCTGGTGAAGGAGAGGATGATCGCCTTCCTGCTGGTGGTGCTGGCCGGGATCCCCATGGGTTTCTCTTCCTTCCTGCTGGTGTTCGGCAACCAGATCGAAACCTGGATCGCGTACCACGTGGGCCACGAATTTGGGCCTTATATTGTGGGACTGTGGACGGCGTTGCGTTGGATCATTGCGGCGCTCACCAGTATTGCCGTGGTCGGGCTCATTTATCACTATGGCGTGCCACGCACCCAGCCGTGGCATCGCGTGCTGCCGGGCGCGGCGCTGGCCACCGTGATGTGGTTCGTCTCCACCGTCTTGTTTGGCGTCTATCTTCGCCACTTCGCCAACTACGATGTCATTTACGGCTCCGTGGCCACCGCGATCGCCTTGCTGATCTGGCTGTATATCGTTTCGATGGTGGTGCTCATCGGCGCCGAATTCAATGCTCTACGCTATCCGCGGTTTCTGTTTGGGGCCCATTCCGACATCAACTCCGAGAAGAAACGGGTCCAGGTCTCCTGATGGGGGACACGAACTTCATGCGGCTGATTGCCGCGGGAGAAAATTCAGCGCGTTCGAAGGGAAAAACGGCAAGCCCATGAGCCGAAGCTAGACTCAGGGTTGAGAGGCGACAACATTATGGCGCAAGAAATCTTTTCAATAGCGGTCCTGGAAGCTCTGCCCGGAAAGCAGGAAGAACTGCTGGCGAAACTACGCGAGCTTTATACCATGATGCACGCCAAGGGCTACTGTCGCGATACCCTGCACCGCGATTCCTCGGACCCCGGCCGCTTTCTGCACGTGCGGCGCTGGACATCGCCGGAGATGCGCAGCGAAGCGCAAGTCGATCCCGACGTGCATCGCTACTGGCAAATGCTGCCGGAACTGTGCATCATCCCGATTGTTTACGAGAGCCTGGAGAAGGTGTTCGAAAGCTAAGATTGTTGGCGAGCTGGCGGGAACGAACGGAACTAATCCCACCCAGCGGCTATGTCCCGCTCTGCCCGAACATCAGCTTATCTAGGTCTTCCCTCAGCTCTCGCGTTCCGCCCAAATGACGAACTGCTCTGGTCGTGGGTCGAAGTGGACCGAGAGCAGATTGGGCTGGCAGCAGACCTCGCAGTCTTCTACATACTGCTGAAGCGGACCCGCAGACTCGTCGACGTCGGTGGAGTTCCACTCTCCGCAATAGCTGCACTGGAAGCCACACTGCATAGCGAGACGCCTAACCGCAATTATCGCTGACAGGAGCTTATTCCCGAATCCGAACTTCAAAACAGGAATTGTCCCGATCTGGCCATGCTTGCGCCCTAGCCTCCGCTTGCGCTTTTCCTTCGTATCCCATTGACTCGCCAAAGTTTACTCCGATCCCTAGCTCTCCTCGCCAACTGGCATAGAACCTGCATTTGCAAAAGCGGTGGTTCGCAGTTACGCGGCCCGCGTCAAGGCGATGGGATTATGAACACATCTCCGGCCAGCACGAAGCCTTCTTCCGGCCAAACCGAAGAGACCGAATCAACGATTCTTCTGGTGGAGGACGAACCTGTGGTTCGCGAAGTAACCCGCGCGGTATTAGAACATGCTGGGTATCGCGTGCTGGAGTGCAATGGTCCGGAAGAAGCTCTCCGGGTGGGGAGCGAGCATCGGGGCCACATTGGCCTGTTGCTGTCGGATGTGGTCATGCCGGGAATGAACGGCCCTGAACTGGCGCTGCAATTGCAAAGTTTGCAGCCCGGCCTAATTACGGTTTTCATGTCCGGTTACGCCGAGAGCTTTGTATTGCGCAAGGTGATGCATGGTGGCATGACGAACTACATTCAGAAGCCCTTCACCATAAATGTCCTGCTGTCGCGCGTGGCCGCGGCCCTGCGGACCCGTGCGGAAGTCAGCGAGGCTGCGCTCTGCCTGTCCGCTCGCTGACGGATGGGCAGGAGGTGCGTGCTCCGGCAGCCTCTGCGCCGTCCGTTCCAGGTTTTCGCCGACCGTGCCCGCTAGCGTAATATCGAGCATAGATGTTCCAATCCATAGCTCACGTCCGCAAGTGGCTGGTGGGGAGTCTGCTGCTGCTGGTGGCGGCCGTCAGCGTGACCTACTGGATCGCCCGCTCCCGCGTCGGCCCCACGCTGCACAACGTGCCCGCGCAATTGGGCATTGACATCCAGCAGACCAGCGAAGGTTTCTCGCTTTCCAAGTCCGAAGGCGGCCGCACTATCTACACCATTCGTGCCTCCAAGGCGGTGCAGTTCAAGGCGGGTGGCCACGCTGATCTGCGCAATGTTCATATTGTGGTGTACGGGCACGAGCACGACCGATATGACCAGATTTATGGCAACCAGTTCACCTACGATCCGCAGACGGGTGACATCAACGCCGTCGGCGAAGTGCATATCGATCTCCAAGGGAATGCCGAGGGGCCGCAGAAGCCTGACCAGGCCCCGCCCGACGAACTGAAGAACCCGATTCACTTGTTGACCCACTCCCTTACCTTCAACCAGAAGACCGGAATCGCGCACACCGACGAAGTTGTGGAGTTTCGCACCACCCAGGCCAGCGGATCGGCCAAAGGGGCGTATTACGATTCCAACAGCAATGAACTTCTGTTGAAGTCCGAGGTTCACATCGTGACTACCGGCCAGCATCCGGCAGTCATCACCGGAAGCAGCGGCACAATTCAGAAGACACCCAGGCAGACCACGCTGGAGAACGTTCGCCTCGAACAACCGGACCGGACACTGACCGCCAACAAAGGCACCATGCGGTTCGAAGCGGACAACACGGTGCAGCACGTAGTGGTGGAAGGCAATGTCCACATCCAGAGCCGCGGGCCATCTGTCGTTGACATTACGGGACCTCGCGGCGATGTAAATATGGGCCCAAACAATTCCGTCCAGCAGACGGTCCTCTCGGGCGGCGCCAAGTTTGAGTCGCATGGCGCGAGCGTTGCGCATGGTTCGGCGGACACGTTCGTTCTTGACTTTGACGACCAGAACCAGCCCTTGCGGCTTCACATGGTCAAGAACGCGCGCATGATGCAGGACCCCCAGCCGGGTAAGCCCCGTACCCGCGGACAGGCCAGCGGCCAGCCTATGGAGATTGCCGCCGACCAGCTCGATTTCCTGCTCGAAAATGGACGCCAGATCAAGACCGGCGACACCGTGGGCAAAGCCTCCATCACCATCTTCCCTGCCCCGGGCCCAGAAAAGCAGAAAGCCGTCGGCAATAGCGATAAGGACACGGGAAGGAATTCCACGACCGTCGCTACCGCCGGCACGTTTCACGCTACTTTCGATAGCAATAATCGCCTACAGACGCTGCACGGTGCACCCAACTCGCGGATCGTCTCCAGCTCGCCGGGAGAGCCGGACAAGGTCAGCCTGGCCCGCAATCTGGATGTCACCTTCGCTGCGGACGGCGGTGTGCAGAAGCTGGTGCAGACGGGGGATTTCCAGTATCACGAGGCTTCTGCCAAGCCTGACACAGGCGGCCGGGAGGCTTTCGCCGACGTCGCAATCTATACGCCGAGCGATGCTATGCTGCTGCTGACTGGTTCGCCGCGCGTGGTCGACGGCGGGATGACCACGACGGCAACGACGGTGCGCATCAATCGCCAGACGGGTGACGGATTCGCCGACGACAACGTGAAGACCACCTATAGCGATCTCAAGCCGCAACCCGATGGAGCGTTACTGGCCGGCTCAGACCCGGTGCACGTGACCGCTCAGCACATGACCGCGCACAAGGAGCCGGGGGTGGCGCACTACACCGGCAATGTGCGGCTGTGGCAGACGGCCAACGTGGTGCGCGCTCCCAAGATGGACTTTGACGATCAGAAGCGCAGCATTGTCGCCCAGTCCGATGCCTCGCAGAAAGTCTTGAGTTTATTCATGCAGCGGGGGCAGGACGGAAAGCTCACGCCCGTGGATGTGACCTCCGATCGGCTGACCTACACGGATGAAGAGCGTCGAGCTCGTTACACCGGCGACGTCTTCGCCAAGAGCGCAACCAACACCATCAATGCGCATCTGATTGACGTCTATCTGAAACCGGCGGACGCAGATGCAAAAGATGCGAAGGGCACTCCCTCAGCGCCACCCAGCGCGCAGAAGAAATCGATCCTTCCCGGTTCGGAGGGGCCGAGCCAGATCGATCATATGGTTGCGGTGGGAAAAGTCGTGGTCACCGGGCCGAACCGGCGGGCGGTGGGAGATCGGCTGGTTTATACCGCCGACGATGGGAAGTATGTCTTGACCGGGAAATCTCCTAGCATTTTTGATGCCGAACGCGGTACGGTATGGGGCGATTCGTTGACTTTCTACAGTCACGATGATAGGGTTCTGGTAGAGAGTAAACGCTCTTCTCCCACCATCACTCGCGCACGTACCACTAAGTAAATGCAGACTTTATCGGCGGAAGAGATCGGCAAAAGCTACCGCGGCCGAAGGGTCGTCAGCGAAGTCAGCTTCCACGTAAAACAAGGTGAAGTGATCGGTCTGCTGGGGCCGAACGGCGCCGGCAAAACCACCATTTTCTACATTATCGTCGGACTCATTCCGTCCGAGACTGGCCGGGTCCTGATCAATGGGCAGGACATTACCCACGAGCCCATGTATCTGCGGGCCCGAAATTATGGAATCGGTTACCTGCCGCAGGAGCCATCCATCTTCCGCAAGCTGACGGTCGAGGATAATATCCTGGCGGTATTGGAGGCGCAGCCAATTTCGTGGCACGAGCGCCGGGAGCGGATGGAGAAGCTGATTGACCAGTTGGGATTGGGAGTCATCCGCAAGAACCGGGGTTACGCGATGTCGGGTGGCGAGCGTCGGCGGGTGGAGATTGCCCGCTGTCTCTGCATTTCCCCGTCGTTCATTCTGCTGGATGAGCCCTTTTCCGGAATCGATCCCATCGCGGTACTGGATTTGCAAAAGATCATCTTCGATTTGAAGGCCAGCGGCATCGGAGTGCTGGTTACGGACCATAATGTACGTGAGACCCTGTCGGTCACCGATCGCGCCTATATCATCAACGAGGGGCGGATCTTCCGGACAGGCACGCCGGAGCAACTCGGAAATGATCCGGAAGTGAAACGAGTTTACTTAGGCGAGAGCTTCTCGTTGGTTTAAAATTCTTATCAGGGGCCGCGCCCCTTAGGGACCTGTTGCATGGTTTTGTTGCAGCCCAAGTTAAGCCTCAAAGTCTCCCAGAAGCAGATTCTGACCCCTGGACTGGTGCAGATGGTCAGCGTCCTGGCGCTCAACAAGCTTGAGCTGGCGGACATGATCACGGCTGAGCTGACGGAGAACCCTGTACTTGAGGAACTTGACGATTCGGTCCCCTTACTCGACGAAGTCTCGGCCCGCGAAGAGAAACTGGAGCGTGACAGCTCGATTACCATCCAGGAAGAACAGCCGGTAACCGCCCAGGAAAAAGATCCTTTCGACGAAATCGATTTCGGCTCGTTCTTTTCGGAATATCTGGACCCCGGCCTGCGCACCTCGATCGAGATGGAAGAGAGCGAGAAGCCTTCATTCGAGAATTTCCTCTCCAAACCCACGACGCTCACCGACCACCTGATGTGGCAGCTGGGCTCGCTGCACGTCAACGAGGACGTGTATCGAGCGGCGGAGCTGGTGATCGGGAACCTGAACGAGGAAGGCTACCTGACTGCGACCGACGATGAGCTGCTGGGGCTGGCCGATGAGGAACAGGCGGCCAGCTTCGCTTCCCAGGCTCCGGAATCGTCCGCAGCCAGCGCGGACCCGCCGGATGAAACCGCCGCGGCCGCCGTACCGGACGAGAATGACTTGGAGCCGGAGATTTCAGAATCCACGGTGGCCATAGCTGAGGAGGAGTCCTTGGCGAGTGCCGTGCAGGCTCAGGAAGCCGGAGCTGAGGTTCCCCGTCCGACTCTCGTCCCCCCGCGGACCGTGCCGGCCCGGGTCCCTTTTAGCCGTGATGCACTGCGCGAAGCGATCGACCTGGTGCGCCAGATGGACCCTATCGGAGTTGGGGCGCGCGATTTGCGGGAGTGCCTGTTGGCGCAGTTACAGGGCTTGAAGTGCGTCGATCGCAAGAAGGTCAATGGTAGTCATGCCGCCGAACTCGAAGCGCTGGACGATGCCATCGTGCTGGTAACGGAACATCTGCACGCCCTGCAGAACAAGCGTTACAAGGAAGTGGCCAAGGCCATGGGGCGGCCCCTAGAAGCTGTGATGCTCGGCATGGACTTCATTCGCACTCTCGATCCGCGTCCCGGCCTTCGCTACAACAAGGCCGAAGCCCGGCTGATCGAGCCTGATGTGGCCTTCGTCAAGCAAGGGGAAGAATATCTTGTCCTGATGAACGACGAAGAGGTCCCGCAGTTGCGTCTGAACCCGACCTACCGGCGGCTATTGAGCCGCGATGTGGCGGAAAAAGACGTGCGCAATTACGTCAAAGAGCGCTATAAATCGGCCATCCAGCTCATCAAGAACATCGAACAGCGCAAGCAGACCATTTTACGCGTGTGCTATTCGATCTTGGCGCGCCAGCGCGATTTCCTCGATCATGGCATTGATTTCCTGAAGCCGATGATGATCAAGGAAGTGGCGGAGGAGATCGGGGTCCATCCCTCGACGGTCAGCCGTGCCGTAGCCAACAAGTACGCTCACACCCCGCAAGGCGTTTTCGAACTCCGATACTTCTTCAGCGAGAGCGTCAATGGGCCTGAGGGTAGCGGCACCTCGCTGCTGATTCTCAAGCGCCGAGTCAAGAAGCTCATCGAAGAAGAAGATCCCACCAGGCCGTTGACCGACGAGCAGATCACCCGCATCCTCCAGTCGCAGGGCATCCAGGTCACTCGCCGCACGGTTGCGAAGTACAGGGAAGACATGCGCATCCCGAGCACCCACCAGCGCAGAGTAAAGAACTAGCGGCTGTACCGGCGCCTCGTCCGGTCCCGACAACGCGCGGATTTTGTTCCCGGGCGCGTCTAACTTGAAGGGACGCCGTTGTGAGAAACGCGCCGCGGCCAAGGCAGCAAATCAATCAAACAGGCTGCGGCGAGGAGGGAGCTCAATGACAGTAGAATACTTCGGCAAGCAATACGAAATTACTCCCGCCGTTCGTGATGAGGTCGAATTGGGCCTCACCAAGCTGACCAAAATCCTGGGCGAAAACATCAAGAGCAAAGTCATCCTGTCGGTGGAAAAGCACCGCAACATCGCGGAAATCACGGTGAAGCGGCGTCGCGGCCATCTGGTGGGACTCGCCGAGGCCACGGACATGGTGGCCGCCGTCACCCAGGCCCTGGAACATATCGAGACCCAAGTGCTGCGGCACAACGGCCGCCGCCGCAATATTGGCCGCAAGCCGAAAGACAAGAGTTGGACGGCCCCGGTGGCGGCAGAAAGCGAGATGCAGATCTCCGTGGGCGCCAACCCTGCGACCGCGGTTCCGGTGGTCGTGCATAAGTTTCCCTCCATCGCCCGCACCACCGAGGCGCACCTAGTGCACACCACGGACTCCATCGCGATGCGGCCCATGACCATCGAGGAAGCGGTCAAGGAATGCGAATTCCGCGATCGTGCAGTGTTTGTCTTCCGCGATCCCAAGGGGCAGGTAAAGGTGTTGCACCGCCGGAAGGACGGCAAGATCGAGTTGATCGAAGTGCCGTAAGAAGCTCGACGAAGATAAATGAGGGGCGCCGATTTTGGCGCCCCTTATTGTTTGGAGTGGCTATCGTTCGATCACTTTGGGAACTTTGAAGAAGACGCCGTCCGAAGCGGGCGCATTGCGCAATGCTTCCTCGTGGGGTAGCGAAGGACGCGGCTCGTCGGCCCGCATGGCGTGCGCGAATCCCTGGGTGCCGCTCGTCTCATCGGCTTTAGCGGAGCCGTTGGCCACTTGCGCCATAGGCGCGACGTTGGCCGTGTCCAACTCGTTCAGCCGGTCAATGTAACCGAGGATGGAGTTCAGGTCCTTTAGCATGCGGGCGCGCTCATCCTCGGTCAGTTCCAGATGCGCCAGGTCGGCAACGTAGGAGACATCTTTATCGGTAACCATGTTGGTCTTGTAACGATCTGCTTTCTAGCGCGACGGCCGATCCGTTTGGTTCCTCACCACAAACTTGATCGCGTTCACCGGCTGCGCGCTCATCTGCTTCAGGGCCGCGAGATACTGCGGGTTGAAGCTGTACAGTTGCTGTTGCCAGGTCGCGTCAGGAACTTCGACCGTCAACACTCCATCCGCGTAGCCGATGGCGCTTGTCTTTTCCGCCACCTTCGATCCGCACACCAGCGGCCAAGCCAGCAGCGGGGCGCTGTCACCACCCTCGCGATGCAGGGTGTCGGCAAAGATCTTCTTGAGTGTCGAGCCGGCATGTCGCATAGCGTCGAAGCTTCGATTGTAAAGCAGCGGGGACGCTCTTCGCTTCTCGCTTCTCGCTTCTCGCTTTTCGCTTTTCGCCAGAGTCGCTGTCATCCACACCCAAGCATTGTCCCTTCCCTCTGCTATCCCGACCGATGACTTTGGTCCGAGCGGAGGGACCTGCTTTTTCTCAACTAGCGTGGCTGAGTTCTTCGCGAATGACACGTCGAAGCGTGGCCTCCAGCGGCTCCTGGGCCCGGCGAACATGCTGCCGAAGAGCATCATTGATCAAGCTCTGATAGTTGCCTCCACCGGCGCGGTCCACCTGTTGTCGAAACCAGTCGAGAAGATCGTCATCGAGCCGGATCGTGATTCTGGTCTTGCCCTTGGGCACTTGCACGACGGCTCCGCGTTTTGCGTGGCTGAAGTCGTATTCACGTTTCATTGTTTTCCTCGTATTGCCGCCTCTCGCGCGGAGTGGCCGGCCGCGCGGAGATCAGCCGAATTCCTTTTCCGCGCCAGGTGTAGACCACCACCAAAAGTCTCCCGAGTATGTCCATCCCGATCGTGATCCATCGCTCTTCATTTTCGAAGTAGGAATCCCGAATTGTCAGTGCAAGATCATCTTCCAAGACGGCAACAGCATCGGCGAAGCAGACTCCATGTTTTGCGAGATTTCTCGCCGCTTTGCCCGAATCCCACGCGAAGTCCACAGTGGCTCATTGTATGCACATCTGTACACCGATGTCAAAGCTCAGCTCGCGCTCCGACGGACATGGCTGCAAGCGCGAACCAACGGAGTCGTAGAGCGAGACTCGCAGTGACAAATGGTCATCCGTTTGGAGGCGCTCCGCCTATCTATTACTATTGCTCCTGCATGGTTTTTGCTCCCCGACGCTGGTATCGCAATCCTCTATCCCTGTTAATCGTCGTTGCAGCGCTCAGCGCGTTCGTCATCCAATCCGGGGAGCTTGGCACCTCCGACACTTCGCATCGTCTGCAGACTACGCATTCGTGGTGGACCTCGGAACCGCCGGTGTTTCCCAAGGAGTATCCCGAGTTCGGCATTCACGGCCGGGGAGGCAAGCTCTATAGCTGGTACGGCATGGGTCAGTCACTGCTCATGTTGCCCGCGGACGTGATCGGCACCGGCCTGGAGAAGTTGCCTCTCTTTGCCGCATACAACAACACCGATCCGACAGTCCGCGCGATTTTCGTCAGCTACAGCACCAACATCCTGGTCAATGTTCTGACGGCGCTGGTGTGCTTCCGTTTCTTGTGCCAGTTGGGGTTCAGCGTCAAACAGTCGGTCGCCGGCGTTCTGGCGCTGCTGTTCTGCACCACGCACCTGCACTACGCGCAGAACATGATGGAGAACAACTACATCATGCTGCTGACGCTGGCAGGTCTCTCGTTCCAATACGAGTGGCTTAGGACTGGGAGCGGACGCGCCCTGCTCATCGGTTCGCTTGCCTTCGGGCTGAACCTGTTGACCCGCCTCACTACCGGCCTTGACCTGATTGCCGGCGGAGTGTTCCTGCTTCTCGTGCTGTTGTTGGAGGATGTGCGAGGCCACGCGCTGTGGCAGCGTTTCCTGATCTACGCGAAGACAGCGTTGCCTGTCTATGCGATCTTCGGACTGATTGACCGGCTGTATCAGTTCTACCGCTTCGGCTCGCTGTTCACGAACTACATCACTATTGCCGGTCAGGAGCAGCGGCAGCTGAATCCCTCGCTGCCAGCAAACTATCCGTGGGAAGTTCCGTTCCACGTGGGCTTTCTCGGGCCATTGATCATGCCGGAGAAATCGACCTTCCTCTTTGATCCTCTGCTAGTGCTCACGATTGTTCTCGCGGTGATCGCCTGGAAGCATTTCCGGCCGGAAGTCAGGGCTTACGTGATCACGGCCTTCCTCTTACTCCTAGGCTACATCAGCTTCTACGCGCGATACACAGTCTGGAGCGGCGACTTCGCCTGGGGGGACCGTTATGTCTCGACCGCAGTTGAATTGGCCGCGTTTATCTCGGTGCCTCTGCTGTTGCGCTGGCGGGCGTCGCTAGGAAAGCTGGTGTGGTGGATGGGAATCGCGCTGATCGCGTTCAGCGCTGCGATCCAGTTGGCCTCGCTCGCCTTCTGGCTGCCGCTGGAAATCTACCAGGAGGACACGCTGGGACACCCGACGTTCGTGGTCTTCCTGCGCTTCAAGAACATCGCGGCCTTCGCCCTGGGGAAGATGCAGGCGTGGGGCCTGAGCAATGATTCCATGACCTACGACCCGTGGGACTACGTCCACATCGACACTTGGAACTTCCTGCCCTTCCTGCTGCGCAGGGTCGGAGAAGCTCCACGCTGGGCGGTGAACGTGACGTTTGCTGTTTGGGGTGCGGGACTAGCCACCCTAGCTTGGGCGTTGTTGCAGCTTCGCAGAGTGCTGGTGACAGTGCACGACGAAGTCCATTGCTAGGACGCCTCTGCGCGGATCGGCACCGTCTGTCAGTGCTACCCAAATGGGAGCGGGGACTTTCCCGGTGGGTACGCCTTCCCCAGCGTCTCAGCTCTAAACAATCTGTCGTCGATGCGATGCAGGCGCTTGATCATGCCCGGCGTCAGCAACTTGTAGTGATGAATTTCCAGCAGGTGATAAATGATGAACCAGATCGGCTCCTCCGTGGTCATCCACGCCTGATCGTCGAACCGTGCCAGATTGACGGGACGCGAAAAGGTGCGTAGGGTGCGCTCGCGCCGCAGGTTGAAATAGATATTGAAGTAGCTCATGGCCAGCTCGCGCAAGGACCGGTACACCGGCTCGCGATAGCGGCAGCCCACATAGTTCGACTTGGCTACCGCACCCCAATGCCCCTTCACCCGGTAAATGGCGAGCACATGGTCTGTATCGTGTTCCGCTTCAAAGTCGATTATCAGCGGCAGATAGCCGTTGGCGCGCAAGGCTGCGGCGGCAAAGATTGCCCCCTCGAAGCAATGGGAAGTATTTTCGCGCAGCACTCGCCGGGGCGACCACGCAGTGTCGGCCAGATGGTAGGGCATGTCATCCAGGAATCGTTGAATGCCATATGGATCTTTCAAACTGCGCAGCTTGCGCAGTTCCGCCGGAGTGAAGCCGTGTTCGTTGTTCATGATTGAGCGATAAGCATTGACCACAGAGAAACAGAGGCACCGAGAAATTCAAAGCATTAAAGCATGAGCAGTGTACCGCATCACGCCATGTATCGATCCAAAGTAAATTGACCACCACCACATTCAGCCACTGAGTCAGGAATCCTTCCCCACTCCGGATGCATCTTTTCTCAGAATTCCTGGACTGATGGAAAATCAATCAACTAGGGATGGGCACGGATTCTTCAGGATCTTCCTTTGGTTAGCAGAAGCCGGGACTTACGTGGATGTGTGAGAACTCTCTCCGTCTGCCTTACATGGTTACCCAGTTCAGATCAGCCCTCATAGACGGCCTTGCCGTCCACAATCGTCGCAACAATTTTTCCGGTGAAGCTCCAGCCATCGTACGGCGTGTTCTTGGATTTGGATTTCGATTGCGAGGCATCGAAGGTCCATTTCTTCTTGGGATCGAAGATGGTGACATCCGCATGCGAACCCGGCGCCAGACTGCCACGTCGCGCAAGGCCGAAAATCCTGGCGGGACTTGCCGATAGCAACTCAACGATGCGCCACAGTGGCAGGCTGAAGTGCTGATGTAAAACCGTGACCGCAATCGCGAGTGCCGTCTCCAGGCCTGTGATGCCGAAGGCGGCACGCTCGAACTCCACTTGCTTCTCGTGGAAGGCGTGAGGCGCGTGGTCGGTCGCGATGGCGTCGATGGTGCCATCGGCAATGCCTTCAATCAAGGCAGCACGGTCGGCTAGCGAGCGGAGCGGCGGATTCATCTTGTAGTGCGTGTTGAAGTCGCCAACGTTCTCATCCACCAGCGTGAAGTGGTGCGGCGTGACCTCGGCGGTCATGCGTACTCCCGCCTTCTTCCCGCGGCGCACAGCTTCCAGGGCCTCACGCGTCGAGAGATGCGCCACATGCACATGTCCCCTGGTCGCACCGGCCAACGCGATGTCGCGTTCCACGATGTTCGCCTCGGCGGCGTTCGGCATGCCGTGCAAGCCCAGGCGAAACGAGGTAGCGCCCAGGTTCATCGAGCCGTCGGCGGTCATGCGCGTGTCCTCGGCATGCTGCACCACGGGGATGTTGAGCTTGGCGGCAGCATGCAGCGCGTCGTGCATCAGACGATCGTTGAGAATCGGCTTGCCATCGTCGGTCACTCCGACTGCGCCAGCTTTCTTCAAGGCGGCAAAGTCCGTAAGCTTCTCTCCCAGGCTGCCCACGGTCGCCGCGGCGACGGGAAAGACGTTCACCAGCGCGCCACGTTCGGGAGCCTGCATCCAGCGGGTGATTTCTGCCGAGTCGTTTACCGGCACGGTATTGGGCATGGCGCAGACGGAGGTGAATCCGCCGGCCGCCGCCGCGGCAGTGCCGGTGGCGATGGTCTCTTTGTGGGACTGACCGGGCTCGCGCAGATGCACGTGCAGATCGATGAAGCCAGGAGCAACGATGCACCCCTTCGCGTTAAAGCTCCGCTGGGCCTGACTGCGAAGCTTTCCCGGCGCCGCCACAGCAGCCACCCGCCCTTCGCGCAGGAGAACATCCATCTCCTGGTCGACGCCGCTCGCGGGATCGACGACTCGTCCGCGTACGATGAGCAATGAGTCCATGTTTTCCATTTAGCGCGCCGCCCTCAGCAGCATGGCCAGAATCGCCATACGCGTTTTCACTCCGTTGCGGACCTGCTCATGAATGCAGGACTGCGGGCCGTCCGCCACTTCGCTGGTCAGTTCCATGCCGCGAATCACCGGCCCGGGATGCATCAGGACCGCATCCGGCTTTGCCAGCATCATGCGTTGCGGCGTGACCTGGTAGTTGGCAATATAGTCCTCAACGCTAAGATGCTTTCCTGCGAGCCGCTCCTTCTGCACCCGCAACGCCATCACCACGTCAGCACCTTGCAATGCGATATTCAGGTCGTGGCAGGCGGTCACTCCCGGCGCGAGGGAGGCGGAGATCTCGGGCACGAAATCCGGCGGGCCGCAGAAAACAATGTCCGCATCGAAGCGCGAAAGCAGCTCCGCATTGGATCGCGCGACCCGGCTGTGATACACGTCGCCGACGATCACCACGCGCAAACCGTTTAGCCGCTTCTTATGGGTGGTGATGGTCAAGGCATCGAGCAGCGCCTGGGAAGGATGCTGATGCATTCCATCGCCCGCATTCACGATCGGCACTCGCACATAACGCGCCAACAGGTAGGCTGCGCCGCTGTTGGCGTGCCGCATGACGATGGCATCGGCTCCCAGGTTTGCCACCGTCCAGCCGGTATCAATGAGCGATTCGCCCTTCTCGATGCTGGAAGAGACCGGAGTCACCAGCGTGGTCGCGGCGCCCAGGGTTTTGGCGGCAAACTCGAATGAGGTGCGGGTGCGGGTGGAAGATTCGTAGAAGAGCAGGGCCACGCGTTTGCCGCGCAGCAATTGCGACGGACGGCTGGGATCCATGCGCCGAGCCAGCGCCAAAATGGACTCAATCTGCGCAGTAGTAAGTTGTTCGATGCCCAGCAGCGAATGCAGTTGCGGCTTCATCGGCTTTCGTCCACCCGCTCCATTAACAGAACTTTGTCGGAGCCATCCGTCTCTTGCAATTTCAATTCGATGAATTGATTGGTGGTGGTGTGGATGGTGCGGCCGACGAAGCCCGCCTCGATGGGCAATTCGCGATGGCCGCGGTCAATCAGCGTGCAAAGTTGAATGCGGCGCGGGCGCCCATGAGCAAACAACGCATCCAGCGCTGCGCGGGCGGTCCGCCCGGTGTAGAGCACGTCATCCACCAGGATGATGTTCTTGTCCTGAATGTCGAATTCCATGGTGCTCGTCTTCACCTCCGGGCGATGCCCGACGGTCGAGAGATCGTCGCGATAGAGCGTAATGTCCAGGGTGCCGACCGGCACGGCGGTTTTTTCGATGCGTCCCAAAATCTTTGCCAACCGCTGCGCCAGCGGCACACCGCGCCGCATGATGCCGACCAGTCCAAGGTTGGCGACGCCATTGTTCTTTTCGACAATCTCATGCGCCAGCCGGACCAGGGTGCGCTCGATTTCCGATGCAGACAGGATTTGCGATTTCTCGCGGAGATTCGAGGACTGGATGGAGGCCTTGGTCATGCCGTTCGCATCATACGAAAGCCCAAGCCGCGGAGCAACCCTGCCCCTGCACAGTGTGTTCCTGCGCAGCGGTCGATGATCATCGGAATTCCCGCCGCCTGCCGGACATCGAGGCCCCCAGCGCGCCGCCGGCAGCGGTGATTGCGATGAACACCACTCCCAGCACGAGTAAAATCAGCACCACGAAGGTTGCGGCGCCTTGTGGACTGCCCATCCAGTCCATGAAGTGCTGCACTATGGCCTGCGCCTTGGGATCGGGATTGTTCGCCATCTGCTTTTCCATCTGCTCCTGCATGGCACGACGGAAATCGGAATTAGAACGAAACAACGCGAACGACAGTACCGTCACCACCGCGTTGACCATGAACCCGATGACGCCTGCCAGGGCGCCCAGCTTCATGCCCATCCCCGGAGTAATCAAGGTCCCCGGCACTTGCTTGCGATACATCGCAACCGAGAGCACACCCGCGCCCAGCATCCAGAGACAACAACCGATGGAGACGAACGGAATGGCGGTGAGAATTGCGGCCCCAACTCCGGCCAGCAGCGCGCCCTTCCATGCCAGGCCCCATTGAATGGCGCTTCCCTGAGACGCATAGGGTGCGCCGCCCTGGGTCCAACCTGGTCCGGGACCTACGGAATAGGCGGCCGGAGGAACTTCCCTCGGAGCGCTGGGTGGGAGCGGCGGCGGCGCGGGCAAATCTTCTTCAGGCGGAATGACTCGAATCTGCGGGGCGCCACAGTGCGGACAAAACGTGGTGCCCTCTTCAATCGAGGCCTGGCAGCGATAGCAGGGATGTTCCACTAGCGAAAAGTTACAGCAGATACGCCGCGCGCGCAACAGTAGGGCTGCATCGTTGGGAAAGGCCGCCTACTTGTTATCGTTTCGCGCCCGGTTCTTAATCCAGATGGGCGTGCCCACAAACCCGAAGGCCGCGCGAATCTGGTTTTCCAGAAAGCGCTGATAGGAGAAGTGCAGCTTCACCGCACGGTCGGTGAACAGAATGAAGGTGGGCGGTGACACCCCGGCCTGCGTCATGTATAGGATCTTGACCCGCTTCGCCACCGGGACCGAAGCCCGCTCAAAATCAACCTTGGCAAGGAAGCGGTTCATCTGTCCCGTGCCGATGCGCTTGCGCCGCTCGCGCGCCACCAGCTCCAGCGTGGAAAAAACCTTGGCGAGATTGCGCCCGGTCGTCGCAGAGACAAACAACACTGGAGCGTACGACAGAAATTTCAAATGCCGCCGGACCTGCTCCTCGTAAACGCTGCGCTCGGCAGGAGGCTTGCCGTCGGTTCGCTTATCCGTCACCAAGTCCCATTTGTTGATAACGATGATGACCGACCGGCCGCTCTCGTGCGCGTAGCCGGCGATCGTGGCATCGCTGGCGGTGACGCCTTCCACGGCATCAATCAACATCAGCGCGACGTCGGCGCCTTCAAGATGCTTGCGCGCCATCACCACCGACAACTTCTCGGCCGTTAGTTCGGTCTTGCCTTTGCGGCGAATGCCGGCAGTATCAATGAAGCGGTACTCTCGCCCATCGCGCTCGATCAGTTCATCCACGGCATCGCGGGTGGTGCCGGCAATCGGTGATACAATCGCGCGCGCCGACCCCGTGAGCGCGTTCAGCAGCGTGGATTTGCCGACATTGGGCCGGCCAATAATCGCGACTCGCGTCTCGCGTTGAACTTCTGCTTCTTCTTCGCCGATCTCAGGCGCGCTCTCCTCGCGCGACGGTGGTGCCTCCTCAATCGTGGCTTCCCGGTCTGGCATCACGCTCAGTACGTGCTCCAACAATTCGGCAATGCCGTTGCCGTTCTCGGCGGAGATCGGAAACAGTTCCTTGATCCCGAGCCGGCGGAATTCCTGGGCATAGGGCTCGAGCTGCGGCGTGTCGGCTTTGTTGACGGCCAACAGCAGCGGCTTGCCGGTGCGCAGCAACAGCCGTGCAAGGTCAATGTCGGGAGACGCCAACTCCGTGCGTCCATCCACCACCAGCACGATGACGTCGGCCTCTTCCAGCGCCACTCGCGCCTGCCGGAAGATCTCCGCCGGAATCAGTCGCGGGTCGTCGGGAACGATGCCGCCGGTATCCACCACTCGGAACTTCTTGCCGATCCATTCCACATCGCCGTAGATGCGGTCGCGCGTGATACCGGGCTCGTCGCCAACGATGGCGCGGCGCGACCCGACCAGGCGGTTAAACAGCGTGGACTTGCCGACGTTGGGACGGCCCACAATGGCCAGCGTGCCGACAGTGGGCGGTTCGCCCTGTTCGGCAGTCCTGCTGGACTCAAATTGCATGCGACGATTCACTGAGACTCTTTCCGGCGCCGGTTCAAACAGCGATGGCCCTTAGCGACTATTATAGGGACAAGACTCCTCCTGTCGTGTCTTCCAAACCACAATCCGCCGCACTGGCCGCACGTTTGCCCTCGCTGTATCAGTTCTTCGGCCCGGGTGGCGTGTTGGCGCGCACTCATCCGGCGTACGAGTTCCGCCGCGGGCAGCTTCAAATGGCGGAGGCCGTGGAGCAAGCGCTGCAAGAGCGCCGCCACCTGATCGTCGAAGCCGGCACCGGCACTGGCAAGACGCTGGCCTACCTGCTGCCGGTGATCCGTTCGGGCAAACGCGTCATCATCTCAACCGGCACCAAGACCTTGCAGGAGCAGCTCTTCTTCAAAGACGTTCCGTTTCTGCGCGAGCATCTCGGCGAACTGCGCGTCTGCTACATGAAGGGCCGCAGCAATTATCTCTGCCGCAAGAAGCTCTACGACCTCACCGCTCAGCCGCTGCTGAACGGACTGGAAGAGATCAGCCAATTCCGCATCATCAGCGACTGGGAGAAGACCACCGAAAGCGGCGACCGCGCGGAGTTGGCCGAACTGCCGGAGAACAGCCATCTGTGGCCCAAGCTGGATGCGCGCACCGACCGCTGCATCGGCTCGCAATGCCAGCAGTTTGACCGCTGTTTCATCACCGAGATGCGCCGCCGCGCCGCCGAGAGCGACATCATCATCGTCAATCATCACCTGTTCTGCGCCGACCTGGCGATCAAAGCGGCCAAAGACCATGCGCCCGACACCGGTGTGCTGCCGGACGCAGGCATCGTCGTCTTCGACGAAGCGCACGAGTTGGAGGACGTGGCCACCAACTACTTCGGCGTCACGGTCTCACATCTTCGGGTGGACGAATTGCTCCGCGATGTCGAGCAGACCCTGCGGCGGGTAAATGTGCCCATTACGGAAGTCATGCCGGCATGCGCTCAGGTACGCGACCGTTCGCAGTTCTTCTTCTCGCTGCTGCCGCCGGGCGAAGGCCGTTTCGCGTTTGAAAATCGCCCGGAGTTTCTGGAAGAAAATGGCGACGAATATCTTGGCCTGCAGAATTCGTTGCTGCATCTTTACACCGAGCTGCAAGCCATTCCCAACAAGCCCGACGAGGTGCACGCCCTGGCTCGCCGAGTAGAAGAGTTGCGTGTCAACTTGGGATTCATCCTAGAGGGCGAGGAGCGCAACATCGTCTTCTGGATCGAACGCCGCACCGGACGCGGCCCCCAGCACAATGTATTTCTCCAAGCCACCCCGATCACGGTGTCGGACATCCTGCGCACCACATTGTTTGAGCACCTGGAGTCGGCGGTGCTGACCTCCGCAACGCTGGCCGTCGCGGGAGGCTTCGAGTACATCCGCACCCGCATCGGAATCGAACACGCCCGCGAACTGGTGGTGCAATCGCACTTCGACTATGAGAGCCAGGCGCTGCTGTATGTGCCGCCTGACCTACCCGACCCGCGCGAGGCGCAATTCGTGGAGCGCGCGTCGCAACGCGTCAAGCAACTGCTGGAGATCACGCGCGGACGCGCGTTCTGTTTGTTCACCAGCTACGCGCTGATGCATCAGATGTACGAGCAATTGCTGGGCGAGTTGGCATTTCCCTTGTTGTTGCAGGGCGATGCGCCGAAGAATGCGCTGCTGGAGGAGTTCCGGCTGACGCCGAATGCAGTCCTATTTGCCACCTCGTCGTTCTGGCAAGGGGTTGACGTGCAAGGCGAGCAACTCAGCTGCGTCATCATTGACAAGCTGCCGTTCGCCGTGCCGAACGACCCCGTGGTGGCCGCCCGAATCAGGGCCATTGATGAAGAGGGCGGAAATGCCTTCTTCCAGTATCAGGTGCCCAGCGCCGCCCTTTCGCTGAAGCAGGGTTTCGGCAGGCTGATTCGTTCGCTGCACGACCGCGGCCTGCTTTGCCTGCTCGACAATCGCATCTTGAGAAAGCAGTACGGGCGCGTGTTCCTCGACAGCCTGCCGAAGTATGGCAGAACGACCGACATAAAAACCGTGGAAGAGTTCTTTGGAACCGAAAGCGCAGAGCGATAGAGGGCCTGTTTTCGCCGCTCCTGCGACATTCGCGTAGAATCGAGAAACTGACAACTGACTACTGACTACCGACAACTGCCTTGAAGCACCTTCTCCACAAGTGGACGCTGCTGATCCTGGCGCTGCTGAAGCCGCTGGGCATCTGGGGTGTGCTGGGATTCGCCGCGGTGGACGCGGCCTTTCTCGGCATGCCGCTCGATGCCATCGTGGCGGGCTACGTCTGGGCCAACCCGCACCGCCTGCTGCTGTACTCGGCCATGGCGGCGGCGGGCTCGGCGCTGGGCAGCATCGTCATCTACGTGATCGGGTACAAGAGCGGCGAGGTGCTGCTGATGAAGCGCATGGGCGAGAAGCGCTTCAACAAAATCAAGGCCGCCTTCGATCGCCACGAATTTCTCGCGCTCATGCTGCCGTCCATGCTGCCTCCGCCGACGCCCTTCAAGCTGTTCGTGCTCTCCGCAGGCGTGGCCGAGATGAGGTTCAGCCATTTCCTGATGGCGATTTTCTCCGGACGGTTTCTGCGCTTCGTGGTGCTGTCGTTTCTGGTGATTCGCTATGGCCCGGGGATCGTGGGCTTCATCGGCGGCATGGTGCACAACCACTGGAGATACGTCATCGCCGCCATTGCCACGGCTTGCCTCGTGGGTTGGTGGATTTGGAGAATGAGGAAGTTGAAGTCGGCGCGTAAGGCCAGTGGCATGCGACCGCTGGACTGACCCGAGCGGCCGCCTCGGCTTTACAACGCTCCCTCTTTCCCGTGCGTGCGAATCAGCACCGTGCCAAAGCGCGTTCCCGAACCATGCGGCTCGATCGAGACCAGGTGCTGGTCGTCGCTGGTGCCGGTCTTGAGTTCCCATCCATCGCCGTGCGCGTCCTTACAGGTCAGCTTCTTGTCGGCATCTTCGCCATGCTTTCCCATGTGAACATCCGAGCCACCGCTGTGGCCATTGCACACCAGCACATCGCCGAAGCTCTTCAGTTTGTCCTGATAGAACGATTTGACTTTTTCTGGCGAGTCGTCCGTCTCGTACTCGGCTGCGACCACCTTCAGTCCAAATCCCAGTGCCCCCATGTCTATATTTGCGGAATGGCTGTCCCCGTTGTCTGCTGGGCGCACATGCGCACCCGGATAAACCGGAATGCCGTTGTCCGCCGGCTTGTCGCTGGTGTTCACCTTCAGGTTGGTGAATGGAGTCTTAATATCGACCTTCTTGTTCTGCTTGTCCTTATCGTCCACATTAATCGAGCAGGCGGCCAGCAGCAGCGCGATGCTCGCTATTACCAGAGCGCATGAAAACTTGGTAGCGATGTTCCTCATTGTTGTGGTCCTCCGCTGGAATCTTGCGCCGCGCCCGTCATTTTTGCGCCAGGGCCGGCGATGTTCGGAATGGTTACAGGCAAGTGGCCGGTCATCGGGATTTCGCCAAACATTGCCTTCACTGCACTTAACTCAGAAACGCGACCGCTGGAGAAGGTACACATGTAAGTTTGCACCTCGGGCAATTGGGCGGCAATGTAGGGATTACCCACGGCCACTACGATCGTCTTCTCCGCCGCGCTTCGCAAAACCTGCCGCAACAGGGTTGCGGACGATTCCTGCATGGCTATTGCGTTGACGGCTGCGCCCTCTTGCGTGCGAACCACTCTGCCCGCAACCGGAAACTCGTACACGGCGGCGATCACCACTTGCGATTCCTGCACCGCCGCCAAAACCGGCGGCGTCATTCCCGCCGCAACGCGTGGATCGACGTAATACACCTGTGCGTCAGGAATTCTTGCCCTGAGCTCATGGTCCAGCGTTCGCCCGGAATCGGAGCGGCTATCGTCGGCAAAAATCAATAAGACGGTATTATTGCGCGTCTCCGCTACTGGCTGATACGGATTCGGCGGCAGCTTGGTTCCCTTTGCGGTGGCTTTTAGCGGGAGGGCTCGATGATTGTCGCGAACCAGCGTGACCGCTTTGTCCGCGATCTCTTGCGCGGTCGCCAGGCTAGCCGGTTGCGCCACGATCTCATTCACAGCATGGATATCGACCAGCTTGGCCTTGTTCAGTCCAACCGAGGCCTTGGCGCGCAGGATCTTCAACACCGATTGATCGATGCGCGCTTCGGAGATTTCCCCACTGCGGACCGCGCGCAGCAATCCGTTGTACGAGCCGTCGAGATCGAAAGGCAGAAGAAGCATGTCGTTACCCGCCTTCACGGATTCGACGGCAGCCCGGCCCGCCCCTTCCGGTCCCTGCTGCGGAAATGACTGCCTCAACCCACCCATGTCGAGCGCGTCGGTGATGACCAATCCGTGGAAGCCCATCTTCTGCTGCAAGAGTCCAGTCACAATCGCGGGCGAGATTGTGGCCACGTGATCGGGACCGGAATCGAGTGCCGGGGCAAGCACATGGGCGATCATCACCGCGTCAACTCCCGCTTGTATGGCAGCGCGGAATGGCCGCAGTTCAATCGCGTCGAAGTGGGCCGCATCGCCTTTCACAACGGGCACGAACACATGGGAGTCACTTTCGGTGTTGCCGTGACCGGGGAAATGTTTGGCCGTGGTCATCATGCCGAACTGGTGTGCGCCTGCGATGTAGGCGGCTGCCATGTTGCCAACCAGCTTCGGATCCTCGCCGAAGGAGCGGGTGTTGATGATGGGATTCACGGGATTGGAATTCACGTCGGCATCGGGAAACCAGTTCCACTGCACGCCGATAGCACGCGCCTCCTGCGCGGTGATGCGGCCGGACTGGCGCGCAAACTCCACATTACCGGTAGCGCCGAACGCCATGGCCTGCGGAAAATCCGTGACCCCGTTAAGACGCATGCCCAGTCCATGCTCGAAGTCGGCGGCGAAGATCAGCGGGAACTCGGAATCCCTCTGCATTTGATTGATGACCGTGGCCGCTTCGAGCGGTTCATTCTTATAGAGAAAGCCGTCCTCCAAGCGCACGGTGAGTCCGAATCCTCCGAGGTGGTACTTGCGCATGGTGTCGCGCAAGGCGATGTATTCCGGGCTGTTCACGTTCATGAACTGCGCCAGGGCGCGGACCATGAACATCTGGCCGATCTTCTGCTCCAGCGACATTTTCTTCAGCGACTCGCGCGCCCACTTCTCGCCTTTCTTGTCGAGATGGACCGGGGCGGCGGTTTGAAATTGGTCTTTGGCGTAGCTCATGGGCGACATACAAACTAAGGTCAAAAGTACGGCGAATAGGACTCGACGATTCATGACGAAGTGACCATATCAGACTGTCAGTCCGAGGGCCGCAGCGTAATGCGGGAGGAAACCAGTTCGGCAGCTTCCCTTGCCACGGCGGGATCATCCCCAAATCCTGCGAGCCAGGTGACGTCAGGCTCGCAGCGAAACCATGTCATCTGGCGCTTGGCATAGTTGCGATGTCCTTGCTGCGTCGCGGCCAGCGCCTGCTCGCGCGTAAGTTCTCCGCGCAAGAATTGTGTTGCCTGCTTGTAGCCGAGCGAATCCAGTGGCGTGACGCTCTTCGGCTCGCCGTATCGTTGAAGCAGAGCTGCTGTTTCGTCGATCAAGCCGCACTCCAACATCTGGCAGGCCCGCTGATTAAGGCGCGCATACAGTGCCTCCCGCTCCGGGTTGAGCCCGATCCGCAGAATGCCAAATCCGCGCAGCGGGTCGCGCCCGCGTTCCTCCCACAACTGGCTCATGGGCCCGCGCGCAGTGAGACACACTTCCACGGCGCGAATGATCTTGGGCGTGTCATTCGGGTGGATCTTCGCCGCCGCTTCGGGGTCCAGGCGCAGGAGCAACTTGTGCAAATAAGGGGAGCCGCGTTGCTGCGCGCGTTCGCGAAGGCGCTTGCGTAATTCTTCGGAACGTTGCGGTCCCGGGAAGAGTCCTTCCAGCAGCGCTCGCAGATAAAGACCCGTGCCCCCAACTACGATGGGCAATCGCTGGCGGCCGGCAATTTCCGTAATGGCTGCTCTCGCCTGCCGCGCATACTCCCCTGCGGTGAACGGCTGGCCGGGTTCCGCGACATCGAGGAGATGATGCGGCACTAGCGCCCGTTGTTGCGACGTTGGCTTGGCCGTTCCAATCTCGAAGTAACGATAGATGGCCACCGAATCGCAACTGACCACTTCGCCAGCGAACTGTTGCGCAAGAGCGATCGCAAGGGCCGATTTGCCCGAACCTGTCGGTCCAAGGATGACGACGAGGAGTGGTTCAGATTGAGGCGGAGCAGAAGTGCCCATTCAACGCGCACCCCAGGGGATGGTCCGGCCAAAACGGAAGAATGCCAGGGCAAGAATGAAGATCACCAGGATGAGCAGGCCGAAAACTTTGGCGCGCTCACGCGAACGATATCGCGCTGTCCAATCCGCATCATGCTCGCGAGCATCGGAGTCAGGCCTTGGTGCAGGCTGTTGGCCGGGGGTCACAGCCTCATTCTACGCGTGGCAGCTAATCCATATCGCCCTTTTGCGGGTTGTAGTAGAAACGAAAACGCAAGGCCAGATAGGGGGCGTGATATTCCGACGGCAAGGGAGCGAACGGATTCGACGCGGTGATTCCACCCCAGGCGGCGCGATCCAGCGACACGTCGCCCGACACTCCGGTGATCTTCATGCCTGCAACCTTGCCATCCGGCAGGATGGCGAACTCAATGGCAACTTTGCCGCGTTTGAGCAGTGGAGCACGCGCCGCTTCCGGGATCAAGGTGTACCAATTTCTGCGCACGGCATCGACCACACGAGAGAGATAGGGTCCGAAGTCCACGCCCTGGGTGTCACTCAAGACCTCGAGGTTTCCCAGCGTACGCGCCCTGCCGCCCGACCCCGCCCCGTAATCGCCGCCGCCACCGCCGTAAGAGCCTCCACCACGATGCTCGGCAACCGCGCGAGCGGCCTGCGCCGTAAGATCGCCCGGCGACTTCATCATCTGCGTAAAGTCAACCGGCCTGCCGCCACCCTGGTCTGGCATCGGAAGCCTGGGATTCGCCTGCGGCGTGGCCGACTGCATCTGCGCCATCTGCGATGGGTTCGGCTGCTGGCCGCCCTGAGGCGCCGGGGGCGTCATCTGCGCCGACTCTGACGGAGGCGCCGGCGGTCCCGCACGGCGTAACTCCTCCAGCGTCTTCTTGTCGATTGACGGATGCTGGCTCATCGCGACGCGGTTCTTGTCGGACATCACGTTCGTCTTGGGGGCGACCTTGGGCGGTTTCTGCAAGTCGGACGGCAGATCCAGGTAGGTCATGTTCTGGTTCTTCATCAGGTCGGCAGTCGTGGCCAGATCGATGCCCTTGTAGCCGAAAATTTTCGGCGACATGGCGATCAAGATCACCACCATCAGGTGCACCACGACGGAAATCCAGAAGGCTTCGCGCAGGCGCGAGCGTTCCAGATCATCCTCTAGTTGGAGCAGTAGATGTGGCGTGAGATCCAGGCCGGCAGGGCCGTTGTCAGCCCACAAGGCAAGCTGCTGTTCTTCCTTGGTGGGAAGCTCGGCCGATCTGTCTGGCGGTATTAAGATGGATGCCATCCGTTTGGATCAAATACGCCCTGAGCTCAACCACTTAGACGCCCTTCGACCCTCCGGAAGTGCAATACTTCCCCGGTGATGGCGCAACCGTAGTAAACCCGGTGCCCTGGTGCAAGTTTCTAGCTCTTATTTTCGCACAGGGAAGGTCCTTAATGCGATTCGCCCGCTGGCTTCCGAGAGTTCCACAAAAGGTACACTGTCTGCCATGAAGTCCGTGATCGTCGGTACTGCAGGCCACATTGACCACGGCAAGAGCGCGCTGGTACGCGCCCTTACCGGCATCGATCCCGATCGTCTGGAGGAGGAGAAGCGCCGCGGCATCACCATTGACCTCGGTTTCGCCAACCTCGACTTGCAGAGTCCAAGTGGCGAGTCGATTCGTATTGGGCTGGTCGATGTCCCCGGCCACGAACGCTTTGTGCGCAACATGTTGGCAGGCGTCGGCGGCATCGACCTGGTGCTGCTGGTGGTGGCCGCCGACGAATCGGTCAAGCCCCAGACCCGCGAACACTTCGAAATCTGCCGCCTGCTTTCGGTGCAGCGCGGGATCACGGTGCTGACCAAGTCTGATCTGGTGGATGCGGAAACTCTCGAAGTCGTGACCATGGAAGTGGCGGAGTTCCTCGCGGGGTCATTCCTCGATCCGGCAACTTCGCCGATTATCCCCGTCAGTGCCAAGACGGGTGCGGGACTCGATCAACTGAAGCGCGAACTAGCACGGCTGGCCGCCGAGGTCCCGGCCAAAGATTCGAGCGCGGTGTTCCGGCTGCCGATTGATCGCGTCTTCACCATGAAGGGCTTCGGAACCGTGGTGACAGGCACCTTGATTTCGGGCACCGTCCACAAGGAGCAGGAGGTCGAAGTCCATCCTACCGGCAAGTGTCTGCGGGTTCGCGGAGTGCAGGTGCATGGCCGACCTGCGGACGAAGCCGTCGCCGGACAACGCACCGCCTTGAACCTGGCCGGCGTGGAGACAACCGAACTGGCGCGCGGCATGATGCTCACACCGCCGGAAATGTTCCATCCAATGGTCCGGCTGGGTGTACAGCTTGACCTGTTGGCATCGGCCAAGCCTCTGCGGCAGTACGCGCGCGTCCATTTGCACGCATTTGCGGCGGAAACCATCGCGCGCGTGACCCTGCTCGAAACGAAGCAGCTTCTGCCGGGCGAGTCAGGCTTCGCACGCCTGAAGCTCGACGGTCCGATTGTGTTGTTCCCCGGCGACCGATTTATCCTTCGGCAATATTCTCCGGTGATCACCATTGGAGGCGGACGCGTGCTCGACGCGGGCGACCCGCCCATACGGATTGCACGCGATCAAAGCTTGCCGTTTCTTCAGACCATTGCCAATGCCAGTCCTCGGCAAGCGCTGCTGGCGCGGGTAAACCGGCGGTGGATCTTTGGGCTAACGGTTGCCGAAGCGGTGGCGGAAACGGGATGGCTTCCCGCTCATGCACAACGGCTTGCAACGGAACTGAAGCAGGCAGGCGAGATCGAGATTTTCGGCGGTGTCTTGATCACGTCGCGCTGGCTGGAGAGAGTTCGTCAGGACATTCTTTCGATTGCCCGTCACTTCCACGACGCCAATCCTTTACTGCCGGGAATCAATAAGCAGGAGCTTCACGCAAAGAAGCGCGAACATGACGATCTGTTCTACGGAGTCGTCACCCAACTGCTGCGCGAGAAAAAGTTGGAGGCCGACGGCGAGCTGTTGCGACTTCCCGGGCGAGGCGTGGTGCTGCGCGACGAGGAGGCGGAATCAAAGTCGCAAATCGAGCAGGCCTTCGCCAAGGCAGGCTTGCAGGTCCCGGCGCTCAAGGAAGTGCTGGCATCCCTTCCCGTGGATAAGGTGCGCGCGCAGAAGATTGTCACGCTGTTGCTGCGCGATCGCGTGTTGGTCAAGCTTTCGGATGACCTGGTGTTTCATCGCGATGCGCTCGAGGCCCTGCGCCAGCGGATCGTCGCGCAGAAGGCAAAGACCCCCAAGCTGAACGTAGGAAACTTCAAGGACCTGTTCGGGGTGACGCGCAAGTATGCGATACCCCTGCTGGAATATCTCGATCGGGAGCGGGTGACGCGGCGCGTGGGAGACGAGCGGGTTATTCTCTAGACCGCACCGCTTCTCCCCGATCCGATCTTCTCCTCTGGAAATTCCAGGTCCGCGCCCAGCGGATCGGTGAAACGGTTGGTCAAATTCGCCAGGCCAGTCAGCAGATCGAGGTCCACGATCTCCGCCTCCGAGAAATGCAGCTTCAGGCTTTGGATGTCGCCGTCGGCAACCGAGTGAGGATCGCGGGTGAGCTTCTCGGCGAAATCCAGCGCCGCTTCCTCCTTCTCGCTGAAGTTGCCATGTTGCCCCTCTTTCAGGTGCTGCCAATCCTCTCGTGTCAGCCCAACGCGCTTGGACGCGGCAAGGTGATGCTGCATGCAGTAGCGGCAGCCGTTGAGCATCGAGACCCGGATGTACACCATCTCGTACAGGCGGCGCTCCAGCGAGCGTCCAACGCTGGCGTAGAACGGCAGCAAGGTCTTCAGCACCTCCGGCCGGTGGGCCAGAAGTTTGTGAAAGCTGACCGGCTTACCTTTCAGTGTCTTTTCGTAAACCTCGCGAACCTCGGGTGGGGCCTGCTCCATCTCGACATACGACAGTCGCGCCATGATGATCTCCTCGTGGTCATTCGTATAATAGCCTGAGATTGGTTTCGCCGCGCGGCAAGCCCATCCGACCCTCGGGATGACAGCGTTGAACGATCGAGCCGCACAATGGCTTGGCAAGCGCGGGAACTTCTTTCTATGCTATCCGTATAACCTGTGTAGGGAGGGCTGTATGTACTGCAACTATTGCGGAAAAGCGATCCAGGACGATGCCAATCTTTGCGCCTACTGCGGCCGCCGCATCGGCGCCGTGGCAGGTCGGCGCAAGCTCATGCGCTCGCGCGCCGATCGCAAGATTGCCGGCGTATGCGCGGGTTTTGCCGAGTACTTCGATCTCGACGTCACCGTGGTGCGGGTGGTTTGGCTGATCGTTGCCCTGTTCGGTGGCGGAGGCGTACTGGCCTACATCATTGCGTGGATTGTGATGCCCGAGGAGCCGGAATACGTGCCGGTTACTCCCCCCGCGACCAACGTCCAGCCGTATCAGGGGTCGTGAACCCCGGTGGAGAGTGTTTGCCCATATAGGGGTCCTTCGACTCCGCAGGAGTCCGTCACCGGCGGACCCCTGCTGCGGTGAGGATGACAGCAAGTTCTCTGCAGTGTCCGATGACTAATTGCTAAGTGCTAACTGCCTTCTTCCCATGCCCACCTTCCGCAGCGGCGACGCGCAGCTTTCTTATGAAGTCGCCGGCAACGGTCCCGACGTCGTGCTGCTGCACCCGTTCCCGCTGAACCGCCACTTCTGGGACTCAGTAACCCCACAACTCAGTACCCGATATCGGGTGACCCTGCCCGACCTGCGTGCGCATGGCGACTCCGAACTCGGCGAAGGGCCGGTCACCATGCAGAAGCTCGCCGACGACCTGTCCAGGCTGTGTAGCCAGGAAAGAATCAGCAAGGCTTTCTTTGTTGGCGTGTCCATCGGCGGTTATCTGCTCTTCGAGTTCTGGCGGCGATACCGCGAGCAAGTCGCCGCCCTCGTGCTGGCGAATACACGCCCCGGAGCCGAGACATCCGAGGGCAAAGCGGATCGGTTGCGGCTTGCCGACCGAGTGCTGCATGAGGGCACGGCCGGCTTTCTCGGAGAGATGCTGTCGAACCGCCGGATCGTGTCGCGAACTACACGCACAAACCGCCCAGACATCGTCGATGCGGCGCTCATGATGATGCAATGCATGTCTGCGGATGACATCGCTGGCGTGCAACGCGGCATGGCCGAGCGCCCAGATTCGGTGGCAACGCTCGGGACGATCAATGTGCCCACTCTCCTCATTGCAGGCGAGGAAGACAGCATCCCGCTCAGTGAATTCGAACTGATGAGGCAGCAGATCCCCGGCAGCCGCTTGCAGGTCATCTCCCAGGCGGGCCACTATGCCGCTCTCGAGAGGCCGGCGGAATTCGGGGCGCTGCTGCGAACATTCCTTGACGGACGTCTGCGGCGTTAGCCTTCCAGTAGGTTCCAGCTTGTGACCTCTGTCACCTTTATCCAGTTCGCCCATTCGGTAGAATAGTTTCGCTATGCTGGATGCCTTTCTTGTACCGGAAAAGACTGTAGTCACCGCCAAGGGTGACAGTGAAGCGCTGGACGTCAGTGGCGCTGCGAACCGCGTTTTTCTCGTGACCCTCACTATCGACGAGGTGATCGAACAGGAGTCCATCGAGATCAGCCTGTTCACCTCGGTTGACGGCACGACCTGGGAGGCGAAACCTGCCGCAACGTTGCCGCAGAAGTTTTATATTGGCGAATATCCGCTGCTGGTGAATTTGACCGCCACTGGCAACGCAAAGTTTGTTCGCGTGCACTGGGACGTAAATCGCTGGGGACGCGGCCCGACCACGCCCCGGTTTGTATGTGGCGTGCGTATTCGCGAGGTGACGCCGGAAGCCCTGCTGGAAGCCAAGGCCGAGGCGAGTACACGGCGGTAATCTGGCCCCAGGAAGGCAAGGAGCTTCGCACGGTTGAGGTCTGTGCGCCTCGGCAAACTGGATTGCACCCGCCGTTGGTCCGGAATTGATTCTCGTTTTCAGTGCGTCATTCGCATTTACCGCTGCCAAGCTTCAAGACAACCAATGCACGACACCAGATCGGTCACCGTACATCCCGCGCGCAACATCCTGGGAAGTGTGGGCGTCCCAGGCGACAAGTCCATCTCTCACCGCTACGCCATGCTTGCCGCTGTGGCCGCGGGGCGGTCGCGGTTTCAGAATTTCTCGCCGGGCGCCGATTGCGCCAGCACTCTGGGATGCGTCCGCGCGCTGGGGTGCAGCGTCGAGCGCGACGAACAGGGAGCGGTGGTGATTGAAGGAATTGGTCCGCAATTGCGGTCTCCCGACGCGCCGCTCGATTGCGGCAATTCCGGTTCGACCATGCGGATGCTGTCGGGCATCGTCGCCGGCCAGCCGTTCACCACGGAAATGATCGGAGATGAGTCCCTTTCGCGCCGGCCCATGCGCCGCATCATTGAGCCGCTGACCAGAATGGGCGCCCAGATTCATGCGACCGCAGGCGGCTGCGCGCCGCTGCGCATCACTGGCGCCGGTCTGCACGGCATCGAGTATCTAGTCCCAGTCGCCAGCGCCCAGGTCAAGACTTCGCTGCTGTTCGCCGGATTGCTTGCTGACGGCCATACAACGGTAACCGAGCCGATGCGCACCCGCGATCACGGAGAGCTTGCGCTACGCGCCTTCGGTGCAAAAGTTGACCGGGTGCGAAACACGGTAACGATTGAAGGCGGCCAGGCGCTGCATCCGCTGGAAGCCTACATTCCGGGAGACATCTCCTCGGCCGCTTTTTTCCTGTGCGCCGCTGCGGTCTTCCCCGAGTCCAACCTGGTGATCGACGGCGTGTCGTTGAACCCCACACGCTCGGCTTTGCTCGACGTGCTGACCGCCATGGGCAGCCGCATCTCCATGGTGCGCGTGGAGGAGCAGCATGGAGAACTGCTGGGTACCATTACGCTGGTTCCCGGCGCAGCCAAGCCGGTGACGATTGCGGGAGCGCAGACTGCGCTGCTGATCGACGAGTTGCCAGTGTTGGCGGCCATCGCCCCCTACACGGCGGGTTTGGAAGTTCGGGATGCTGGCGAGCTGCGCGTCAAAGAGTCGGACCGCCTGAGTGCAGTCACCCAGAACCTGCGGGCCATGGGTGCGCGGGTTGAGCAAACCGACGACGGATGGCACATTCCCGGTGGTCAGCAGCTACACGGCGCGGAAATCGAGTCCTTCGGTGACCATCGTATTGCGATGGCCTTCGCTATCGCCGCCCTGCGGGCGCAGGGAGAAACCCAGATCCGCAACTCGGAATGTGTGGCCATCTCCTACCCCAGCTTCTTCGCCGATCTGGAGCGGCTTCTGGAAAGGTAGCTCGCGCGTCCCCGCCGTCATCCCGCAGCCACAGGCGTGGCCACGCGTTTGGGAAGAAATTCTCCGATGCGGCGGATCTGGGCGCCTACTCCCCGGAGCTTTTCTTCGATCCGCTCGTAGCCGCGGTCGATGTGGTACACGCGGTCGATGATGGTTTCGCCCTCGGCGACCAGGGCGGCCAACACCAGCGATGCGGAAGCGCGCAGATCGCTGGCCTGCACGGCCGCGCCACTGAGTGGGGTTTGGCCTCGGACCACCGCGCGCGCTCCTTCGATCCGGATGTTGGCCCCCATGCGCACCAGTTCCTGCGCGTGCATGAAGCGGTTCTCGAAAATATTTTCGGTGACGATGCTCACGCCCTCGGCTTGGGTCGCCAGCGCCATGAACTGCGCTTGCATGTCGGTGGGAAAGCCGGGATATTCTTCGGTGACCATGTCGGCAGCTCGCAAGGGGCCGTCGCCGGTAACGCGAACGCTGTCGCCGTTGGTCTGCACCCGCACGCCGCACTCCTCCAGCTTCTGCAGGAGCGCACCGAGATGACGAGGATCGCAACCGGACACCAGCAAGTCCCCTCCGGTCAGCGCGGCGGCAACAATGAAAGTGCCGGCTTCGATTCGATCAGGAATAATGCGGTGACGCGCGCCATGCAGCTTCTCCACCCCTTGCACGCGGATGGTGTGCGTGCCCGCGCCTTCGATCTTCGCGCCCATCTTGTTCAACAGCGTGGCCAGGTCGCCGACTTCCGGCTCGCGCGCACAATTCTCCAGAATGGTTTCGCCTTCGGCCAGCGTGGCCGCCATCATCAGATCTTCGGTCCCGGTCACCGTGATCTTCTCGAAGACTACGCGCGCACCCTTCAGGCGCTCGGCCCGCGCTTCGATGTAGCCATGCTCCTGCCAAATTCGCGCCCCTAATCTCTCCAGCCCTTTGAGGTGAAGATCAATCGGGCGGGCGCCGATGGCGCATCCGCCCGGCAAAGAAACTCGAGCGTGTTTCATGCGGGCAACCAGCGCGCCCAGAACGAGAGTGGACGCGCGCATGGTTTTGACCAGTTCGTAGGAAGCTTCGGGATTCACCAGGTTGCGACAGCAGATGGTGGTGCGGTGCTGGGCGCGGCCATAGCCCAGTTCCACCTCGGCGCCCATCGCCGCCAGTAGTTTGCGCTCGGTCTCGATATCGCGCACTTGGGGAACGTTTTCCAGGATGACCGGTTCTTCGGTAAGCAGGGCGGCGGCCATGGCCGGAAGGGCGGCATTCTTGGCCCCACTGATGCGCACCGTGCCCAACAGCGGGTTTCCGCCGCGAATGACAAACTTGTCCATGTAGGGATGTCCTAAACCGACGCTGCGAACGCCAAATTTGTGAATCACAGCGCAGACCTCATTCTACGAGGATTGGGGGCCGGAGTCGCTGGGAGCCTGTCTTAAACGTTCGCCTCTGGAATTGTCATTACGAGCGAAGCGAGGAATCTGCTGTTGTTTGTGCATGCAACAACCGCTGGGAAAAAACAGATCCCTCACGGCCTAAAGGCCGTTCGTGATGACAACTCAGAAATCGTAAAACCCGGTATCACTTATGCAGCACTCAATAAGGCCCCGGGTCATTATGAAGAGCTTGGATGCCGACCGGAAGGTCCGCACTTCCCGAATATCTTGGGAACTTTACACGTCCGTTTGCCGTGCGGCAACAGGCAACTTGCAAAAATGAGTCGAGTTTGAGGGAGAATTTTTTGCCACGAAGACAATCTTGTGGCTCACTCCTCCAGCGCCTCGACGATGGCATCGTGCACAAGAGGCCGGACCTGGCGGATGGCCTGCGACATGCGGTTGGGCCAGGTGCGGTTGGTCAGCAACGTCACCGAAAGCTGGCGCGTGGGATCGATCCACAGCGAGGTGCCGGTGAATCCGAGATGCCCAAAGGACGCAGCCGAAAAATGAGCGCCCGACGATGCCGGCGGCGACGGAGTGTCCCATCCCAGCGCCCGCGAAGAACCGGCAGGAGCATCGACGCGACGCGTGAAGAGCTGCACCGTTTCCGGCTTGAGGAGGGGCGCCCCGCCGCGCAACATGCACGCAGCGAAATGCGCGATATCGATTGCCGGAGCGAAAACGCCGGCGTGTCCGGCGACGCCTCCCATCACGAAGGCGTTCTCGTCATTCACTTCACCCTGAATGATGCGCCTGCGAAAGGTGCGATCGTCCTCCGTGGGCGGAATCTGGGGCTTCCATTCCGCCGGTGGATTGAATCGCGTCTGTGTCATGCCAAGTGGGATGAAGATCTCCTGCCGCGCGAACTGGTCGAGTGCAAGGCCAGCTTGGCGACTCAGCACTTCTCCCAACAGGAGGAAGCCGACGTCACTGTATTCGGCGTGCGTGCCGGGCTCGGAGACCAGCCGCGTGGTAAGCGCGGCCCGAACCAGTTCCTCGCGAGAGCCGGCAACCTCGAACAACTTCTCGTAAGCCGGCAGCCCGCTGGAGTGCGCGAGCAGCATGCGCAGGGTGACCGCCTCTCGCGTGGCCTGCTGATGCCGGGGCGCGCGCGCCACAAAATCCGGGAGAAAGTGCCCGAGCGGAATGTCCAGCGGCAATTGGCCGCGCTCGTCGAGCAGCATGGCCACGGCCGTGGTCGCCACGACCTTGGTCAGGGAAGCCAGATCGAAGATGGTGTCGGGCTGAACCAGCGGCGCGTCGTCAGCGTAGGTGAAGCGGCCAAATCCGCGCAGCGCGATCAGCGACCCGTGATGAGCAACGGCCAGCGCCGCGGCGGGAAAGGCGCGTTGCTCGATGGCGTCGCGAACCAAGGCAAAAGCCCGGACAAACTGTTTGTCCTGGAGCTCGAAAGCAGGTGGCAGTTCTGCGAGTTGTTGCGGCACTGGGTTCACAACCACCTCTGGAGGCGACTGCAACTTATAATAGCTTGCCGGCGCAATGGCGCGGCAATTCCCCGATCAAGAAAGGTTGCGGACCCATTGAGGCTTCGTAGTTGGCCAGTCATTGCGCTTCTTCTGTTGGTTGGCTTTGTCATTACCAGCAGCATTCCTCTGCTAGCCCAGAAAGCGTCCGCTCCTGCCGTCACGCCGTCAACCACCGTCAACGCGGCAGACCGCTTTGCCCCGCTCGACGCGCTGCTCAAAGATGCGGTCGAGAAAGGGCGCGCGCCCGGAGCGGTGGTGCTGGTCGGCCACAACGGAAATTTCGTTTATCGCAAGGCGTTCGGTTATCGCGCGCTCGATCCCAGCAAGGAACCGATGACCGTCGATACCATTTTCGACATGGCGTCGCTGACCAAGGTGATGGCCACCACGAGTTGCGTAATGCGCCTGGTGCAGCTTGGGCAGGTGAAGCTGAACGATCCGGTTGCCAAATACATTCCCGAGTTCGCGCACAACGGCAAAGACGACGTGACCGTTCGCCAGTTGCTGACGCACTACTCCGGCCTGCGGCCCGACCTCGACTTGAAGCAGTATTGGAGCGGGCTGGAGGAGGGTTACAACCGGGCCAATGCCGAGAAGCTGATGGATCCGCCAGGCTCGGTGTTCGTGTACAGCGACATCAATTTTGTGGTGCTGGGCGAACTGGTGCAGCGCGTCGGCGGGATGCCGCTCGATCAGTATGCGCAGACCTATATATTTGGTCCGCTGGGCATGACCTCGACGCGTTTTCTTCCGCCGGCGGATTGGAAGCCTCGCATTGCGCCCACCGAGCGCGACGAGCGCACAGGGCAAATGCTGCGCGGCGTGGTCCACGATCCTACTGCGCGCCGCATGGGAGGAGTTGCCGGCGACGCCGGACTGTTCTCGATCGCCGATGACGTGGCGAAGTTCGCGCAAGCGCTGCTGAACGGTGGCGCGCCCGTGTTTTCGCCGGGGATCGTCGAGAAGATGACGACCCCGCAACAGCCGCCTAACCTGACCGACGTGCGCGGGCTGGGCTGGGACATCGATTCGCCGTTTTCCTCCAATCGTGGTGAACTGTTGCCGGTTGGCTCATTTGGACACACCGGCTTTACCGGCACTTCGCTCTGGATCGATCCGGCCACCAATACCTACATCATCCTGCTTACCAACGCGGTGCATATCAAGGACGGCAATGTGATTGCATTGCGTACCGAAGTGGCCACCGCAGTTGCCGCCGCGTTGCAACTTCAGCCCAGCGAAGAGCAGAAGATGCGGCTGTCGCGGATTACCGGCTACAACGAAGCGGCAGTCGCCAGCCGCCGCCTGATGGTCCGCAACGGTCAGGTATCCAACGGGATTGACGAACTGGAGGCCAACAATTTTGACGTCTTGCGAGTTCCCGGTGCGGGGACGCCGAAGGTAGGATTGGTCACTAACCAGACCGGGGTCGACAGTCGCGGCAACCGCACAATTGACGTCCTGGCCCATGCGCGCGGTTTGCAATTGAGCGCCATTTTCAGTCCCGAACATGGTGTCCAGGGGACCTCCGACAAAACTGACATCGCGGACACGAAAGACGGGGCGACCGGAGTTACGGTTTACAGCGTGTACGGCGGCACTGATGCCAAGCGCCGCCCGCCGCTCGATGTGCTGCGCAAGCTCGACGTGCTGGTATTCGATATTCAGGACGCGGGCGTCCGCTTCTACACCTACGAGACGACGCTGGGATATTTTCTGGAAGCCGCGGCCACGCTGGCTAAACCGATCGTGGTGCTCGACCGTCCCAACCCCATCACTGGGGCTTACGTTCAGGGCCCGGTCTCCGATAAAGGGCAGGAGAGCTTTGTGAATTACCACCCCGTGCCCGTGCGGCACGGCATGACGATCGGCGAGTTGGCGAAGCTATACAACACCGAGCGAAACATCAACGCCAATCTCACGGTAGTGCCCATGAAAGGCTGGATGCGCGGCGATTGGTTCGACTCGACATCGCAGCTATGGGTGAGTCCCTCGCCCAACTTGCGCGACCTGAACCAGGCGACGCTGTATCCAGCCGTGGCATTGATCGAACAAACGAATGTCTCAGTCGGGCGCGGCACCGATACTCCCTTCGAAGTAGTGGGGGCGCCTTGGGTAGGCGCGAAGAGGATGGCTGCGTTCCTGAATGCGCGCCACATCGCCGGGGTACGCTTTGTGCCCATTACGTTCACCCCGGCCAGTGGACCCTATGCGCGCCGGGAATGTGAAGGAGTTGACATCATCGTTACCAATCGGGACGCTCTGGACGCCCCTGAATTGGGGTTGGAGTTGGCGGCGGCCCTGCACGATGCGGCCCCGACTGGGTTTGACATGGCCCATATGAAACCGCTGCTGGCGAATCAGGCGGCGTTCACGGCGCTGCAAGCGGGGCAAGACCCGCGGCGCATCGCCGACGACTGGCGCGATGGGATCGAGCAGTTTATGCAGGTCAGGAAGAAGTACTTGATCTATTGAGCACTAGGCCCGCACCGCTTCGGCTTCCCGAAAAGCGGGTACGATGGCTTCTTGCAGAACCTTAAGCCTTCTCTCCACGCCAGCAGCGTTTTCTGGTGTCGCTGGCATGTACACGGGAATCACATCCTTGGCGGAGTGCCCTAGCTTTGCCAACTGTACCCACTTCGACACTTCCTCGATATACCCCTCCAATGCCTGCGACGGTGTCTTGCACGAATCCGTCACCAGGTATGCCGGGGACACATCGCAGGAGATAACCCATAACCACTCGTCCACATCGGCTCGTGTAGGCTCAATGTGAAACAGAAACACTGCCGCAACTCCGCCATACCCATCACCGAAGTAGACTTCCCGAATGTTTTTGCACCACGGAAAAGAACGAATATAGTTCTCGGCACCGGACGCCATCACCCGCAAGAGCTCTGTGTCTTCATCGTCTCCGCCGATCATTTGGTCCACGGGAACCACGCCCTTGACGGGAATTCTGTTGCTCTTATCCATTCATAGTCCCTCGTGCCGCTCCACGCTGGGAAGTTCTTGCAGTTATAGGGGTCCTTCGACTCCTCGCTGCGCTCGTCGCTCAGGATGACAACTCTACTGCGCCGCCCTGCGTGCCTTGGCTTGGTCAATCGTTATGCTGCGCTCCAGCACCATCTCGATCGAGTCGCCCACCGCGAGGTTAATTTCGGGCCCACGCGTGAACAGGACAGTGGCCAATCCAAGCGCGCCACCGCTGAGGGCCCCAATACCTGCACCTTTGGCACCTCCAGCAATGGCCCCGATCCCCGCCCCCGGTACGGCCGTGCCGACGATGGTGCCAGCGTCCTTTCCCTTACTGCCTTCTCCCTGAATGGTCCCTTCCTTGTCTTTGACGCCTGCGGTGCTTTGATCGCCGGGAGTTCCCTGCACAGCGCCCGGCAGTAGCAAGGTATAGCCATTGGGGAAGATCATGGAGGTAAAGCTCATCTGCAATTCGGCGCGGCCCTTGACCTTGCCCGGACGCTGCACCCGCCGGATTTCTCCTTGCACGAAGGTACCGGGTGGAATGACAATGCGGTCCTTCATCACGATGGGAAACGAAGTTTGCGCGTAAACCGGATCGCCTGGGCGGGCATTTTTGGTGGTGAGGCCCTGCTTCATGATGAGGGGAACTCGCGTGCCCGAGGCGACGGTAATCGAGTCGGCGGGAGCGGCGGGGCTGTCCTCTTGTGCGGCCGGGGCCGCGCGCGATGTGAGTTGAGGTGCGCCATCCCAGTTCTGCGCTGAGACGAGGATGGTCGCGGCGCCGAGAAAAACGGCCAGCAGAAGGGCGGCTGCTCTTACGTGTCTTCCCATCATAATGAGGTTCTCCGGCAGTACATTGAACGCGCCATCGCAAGGAAAGTCGCGTTTGTTTATTTCAGCATGTACAAGGCGTTCACGTGCGCCGTAACCGTGATCTTCTGCGCCCCAAACTCAGCCGTGGGAGGAGGAGCAGGAGCAGCCATCGCCCCCGCTACCCTTGCCTGGGCGAACGCCATCGGGCGGACTGGGCTGGGCTCATAGGTGTCCACCGACGCATAGGAGAGTTCGCCCAAGGTGCGGCCGCTGAATCGCGCGACCGAATTGGCCTCGCCACGAGCGCGGGCCAAAGCATCTTCTACGGCTTTGATTTTAGCGGCCTCCATATCGTCGAGAAGATAGCTGAGCGACTGATTGCCGGTCACGTCCTCCAGGTCGGAGAGTCCCTGCGCAATCGGCCCCACTTTGGAGAAGTCTTTCAGCTTAATGCTGATATTGGTGTCCACCCGATAGCCGACCAGCTTACGTTTCGAGTTCTTATAGTCATACACCGGCTGCACCGAGAACTGCCCGACCTGGGCATCCTTGGGATCGAGCCCGTTGGAGCGCAGGAGCTGGCGGACGTGGTCGGCGGCGCGACTGGCTTTCTGGTTCGCGTCCTGCAGCTTGTCTTCTTGCGCCGAGATGCTAAATTGCACGAGCACGGTGTCGGGCCCGGCTTCGTACTTGCCGTCAGCGCCGACCCATACCGTGTTGGGTATGGGAGTTGCCGACGAGCGGTCTTGCGCTCCCAGGGGAGCGACGATGAACAGCATTGCGGTGAAAGCGAGCAGTGAAAACGCGACGAACTGCCAATTTCTGAGTCGCATGAGAGCACCTGGGCGCCACGCGTTCTCCAGCGCAAGCCAACGGTAGAGCCGCCGAAACTGCGGTGGGCGTAGCTCCTTTCCCTTCGAAATCATAGTCTGGCGGGCTGGGTTTGACCAACCGTGGTCCACCGAATGCCTTCCTGGAAAGAACGCTGGAACTTGCAATTCTTGCGCGCCATTCCCGTTTGCGGAAAGGTCAGGTCACGGTTCCCAGAATCAAACTCGATATGTACTTTCGCAGCGAATCTGTCATCCCAGTGTTGAAAAAGCGAATCCAACCAAGTAAGTTGCGGTTAGTTGTATTTCCACGGCGGAGTCGGATAAGGAGCGGCCGATGCGCAGATGGTATATGCCACTTACAGTGTTGGGGCTCGGCAGCATTGGAGCGTTTTTGCTGAGCGAGCGCGGCAGAAATAGCTTGCGCGCCATATCTGAAAACTTCGACCAGGCGCCGGAGTGCGGGCTGGAATGGAATGAGAGCGCGCAGAACGAACTGGACCGCATCCAGGCCGCGTTAAATCGCATTGCGGAATCGTTGGAGCTGCGAACCGAACTCGGGCAATGAACGATCGTCGGGCCCAAGGGCTGGCGAAGATCCGGGCCAGGGATAATTCTGGCGGCTTTTTCTAGGTGGACGCCGCGGTGGGCGCCAATTCGTTGATTTTTCCTGCCATGCGAATATCGCGTTGCGTGACCCCGCCGGAGTCGTGCGAGACCAGTGCCATCGTCACCTTGTTGTAGCTGATGTGGATGTCAGGATGATGGTTCACGGCTTCGGCTGCTTCGGCGATCTGATTCACAAAATCCATGGCTTGCACGAAGTTGGCGAATTGGAAATTGCGCTCAATCGCATTGCCATTTTTCTTCCAGCCGGGAAGCTTCTGCAAGGCTTGCTGAAGCTCGGCGTCCGATAGAACTGCACTCATCCCTTGCCTCCTTTAGGAAACGGCTGTGGATTTGGATCCAGCCCCCGCATTAGCTTGACAACTCAGCCGGGTCGTGGCGAAATCTATTGCTGCCATGCATCATCTCGGGGTTGGGTGCCCAATTTCATTGCGCAACTCCTGCCATATGTGATCTGGAATGGAGAGGAAGACTTGCACAATCTCCGGATCGAATTGCTGTCCCGAATTGCGTTCAATTTCTCGCCGGCCCGCCGGAATGGATTGCGCGGCGCGATAGGGCCGATCGGAAGTAATGGCGTCGAAGGTGTCAGCGATGGCGAAAATGCGCGCCCCCAAAGGGATCTGATCTCCCTTTAGACCGCGAGGATAGCCACTGCCGTCAAAGCACTCCTGGTGGGAGTAAACAATGTCGGCCGCCTCGCGCAGGAAGGGGATTCGGTGCAAAATCTGGTACCCCAGTTGGGCATGGTGGCGCATGATTTCCTGTTCTTCGGGACTCAGCCTGCCGGGTTTGCGCAGGATCGCGTCCGGAATCGCCATTTTGCCGACATCATGAAGAAACGCTCCACGGGCGATCACGCGAATATTGTCGTGCGGCAATTCCATGGCTCGGGCAATGGCGATGGTGAAGGCGGTCACGCGCTTGGAATGACCTTCGGTTTCGGCATCTTTCAGATCGAGCGCGTCACCCAATGCCTCCAAGGTAATGTCATAGGAGCGCTCCAGATCGGCCAGGGCCTTGCGCAGCATCTCGGTGCGCGCCGCAACCAGAGACTCCAGCTTGGTCTGATAGGCCAGGTTTTCCTGTTTCAGACGGCGATTTTCCATGGCCCGGCGAACAATGGCCAGCAGTTGTTCGCGCTCGAAGGGCTTCGGCAAATAGTCGTAGGCGCCGTTTCGAATGGCAGTCAGGGCGATGGAAATGTCGTGGACGGCGGTAACCATTACTACCGGAATGTCGGGATGTTCCAAACGGATCCGCGCGAGCAGGGACAACCCGTCCATCCCTTCCATGATCAGATCCGACAACACCATCGAGTAACTGGCGTCGGAATGTAACAGCGCCAGCGCCTCCAATCCCGAGGTGACGGGACGACAGTCGAAACCCGCCTGGTTCAGAATCGAGCACACCACTTCCCGGATGGAATTCTCGTCGTCGACTACCAGAATGCGTTCAGCGGCCATACGTTCATCGGCCATAATGGGAAGTCCTTGCGCGGCGATGGTGCTCACGGTCGTTGGTTCGATTTTTATCCACTTCGGCTCGGATGGCTAGAGAAATAATGCATGTCGCACCCAAACGGCTATGCGCCCCTCGGGGGTAAGGCGGGGCTACAAACTTGAAAAAGTTACATCCCGCACCCCAGAACAGTTGGCCTTGTGATGCCAATTTAGGGTAGGTGGAACCCAAAATTACCTAGCAGGAACAAATTAACACACCCGTATCCCCTGCATCATCAGTTGCACATCACCCACCAGCGATGTTTGTTAGCCCACCATTTTCAGCAGGTTAGCCATATTTTGAACAGCACATTCCGCGATCCAAAGCTTTGGGCACCATGATTGCTCAGCATTAAGGTGTTGACGAGCAGACGGAGCAAGCGAAACGAGCAATTCGACGCCTCTGGGCTTTCGGGAGCACTCGAAACCAGGCAGGTCCACGACGGGCCAGAATTCGCTGAGGTGGAAACCGTGAACACTGTCCAGCAAGCAAAAATGCTCGGTTTTGCAAGCTACATGCCAGCGGTTTTGCCGCGCAGTGTAGACCGCTACCACGAAACCTACGAACTGAACCGCCATCGTGTGTATGCGCTGGCGTTTTGGATGACGGACAATGAATTGGATGCGGCCCAGTTGATGACCCACACTTTCTGTCGCGCCTTTGCCAGGGCCCATATCCCCACAGCGGAAGAAATTGATCGTTGCCTGATTAGCGAGCTGCGCGACTATATGCCGCTGGGAACCCTGACCTTGAACTGCGCTGCCTGCGAGAGGGTTTTGTCGGTGCGCCGCAATACGTTACGGGTCGATTTGGAACGCGCTGTGGTCCAGTTGCCCCCTACGGAAAAGATGATCTTCCTAATGCACGACGTGGAGAGTTACGATCACGCGCGCATCGCCCGCACCCTGGGCCTCAGCGACGAGGAATCGCGCCTCGGACTCCACCAGGCTCGGCTGCGCATGCGCGAGCTGCTGGCGAAATAAGTTTCCCCGTACTCTCAACCCCTCTTCTCCTCGAACACTGGCGCCCCTCGAAAGAGGGGCATTTTTATCGGCTTGCCTAACTCTTCGCCGCCTCGTCCTCGGTGCTGTCCAGTTCCTCTTCCTCTTCGCGCTTCAGAGGGCGCAGTAGCGGGAAGAGAATCACGTCGCGAATGGAGCGCGAATCGGTCAGCAGCATGGTCAGCCGATCGATGCCAACGCCTTCACCTGCGGTCGGCGGCAATCCATACGACAGAGCGCGGATGTAGTCCTCATCCATCTGGTGGGCCTCTTCGTCGCCGCGCGCGCGTTCGCCGCGCTGCCCCTCGAAGCGCCGGCGCTGCTCCTCGGGATCGTTCAACTCGCTGAACGCGTTGCCGATCTCAAGTCCGCCAACGAATATCTCGAAACGCTCGACCCAATCGGCGTTCTCCTCCGGCTCGCGCTTGTTCTTCGAGAGCGGCGAAATGGCGAGCGGAAAGTCGTAGATGAAGGTTGGCTGAATCAGGTGAGGCTCGGCGACAAACTCGAAAATTTCGGCTATCGTCTTGCCCATTGGCGCCACCGGATCGTACGGGATGTGCGGATTCGCCGCGTTGTAGCGGTGCACCATGGCGGCAATCTGCTCAGCGCTGGAGAAGTCAGCCATCTCCGGCTTCTCGCCATCGTTCTCGGGCCAAAACTTGATGATGGCCTCGCGCATGGAGAGCCGCTGGAAGTTGCCAAAGTTAATTTCGTGCCCGTTGAAGTGCACGGTGGTTGTGCCATTTACGTCGCGCGCCACCTGGGCCAGCATTTGCGCGGTGAAGTCCATCATGTCGCGATAGTCGGCGTAGGCCATGTAGAACTCCAGCATGGTGAACTCGGGATTGTGCTGGGTCGAGATGCCTTCGTTGCGGAAGTTGCGATTGATTTCGTACACGCGGTCCATGCCGCCAACCACCAGCCGCTTCAGGTACAGCTCGGGCGCGATACGCAAATAGAGATCGACGTCGAGCGTGTTGTGGTGGGTGATGAAGGGCTTGGCCACCGCGCCCCCGGCGATGGGATGCATCATCGGGGTCTCGACTTCGATGAAGCCATTGTTGTCGAGGAACCGCCGCATCGACTGCACCACCTTGGCGCGCTTCAGGAAGACCTCGCGGACGTCGGGATTCATCGTCAGGTCAACGTAGCGGCGGCGATAGCGCGTTTCCACGTCCTGCAAGCCGTGCCATTTTTCGGGCAGGGGAAGCAGGTCCTTCACCAGGAATGTGATTTCCTCCACATGGACGGTCAACTCGTTGGTGCGGGTGCGGAAGAGATAACCCTTCACGCCGATGTAGTCGCCGAGGTCGAGCAGCTTGTAAAGCTGAAAGGCTTTTTCGCCGACGTTGTCGAGGCGAACGTAAATCTGCAACCGCCGGCCGCCCTGTTGCAGGTGGGCGAAGCCCGCCTTTCCCTGCACGCGGATGGACATCAGGCGTCCGGCAACGCTGACGTTCACGCGTGGGGACTCAAGCTCCGGCCCGGTCTTGGGCAGGTACTCTTCGAGGATCTGGGGAACGGTGTGCGTGGTTTCGTAGCGATAGGGATAAGCCTGCTGCCCCAGCGCTTCAATCTGTTTCAGCTTTTCTTTTCGCAGCTCGTAGATTTTCTGGTCAAGTGCCACAGTGGTCCCTGCTGCCTGGCTTCCGCAGGCCGAAAGGTAAAGAAATCCGATTATAGATTGTGTGCTCGCGGATTAGTGATGGGAGGGAGCCGGTTGTCGATTTACCGGAATGAGTCTTGACATCGTGGTTCCCTGTGCGCAGAATTTCAGGTCTGGCACATTGTCAGAGGAGGCCCCGCCATGCGACTCGTCCTTCCGATGGTTCTTATGGGAGCTTTGGTACTCGCGGTTGGGTTGACTCCCGCGACTCCTCCATCCAACGACGCCCCGGCCGGCTTCGACAATAAGAGCAACGGGCTGGTGGACGATGCCACACATCAAGCGGACCAGACGACGTTCGAGGAAGTGGAACAGATCAGTGACGGCCTGGGCCCGCTCTACAACGCGCAGTCCTGCCGCGAGTGCCACCAGAACCCAGTCTCGGGCGGACCCAGCCAGGTGAACGAGCTGCGGGTTGGGCACGTCGGCAGCAAGGGCGAGTTCGAGAACCCCGCGATTCCGATCGCTGACGGCAAGGAAGTCATCACCGGCCGCACCCTGGTGAACGATCGCGCCATCTGTCCCAACGGTGCGTATCGAGACACTGAGATCCAGGAGCGAGCGCCCGACACAGAAAAGGTCCGCACGTTTCGGGTGTCGCTGAATCTGCTGGGCGACGGTTTTGTCGAAGCCGTTCCGGACCAGGCGCTCATCGATATGGCGAAGGAGCAATGCCGCAAGAGCCACGGCAAGATCTGCGGAGTGGCGTTGAGAGTTCCGGTCCTTGAAGCTCCCGGCGAGACAGCCATCGGTCGCTTTGGGTGGAAAGACCAGCACGCCAGCCTGCTCTCCTTCTCGGCGGACGCTTACTTGAACGAGATGGGGATCACCAATCGCCTCCAGCCGGATGAAGTGACGAACCTGTGCAACACCGTTTCTGAGCCCAACGACAAGGTGGGCGCCGACGGCCTTTCCGACATCGACCATTTCGCGCGGTTCGTTCGCGCCAGCAAGGCGCCACCGCCGGACCACACCCTCACGGTCACCGACAAGGCCAAGCGCGGCTCAGAAGTGTTCGACAAGATCGGCTGCAACGACTGCCACGTGCGCACCATGACCACCGCGGCAGCAGGAACGAAAGTCAATGGTGGAGCGTTCACCGTTCCCGACGCGCTGGGGTCGAAACAGTTTTATCCCTACAGCGATTTTCTGCTGCACGATGTGGGCACCGGCGACGGCATTGTCATCCCCGTCCCCGAGCACTATGGCCGCGCCTTTGCCAAGTACGCGTGGAAGGAGATGGCGCCCAACAACTTTCAGCCGACCCGCTACCGCATGCGAACCGCGCCACTTTGGGGGGTGCGCATGAGGACCCGCCTTATGCACGACGGAGCATCATTGACGCCGCGCGACGCCATTGTCCGTCACAAGGGAGAAGCCGAGAAAGCCGCCAACAGGTTCAGGACGTTGCCGGCCGCGGATCAACAGGCGCTACTGGCGTTCCTGCAATCGCTGTGAAGCTGCTGGCTGGATAGCGATTCCGCAGGTTTCTCCTTCCCAGCTGACGGCTGAAGGCGCAGCAACCAGCCGAACGCGAAGAGCGAAACGCGAACCGCGAAAAGCGGCATTTGTGACGCATGTCATTGAATCGCGTCCCGAAGCGCGGTATAGTGGCGCGTTCGTTCATATCCGGATCGCGCTTCGGCGCGACCATCGAGAAAGCACTTTATGCCGCAGAACTATGTACCGATGTTCATTTTCGCCTTCCTGGCGTTTCTGGTGGCGGCCGGAACGCTTGCTCTGTTCTACATCGTCCGCCCCCGTAACCCATTCAAAACCAAGCTGATGCCCTACGAGTGTGGGATTACGCCCTTCGATAGCGCGCGTGGCCGCTACACCGTCCGTTTCTACATCGTGGCCATTCTGTTCGTGGTCTTCGACGTGGAGACCATCTTCCTGTTTCCCTGGGCGGTACAGTTCAAGCTGCTGGGTCTGTTTGGCCTGCTGGAGATGCTGATTTTTCTCGGCATCCTGATTGTGGGATACATCTGGATCTGGAAGAAGGACGCGCTGGAGTGGGTATAGGGGTTGTCGCGCGTCAAAATGTTGCCGCCCATCCACATCGCGAGATTGAGGGAGGGCGTTGACGCGGCGCTAAAGCGCCGCACTACCCGACCGCATGATCACAAGGCCCAGTGCCCCCCGCCCAAGATGATCGTCCTCACCGACGGGCGCACCTGGGGTGCCAGGGAAAGCAAAACCTGCTCAGCCGTCCGTTCTCACACCTGCTTTTTAGGTCCCGCGTTCAATCTGTCCACACCGCGCAGCAACGAAAAACCTCTTTCCCGCGGTACGCGGATGACTAGACAGTCGGAAGGTATGTCGTGCAACGCCTGGCGGCGCTTGGTCCAGCCCGCCATCATGAATCCGATGGTCAAGAAGAACAGGGACAGAAACTTCATGAAGTGGCGGACCGTCGCCTGACCGAACCCTATTCTCTCCCCCTCCGCGGTGACCACCTGCAAGCCCAAAGCACGCTTACCGATGGTGGCGCGCCACGATGAACTCTCGGTGAAGGCAGAGTACAGCCACCCACCGACGGACAGGACCAGGATGAAAGCCATCCCGGCGGCGTTCTTTGGCACAAAGGGGGCAAAGCGGCGGCGCGCAAGCTCGATGACGAACGTAACGACGAGCGCTCCGCCGACCTCCAAGGTTACGTCGATCGCGCCGGCCCAGACACGAAGCCAAAATCCGGCGTAGGCAGGGAGGGCCAGCTCGGTTGGCGCGGAAGACTCTGGCGGCTTGGCAGGTTGAGAAGACACTATACCTCTGGAGGTGGGCTCCGAAAGCAAGTCTCCACAGAAGAGACAGAACCGTCCATCCGGCAATTGCACATTGCCGCAGGTGGAACAGACTTGGTCCAGCACCATCTCCATCGGATGGGAATACTACGCTGGACTCGCTGTCCCTGTAAAGTGACCCCGGTTCTTCCGGAGTGTAAGCGGTACCCGGAACCTGAATCTCAGGGCAATTCCCGGCGGGTGATGTGCAAAGTTCTGCGCTCATGCCAACCCACTCACGCCCCAAATCCACGAATCGCTCTCACCCTTCTGCGGCGCTCGCTGCGCTCGCGGCGGCGGGCGCAAAATCCAGCAGGTTGAGCTGCACTCCCCCGAATTCTGGATGCTCGTTGTAATCGACGGTGAAGGCCAAATCGAGCACACTGCCCAGCAGCAGCGACTCTTGCGTCGCGCGCTCGGCCATGCGCCAACCCAAGGCATCGAAGCCACGTTGAAATTTACTGCCGTTGGAATTCCGGTCACTGGCCACGACCCGCAGCTTTAGATGTTTCTCTTTCAGCACCCGGGGTGGCTGGACCAGCTTCGCGTTCCGGGCAACGAAAACTGGCACCGGATTGCCGGAACCGAATGGCTCCAGCTTCTGCAAGAGCAGCCAGAAGTCGTGCTTGACCTCGTCGAGCGAGATCTCGGCGTCGTAGTGGAGGATGGGAATGAAGTCCTGCGGCGTCAGCCGTTCGCGGGCGAAAGCGTCGAGCCGCGATCGCAACTCGGGAATCTTCTCCACCGGAAGCGAACAACCCACGGCGTGCGCGTGTCCGCCAAAACGGGTGAACAGCTCAGGGCACGATTCCAGCGCTTGCAGCAAATGGAACGCCTCGATGGAGCGTCCCGAACCATGCGCTTCGCCGTCTTCGCAGGAGAAGATGAGCGTCGGACGCCGATAGCGCTCCACAACCCGAGTGGCGCAAATGCCGATCACGCCGCGATGCCAGCCTTCGCCCTCCAGCACCAGGCAGTAAGCCTCTCGCATCTCGGGAGAGGCTTCAATTTTGCCTTGAATTTCGTCCAGGATGCGCTGCTCTTCCTGTTGCCGGTCGCCGTTGAGTTGATTGAGCCGAATGGCTATCTCCGCCGCTTTGGTTGCATCCTTCTCGGTGAACAACTGGATGACGTGCTCGGCCACGTCCATGCGGCCGGCGGCGTTCAAGCGCGGCGCTACGCGGAAGGCGATGTCGCCGGCGCTCAGAGGGCGCGAGCCGTCCAGTTGGCAATTCGCCAACAAAGCGCGCAGGCCCGCGTTGACCGGTTTTCGCAGTCCTTCCAAGCCTAGTTTGGCGAAGACGCGGTTCTCGCCAATCAGCGGCACTGCGTCGGCGATGGTCGCGATGGCGACCATCTTCAGAAATGACGGCAGCAGTCGCTCGCGTCCGGTCTCCTCCAGCAGGGCTTGCGCGATTTTGAACGCCACTCCCGCGCCGCACAACGACTTGCAGGGGTAGTCACAACCCTCCTGATTCGGGTTCACCACCGCCAGCGCTTTCGGCACCCCGTTGGCCTGCGGCAGGTGGTGGTCGGTGACGATGAGATCGATGCCCCGGCGCTGTGCGGTTTCGCCGGCCGCGAACGCCCGGATGCCGGTGTCCACGCTGATGATGACGCGAAGGCCGCGATCGGCGGCCTGCTCGATGACCTCATCGCGCATCCCGTAGCCTTCACGGATGCGATGAGGAACGTGGTGCTCGGTCTGTCCTCCACAGAGTTCGATGGCGGTCTTGAGAATCACGATCGCGGTGGTGCCGTCCACGTCGTAGTCGCCGTAGATCAGGACCGTCTCGCCGCGCTCGATGGCGGCGCGCAATCGCTCGACGGCAACGCGAAGGCCGGTCATCAGGCCGGGTGAGTGTAGGTCTTGCAGGGAAGGAGTCAGAAATTTGTGCACCTGCTCGGCTGTCTGTATGCCGCGAACGGCCAGTAGCCGGGCCGTGAAGATGGGCAGCCCAGTCTCCAGCGCGAGCCGCTGCACGTCTTGCGATTCGGCATTGCGGAGGGCCCAGCGCACGTCAGCGTTCGTCGTCCAGGTCGGTCCCGTCGATTGCCATGCTGCCGAAATCTTCCACCAAGTCCAGCAAATGCTGATACCGCTCGTACCACTCGGTGGAGACCTCGTACAGAAACATGATGCCCTGATGCGGCCAGCCGAGTTGGATGAAGCCGGTCTTGCCCACGTGGTTGCGCAACCAGCGGGCTTCGTCCATGTCTTCATCGCTGGGATAGTTGGCGTGCTGCAGGCGCTGGACGAGGTAATCGAGTTCGTCGCGCTGCAGCACCTCCTCATCCATGGAGAGGAACTCGGAACCGGCTTTTTTCGCCAGCTCGACAAAATCCTTCCAGCTTTCGGGATTGTCGCGCGGGTCCCACATGACGCTGTGTACGTCTTCGGTGACGTATCCCTGGAAGCGGCTCAGCCCGTGTCCCAGGATGAAGGCGTTCATGTCGTCTTTGAGGCTGGATAAATCGTCTGACATAGCAGTCTCGCGTGCCGCGCCCCCAAAAAGTGGCAGCCGCGAAAATCATCATACTCCCATGCGGGCCGGCTGACACGGCGCCGACAGGGCTTGCGGAAAAAAGCGCTGTTCGGGAGAACTACTCCTCGACGACTCCCTCGAACAAGTCCGTCTCCGGCTTCGCCTCGCGCGGCTCGCGCGTCACGGCCAGATGATACATCTCCACGGTGCCGCGACGCTGCCCTAGGTTCTTTCTGATCCGCTCAAACAGCGGCGCCTGCGTGATGTGCAGTCGAAAGGCTTCTCCCTTCTTGGCGAAGTACTCGGCGCCGACTTCGATACGCGTGGTCACCGTCGGCGGTGCAATGATGTGGCGATCGGGCAGCACGAAGTCAGCAGTAAGGTAATACAGCTTTTGCGCGCGGTGCGGCGTTAGTCCTTGCTCCAGTTGCTCGGGATAACAGTCGGGACGGCCCGCCCATTCGAATGCCATAGTCGCGAAAACGCCTGCCATAGCATGGTCGACATGACCGGTGAGTCCGCCGTCGGGCCCAAAGGTGAGCACCACGTGCGGACGAATCTGGCGCATGCGCTGGGTGAGGTCCCCGACAACTTGATAAAGATCGGCGCGGTTGAGCTTTCCGTCAGGATAGTCGAGCACTTCGTATTGGCTTACCTTGAGCAGCTTGCAGGACGCAGCAAACTCGACGCGGCGCATGGCGGCCAGCTCCTCGTTGGAGCGTGAGCCGCCGCGATTGCGCGCCGCAGTTCCGGCGGTGATGCAGACGACGTGGTTCTCGACCCCGCGGTCGTGGTACAGCAGCAGGGTGCCTCCAAAGGCGCCAGCCTCGTCGTCAGGATGAGCGGTTACGCAGAGAAGTTTGAGCATAGTTTTTTCGGCAATCGCTGCCTGAGCATGTACACGCGAAAGACGACGGTTTACCGCCTTCCTACAGCTTACAACGAAGTTCAAAAGGAACCGGCTGCCGCCCGCTCCGCGGCCAAATCCCTCTGAAGTGACACACATCACAGGGCCCGGTGATAAGACTCACGGCTCTCCGGGTCGTGAAAATCCTATCGTGGATACATACAACGAGCCGAATTCCGCAAGAGCGGGGAGGACAACAGCAATGATCCCAAACAATGGAGATACCCATCCGGCGGCCACCAAACAATACACGCCGCGTCTGGTTTTCTGGGAAGTTACCAAGGGCTGCAACCTGAGGTGCATCCATTGCCGGGCCACCGCGACCGAGCTGATGTCGCCCGCCGACCTGCCGACCGACAAAGCGCTCGACATCATTTCGCAGATTGCCGACTTCGGCAGTCCGATCCTCGTACTCAGCGGCGGAGAACCTCTGTACCGGCACGACATTTTCCAACTAGCGGAGTATGCGACCAGCCGCGGTCTGCGCACCGCGCTGGCCACCAACGGAACGCTGGTGACGAAAGACGTCGCGCAAAAGATCAAGCAAGCCGGAATCAAGCGGGTCTCGATCTCGCTGGATGGATCGGATGCCCACACCCACGATTCGTTCCGTGGCATCCCCGGCGCGTTCGACGCCGCTGTCTATGGCATGCGCAACCTTCAGGCGCTGGGAGTTTCGGTGCAGATCAACACCACGATTGCGCGCCACAACGCGCACCAGTTGCCGGCCGTGCTCGATCTGGCGCGCAGCCTGGGCGCCGATGCGCTGCACACCTTCCTGCTGGTGCCCGTGGGCTGCGGAGTGGATATTGCCGCCGAGCAGATGGTGCCTCCGGAAGAGTACGAGCAAATGTTGAATTGGTTCTACGACCAGTCGCTGCAAGGCGGGATCGAGTTGAAAGCAACCTGTGCGCCACATTATTTTCGGGTGGCGCGGCAGCGCAAGGCTGCCGACCGCTTAGCCGGTCGCAGCGAAGTTGCGACATCTGCACCCAGCGCCCACGAAATTGGACCCACGGACATGACCATGCCGGGCTCGACAGGGATCAATCTCAAACCGGCTGGCGGGCCGCCGGTCGGACACGCCGGCCATCCCGGCGGCCACCCCGGCGACATGAATGCCATGACCAAGGGCTGCCTGGCGGGAACCGGCGTCTGTTTTATCTCGCACGAGGGCGAAGTTTTCCCCTGCGGATATCTGCCGGCAATCGCGGGTGATTTGCGGAAGCAGAGTTTCGCCGAAATCTGGAACGACTCCGATGTCTTCGCCCAGTTGCGCGACGACGACAACCTGAAAGGAAAGTGCGGCTGCTGCGAGTTCCGCCACGTTTGCATGGGTTGCCGCGCTCGGGCGTACGCTGCCACCGGCGACTTCCTGGCGGAAGAGCCGTTCTGCGTCTATGAGCCGGGCACCTCGAACCAGATGATTCGCGGCGCCGCGATCAAGCGATAGTGTAAAGCGGGCTCCAATATTGGCGCCCAGAAGACGTTTGCTCAGTGCGCACCTTCTCGGTGTGGCTGAGACTTCTGTCATAGCAGGTCCTCCGCTCCGCTGGTTACGATCAAAGCATGGCTGCACACACCACCACCCTAAGCAGACCTCGCGTCAAGACAATGACCATCCCGCGCGAGCACGGCGCGTGGGGCATGCTGTTGGTGCCGCTGGCGACCGGCGCGGTGGCGTCTTTGCGCTCGAACGTGAACGGCGGCGGCGCGCTTGCGCTCTTCATCCTTGCTGCGATGTCGCTCTTCTGGCTGCGCACGCCGGTCGAGAGTTGGCTGGGCACCTCGCCGATCAAGGTGCAGACCAAAGACGAGCGCGCCTTCGTGCTGAAGGTGATTGCCGCCATCGGTGTGCTGGCCGTCGCCAGCATAACGGCGCTGTTGTGGAACGGACATTACCTCGGGCTGCTGACGATCGGCGCGATTGCAGGTTCAGCTTTCGCGATGCAAGCAGGCGTCAAGAGGTTGGGACGCAAAGGCAGAATGCCGGCGCAGATCATCGGAGCCATCGGCCTTACCTCCACGGCGGCGGGCGCGTACTACGTTGCCACCGGCAAACTCGACCGCATCGCTGTCGCGTTGTGGCTGGCCAACTGGCTGTTCGCCGCAGACCAAATTCATTTTGTGCAGGTGCGCATCCGCTCCAGCCGCGCCGCCAACCTGGACGAGAAGATGAAACAGGGATTGCCCTTCCTCTTGGGCCAGGTGGGGCTCATCGGCGTAATCCTCGCCGCCTGCCGATTCGGACTCTTCTCGGGCGTCATGGCGTTGGCTTTCGTGCCCGTACTGCTTCGCGGGACCCTGTGGTTCGTCCGGCGTCATCGCCCTCTCGATGTGCACAAGCTCGGCTTCAGCGAGCTGACTCAAGCCGTCATCTTTGGCGCATTGCTGTGCGCATCGTTCTTCGTGTAGTCGGCTATTTTGATATTGCGTGGCTTCCCTTACAATGATGCCGATGACTTCGGCGAGCAGCTTCTCCGCACCGGTACTTCTGAAGCATTCCGTGACAAAACACGTCGCGCTGGTGCTCCTGCTGGGCACCGTGGGCGGAAGCACGGTCGCCGTGCAGTCACGTTCCCCGGCAGGAGGTCGGTTACCTATGGCACTTGCGCTCAAAAGCACCGCATTCGCGCCCGGAGCAGAGATTCCGAAGAAGCATAGCTGCGAGGCCGCGGACGTTTCGCCGGCGCTGGAGTGGAGCGGGTCTCCGGCGCGCACCGTCAGCTTTGCGCTGATCATGGATGACCCCGACGCACCTGCCGGAACCTGGGTGCACTGGGTGTTGTGGAACCTGACGGCGAGCGCGCACGGGCTTCCCGAGGCAGTCGCCAAGCAGGACCAGTTAGTCGATGGGATGCGGCAGGGCCGCAACAGCTTCCGGAAGATTGGCTATAACGGCCCGTGTCCGCCGCCGGGCAAGCCGCACCGCTATTTTTTCCGCTTGTATGCCCTGGATGAAAAACTTGAGCTTGCGCCGGGCGCCAGCAGCTCAGATCTTCAACAGGCGATGAAGGGCCACGTCCTAGGCCAGGCGGAGTATATGGGAACGTACCGGCGATAGCGCGATTCCGCTGGTCTAGCAGCGCACAATCTTAGGCGAGTCGATCCCCTTAGTCGCGTTGCGGGTATCCACCACCAGCTTTGACTCCCGCACAATTCGCGGATAGTCGTAGTCGCTGTGGTCGGTGACGATCATCACGCAGTCATACTGATCCAAATTCTCCAGCGGCGAACAGGTCATGTTCAGGGCATAGCGGCGTCCCTGGCCCACGGTCGGGAAGTAGGGATCGTTGTAGCTGACGATGGCGCCACGCTTTTGCAGCAGCTCGATAATCGTGAGCGACGGCGACTCGCGCAGGTCGTCAATGTCCCGCTTGTAGGAAAGTCCCAGCACCAGAATCTTCGCGCCGTTGAGCGCCTTCTTCTCCTTGTTCAGCGCGTTGGCGACGGCCTCGACGGAGAAGTAAGGCATATTGGTGTTCACTTCGCCAGCCAGTTCGATGAAGCGCGTGCGAAAGTCGAACTGCTTCGCCTTCCACGACAGATAAAACGGATCGATCGGGATGCAATGCCCGCCGAGTCCGGGGCCGGGATAAAACGCCTGGAAGCCGAAGGGTTTGCTCTTGGCCGCGTCGATGACCTCCCAAATGTCGATGCCCATGCGCAGGCAGAGCATCTTCAACTCATTCACCATCGCGATATTCACGCAGCGGTAGATGTTTTCCAGCAGCTTGGTCATCTCCGCAGCCGCGGGCGTTGAGACCGGAACCGTTCGGTTGAAGATGGCGCCGTACAGCTTCGCTCCGAGTTCGCCGGCCAGCGGATCGAGCCCGCCGATGACCTTGGGGATGTCGCGGCGCGCAACCGTGTCGTTACCCGGGTCTTCGCGTTCGGGAGAGAAGACCACGTGGAACAGATTATTGTCTTCGACGCCGGTGCGAGCGGCCCGTAGCCCCCGGTTATTCAAGCGCTCGAGAATCGGCACCAGAATTTCTTCGGTGGTGCCGGGATAGGTGGTGCTCTCGAGAACGACCAACTGGCCCGCGCGCAGATGCGGGGCAATCGATTCGGCGGTGGCAGTGATGTAGCTGAGGTCAGGCTCGTGGTACTCGTCCAGCGGAGTGGGAACACAGATGATGATGGCGTCCATGCTCGTGATGTTGGCGTAATCGGCGGTCGCGGTGAAGCCCTGGGTGCGCGCCGCCTGGATCTCGGTGGGCGCAATCCGGTAGATGTAGGACCCGCCGGACTGAAGCACGTCGATCTTCCTCTTGTCGATGTCGAAGCCGGTGACGGGGAACTTCTGTTCGCTGAACAGCAGCGCCAGAGGCAGGCCGACATAGCCCATTCCAATCACGCCAACCTTGGCGGTGCGGGACTCGATCTTGCGTTTGAGCAGTTCAGACAATTCGGAGCTTGCAGCTTTCGATGGCAAAGACATGGGTAAGTCCATTTCTTATTCTGTCATTCCGATGCGCCAAAGGTTCACTGGCTCGTGGCTTTTGCCGTCACCGCCGCCAGGCTGCGATACCAGGCGACGGTGCGCCGCAAACCTTCCCGAAAGTCCACCAGCGGCCGGTAGCCCAGTTGCGCTTGGGCGCGCGAGATGTCGGCCAGCGAGTGTTTGACATCTCCCGTTCGCGCCGGTGCATATTCCACCTCGCCCGCGTATTCGGTCAGTTCCTTCAGGATGGCGAATGTCTCGTTCAGGGTGTAACGATGGCCGGTGGCGATATTGAAGGTTTGGCCGGCGATTTGCGATTCCGGTTGCGTGGCGGCCAGCAGGTTCGCCGCAACCACGTTTTCGATATAGGTGAAGTCGCGCGACTGTTCGCCGTCTCCATAGATCGTGGGCTTCTCGCCTTGCAACATGCTGGTGATGAATTTAGCCAGCACCGCGGAATATTGTGAGTTCGCGTCCTGGCGCGGACCGAAGATGTTGAAGTAGCGCAGGCTAACCGTTGGCAAACCATACACGCGATAAAACGAAGTCATGTAAAGCTCGCCCGCCAGCTTGGACACCGCATACGGCGAGATCGGATTGGCCGGCATGTCTTCCTGCTTGGGCATTGTCGGCGTGTCGCCGTACGCGGAAGACGAGGCGGCATAAACCACGCGTTTCACTCGGGCGTCGCGCGCGGCGATCAGCACGTTCAGGGTGCCGTCGATGTTAACTGCGTTGCTTCGTGCCGGATCTTCCACCGATCGCGGCACTGAAGGAATGGCTGCCTGGTGCAGCACGTAGTCCACTCCCTGGCAGGCGGAATGCACAGCCTTCAGATCCAGCAGGTCGGCTTCCCGGAAATCAATTTGCCCGGCAACCTCGCGAATATGCTCGCGCTTGCCGGTTTCGAAGTTGTCGAAGCCACGCACTCGTTCGCCGCGTTCCAGCAACGCGCGAACCAGGGCCGAGCCGATAAATCCGGCAGCGCCAGTCACTAGATATTGCGCCATGGTCTCAAGGTTAACATGCTAAAAGGTGACCGTCTGCGTGCTGCGGCGAGACAGGTCGAACCGTTTTGTTAGCATATCGGCAATTTCCTTGCCGATCTCCAGCGACGCCGTGGCCGCCGGGGACGGTACGTTGCAGACATGGATCATCCCTGTGCTGTGGACGAAATGAAAATCGTCCACCAGGTTGCCGCTGCTGTCCACCGCCTGGGCCCGCACTCCAGAGCCGCCCTGGACCAGGTCGGATTCCATTAGCTCCGGTACCATCTTCTGAAGCGACTTCACAAAGGCCGCCTTGACCCACGAGCGGTATTGTTCCGCCAGTCCCATGCGCCAATACCTCCACGCCATCTTGTAGAAGCCTGGGAACAGCAGCATCTGCACGGCCTCGTCGAGATCGGGCGATGTGCCGGTGTAGCCCTCGCGGCGGAAGGCCAGCAAAGCATTGGGCCCGGCCTCGACGCTGCCATTGACGCGGCGCGTGAAGTGCACTCCGAGGAAGGGAAAGCGCGGATCGGGAACAGGGTAAATAAGCGCCTTTACCAGGTTGCGCCGCTCGGGTTTCACTTCGTAGTACTCTCCGCGGAACGGGATAATTTCGAGGTCGGTCTGCACTCCAGCCATGCGGGTGATCGTATCGCTATACAGGCCGGCGCAGTTGATCACGTATCGTGCCCTGAAACTGCCGGCGCTGGTCTCGACGATGTTGAGATTTCCGTCTTGCCGCAGCCCGAGCACCTTGGCGCGAAACACGATCTCGCCTCCAGCGCCCTCGATCAACTCGGCGTATTTCTGCGCCACCACCTTGTAATCCACGATGCCGGTAGAGGGCACGTCCAGCGCGCTGATCCCATCGCAGTGAGGTTCGATCTCGCGAAACTGATCGCGATCCAGCATTCGCAAACCCGGGACGCCATTGGCGATCCCGCGCTGATGTAGTTGCTCGAGTCGCGGAACCTCCTCCGGGCTGGTCGCGACCACCAGTTTGCCGCACTCTTCGAAGGGGACCCCATGCTGCTGGCAGAAGCGCTTCATGGACGCGGCCCCGGCGACGCAGTTGCGCGCCTTCAGCGACCCTGGCTTGTAGTAGAGGCCGGAGTGGATGACTCCGCTATTGTGGCCGGTCTGGTGAGCGGCCACGCGATCCTCCTTCTCCACCACGACCAGGCTCATGTCTGGAAAACGCCGCGTGGTCTCCAGAGCTGTCGCCAGTCCGACAATCCCCGCGCCAATGATTAAAAGGTCGGTTTCGCGGTCCGCCATAAGCCGGTGCAACTGTCCTTGCAAACCCGCGATTATACGAGCCTGGCTGCCACCGGTGCTAGGACGCAAATCACAAACGTTGCGCCGTTGGCTCAGGGACATTAGTCTAAGGGCGACAATGAAGGTGCTCATCACGGGCGGGGCTGGCTTCATCGGGTCGCATCTTGCCGAGCGACACCTCAACCTGGGCGATGAAGTCTGCATCGTTGACGACCTCTCGACCGGCTCGGTCGCCAATATTCAACATCTCAAGATTCATCCTGAATTTACCTACCACATTGATACCGTCACCAACACAAGGTTGATGACCGAACTGGTGGACCTCTGCGATGTCGTTTATCATCTGGCGGCGGCCGTCGGGGTGCGCTTGATTGTGGACAGCCCCGTGCGCACCATCGAGACCAACATTCGGGGCACCGAAATCGTACTTAGCCTGGCGGCGAAGAAACTAAAACGCGTGCTCATCACATCGACGTCGGAGGTGTACGGCAAAGGGGACCGCGTGCCGTTTCGCGAAGATGACGACCTGCTGATGGGCCCGCCCAACAAAGGCCGCTGGAGTTATGCCTGCTCGAAGGCCATCGACGAATTCCTCGCCATCGCGTACTGGAAAGAGAAGCGGGTTCCGACGGTGATTGCTCGGCTGTTCAATACCGTAGGCCCGCGACAGATCGGCCGTTATGGCATGGTAGTTCCCAACCTGGTGGCCCAAGCCTTGACCGGAAATGACATCACTGTCTTCGGGGATGGCGCGCAAAGCCGTTGCTTCACCCACGTCAACGATACGGTGGATGCGCTGGTCGGCATCATGGCCCATCCCGACGCCAATGGCGAAGTCTATAACGTGGGCAGCGATCACGAAATCACCATTATCGACTTGGCGACACGCATCAAGCGGATGACCGGCTCGGATTCGAAGATTGTTTTCGTCTCCTACGGAAAGGCCTATGAGGAGGGCTTCGAAGATGTGCGGCGCCGGGTCCCCGACATCAGCAAGCTGGCTGGGCTCATTGGCTATCGTCCGCGCGTCTCCCTGGAAGAGACCCTGGAGAGCATCATCGCGGACCAGCGCGCCTGTTTGCGGGAGCATGGTGTAGCTATCGCTGTCCGCTAGAATTCGGTTCGCGGCCAACTATTCTTGGTACCGTATTTCATCGAGGAATCGCAATCATGCATGTGCTGGTGACCGGCGGTGCAGGTTTTCTTGGTTCGCATTTGTGCGATGCCCTGCTGGCGGAGGGCCACTCCGTGGTCTGCGCCGACAATTTACTGACTGGACGGATGGAGAACCTCGCGCATCTGCGGCACGAGTCTCGATTCGTCTTTCTTGAGCAAGATGTCAGCCAGCCCTTCGATCCGGGAAAAGTTGACTATATTTTCCACTTCGCGTCGCCGGCCAGCCCGGTGGATTATCTCAAACATGCCATCGAAACCTTGCAAGTCGGCTCGCTCGGTTCCCTGAACTGCCTTGAGCTGGCGAAGAACTACGGGGCCAAGTTTCTATTGGCTTCCACCTCGGAGTGCTATGGCGATCCCTTGGAGCATCCGCAGAAAGAGACTTACTGGGGGCACGTGAATCCCATCGGTCCGCGATCGGTGTATGACGAATCCAAGCGCTTTGCCGAAGCCGCCACCATGGCCTACCACCGCCATCGCCGGGTTGACACTCGCATTGTTCGCATCTTCAATACTTATGGGCCGCGACTGCAGATCAACGATGGCCGGGTGATCTCGAACTTCATGAAACAGGCGCTGCGCGGCGAAGAGCTCACGGTGTACGGCGACGGTTCGCAGACCCGCAGTTTCTGCTATGTGAGCGATGAAGTGGCGGGGATTCTGGCGCTGTCGAAGTCGGACGAGCACGGGCCGACCAACATCGGCAATCCCGTCGAGTTCACCATCCTGGAGTGCGCGCAGGCGGTGCTGGAAGTGACCGGGTCGAGCAGCAAGCTGCGATTTGAGCCGCTCCCCCAGGATGATCCCCGGCAGCGAAGGCCCGACATCGGCAAGGCCAAGCGCCTGCTGGGATGGGAGCCAACCATCGATCTGCGGAGCGGCTTGCGCCTGTCGCTGGATTACTTCAAGGCGGCGGTGCAGGCGCGATAGCGACCGCCGATGGCGACGCTTACAACACTACCAGCGTGATGCCGCGATTGCCCCTGCCCAGGTCGGGGTCGCTCTTCAGTTCGGGCATGCGCTTGAGCAGCTCCCAACTGCGTTCATCGCTGGTGCGCCAGTTTTCGCCATAGATGCAATCGCGGATTTCTTTCGCCTGCGCCATTTGTCGCAAGGTCGATTGCAACGCGATGCGCAAATCTCCGCCGACGCCGCTGGAGCCGTAGCCATGCACCAGCTTCAGCACTCGCACGCCACTCTGTTGCGCGACGCGCAGTTCGGAACTAAGCCGTGAGCGCGCCTGCGGTACGCTCGGCATTCCCGCTTCGAGATTCACGGTCTTGATCCCGGCCGCCATTGCCGTGCTCTCCTCGGCAGCTTAGTCAGGAACACGATATCATCTCTAACTCGGTGATCGTAGATGAAAGATATCGCTTCACGGGCGCTGGAAACGGCTAAGCTGCGAGGCGCTTCGCACGCGGAGACGCGCATTGTGGACGAACGCAGCCGTTCGCTGGCCACCAAGAACGGCAGAATCGCCGGCGCCTCCGACTCCGAATCGACGGGCATCGGCATTCGCGTCATCGCCAATGGAGGATTTGGCTTTGCCGCCACTGATGACCTGTCGCGTGAAGGGGTTGAAGGCTGCGCCGCCAGAGCCGTCGAGATTGCTCGGGCATCGTCGAGCGTAAAGGCGCAAGAGCTATATCTGGTGCCCGAGCCAGCGGCCAAAGCTGACTGGGTTTCGCCCTGCAAGATTGATCCGTTCAGCATCGCCATCGAACAAAATCTGGATCTGCTGTTCGCCATTGACGCTGCCCTGCTGGCGGTGAAGGGCGTGACTCTGGCCGAGGCCAACATGAATTTCCGCCGCTATGAGCAGTGGTTCTACTCGTCCGAGGGTTCCGAGATACACCAGACCACAGTCACTTCCGGGGCGGGTTACGCAGCGTATTCGTTCCAGGGGACGGAGATCCAGAAGCGCTCGTATCCCAACTCGTATGGCGGGCAGTTTCAGGGCAGAGGCTATGAACTGATCGAGGAGCTGAGGCTGCTGGAACATGCCGGCGAAATTGCCGAGCAGGCGGTCGCGTTGCACGCGGCTGCGCAGTGTCCAGAAGGCAAGTTCAATATCATTCTCGACTCGTCGCAGCTCGCGCTGCAAATCCACGAGTCCATCGGTCATCCCATTGAACTCGATCGTGTGCTTGGCATGGAAGCCAATTTCGCGGGCACATCATTCCTCACACTCGACAAACTACGCACCTTGAAATATGGCAGCGAGATCGTCAACGTTGTGGCCGATGCCACTCCGGCGCACGGGCCGGGGCTGGGCACATTTGCTTACGACGACGAAGGTGTCGCAGCGCAGTGCACGCCGATCATCACTAACGGTTTGTTCACCGGGTATCTGACCTCTCGCGATACCGCAGCCGCGATCGGCGCCACCCGCAGCGGCGGATGCTTGCGCGCCGAAAACTGGAACCGGCTCCCCATCGTGCGCATGACCAATGTAAGCATCCTTCCCGGCGAGTCGCCACTAACGCTGGAGCAACTGATCGCATCCACCGAGCGCGGCATTCTAATGGAGACCAATCGCTCCTGGTCCATCGACGACAAACGGTACAACTTTCAGTTCGGTTGCGAGGTGGGTTGGGAAATTAAGGGTGGCAAGCGCGGACGGATGCTAAAGAACCCTTCTTATTCGGGCATTACGACTGAGTTCTGGAACTCGATGGACACCATCTGCTCCCGCGATGAGTGGACATTGTGGGGCACCCCAAACTGCGGCAAGGGACAACCGCAGCAGGTGATGGGAACCGGCCACGGCGCGGCGCCCGCGCGGTTTCGTAATGTCATGGTGGGCACTGCGTATAAGGGGAGCGAATAGAAATGCTTGATCGCGATCAGGCGAACGACATCTTCGACAAACTGCGCCGGCTGTCCGAGGCTGACGAGATTGAGTTGCTCATCTCCGGCGGGCGTAGCGCGCTTACGCGCTTCGCCAACAACACGATTCATCAGAACGTCGCGGAAGAGGCGTACCACATTTCGGTGCGCTCTGCCTTCGGGAACCGCACCGCCCGTGCCAGCACCAACAAGCACGACGACGACAGCCTGCGTCGCGTGGTGCAGTCGTCCGAAGCGCTCGCCAGGGTGCAGCATCCCGACCCCGACCTGTTGCCGATGCCCACGAAGGAGGAGGTGGCCGCTGCCGCATCGGCAGATTGCGGTGACGGAGCGGTCAACCGGTACTTCGAAGCCACGGCCCGGCTGACTCCGCAAGACCGTGCCCAGGGCGTCGCCGCCATGGTCGATGTCGCGAAGAAGCACAATCTAGCCGCTGCTGGCATCTTCTCCTCGGCGGAGATTGTCGAAGGCATCTTCAACTCGAAAGGTGTGAACGCCTGGTACGAGCAGACTCTAGCTGAAGTTTCGGTCAGCATGATCGGCAGCTCCTCGTCAGGATGGCAGAAGGCGAACTCACCCGACAGGGCGCGCCTCGATCCAGTGCGCATGGCCGAAGTCGCTGCCATAAAAGCAATCGAGTCGAAAGATCCTCGGGATTTGCCTCCGGGGAAATACACCGTCATTCTGGAACCGGCCGCGGTGCTCGACATTGTAGGGTTCATGTTCTGGGATTTTGGCGGTTCGGCGCTGCTGGAACAGAGATCATTCCTGAACGATCGCATCGCCACCCAGCTCTTCGGCGAGAACATTACGATCTGGGACGACGCGTATCACCCGTTGCAGGCAGGAGTTCCTTTCGACGGCGAAGGGATGAGAAGACAACGGCTGAAGCTGATCGAGAATGGTGTCGTCCGTGCCATAGCCTACTCGCGCTGCAGTGCAAAGCGAATGCAAGCGTCGGAGATGGCCGCCAAGGTTGGGCCGGTGCGACCCACCGGCCATGGCTTTGCCCTGCCCAGCGAGATCGGCGAAGCCCCGCTCAATATCGTGTTCGCCAGCCCGCCGGAAGGCGAATCGCGCACCGTGGAGCAGATGATCGCCTCCACTGAGCGGGGCATACTGGTAACCCGGTTGTGGTACATCCGCGAAGTTGATCCCTACGAGAAAATCCTCACTGGCATGACGCGCGACGGCACCTTCCTGGTTGAGAATGGCGAGGTGGTCTGCGGTATCCGAAACTTCCGTTTCAATGAGAGTCTCTTGCAAATGTTACAAAACGTTGAGGTAATGGGTGTCCCAATACGCTCCTGTGGGGAAGAGTCGTTCGACATGGTGGTGCCTTCCATGAAAGTGCGCGAGTTCAATTTCACCGAGACCACAAAGTTTTAGATGTCTCTGGCGAATTCCCATGGTCCTCCCGGTTACCTGCAATGGTACTTTAGTAACAAGCGGCTCGCCGTTACTCGATGTATTCTTGCCAGTATCCAGTTATGAGTATGCGCCACGAGTCTGAGCTTCGTAATGCGATACGGTTTCCCCTTCACCTACAGGTAACCTTGAAGACCCCCACTGCGGAATACCGCGCCAAAACGACGGATATTTCAGCCGGCGGGATCTTGTTTCACACCGAATCCGAGATCGCTGTGGGCTCGGAGGTCGAGTTCACCATTGAAATGCCAGGTGACGTCCTGGGAACGAAGCATCCGGTGTTAGTGAAATGCCAGGGCCGCGTGGTGCGATTCGCAGAAGAAACTTCAGGACGGAGCGTAGCGGTTGTCATCGATGAATACCACTTCGAACGCATCTAAACCGGCAGCCCAGGGCGGCGGCATGGCCCCTCGCCCCCGCAACGCCGAGGAGGATATTTCACCTCCCTCTTCGTCCCCGGAATATTCCCTGGCACCGGAAACCGCTCGGATCCGAATCATCCTCGCCGACTCGGAAGCGATCTTCCGGATGGGGATGGCCAGAATTTTCTCGGGGGAGAGCGATTTGGATGTGGTCGCGCAGACGGACACCCTGACGCAGACCCTTAGCGCAGTGGCTGAAACGCCGGCCGACGTGATTCTGTTCGAGGCGGGGTTGTCTCCCACGCCGGCGGAAGCGGTCAGCGAGGTGGCCCGGCGGGCCGTGCTTCCGGCAACGAAATTGATTCTGGTTACGCAGCCGGCGGGCGAGCAGGAAACGGTGGACTACCTGCGTCGCGGAGTTCGCGGCATTCTCACTCGCACCGTCTCGCCCGAATTGCTGGTGCGCTGTGTGCGCAAGGTCGCGGCCGGCGAGACCTGGCTCGACAAACAGGGCGTAAACTGGGTAATCCAAGCCTATCGTTCGCAAGCCCTCCAAAGCAGCGCCCCCAAACAACAGTTGCGCCTCAGCGAGAAAGAAATGCTGATCATCAGCGGGGTCACGCAAGGGCTGAAGAACAAAGACATCGCTCGCGAAGTCGGCACCACGGAGCAGGTCGTGAAGAACTACTTGCGCAAGATTTACGACAAGCTCCAGGTCACCGACCGCCTGGAGTTAGCGCTCTACAGCATGCATCATCGTTTGTTGGATGGCTACATCCCGCGTCCCGCGCGCGAGCCGCGGCCGCGGGTGGCGGCTCCGGGGGAAGCGGCAGAGACATCTCAGGCGGCAATCGTGTCGGCCTCCCCTGGCAGTCGGGTACGGTCTCCTCAACCTAAACCGCAAAGGCACGATTCCGCTTCGAACGATCGCTGAACCCGGGACATGTAAAGGCGATCCTGGTTCGCGCGATCTGCGACGCAAGGGACCTGAGTTGTGGCCAGGAGAGCATTGCGGTAGCTTATTTTCCAGACTTTCATTCCGAGGCAACCATGGGCCGTTTGCATTCCATCTTGCGGAAATATTCGATATCGTGTGTCTCTCTTCTTGTACTGGCTATTGTTCCGTCCTTTGCCCAAACGGCGCCGCTGCTGGCGTCGGATTTGCGCAACCAGATTGATGGCATCGCGCACCATGTCCTGGAGACGACCGGTGTTCCTGGCGCTTCGCTGGCGGTGGTGAAGGATGGCAAGATTGCCTACCTGCAAGCCTACGGTGAAGCGCGTCTTGATCCGCGCACTGCCTCGCAGCCGCAAATGCGGTACAGTATTGGCTCGATCAGCAAGCAGTTCACGGCTGCGGCGATGCTCCTGCTGGCCGAGGAAGGCAAGTTGTCGCTCGACGATCCGGTCTCGAAGTACGTTCCGGGCTTGACGTGGGGAAGTGAAGTCACCATTCGCGAACTGCTGTCGCACACCTCCGGTTATCAGGATTTCTGGCCGCAAGATTATGTTCCGCCGTTGATGCTGCAACCCGTTACGGCGGACGGGATCATGGATCGCTGGGCGCGCAAGCCGCTGGATTTTGATCCCGGCACAAAGTGGCAGTACAGCAATACGAACTATGTGATTGCCGGAGTGATTGTGGAGAAGGTTTCCGGGATGCCGCTGCTGCAGTTTCTCAACCAGCGTATCTTTTCTCCGCTGGGAATGAGGAGCGTGGCGGATACCAACGAGAACAAGCTTCCTTCCAGCGATCCGAGCGGCTATTTTCGTTATGCGATCGGGCCGCTTCATCCCGCGCCCAAAGAAGGCAAAGGTTGGATGTTCGCCGCCGGCGAACTGGCGATGACCGCCGAGGACCTGGCGAAGTGGGACATCTCGATGATCCACCGGACGGTCCTCAAACCGGCTTCTTATCGTGAAATGGAAACCGAGGCGTTGCTGAAGAACGGAGTCGGCACGCGCTACGGCCTGGGCGTTCAAGTCATGAGCCTAGGCGGCCATCGCGTGCTGGAGCACGGCGGGGAGGTGTCGGGATTCACCGCCGAGAACATCGTCATGCCGGAGGATGGGATTGCGGTCGTGGTGCTGACCAATCAGGACGCGGCCGAAGCCGCTTCCGAGATCGGAAGCCAGGTGAGGACGGCGATACTCCAGGCTGAGCACCCGCAAGACCCCAAGCAGGATGCGCTCATCCGCAAGGTGTATGACGGACTGCAGCGGGGCAAGATCGACCGATCGCTGTTCACCGACAATGCCAATGCGTATTTTATCGACGAGGCACTAAAAGACTATGCCGGCAGCCTTGGTCCGTTGGGCGCTCCCCTGAGCTTCACGCAGGGCAATGTTTCCGCGCGTGGCGGGATGACGGAACGGGTGTATGAAGTAAAATACGCGAGCAAGAACTTGCTCATCATCATCTACGAAATGCCCGACGGCAAATTCGAGCAGTACATGATTGCCGAAAAATGAGTTTCGCCAAGGCGGTCCGTGAAGTTGCTTATAGCGATATCGTTGTTGGCAGACTACAATGAAGCGTTCCGCGAGGCGCACTTTTGACCATGTGTGGCTGCGCCGAATTGTGTCAACTTACTAAGTTCAGCGAGGCGATATGAAGGGTGATGCCAAAGTTATTGCTTTCTTAAACCAGGTATTAAAGGCGGAGTTGACGGCCATCAATCAGTACTTCCTGCACGCCGAAATGTGCGAGAACTGGGGCTACAAGCGGCTTGCCAAGCTGGCGAAGAAGGAATCCATCGAAGAAATGATGCACGCCGAAAAGTGCATGGAGCGAATTCTGTATCTCGACGGCACCCCCAACATGTCCGACTACTTCAAAATCAACATTGGAGCTACGGTCGAGGCGCAGCTCAAGAACGATCTGCAACTCGAATACGACGCGGTCAAGCGCCTGAATGATGGAATAAAGCTCTGCACAGCCGCTAACGACGCAGGCTCGCGCGAACTGGCAGAAAAGATCCTCAGCGACGAAGAACACCACATCGACTGGCTCGAAGGCCAATTGCACGCCATCAGCGAGATGGGAATAGCGAACTACCTGGCGCAGCAACTGAAGGAAGGCGAGTAAGCAAGAAGCAGTTGTCAGTGTCCGGTTGTCAGTGTCCAGTTCTGACTACTGACTACTGGCAGCAACGTCGGATTTCCTGTCCCTTACAATACGTTACAATGAGACGACGCCGTCGTTCTGGCGTTACCGCAAGACGCTTTTCCCAACGGAGAGATGGCCGAGTGGCTGAAGGCGCACGCTTGGAAAGCGTGTATACTCGAAAGGGTATCCAGGGTTCGAATCCCTGTCTCTCCGCCATATTTTCAATAACTTAGACGGTGTTCCCGTCCATCTACCGTCCATTACTGGATGACCATTCGGACGACTGCGCTGTTGGCCTCGCGCATCGGCTCCGGCATCGCGCCACCATAGACGTTCATGGTGGTTGAAATGTTGGCGTGACGCATGAGATCCTTCTGCACTGTCATGGGTGCCTTGGTTTGGTCTAGCCACGCCCGGTAAGTGTGCCGGAACGTGTGCCAGCCGATGTTGTCGCCCAAGCCGGCCCGCTTGCCCGCAGGACGAATGTAGTTGAACTGGATCGCGTTCGGGTAGTACGGCATCGCTGTGGTGCGCAAATATTCCGTCCGACCTCTGAACTCATTGAAAACGCGGCATGCCCGGCTTGGCAGAGGTCGACCCGTTGCATGGCGATTTGAACCGCTGAGTTCCGGTGGAACGAATCGCTTTGGTGCGACTACAATCCGACACAATGTTCAGTGGGCTGCAATTCTCCTCCCTCATCCGTGCGGGCTTTGGCGTCTGTTTGGAGCTCAGCACATTCCTGCGTTCCTGTGTTCGGTCGCGTTCGGCTCTGCTTGCGGAGAACCTGTTCTTACGGAAGCAGTTGGCCTTCTATCAAGAACATCAGGTGCGTCCCAGGCGGCTGACCGACGCGGCCCGCATCAGCCTTGTGCTCTGGTCGAAGTTCTGCGATTGGCGATCCGCTTTGGTGATCGTCAAACCCGAAACCCTGATCGGCTGGCATCGCCGGCTTTTCAAGTTGTTCTGGAAGATGAAATCACGCCCGGGCAGGCCGAAGCTACCCAGCAACATCCGTCAACTGATTGCTCGAATGGTGGAAGAAAATCCAACTTGGGGGCAGGGTCGCGTTGCCGACGAGTTGGCTCTGAAGCTGGGCATTCTGGTCTCACCGCGAACGGTTGGAACGTATTGGCCGAACCAGCCGGGCAGCAGAGGTCCCTCATCGCAGCGCTGGAACAGCTTCGTTCGCAATCACACTCGATCGTTGCTTGCCTGCGATTTCCTAGTCGTGGTGACGGCAGGCTTTCGCCAGTTGTACGTCTTCGTGCTGATGGAAATTGGCACGCGGAGGATTGTGCACTGCAATGTCACGGCCCATCCGACTGCCGCTTGGACGTTGCAGCAGTTTCGAGAAGCTCTTCCCGGCGAACATGGACAAAGGTTCGTAATCCATGATCGCGATTCGATTTTCTCAGCCAGCCTGGACGAGGAACTCAAGAGCTCCTTCGGCCTCAGAGTCTTGCGAACCCCCGTGCGCGCGCCGAAGGCGAACGCCTACTGCGAACGGCTGATCGGCACCATACGCCGAGAGTTCCTCGACTTTGTTATTCCGCTTGGAGAGAGACACCTTCACAGTTTACTGAAAGAGTGGGTCGCGCATTACAATCAATCGCGCCCACATTCGAGCCTTGGTCCTGGAATCCCGGAGCCCTCGAACCCGGCGCCGCTCCCAAGTAGCTGCAGACACATGCTGCCCGAGGGCTCGCGAGTCATGGCTCGCCCAGTGCTGGGTGGATTACACCATGAGTATCGACTTGAGAAAGTTGCGGCGTAACCGATGGCGATGAACCGGCGCCGAACTCTGATCACCTCTCCGCTGGACTGGTTTCTCAGCGCAAATCCCGTCCCCCCTCCTGCCATACCGGTTCTGGCCGAACGCGGAGGCACGCAGCTCAAAACCCCTCGCCCAGTACTGGTGGTGGATACCCGTGAGCAAAATCCATTCGACTTCTCTCGCTTCGAGGGCTGGTTCAGCGCAGTGGAAAGGAAAACACTGAAGCTGGGCGATTACTCGATTTCGGGACTTGAGGACGTCTGCGTTGTGGAGCGCAAGGATCTCTCGGATCTGGTGCGCTCCTTCACCGTCGAGCGACCGGTGTTCGTCGCTCGCCTGCGGCAGATGTCGGAGTATCCTCATCGCTTGTTGCTGGTCACGGCAGCTTTAAGCCAAGTCAAATCGCCCTATCCTCATTCGGCCGTCAATCCCAACCAGATTACGCAATCGTTGATCGCCGTGCTTGCCGGACTGCGGGTACCGTTTGTCTGCACTGAGACACACGAAATGGGGGAAGAGATTCTCGCCTCGTATCTATATCAGGTGCACCTCTATCAGTGGCTGGAAGAGAACGGATTTGGTTCCTGTTTGACGGATGGCGACTTATGATGCCTTTTCGTTCGAAGGTTGAAGCGGCAAATTTATGCCCGACGCAATTTTTGCGCACCACAGGTCTGCTGAAGTACTATGAGCGGGAAGCGGCATGAGCCTTCGGTCGGGTAAACTTCCCTTCCTCGGAAGCGAAGATGAGTTTTTTTACCATACGACTTTTCAGACACTACCGATTGCCCGCAAAAGCATGTCATACGAGTTCCATGGAATATAATGTCGCGAACCCATGGTTTTAACCTCCGGCACAAAACTTGGCGCCTACGAGATTCAGTCTGCACTAGGAGCGGGCGGGATGGGCGAAGTGTATCGGGCCAAGGACACACGCCTCGACCGTACCGTCGCCATCAAAGTTCTGCCCAACCATCTTTCTGCAAATCCTGACGCCAAGGAACGTTTCGACCGCGAAGCTCGCGCCATCTCGTCGTTGAACCATCCGCGCATTTGCACGCTTTATGACATTGGGCATCAGGACGGCATCGACTTTCTCGTAATGGAGTATTTGGAGGGAGAGTCGCTGGCCGAGCGGCTGAAAAAAGGTGCGTTATCGCTGAAGGAATCGCTGAAGGTCGGAATTGAAGTTTGCGAGGCGCTGGAAGTGGCCCATCGCCAGGGAATTGTCCATCGCGATTTGAAACCCGGCAACATCATGCTGACCCAGAGCGGCGCCAAGCTGATGGACTTCGGCCTGGCGAAGCCGCTGGCCATGGCGACCGCCGGCCTGGGGTCCGGGGCCCCTCCGTCATTTACCGCGGTGGCAGTGACAGCGGCCGGGCCGAGCCCTTTAAGCCCGCTCACCACGGCCGGCACCATCGTCGGCACGGTGCAATACATGTCGCCGGAGCAGATCGAGGGCAAGGAGGCCGATCCCCGCTCCGACATTTTTGCCTTTGGCGCTGTGTTGTACGAAATGTTTGCGGGGAAGCGGCCGTTCGAGGGTAAGAGCCAAATCTCGCTGGCGTCGTCCATTCTGGAGAAGGATCCCGAGCCGATCAGCGCATTGAAACCTTCCACGCCGCCCGCGTTTGAAAACGCTGTTGCAACCTGCTTGCAAAAAGATCCGGAGGAGCGTTTTCAGACCGCCCACGACGTGAAGTTGCAGTTGCAGTGGATCGCGAGCAGCAGTTCCTCGGGCGCGATGGCTGCATTGCCGGCATCGCCAACGACCTCGACGTCGCGAAAACGCGAGCGTCTCGGCTGGGCGACTGCCTTCGTCGTCGCGCTGGCGCTTGGCGTCCTCGCCGGAACGTTCATGGACCGCTCCGTTCCGTCTGCCCCGGTCACGCGAACGGTGATGAACCCGCCAGAGAACACGATACTGAATCTGACAGGCGATTCTGCGGGGCCACCGGTACTGTCGCCCGACGGCTCCAGTGTGGCATTCACCGCGACCAAACCGGATGGCAGCACCGCCATCTGGGTGCGCCCCATGGATTCGCTGGACGCGCGGGTTGTGCCCGGCACCGAAAACGCGATCTTTCCTTTCTGGTCACCCGACAGCCGCTCGCTGGGATTCTTTGCCGATGGCAAGTTGAAAGCGGTCGATCTGAATGGCAACTCGTCGCAGGTGCTGGCCGATGCCCCATTCGGTCGCGGCGGCGCATGGGGACCCGGCGGAGTGATCCTGTTTTCCCCTGCCACGCAAACACCCCTGATGCGTGTCAGCGTTAGCGGCGGCGGAGCCCCGGTCCCCGCTACCACGGTCGATCGCGCCAAGCATACCTCACATCGCTGGCCGTTTTTCCTGCCCGACGGCAAGCACTTTCTCTACCTCGCCATTCATCACGAACCTTCCAAGGCCGCAAATAATGCGCTCTACTTCGCCTCCCTGGACGGACGCGAGAATCGTGCGTTGTTCAACTCTCAAACCAACGCCGTTTATGCGGGTGGATTTCTCCTGTTCGCGCGCGGCGACCAGTTGATGGCGCAACCCTTCGACCCCGCCTCGGGAACGCCCAGCGGCGAGCCGGTAAGCATCGCCAAAGGCGTGATGAACGACGTTACCACCTGGCACATGGACGCTTCGGCCTTTGGTAATGGGCTGCTGCTTGTCGGCAACGGCGGCAGTGGCGACTGGCAGTTGGTATGGGTGGATCGCAACGGCAAGCAGATCAGCATCGCCGCCGACAAGCTCACCAACTTGCAGACAGCATCCATTTCTCCCCGTGGCGACCGTATCGTTCTCCAACTCGACAACGGTCAGAGCGACATCTGGGTGCTTGATCTGGCGCGCGGAGTTCGCACCAGATTGACCTTCGGACCCGCTCTGAATGCTTTTCCAGTCTGGTCGCCCGATGGGAAGTGGATCGCCTACACATCCGATCGCAACGGTCGGTCCAACCTTTACCGCAAGCTCTCCGACGGTAGCGGGCCGGAGGAGCTTCTGCTCAGCGATGAACAGATCGTTATTCCTACCCACTGGACGCGCGACGGCAAGTACCTGATTTGTGACCGTGGTCCTATGGGAGGCTCGGAGATCTGGGCCTTGCCGCTGGAAGGAGCGCGCAAACCGTCGTTGCTGGTACCCCACGCCCCCAATTCGTTCGCCACGCTTGGTCACGTTTCCCCCGACGGCCATTGGCTCGCGTACACGTCCAGTGAATCCGG